>JAETSB010000011.1 GCA_021769865.1 Oscillospiraceae bacterium
CTTCCCGTGACGCATTGGTCCGCGCCGTAAAAGCTGAGCTTCATATTCGGGCCCTCCTTCTCTCTTAGTACACATCATTCTAACATGTTTTGTCACATTATACAAGGAACAATTCGATGATTTTGTCCGGAGTTGGAGAAAATGTCTGAGGCTCCCGAAGCGGTACGGCTCTTTGTGAATTTTTTTCGGGAAGGCCCAATTTCCTTTGCATTCCAGGGAAAACTGTGGTAAGCTATGCTTGTTTTATTATGGAATTCTTCATGCCGTCCTACCGGGCGGCGGAACGATAGAAAGGAAGTTTCAAACGATCATGGGCCTGATGCAGAAGATTTTCGGCGACTACAGCTCCCGAGAGCTGAAATCCATTTACCCCATCGCGGACAAGATCGAGGCCATGGCCGACGAGTATAAGGCCATGACGGACGCCCAGCTCCAGGCGAAAACCCCGGAGTTCAAGGAGCGCCTTGCAAACGGCGAGACCCTGGACGACATCCTCCCCGAGGCCTTCGCTACCGTCCGGGAGGCATCGGACCGGGTGCTGGGCCTCCGGCCCTACCGGGTGCAGCTGGTGGGCGGCATCGTCCTCCACCAGGGCCGCATCGCCGAGATGAAGACCGGCGAGGGCAAGACCCTGGTGGCCACCCTGCCCGCCTACCTCAATGCCCTGGCGGGGAAGGGCGTGCACATTGTTACCGTCAACGACTACCTGGCCAAGCGCGACTCCGAGTGGATGGGCAAGGTCCACCGCTTCCTGGGGCTGAAGGTGGGTCTCATCGTCCATGGCCTGACCTCCAAGCAGCGCCAGGAGGCCTACGCCGCCGACATCACCTACGGCACCAACAACGAGATGGGCTTCGACTACCTCCGGGACAACATGTGCATCTACTCCCAGGAGCTGGTCCAGCGGGGCCACTCCTTCGCCATCGTGGACGAGGTGGACTCCATCCTCATCGACGAGGCCCGGACCCCCCTCATCATCTCCGGCCAGGGGGAGAAGTCCACCCAGCTGTACGACCTGACAGAGATGTTCGTCGCACGGCTTAAAAAGCAGGTGGTTGTCCAGGTGGACAACAAAGAGGAAGAGGCTGCGGACATCGACGCGGATTATGTCGTCGACGAAAAGGCCAAGACCGCCACCCTCACCGCCCGGGGCATCGCCAAGGCGGAGGAGTACTTCCACGTGGAGAACCTCTCCGATCCCTCCAACTCCACCATCAGCCACCATATCAACCAGGCCCTGAAGGCCCACGGCACCATGAAGCGGGACATCGACTACGTGGTCAAGGACGGAGAGGTCATCATCGTGGACGAGTTCACCGGCCGCCTGATGTTCGGCCGCCGGTACTCCAACGGCCTCCATCAGGCTATCGAGGCCAAGGAGCACGTGAACGTCAACAGCGAGAACCGGACCCTGGCGACAATCACCTTCCAGAACTACTTTCGGCTCTACGACAAGCTCTCCGGCATGACCGGTACGGCTATGACGGAGCAGGAGGAGTTCGGCACCATCTACAACCTGGACATCATCGAGATCCCCACCAATCGGCCCAACCAGCGGGACGACCACCACGACGTGGTCTACAAGACCGAGGCGGGCAAGTTCCGGGCCGTTATCTCCCAAATCAAGGAGTGCCACGCTAAGGGCCAGCCGGTGCTGGTGGGCACGGTGTCCATTGAGAAGAACGAGCTCCTCTCCAAGCTCCTGGCCCGGGAGGGCATCAAGCACAACCTCCTGAACGCCAAGAACCACGAAAAAGAGGCGGAGATCGTGGCCCAGGCGGGCAAGCTGGGGGCCGTCACGGTAGCCACCAACATGGCGGGCCGCGGCACCGATATCATGCTGGGCGGCAATGCCGAGTATTTGGCTCGGGCCGACCTGACCAAAGCGGGCTATTCCGAGGAGGTCATCGTGGACGCCACCGGCTACGCGGACACGGACAATCAGGAGATTTTGGAAGCGAGGGCGCTCTTCGCCGAAAGATTAGCCCAGCACAAGGCGGAGATCGCCGACGAGGCGGACCGGGTCCGGGAGGCCGGGGGATTGTTCATCATCGGCACGGAGCGCCACGAGTCCCGTCGGATCGACAACCAGCTCCGGGGCCGGGCGGGCCGCCAGGGCGACCCCGGCGAAACCCGGTTCTATATCTCCCTGGAGGACGATTTGATGCGCCTCTTCGGCGGGGACCGGATCACCAATATGATGGACCGGTTCGATCTGGACGAGGACACCCCCATCGAGAACAAAATGCTGACCCGTGCCATTGAGAACGCCCAGACCACCGTGGAGTCCCGGAACTTCCAGTCCCGGAAATCCGTGCTGGAGTACGACGACGTGATGAACAAGCAGCGGGAGCTGATCTACGGCCAGCGCCGCCAGGTTCTGGACGGCATGGACATCAAGGACACGGTCCTGAACATGATGCGCACCTCCATCGGCAATCACGTCAGCCTGGCCTTCGGGGAGAAGCAGCACCTGGACGCCGACGGCTACCGGGAGATGCTTCGGGGCCTGGAGGGCATGTACTTTGCCAAGGGCGCGGTGAGCATCCCCGAGGCGGAGATCTCTCAAAAGAGCCAGGAGGACTTTGACGAGGCGTTCACCGCCGCCGCCGAGGGCTTCTACGAAAACAAGGAAGCCGAGATCACCAGCCCCATCATGCGGGAGCTGGAGCGGGTCATCATGCTCCGGGTCGTCGACGAGTACTGGATGGACCACATCGACGCTATGGACGACCTGAAGCAGGGCATCCGGCTCCAGTCCTACGGCAACAACAACCCCGTGGACGTGTACAAGCGGGAATCTCTCGATATGTTCGAGGAGATGATCGCCGCCATCCAGGACGAGACCGTCCGGCGGCTGTACTCCGTGCGCCTCAAGAAGGACGAGGAGGTCAAGCGGGAGCGGGTCGCCAAGGGCATGGTGGAGAACGTCGGCGGCGACGGCACTAAGCCCAAGAAGCAGCCCACCCGCGTGGTGAAGATCGGGCGGAACGACCCCTGCCCCTGCGGCAGCGGGCTGAAGTGGAAGAAGTGTACCTGCCCGGAGTACCACTCTAATTAAAAGGATGCGGAGTATATGGATCAAAAGGATGACGGCGTTCTCCGTCTGCTCCAGGACATCAAGGAAATGCTCTTTGGCATTGCCCTGATCCTTCTGGGCGGAATTATGGTGATAACAAAATCCGACGGCATCATTTCATTATTTGACGCCATCATTTTACTCGGCGGAATCTGTTTGCTGCTCTATGGGGCTTACCATGTTTGGAACGGGAAGAACCATGAGCTGGGCGAAAAAAACGGCGAGCCCCAAAATAAAGAACAACAGGGAGGTCCTCATGCCCTTTGAGACCCACGAACAAAACGGCCTGGTCTGGTTCACCGCCTCCAATCTGAGCGGCGTGCGCCACGGGTTTTCCACCCGGCTGGGCGGGGTCTCCCCCGCCCCCTGGGACAGCCTGAACCTCCGCCCCGGCATGGGGGACGGGCGGGACGCCATGCTGGAAAATTACCGCCGCTTCTGCGCCGTCCTTGGCGTGGACATGGAACGGACGGTCCTCTCCCGGCAAGTCCATAAGACCAACGTCCGGGCCTGCACGGCGGAGGACGCCGGGAAGGGCCTCTTCCGGGAGCGGGACTATGACAGCGCCGACGCGCTGGTCACCAACGAGCCCGGGCTGACCCTCTTCGTCTTTTCCGCCGACTGCGGGACGGTGCTGCTCCACGACCCGGACACCGGGGCCGTAGGGGCGGCTCACGCCGGATGGCGGGGCTGCGCCGGAGGCATTGTGGAGAAAACCGTCCAAGAGCTGGTCCGCCTCTATGGCGCGAAACCGGAGCGGCTCCGGGCCGCCCTGGGGCCCTGCATCGGGCAGTGCTGCTTTGAAAGCGACGAGGACGTCCCTATCGCCATGCGGTCGGCCCTGGGCCGGGAGGCGGAGCCGTATCTGGAAAAGCGGGGCCCCAAGTGGCACGTGGACCTGGAGGGCTTGAACCGCCAGTGGCTGCTGCGGGCGGGGGTCCGGAACATCGAAGTCTCCGGCCTCTGCACCGCCTGCCGCCGGGACCTGTTCTGGTCCCACCGAAAGCTGGGGGAAGCCCGAGGCGTCCACTGCGCGGCCATTGCCGCCGGAACTGAATAGGATCGTTTTATGAAAGTATCGAAGATCATGGCCATCGCGCTGGCGATGGCCTGTCTGCTCACCGGATGCTGGCAGGAGGAGCCGCCGGAGGAGCCGGAGGACCTGCTGCCCCCCTTTGAAGAGGAGCCGGCGAAGGAGGCCAAAACCACCCTGCCGGAGCGGTTCGCCCTGCCCTATATGCCGGGTCGGACCCTGGACCCTATCGACTGCCCCGACGGGATGCAGCAGACGGCGGCCTCGCTGCTGTACGAGGGCCTCTTCCGCCTGGACGGGCGGTTTGAGCCCCAGCTCTGCCTCTGCGTCAGCTACACCCACGACGAGACTGCCAGCCGCTATACCTTTGTCCTCCGGGAGGGGGTCCAGTTCTCCGACGGCTCGCCCCTGACGGCCCGGGACGTAAAGGCCAGCCTGGACCGGGCCAGGACCTCCGGCCGCTACGGGAGCCGCCTCTCCGGCATCTCCTCCGTCAGCGCCGGCGGGGACAGCGTGACCGTCTCCCTGAGCCGCCCCAACACGGCCCTGGCGGCCCTGCTGGACGTGCCCATCGTAAAGTCCGGGAGCCAGGACGGCCCCGCCCCGGTGGGCACCGGCCCCTATTTCTACGCCGAGGAGGAGACCGGAGCCTACCTCATCGCCAATCAGTCCTGGTGGAAGGGGGAGAACCAGCCGGTGGACCGGATCGCCCTGGTGGAGGCCCCGGACGACGACGCCATGCTCTACCGCTTTTCCTCCCACGAGGTACAGCTGATCACGGCGGACCTCACCGGCGTGCTGGCGGTGAGCACCACCGGCAGCGTGGGCTGCGTGGACACGGACACCACCGTGATGCAGTATGTGGGCTGCAACACCGCCCGGGCGCCCCTGGACAGCCCTGCCCTCCGGCGGGCCCTGTCGGTGGGGATCAACCGGGTCAATGTCGCCGGCGTCTACCTCTCGGGCCATGGAAAGGCCGCGGCCTTCCCAGTGTCCCCGGCTTCGCCCCTGTACCCCTCGGCGCTGGAGGAGGCGTATTCTCTGGAAAGCTTCTCCTCCGCCCTGACGGAGAGCGGTTATGTCTCCGAGCCCCCCCTCACCCTGCTGGTCAACGAGGAAAACGGCTTTAAAACCGCCATCGCGGAGCACCTGGCGGAGAGCTGGACCGCCGGAGGCGTGGCGGTGGAGGTCCGGGCCCTGCCCTGGGAGGAGTACGCCGCCGCCCTGGCCGCCGGGGACTTCGACCTCTACTACGGCGAGGCCCGCCTCCCCGCCGACTGGGACCTTGGGAGCCTGCTGGAGCCCGGCGGGGCGCTGAACTACGGCCATTGGTCCCACCCGGACACCAGCCGCCTGCTTCAGGAGCTGGCCGGGGCGGAGGACCGGACAGCGGCTATGAAGGCCCTCTGCGCCCATTTGAAGGACCAGGCCCCCATTCTGCCGGTGTGCTTCAAATCCACCTCCGTGCTGACCCAGGCGGGAGTGGTGGAGGGCCTGGCCCCCACGGCGGCGGAGCCCTTCTACGCCCTGGGACAGTGCGTGATCCATCTGGGGGAGAACTGAAAAAAAACCGCCGTGCCTGCTGGCACGGCGGTTTTTCAACGCTTAATAATAACGCTTCTTGTTCTTGCGAGCGGCCTCAGACTTCTTGCGCCGCTTCACGCTGGGACTCTCGTAATGCTCCCGCTTCCGGACCTCGGCCAGGACGCCGGCCTTGGCGCAGCTGCGCTTGAAACGCTTCAGCGCGCTGTCGATGGATTCATTTTCCTTCACATGGATCTCAGACATCTATATTTTCCCTCCCTCCGAGGTATCCGGCTAATTCCAGGATACTTTAAGGGCCATGTTCTATGGCTTCAACATCGCTATTATACAGATTTAGCGGAAACTTGTCAAGAGAAATTCCAAAATCTCTGTTTCTCTGTTTCTCATAATCTTCCCGAAAACCGGGGCGGAAATCCGGGGAATTTTCCGCCAGAAAAGGGCCTGTAACCCGCCCGCGGCGGCGCTTTTGGCGAAAATGACGAAGAAAACGAAAAATTTTCTATTGACAAACCGCCGGAAATCCTGTATCTTATACCCCAACAGCAAAACAACGAAACGCGACGACAGGGAAAAAGTCCTTTTCTGCATGCTTCAGAGAGCCGCCGGTTGCTGCGAGGCGGCGCGGAGGGGAAGGATGTCACTGGCCCTCGAGCGGCTTCGCTGAGACTGGTTTTCCGGTTTAGGCGGAGACGGCTGGCCTCGTTATTGGCCGAAGCCTTGTTTGAGGCTGTGAGGGCCGTTGGGCAACCGGCGGTTAAACCAGGGTGGTACCGCGTGTTGATTGACACGCCCCTGACTCGAAGGAGTCAGGGGCGTTTTCTTGTCCCCTGACCCATCCGACACCATATTTCTGCAAGGAGGACGCCGCTATGAAACCCGGATTTGAAAAGTATATTCCCTTCCAGCCCCAGCCCATTCGGGGCCGCACCTGGCCGGACCGGAGGATTACCAACGCCCCTGTCTGGTGCTCCGTGGACCTGCGGGATGGCAACCAGGCGCTGATCGACCCCATGAACCTGGCGGAGAAGCTGGAGTATTTCCACACGCTGGTGGACATTGGTGTGAAGGAGATTGAGATTGGCTTCCCCTCCGCCAGCGAGACGGAGTATGAGATCTGCCGGGAGCTGATCGAGGGCGGGCATATCCCCGACGACGTGACCATCCAGGTGCTGGTCCAGGCCCGAGAGCACCTCATCCGGAAAACCTTCGAGGCCATCCGTGGCGCGAAGAATGTGATTTTGCACTTCTATAACTCCACCTCCACCCTCCAGCGCAAGGTGGTCTTCCACATGGACTGCGATGAGATCACCAAGATCGCCACCGACGCCGCCGACCTCATCTATGAGATGTCCCAGCCCATGATCGTCGAGGGCATGAACCTCCGCTACGAGTATTCCCCCGAGTCCTTCATGGGCACGGAGATGGACTACGCCGTGGAGATCTGCCAGGCGGTGCTGGACCACCTCCACGCCACGCGGTCAAACAAGGTCATCCTGAACCTCCCCACCACGGTGGAGAACTGCATGCCCAACCAGTTCGCCGACATGCTGGAGTACTTCATCCGCAAGCTCCCCGGCCGGGACCGCGCCATCATCTCCCTTCATCCCCACAACGACCGGGGCTGCGGCGTGGCCACCACGGAGATGGGCCTGCTGGCCGGGGCCGACCGGGTGGAGGCCACCCTCTTCGGCAACGGCGAACGGACCGGCAACGTGGACATGGTGACTCTGGCTATGAACATGTATACCCAGGGTGTAGACCCAGAACTGGACTTCTCCAACATTAATAAAATTAAAGAGATGTTCGAGCGGTGCACCAAGATGCCTGTAGGCGACCGCCAGCCGTATGTGGGCAAGCTGGTCTTCACGGCCTTCTCCGGCAGCCATCAGGACGCTATCAACAAGGGCGTTCAATATATGAAGACCTCCGGCACGGAGTATTGGGAAATCCCGTATCTCCCCATCGACCCCGCCGACGTGGGCCGGGAGTACGAGCCCATCATCCGCATCAACTCCCAGTCCGGCAAGGGCGGCGCGGCCTATATCATGGAGCACGACTTCGGCTTCGACCTGCCCAAGTCCATGCAGCCGGAGTTCGGCCATATCGTCCAGGTGGAGACGGACAAGGTGGGCAAGGAGGTCGCCCCCGAGCGAATCAACGAGCTGTTCCAGCAGGAGTACGTGGACGTGAAGCAGCCCTATCAGCTGCTCAAGCACGCCTTTAAGGAGACGGTGGACGGGGAAGGCCACTCCCACGTGGCCTTCCAGGGCACCCTGCGGCACACGGACACGGTCTTCGAGGTGGCCGGAGAGGGCAACGGCCCCATCGACGCCTTCTTCAACGCCATCCAGGGAGAGAAGATCGACCGCTTCACCTTCCTGGACTACGCCTCCCACGCCATCACCGACGGCTCCGACTCCCAGGGCGTGGCGTATATCCTCCTCCAGGACCGGCGCACCGGCAAGCAGTACTGGGGCGTGGGCCTCAGCCACAACATCAACCTGGCGCCCCTCCGGGCCATCCTGTCCGCCATCAACCGGGCCAAGCGGGCTTAAATCATGAATCGATAAGGAGCGTGACAACAAATGGGAATGACCATGACGCAGAAGATCCTGGCAAAGCACGCGGGGCTGGACTCCGTCCGGGCGGGACAGCTCATCCAGGCGAAGCTGGACCTAGTGCTGGGCAACGACATCACCACCCCCGTGGCCATCAACGAGTTCGAGGCGGCGGGCTTCGACCAGGTCTTTGACAAGAGCAAAATTGCCCTGGTGATGGACCACTTCGCCCCCAACAAGGACATCAAGGCCGCCGCCCAGTGCAAGCAGTGCCGCACCTTTGCCCGGCGGTTCGACATCGACCACTACTTCGACGTGGGAGAGATGGGCATCGAGCACGCCCTGCTCCCCGAAAAGGGCCTAGTGGCCCCCGGCGAGGCCGTCATCGGCGCGGACTCCCACACCTGCACCTACGGGGCCCTGGGGGCCTTCTCCACCGGCGTGGGCTCCACGGACATGGGCGCCGCCATGGCGGCGGGAGAGACCTGGTTCAAGGTGCCCTCCGCCATCAAGGTAAACCTCACCGGGAAGCTCCGCCCCTTCGTCTCCGGCAAGGACGTGATTCTGACCCTCATCGGCATGATCGGCGTGGACGGGGCCCGGTACCAGTCCCTGGAGTTCACCGGGCCCGGCGTGGCCGAGCTCTCCATCTACGACCGGCTGACCATCTCCAACATGGCCATTGAGGCTGGGGCGAAAAACGGCATTTTCCCCGTGGACGATAGTACGAAAGCCTACGTGGAGGGCCGGGTAAACCGCCCCTGGACCGCTTACGAGGCGGACCCGGACGCGGAGTATGAGCGGACCGTGGACATTGACCTGAGCCAGGTGGACTGCACTGTGGCCTATCCCCACCTCCCCGAGAACGCCCACAGCGCCCGGGAGGGGAAGGACGTCCAAATCGACCAGATCGTCATCGGCTCCTGCACCAACGGCCAGCTGCCCGACCTGGAGGCCGCCGCCGCCATATTGAAGGGGAAGCACCTGGCGAAGGATGTCCGGGGCATCGTGATTCCCGCCACCATGAGCGTCTACCGGGAGTGCATGAAGCGCGGCCTCACCGATATCTTCCTGGACGCGGGCTGCATCGTCTCCACGCCTACCTGCGGGCCGTGTCTCGGCGGCTACATGGGCATCCTGGCCGCCGGGGAACGCTGCGTCTCCACCACCAACCGCAACTTCGTGGGCCGCATGGGCCACGTGGACAGCGAGGTTTATCTCGCTTCCCCCGCCGTGGCCGCCGCGTCGGGCGTCGCGGGCCATATCTGCCATCCTGAGGAGGTTTGAACATGAACGCACAGGGAACCGTCCATAAGTACGGGGATCACGTGGACACCGACGTCATCATCCCCGCCCGCTATCTGAATTCCCCCGACCCCAAGGAGTACTCCGTCCACTGCATGGAGGACATCGACAAAGACTTCACCAAAAAGGTGAAGGAGGGCGACATCATGGTGGCCGGCGTCAACTTCGGCTGCGGCTCCTCCCGGGAGCACGCCCCCGCCGCCATCAAGGCCTGCGGCGCCAGCTGCGTCATCGCGGCGACGTTCGCCCGCATCTTCTACCGCAACGCCATTAACATCGGCCTGGCCATTCTGGAGTGCCCCGCGGCCAGCAGCGGCATCTCCAACGGGGACCAGGTGTCCGTAGACTTCGACACCGGCGTCATCACCAACCTGACCAAACACGAGACCTACCAGGCGGAGCCCTTCCCGCCGTTCATCAAAGACATGATGGAAAAGGGCGGGCTCATGGCCTCCTTGAAGGCTGGAAAGGCGGGCGTATGAACAAGACCATCGCCGTCATCCGGGGCGACGGCATCGGCCCCGAGATCGTGAACGAGGCCATGGGCGTGCTGGACGCCGTGGCGAAGAAGTTCGGCCATACCTTCACCTACCAAGAAGCCCCCATGGGCGGCTGCGCCATTGACGAATTCGGCGTGCCCCTGCCGGACGAAAGCCTTGCGACCTGCCTTGCCGCCGACAGCGTGCTTCTGGGCGCGGTGGGCGGCCCCAAGTGGGACAATCAGCCCTCCGCCAACCGGCCCGAGCGGGGCCTCTTGAAGCTCCGCTCCGCCATGGGTCTGTACACCAACGTCCGGCCCGCCCGGATGTTCTCCGACCTCGCCGCCGCCTGCCCCCTCCGGGCGGACATCGCCGCCAGGGGCATCGATTTCGTGGTGGTCCGGGAGCTCATCGGCGGGATGTACTTCGGCGAGCACACCACCTCCGAGGTAAACGGCGAGCGGAAGGCCGTGGACGTGTGCTCCTACAGCGAGCATGAGGTCCGCCGGGTGGCGAGGGTGGCCTTCGACATGGCCCGGAAGCGCCGGGGCCGGGTCACCTCCATCGACAAGGCCAACGTGCTGGACACCTCCCGCCTGTGGCGGAAGACCGTTGAGGAGGTCGCGAAAGAGTACCCGGACGTGGAGCTGCTCCACATGTACGTGGACAACGCCGCCATGCAGATTGTGCGGGACCCCAGCCAATTTGACGTCATCGTGACGGAGAACCTCTTCGGGGACATCCTCTCCGACGAGGCCAGCCAGATCACCGGGTCCATCGGCATGATCCCCTCCTCCAGCATGGGAGAGGGAACCCGGGGCCTGTACGAGCCCATCCACGGCTCCGCCCCGGACATCGCCGGGCAGGACAGGGCCAATCCCATTGGGACGATCCTGGCGGCGGCCATGATGCTGCGCTACAGCTTCGACATGGCGGCGGAGGCCGACGCGGTGGAAGCCGCCGTGGACCGGACGCTGAAAGCGGGCTTCCGCTGCGGGGATATCCTGAACGAGGGCGGGAAGCTCCTGGGCTGCAAGGCTATGGGGGCGGAGATTCGTTCCCGCATCTGAAACGTGAACGCAAAAGGGGGAGGCTTTTTCAGCCTCCCCCTTTGACAAAGGCCGACCTATTTGCTATGATGGAACCATCTTTTGAGAGAGGAGCGGGACCATGAAACATGTGAAATACGGCAAATGCGTCCGCTGCGGCAGGACCTACGAGGCCACGCCGGACCTGACGACCTGCGAGTGCGGCGGCATCCTGGATATCACCTACGACTACGACTCCATCAAAGCCCGTCTGACCAAGGAGATCCTGGCGAACCGGACGGAGCGGTCCATGTGGCGCTACCGGGAGCTGCTGCCCATTGAGGAGGACACCGCCCCCACGCCCCTTCGGGTGGGCTGGTCCCCCCTCTATGAGGAGCCCCGGCTGGCGGAAGCCCTGGGCCTGGGCCGCCTCTACGTGAAGGATGACGGCCAGAACCCCACCGCTTCCTTGAAGGACCGGGCCAGCGCCATGGCGGTGGCCAAGGCCCGGGAGGCCGGGGCCAGGGTCATCGCCTGCTCCTCCACCGGCAACGCCGCCTCGTCTCTGGCTGGAAACGCGGCGGCGGCGGGGCTGTCCACGTACATCTTCGTCCCCTCCCGGGCCCCCAAGGGGAAGGTGGCTCAGCTGATGACCTTCGGGGCCACGGTGATTTCCGTCCAGGGCAGCTATGAGGAGACCTTCGAGCTCTCCAAGGCGGCCATTGATCAATGGGGCTGGTACAACCGCAACGCCGCCATCAACCCCTACCTCTCCGAGGGCAAGAAGACCGTGGCTCTGGAGATCATGGAACAGCTGAACTGGGAGGTCCCGGATTACATCGCCATTTCCGTGGGGGACGGCTGCACCATCGCGGGGCTCTGGAAGGGTCTCAAGGATCTGTACGCCATCGGCTTCATCCACCGCCTGCCCCGGCTCATCTCCGCCCAGGCGGCGGGCTGCTGCCCCTTGAATCGCAGTCTTGAGACCGGAGAGCCCTGGAAGCCCATGGAGGAGAACACCCTGGCGGACTCCATCGCCGTGGGCGTGCCCCGGAACGCCGACAAGGCGCTTCTGGCCATCCGGGAGTCCAACGGGCTGACGGTGAATGTCACCGACGAAGAGATCATGGCGGCGCAGCAGCTGCTGGGCCGGACCTGCGGCGTCTTTGGCGAGCCCGCCGGCGTCACCGGCACGGCGGGGGTGAAGAAGCTCTGCGAGGCGGGGAAGCTCGGGAAAAACGACACGGTGGTCTCCGTGGTGACGGGGAACGGCTTGAAGGACGTGGCCAACGCCATCGCCGCCTGCGGGGAGCCCATCACCATCCCCGGGGACATGGAGCGGCTGCTGGACGCGTTTCGGGAGCGGGGTATTCAGACGGAACACGTATGACGATTCGGGAGTACCGCTCCTCGGACCTCCGGGAGATTGTGGAATTGTTTTATGACACGGTGCATACGGTAAATGCCAGGGACTATACGCCTGAGCAGCTGAACGCCTGGGCGGACGGTTCCCCGGACCTAGCGGAATGGGGCCGGACACTCCTGGAGCACATTGCCCTTGTGGCGGAGGACGGCGGCGGCATCGTGGGCTTCGGAGACATCGACCCCTCGGGTTACCTGGACCGGCTGTATGTCCACAGGGACTGCCAGCGGCGGGGCGTGGCCGCCGCCCTCTGCGACGCCCTGGAGAGGGCTGTGGAGGCGGAGCGGATCGTCACCCACGCCTCCATTACGGCAAAGCCCTTTTTTGAGAGCCGGGGCTATCGGGTGGTTCGGGAACGGCGGGTGGTTCGGCACGGAGTGCCCATGACAAACTTCCGGATGGAGAAGCGCCGCCCTGCACAAAACGCCTGTTACAGAGCAGAAAACGCCGTTGCGCCCCGGGCGGAAACGGAGTAAGATATTCCAAGTACGCATCCCATCGGACTGGAGGAGACCCCCTATGAACACAGCCTTCGACGCCCACTGCTGGGCGGAAATCGACTTGGACGCCCTGGTCCACAACTTCCGCCTGATCCGGGAAAAAGCGGCTCCCGCGGCGGTCTGCGCCGTGGTGAAGGCCGACGCCTACGGCCACGGGGACGGCATGGTTGCCCGAACCCTGGCGGAGGCCGGGGCGGCCTGGTTTGCCGTCAGCTCTCTGGCGGAGGCCCGGCACCTGCGCCGCGGCGGCATCGAACAGCCCATTTTGATTTTAGGCATGACCCGCCCGGAGTGCGCCGGGGTATTGGCGGAGGAACACATCACCCAGGCGATCTACAGCCTGGAGTACGCCCGGGCCCTGTCCCGGGCGGCGGAGGCCGCCGGGGTGACGGTGGAGGGCCACCTGAAAATCGACACCGGCATGGGCCGCATCGGCTTCGGGGCCTGCCGGGACCTTGAGGGGGCGGTCTCCGGCCTCCTGGAGTGCAGGAGGATGAAGGGCCTGGACGTCACCGGCGCGTTCCAGCACTTTTCCGCGGCGGACTCCCTGTCGGAGGACGACCGCCGCTATACCGAAAACCAGTACGCACTCTTCCGCCGGGTGGTGGAGCGGCTGGAGGCGGCGGGCCCGCTGAGAACCGTCCACTGCTCCAACTCCGCAGGGCTGACCGCCCATCCGGACTGGAGCGGCGGCATGGTCCGGGCCGGAGTGATTCTCTACGGCCAGGACCCCAGCGCGGAGGTGACCTTCCCGGGCCTGAAGCCCGTCATGGCGCTGAAAACCGTGGTCAGCCAGGTGAAAGACCTGGCTCCCGGAGACTGCGTGGGTTACGGGCGAACCTACACGGCGGATCGTCCCCTGCGGGCGGCTACCGTCTGCTGCGGCTACGCCGACGGCTACCCCCGGTGCCTGTCCAACCTGGGCGTGGCCTCCATCCACGGAAAACCCGCCCCCGTCATCGGCCGGGTGAGCATGGACCAGATCGTATTGGACGCCTCCGCCGCGCCGGAGGTCTCCGCCGGGGACGAGGCCACCCTCTGGGGAGACGCTCCGGCGGACGGCTTCGCCCAGGCGGCGGAGAAAGCGGGGACCATCTCCTACGAGCTGCTCTGCGCCGTGGCCCGCCGGGTGCCCCGGGTGTATCTCCGGGGCGGCGAGATCGTAAAGGTGCTGGACTATCTGGACAAAGAGTGACGGCCCCAAGGAAAAAGGGCCGGTTAGGCCCGTGCCCCGGGCTTTTGGTGAAATTCCCCCTTGACAGCTCCCCCTCTCCGGTTAAGGGCGCTGAAACAAACGAGCGTGCCGCGAAATGCGGCACGCTCGTTTTTAGGAATGCTTGCTTGGGTCCTTGCCTTACGCCGCAGTGCCTTCCTCGTCGCCGGCGGGGATGTACTCCTCGCCGAAGAACTCGGCCAGCACCTCGCTGCAGTTGAGCACAGGATCATCGTCGTCACCCGTCAGGGTGGTCAGAGCGGGCGTCTCCCAGCCCAGGTACGCGGCGTACCGGGTGAGAATCTTCCGCACGGCGGACACGTCCACCAGCTCGTCGGGACGGAAGTTGCCGTCCGTGAAGCCCTCGATAATATCGATGGACTTGGCCCAGGCAATGGCCGGGGCGTACTGGTGATCCTCGGACACGTCCGGGAAGAGGCCCTTGTCCTCCACGGGGGCGGGCTCGCCCTCATGCCGCCACAGATAATCCACGAACTGAGCGCGGGTTATCGGACCAGCGGCCAGAGGCACCGCCTCGTCCTCGATGGTGACGTCGGCGGCTTCCGGCGTCGCTCCGGTATCCGCGGCGTCGGTATCGTCGCCGTCATCCCCGTCATCGGGGGCGGCGGGAACATCTGGGGTGACGGGAACGTCCGGAACGTCGGGGTTCTCAGGATTTTCGGGGTTTTCGGGGTTGACAGGGGGAGTAATGATGGGGGGCTGCGGGGGCTGCGGGGGCTGCGACGGAATGAAGCCGTTCAGATGCAAGGTGAGATATTTGAGGGAATGGACGTAGCCGTTCGCGCCCGCATCAATCTTGAGGTCGGACCAATTGATCTGGTTCAAATAATCATCCCATAAATGCTCGCTTTGGTATTGGGTCAAATTATTCGCATCTCCGATCGCGGCCGTAATCGCATTGCGCAGGTCCTCGCTAATTTCTACGTACTGGCCTTTTGTTCCATTCTTCAAAATCTCCTGAACGAGATCATAGCGGATCTTGATTTCGCCGACCGTATACCAGTGGGTACCCGAAGCGCCATGCTCCCTATCTGTGTCGTCTACCGACTGCCCGTTAGACTCGGCGCCCGCCGGTGCAGTATCACCGGAGAAATAGACATAGACGTGGGCGTAGTTGGGGGTATAGATGCCCTGGAGGTCCCATCTGGGATTTTCGTCTCCGCCGACGCGGACGAACTTCCATCTGATGCTGCCGTCCTTGTCCTCTGCCTCAGAAGGGGTAAACGTATCCCCGACATACTGCTTGATCTGATCCAGCTGCGCCGTGGACGGCGTATAGGTAGCTCCATCTTCGTAATCACTGGGGTTGGGCAGGATAAACTCCTTCCCATTAGTGATATCATGCCAGTATTTTCCCGAGTCGTTGTCCCATTTGGCAACGTCTTTGCCCGTTGCCTGATGGATCTGGCCGGTCGGGTCGGATACTATGATGGATACTTCCTGTTTTTGCGCTTTGTCGCCATTGACAATGCCGTCCAAATGCCAAGTCTTAGTTACGCTGTCATACCCGAAAGTCCAATCGATGGCGTCGTCGCCGGCCTTCCAGCCGTTCTTTCGAAGAATCTCATTGGCTTTCTCCTGCACGCTTTCAGGAACCGGGGGGAGCCTTTTTTGGTTTTTCAGGGTATTCCAATCATACCCACCATCTTCTATGGCCGGCAGATCGATCCCTGTTTCCCCAATTACCTTGTTTATTTCCTCCAGATCCTCGCCACTGAAGTTATACCAGCTGTCTCCGCTCACGGTAATGCCAGACTGGCTTCCGTACACCTTGTCATCGGTTTTATCCTGAATAGAAGCTACGCTAAAGTTGCCTACCTTCTCAGTGACTACACCGTCCAGGTGCCAAGCGTTCTCGCTAGGTACCCATGCGATCCTGGTATAGAAAATCGAATAGATAGATTCGGGATCGACTTCGGGATCAAACTTGAAATCGGGATCGCGAATGGGCTTCTCCAGCATATACGGCGTGCCGTCCTTAGGAACTTTGTCCAGTATGCTTTGGGAAATTTTGAGATTTTCGTATCCAAGACCCTCGCGACTCTCCCAGTCATTTCCGTCCAAGACGAAAGTCTTTACTTCCACTTCAGGGTCCTCGGAAGGGGGCTCAGTGGACTTCTCATCCTCAGCTTTGTGGTCAACATCCAGAGAAGCCCGTGCCGCCATCTTCCGCGGAGCGGAATTCTGGACGACGGGGGCATTCTGAGTGGTGTTTTCGGGCTGGGTGTCGTCTTCGCCTTCGGCGTCGTCTTCGCCCTCGGCGTCGTCTTCGCCTTCGGCGTCGTCTTCGCCTTCGGCGTCGTCTTCGCCCTCGGCGTCGTCTTCGCTCTCGGCGTCGTCTTCGCCTTCGGCGTCGTCTTCGCCCTCGGCGTCGTCTTCGCCCTCGGCGTCGTCTTCGCCCTCGGCGTCGTCTTCGCCTTCGGCGTCGTCTTCGCCCTCGGCGTCGTCTTCGCCCTCGGCGTCGTCTTCGCTCTCGGCGTCGTCTTCGCCTTCGGCGTCGTCTTCGCCCTCGGTGACTTCCTCAGACTGCTCGACAGTCTCGGAAGGCGGGAGGTCCTCGCCGTCGGCGAAGGCGGAGACGGGCAGAAGAGACAGGCACAAGGTCAGGCTCAGCAGAACCGCCAGCAGCTTGGTAAATCTACGCATCATACAAATTCTTCCTTTCTTTGCATTTTTCGGACGCAAAGGGTCCGGTAACCGAACGAGCATGGGGCGTCGCTTTACGGCCCTCCTTCCCGGAGGATCCAGAAGGCCAGCGCGCCCGTTAGCCTCTGGTTTTGCGTCACAGCGTTTCCGCCGTTTTGCCGTGCAACCGGTCGAGCGTGGGGCGGAGCCCCGACGCACCTGGCTTTGCGTCCCATTGTTTCCAATGGTTTGCCAAAATGCAGCCCGGCGAGCGTAGCGCATACCGCGCCTTAGCCCCGTAGCTTTGCGCCCCATCGTTTCCAATGGTTTGCCAACCGCCGTTTCGTTCCGCCCGCCGCCGTCGGCGTCCCCGCCGGCGGGCGCTCTTCCGGGTGGGTTCGCTCCCATGGCGTCTCCTCCTTTCGCTGTCTTGTATTTGAATCAACCGCCTGAGGGGCGGTGGGTTCCCGAGTCAGTAGAGGTACTTCGTGGTGTAGTGGCTCCCGTCGCCGATGTACTTCATGATGGCCTCGCTGCTCTTGCCGGAGGAGGCGAAGGTGGGGTCCATCCGCTGCCACGTGGTCCCGTCGAAGAAGATCACGCCGTCGATCCAGCCGGTCTCCTCCGTCCACACGCTGATCCAGGCGTGATAGGCCTTCCCGGCGTAGCCCACCACCAGCTTGCAGGGCACCCCCTGGCTGCGGAGCATGCCCGCCATCAGGGAGGCGTAATCGAAGCAGATGCCCGTTTTGGCCTTCAGCACGTCGTCCAGCACCGGCAGGTAGCCGCTCTTTACGTTGGCGGCCTTTTTGGCGTCATAAGTCAGGGTTTTTACCACATAGTCATAAATTTTCGCCACTTTTTCCAAGGGATCGCTGACTCCGGCGGTGAGCTCCCCGGCCTGTTTGACGGTGTTTTCCGCGCTGGCGTAATCCACATACTGGTTGGGGCGGATAAAGGGGGCGAACTCGTCCGTCAGCTCGGCGCGGAAAGAGATGGAGGCCAAGGCGGCGTATTTGCTCCCCTGGGTGTTTTGCAGCACGGTGACCTTATAGCTGCCGTTGCCGTCCGAGAGGGGGAAGGTGGTCCACGCGGAGGCCGGGAGGTCATAGGTGTAGGTGGTGGCGGGGCCGGTCACCTGGACCTTCATCCGCTTGGAGTTGGACGCGCCGTACTGGACCATGACATAGCCGTCTGAGATATTGGAGTAGTCGATGCGGGTGTTCCCCTTGACCTCCACGGCGGTGCCGGAGGCCACGGGCAGCAGCTGGTCGTTCACCGCAGCGGGGGCCTCGGCCAGGGCCACGGCCTCGTCCTCGATCAGGACCTCTTCCATGGGGACAGAGTCCAGATAAGCGTCCTCCGCCGGCGCGCCGCCGGGCTGCGCGCAGCCGGACAGCAGGACCACGGCCAGGGCCAGCGGAAGCAGCCGTTTGATACCTTTCATTGTGAATCACCTCGAATTGCGTTTTAGATCCCCATTCTCCGTCTGAGCTGGTCGGCGTTGTCCGCGTAGCTGAGGGCGGTCTCCGCCGTGATCTTCCCGCTCTTGTACAGCGTCAGCAGGGACTGGTCCATAGTAACCATCCCCTCCGCGCCGCCCGCGGCGATGGCGTTGTCGATTTGATGGGTCTTGCTGTCTCGGATGAGGCTCCGAATGGCGCTGTTTACGTGCATAATCTCAAAGGCGGGCACCAGTCCTCCCCCGGTGCCGGGCACCAGCTGCTGGGACACGACCGTGTGCAGCACCATGCTCAGCTGGACGCGGACCTGGTCCTGCTGGCCGCTGGGGAAGGTGTCCACAATGCGGTCGATGGTGTTCACCGCCCCTTTGGTGTGGAGAGTGGCGATGAGCAGGTGCCCGGTCTCCGCCGCCGTCATGGCGGTGTGGATGGTCTCCTGGTCCCGCATTTCACCCAGCAGGATCACGTCGGGGGCCTGGCGCAGGCAGGCCCGCAGGGCCGAGGGGTAGTTCTGGGTGTCGATGGCCACCTCCCGCTGGCTGACGATGCTGCGCCGGTCCCGGTGGAGGTATTCGATGGGGTCCTCCAGGGTGATGATGTGGCACTCCCGGGTGCGGTTGATGCGGTCGATGACGCAGGCCTGGGTGGTGGACTTGCCGCTGCCTGCCGTACCCGTCACCAGCACCATGCCGTGCTGCACCTCGGCCAGGGCCATCACCTGCTCCGGAATCGACAGATCGGTCCAGCTAGGAATGTCGAAGGCCACCACCCGGATCACCGACGCCATGGAGCCCCGCTGGCGGTAGACGTTCACCCGGAATCGGGCCATGCCCGGCACGGAGAAGGAAAAGTCGTCGTCCCCCTCCTTCAAGAAGCGGTCCATGGGCCGGCCGGCCAGGCTGTATATCTCCCGGATCAGCGCCTCCGTCTCCGCGGGGAACACCCGGTCCTGGCTGATGGGCACCAGGCGGTTGTCCTCCTTGGCGCACACCGGCCCGCCCGCCACGACGAACAGGTCGGAGGCCCGATCGGTCACGGCTCTTTGCAGATAGTCCGTCAGTTGTGTCATGTGGTTTCTCCTTTGGCGTTTATAAGGTCCCGTCCCAGACCTCCAGAGTCTCGTCGCCCTCCCAGACGACGGAGGGTACGGCCTGCCAGCGGATCACCCGCCAGCGCCTGCGGTCCCCCGGTTCCTCCGTCAGCTCCACCTCAACCTGGAGCTCCTGGGTATCCGAGATGGGGACGGCGTAGCGGGCGATGTACGCCTCCTCTTCCCTCCGCTCCAGGATTTCCACACCCTCGGGCCGCTCGCCACGCCTCAGCCGGGCCAGAAGCTCCTGGGCCCGGCAGTCGGCGGCGTAGTAGTCCGCCACCGCCTGAGCGGAGGCGTCGGCCAGCCGGACGTCCGCCTGAACAGTGGCGAGGGCCAGCAGGGCGAACACCGTCAGGCACAGCACGGCGAACACCACCAGCAGGGACACGCCCCCCACCGCCGGCGGGGAGAAACGGCTGTGATTCCGGTTATCCAAGGCGGACCGCCTCCTTCTGCCAGGCTGTCTCAAGGGCGAAGAGCACCTCCGGCTCTCCGTCTCCGGGCCGGGCTTTTTTCACGCGGACATACGCGGACGCGAGGCCGGGGACTTCTGTGGGGCGCTCCTCCGTTTCCAGGCGGTAGACGCCGGAATCCACCGGCTCCCAGTCCTCGTCAAACTCCTGGTACATCACCCCGTTGTCGTAGTGATATCCCAGCGCCCGGGCCGCGTCCCCGGAGACGGCATCTCCGCCGAACCAGCGGATCGTCTCCGCCGCGTTTTGGCATAGAATCACCGCCCGGTCCCGGTCCTCGCTGTCTCCGGACAGGCCGTCCGATTTCACAAACGCCTGTAAACACAGCGCCGCCGCCAGGGCGAACACCAGCAGCATCACCATCTGCTCCATCAGCAGGAGCGGGGCTTTGCTTCTCATGCCCATCCCCCCTCCTCCGCCCGCAGGGACAGCCGGAGGGTGTCCGTCACGCCCTCCCCCTGCCGGACCTCAGCCGTCAAAAAGCCGTCCTCCAGGGTGAGGGCCAGCCCCTCCAGGGGCATGATCTTCTCCCCGTCCTGGGGCTCCAGCTCCACATCCGCGAAGGTGTACAGCTCCATGAGCCAGCCGTCGTGACAGTACACCCGGGTGATGAATCCCTCCGGGTCCCGGATGCACAGCGCCTCGGCATCCCCAAAGGGCTCCACGGCGACGCCGCCGGCCAGGTCCCCCTGCCGCACCCGGGTGGTCAGGTACTGCACGCAGGTCCGGCGGTCGAAGGCCGCGGCGTCCCGGTCAGTGAGCCCCCGGTAGGCCCTGGCCCCGGTGAGCAGCACGATGAGCACGCAGACCGCGAACACGCCGAACAGAAGCAGCATGAGCAGGCCGTCCATTTGATGCGTTGTTCCCTGTCTCTTCATGGCGCGTTCTCCAGCACAGTGATGTCCGGCATCAGATTCTCCGCGAAGGCGGTGTACCGGACGGTATACCGCTTCTCGTCGATCTGCAGGCCGTAGCGGTCCTTCAAATAGTCCAGATTCGGGGGATAGACCCCCTCGGCGGCGTAGCAGGCCACGCAGCTGCGCCGCAGGGTCTCCTCCAGCTGACGCAGGTCCTCCTCCGACCGGCCGCTGTTCAGGCTGTCCACCGCCATGGCGAACCACAGCAGGACCGCCGCCGCCGCCAGCGGCAGGAGGATTCCCCGCAGGAGGGAGATCACTCCGCTTTTGTCCCGTTTCATAGGCTCACCCGATGGCGCTCATGATGTGCATGAGGGGCAGCATCACCGACAGCAGGATCAGCCCCACCAGCACCGAGCAAACCAGGACCAGGGCGGGCTCCACCCGGCTGACCAGAGCGTCCAGGGCGGCCTCGCCCTCCTCGCTCAGGTCCCGGGCGATCTTCTCCATGGAGGCGTCCCCGGCGCCGCTGCGCTGGCCCAGCTCCAGCAGACGGCTCTGCCGGGCGGGGAGCAGGCCGCTCTTTTTCAGCGCGCCCCCCAGGCTCTCGCCGCTCTCCAGCCGCCTCCGGCAGTCCTCGCACCGCTCCTTCGCGCCGGCCTCCATAAGGCCCGCGGACAGGGCTACCGCCTCCTCCATGGGCAGGCCGCTGGCCATGCCCATGGCCAACGCCTGAGCCAGACGGGCGTTGTTCAGCTTCCGGCTGACGCCCCGGTCTCCCCGAACCCTCTGCCACAGGGACAAACTTCCCCGGCGCAGGGGAGCCGCCACGGTAAACAGCAGCACCAGCGCCGCCAGAACCGCCAGCGCAATGAACAGCACCGGCATGGCGCCCTCCAGCCACCGGCCCAGGGTGAGAAGGCCGGCGGCCACGCCGGTGAGCCGCCCGCCCAGGGAGGCGTACACGTCGTCAAAAATCGGCAGGACCTTCACCAGCAGCACGCCGATCACCACCAGCATCAAAGCCAGCATCACCGCCGGGTACAGCAGCGCGGCGCGCACCCGGCGGGTCAGGCGCACCCGGTCCTCGTAATAACGGGACAGGGCGGCCAGGGCCTCCTCCGTCCTGCCCGTCTGCTCGCCTACCTCCACCAGTCCGCAGACATAGGCGGGAAAGGCCCCGCTTCCACGCAAAGCGGCGGACAGCGTTTCGCCGCTGTCCACCCGCTCCGCCATGGCCTTGAGCATGCCTCCCTGGTCTCCCTCCTCGGCGAGGAGGGAGAGGGCGTCGCCGGTGCCGACGCCGGCGTGGAAGAGCAGGAAGAGCTCCAGGCACAGAGAAGACAGGCTTTCGTTGGAAATCATGTTTCTCATAGGGACCTCCTGTCCAAAGCCGGTTCCGCGTCTCCGGAACGGACGCGGAACCCTGAATGGATTAACCGCCGGCCGCCGCGTTTCGGGCGGCATCTGTGAAGAATTCCGCTAAAAAGGGCTCGAAGAACTCCTCCTCGCCCCGCCTCCGGGCCTTGACCGCCTCCTGCTTCTCGGCGTAGGACCCCAGGTAGTGGGTCCTTCCTTTAAAGGTGATCTGGGCCACCCACTTTCCCCGCTTCTTGTCCAGGTACACCCCGGTGTGCCCGCTGGTGTTGCTGGCGATCCGCCGGTCCATGGTGGCCTCCAGCATCGTCACGGAGGTCCCGTCCACCAGCTTCAGGTTGTCCCGGTAGGTCTCGGACTGGAGGCAGCCGCAGCTTTTCGTCTTTCCCGACTGAAGCGGCGTCTGGCCCACTATGGCCTCGTTTCCGCAGTCGCAGCGGCACCGCCAGCGGTGCATCCCGTCCTTCTTCCCGGCGTAGGCCGTCACCGTCAGCCGCCCGAAGCGCCTGCCGATGAAATCCTTCCTGGCCGGGCGGCCAAGACAGCCGCAGCTCTTCCGATAGCCCGCTGTCAGCTGATTGAGGGGGGCATGGACCTCCCCTCCGCAGTCACAGGAGCATCGCCAAACGGCGCTGCCGCGCAGGACCTCCCCCGTGGGCTCGATTGCGGTCAGCCTGCCGAACCGCATCCCGGAGACGTCCCGCTGTCCCGGCTTTACCCTGGATACGCACCCGCAGTCGGTTACGGTCCCCCGCTGGAGGCACCGGGTGTCCAGCAGAACCTCGCCGCCGCAGTCGCACCGGCAGAGCCAGACCGTGTAGCCGTTCTTCCGCTGTTCGGTGGCCCCGGCCACTGTGAGTTTTCCGTACCGGCGGCCCGTTAAATCCGGCAATCGGCTCTCCCCCTTTGCCGCCGGAGGGCCCAAAACGGCTTACAAGGTGTACTTTATGAGCCATATTCCCTATTGCGTTTTTGAGAGAGCTGTGGTAGAGTAAACTCATAAGAAAATGACATAGCGGGATATGCGGCTATGTAAAAAAGACGGATCCCGCCGGAAAACCCCGGCTTATTCCAGGTGGTTTGCAAAGTACACTTTATTAACCGGTTTCTCTGCACCATCGCTGAAAGGTCCCGTGGGCCACGTTCAGCGCCCTTGCGGCCGCCCTGCCGGAGAGCTCTCCCCGCCGCCAGGAGGCCAGGATCTCTTCATATTGTTCTCCCCGATCCTTGAAGCTGCGCCCGAAGCGGACGCCCCTGGCCTTGGCGGCGGCGATCCCCTCCGCCTGCCGCTGGCGGATGAACTCCCGCTCCGTCTGGGCCACGTAGCTCAGCAGCTGAAGAACGATGTCGGCGATCAGCATACCTGTCAGGTCTTTCCCCTGACGGGTGTCCAGCAGGGGCATGTCCAGCACCACGACGGCCACCCGCTTTTCCTTGGTAAGCAGCCGCCACTGCTCCAAAATTTCCTCATAGTTCCTCCCCAGCCGGTCGATGCTCTTGACGACAAGGGTGTCCCCGGCTTTCAGTTTGCGGATCAGCCGCTGGTATCCGGGCCGCTGGAAGTCCTTTCCGCTCTGCTTGTCCAGAATGATGCGGCTGTCTTTTATGCCAAATTCCCGCATAGCCACCATCTGCCGGTCCTCGTTTTGCTCTTTGCTGGAAACGCGAACATATCCGTATTCCATAATCGTTCCTCCTTTTTTGATATCTGATAGTTTTATCTTAGAGAGGCCGTGGACTTTCGCAATTTGAAAGACTCGAAAAATTTTTTCACTTTTTTCTCTGCGAAAAGTGATTTCGCGCAGATGCCCAAAGTCACCCCGCGCGTATGCTGGCACACCTTTTGTTCCAACGTGACAAAGAGCGGTATGACCCCTAAGTCGCTGCAATATCTCATAGGCCACTCAGATATTGGTGTCACGATGAACATCTATACACACCTGGATTTTGAGGTCACGCAGGAGAAGTTCAAACGGATCGCAAACGGCGAGTAGTAAAATGAAACAAAAACCCCGGATTTACTACTTCCCGTACTACTTTTGGAGTCAAAACTGTGCCGTTTTATTCCGGGATATGCCAGGAAAGCGAACAATAAAGAATACCGCAAAACATCTGCAATGCCCGGAATATCAATACTTTCAAGAGATTTCAGGATATGACAAGAATATTTTTTCGTCTGCCATGGAAATATTTGCAGGAGCCCAATGGCCAAATGACGAAGTTGCAACAGATAATATCTCAGGTCTGTGAAAAAGGCACTCCGCCCGGTTTTGTAATCGGGTGGGGTGCCTTGTTTTTCGCTAGGATGGGGCCTAACCGAATGACATTGGGAGAAATCCCCGGCTTTTTCCTTGTGCCCGCTTGTGGGCATTCCGAAGCAAACCGACCGGGAAAAGCGGTTTCGGCGGCAGCCGATGGCAATGAAGTACTCAATGGAGCCGGATCTGCGCAAGGAACATACTAAAGCCCCTGGAGGAATTTCCTCCAAGGGCTTTCTCTGACATTTAATATCCAGCTTTCGCATTTAACAGGATGTTCGCCTATTGATAATCCTCATTTAAAAACATCGGCTTAATCGCCACAACTTCATCGTATTCCTCCTGGTCCACCTCCACGCTGGAGTTCAGGGCCTTCAAGTCCTGCTTGACCACTTCCAGAGCGTCCTCGGTCCTCTCCGCCCGGCCCTCTTCCAACGCCCGGCGCATCCTACGCAGGACTACCGGATGGGCGTAGCGGGGCGGCGCCGGGAATTTCGGGAACTCTTGGAGATACTCTTCCAGGTCCTTTTGAGCCCGTTCCGCCCGCCCTAAAACCGCCTTTCGGTTATTCCGAGAGGTGGGCAGCACATTGGCCCCGGAGAACATAAACAGCGCCGCCAGGCCGAACAGCAGGAAATACAACGCCGTGTCCCCGCCCTGCGTCAACGCATAGAGCCCGTAGACCAGCGCCGCCAGTCCCGCCGCCATCACCGCCAGGGCCACATACCGGTAGCTGGGCTTGCTGCGCAGGTACGCCCGCTTTTCCCTGGCGGAGCGGCTCAATTCCCCGGTCAGGTCCGGACGCGCTTCCAGATAGGCCTCCGCCTTTTGAAGCAGCTTCACACTCCTGGCGGCCTCTTCCGACAACTCCGGCAGGACCCTGGCGGAGCGCTCCCGTTCCCTCTGGGCGAGGCGCGCTTCCCCCTCCGCGCTGACCCGGGGGATGCTGGGGCAGAGCTTGGACAGATACTCCAGGAGCTGATCCACCTGGTCCTCATATTTGAAATTGCACTGCTTCTGCTTTCCGCCGCCGTACTCCACCACCAGGTAGGGAATGGAGGCGAAGACGCCCCGATGAGAGAAGCCGCCGGAACTCATGGCGACCCGCTTGAAGACCCGCTCCACTTCACCGTAAGGAATGTAATAGCGGCAGTCCAGGTAAAAGCTGTTCAGATAGAGGGCCTTTTTCCCCGCGCCGCAGGGCCCGAACCGGCGGCAGTCCTTCCGGTCCCGGGCCAATTCGGCGCGGTCCAGGGTCTCGCGGCCAAGGGGCGTTGGTTTCACAATCATAGCAAATCTCCTTAGGAAAAGGCCGCCAGCCGCTGTCCATGGGCAGCGGCTGGCAGTTGTCCACTTACAAAAAACAGCCGGTCAAGTGAGGGAGAGTCAGACCTTCGCGGACTGCTTCTTGGTAGCGCGAAGGAAGATGAACAGCAGCGCGGCGGCAAAGACTATGCCCACGGGATACGCCAGCGCGGTGTTGTAGGCCACCAGCTTCCGGGCGCCGTCCACCACCTCGTGCTTGTTCAGCAGCTGGCCCAGGCACTCCTCGCCCAGGATGAAATAAGTACAGGACACCGCGCTCATGAACGTGGCGGGGATGGCGGTGATCCAGTAGTTCTTCTTCTGCTGGAAGAGGTACATGCTGGCGGCCCAGAGGACGATCATGGCCAGGGTCTGGTTGGACCAGCTGAAATAGCGCCAGATCACGTTGTAGTCGATCTTGCCCAGGGCGTTGCCGATGCCCAGGATCGCGCCCACGGCCAGCACGGGCACGCAGAGCTTCAGCCGGTTGGCGTAGGACTTCTGGTCGATCTTCAGCCAGTCCGCCAGCGTCAGGCGGGCGGAACGGAAGGCCGTGTCGCCGGAGGTGATGGGGCAGGCGATGACGCCCAGCATGGCCAGGACCATGCCGAAGGAGCCCATGGTCTTCTGGCAGATGTCATATACGGCGGTGGGACCGCCGGCGCCCATGCCCAGCAGCTCCGCGCCCTCATAGATGGAGCAGCCGGCGGCGGCCCAGATCAGGGCGATGATGCCCTCGGAGATCATGGCGCCGTAGAACACCATGTGGCCCTGGCGCTCGGATTTCATGCAACGGGCCATGAGGGGGGACTGGGTGGCGTGGAAGCCGGAGATGGCGCCGCAGGCCACGGTGATGAACATAAAGCTCCAGATGGGGGTGCCGGAGGGGTGCATATTATAGAAGTGGTCCCACAGCTCCGGGATGACGTACTCGGAGTTGGTGATCACGCCGAAGGCCACACCCACGGCCATGATAATCAGGCAGATGCCGAAAATCGGATAGATTTTGCCGATGACCTTGTCCACCGACACGAAGGTGGCGATGAAGTAGTAGACCAGAATCAGCACCAGCCAGAACATCTTGTTGGCCAGAATACCGCCGGCGTTCTGGCACAGCAGCTGGAGAAGGCCGGCGGGACCCACGGCGAACACCGTGCCCACCATGATCAGCAGCACCACGCTGAACACGCGCATGACGTTCTTCATGCCGCCGCCCAGATAGATGCCGGTGATCTCGGAGACGGACGCGCCGTCATTCCGCTCGGACAGCATGCCCGCAAAGTAGTCGTGGACGCCGCCGGCGAAGATGGTGCCGAAGGTGATCCACAAAAACACGCTGGGTCCCCACAGGGAGCCGGACAGCGCGCCGAAGATGGGGCCCAGGCCCGCGATGTTCAGCAGCTGAACCAGAAACAGCTTCCACTGAGGCATCACAACGTAGTCGATCCCGTCGTTGATGCGCACGGCGGGGGTCTCCCGGTCGTCCGGCCCGAAGGTGTTGTCGACCACTTTGCCGTAGACAAAGTAGCCGGCAATCAGCAGAGCCAGACAGATGAAAAAGGTAATCATACAGGTTTCCTCCCTTACAGATTTGGTCCCCTACATTGTATGATGTCTTGTAATAGTAGAAGACCTCAATTGCAGAACCTATTATAGTCCGCTTGCCGCGGATTGCAAGGGGGAAGTGCGCAATTTTTTGTGAAATACCTACCAAAAAATTGGGCTGAATTTCTCTATTTTCACAAATTTCCTAAGACGGCCCTGGCTTTCTCCAGCTCGGCAACGGGAACCGCAAGGAGATACAGCTCCCGGTCGATCCGCCCGTTGGGGCCGAAATTCCGGATATCCAGCTTGCAGCCGCAGCCGCCCACCGGAGGCTCCACCTCGCAGTGCCACGCCTTGATCCCCCGGACTCCGGCGGCCTGGAGGGCGGCCTTCGCCGCCTTCCAGCCCTCCCGGTCCCGCTTGCAGAAAACCTCTTCCCGTTTTTCAAACAGCGCCATTTGCCATACCTCCCATAAGATTTTCGGAGCCGTCAGCCCTCCAGCTCCCGGATCTCGTTTTGGATCAGAGTGCCCGCCGCCCCGGCCAGCTGGTCCATGGAGCGGATGCGGGCCAGGCTCCTTCCATAAATCTTCTCCGCCGCCGGGACGTTGGCCGCAGGTCCCATGAAAACCGCCCCCACCCGAAGGCCCCGGCGTACCAGCGCCCGAACCTCCCGGGCGGCATCCGCCGCCGCCGGGGCGCCGTCGTAGTCATGGCCCAGGGGATACTCCCCGCCGGGCGGGATGCGGCGGCTGTCGCTGGGGCTGGCGTCGGTGAGGACCAGGAGGATTCGCCGCCGGTCCGGGGGCCCCTCCAGCAGCGTTCCCGCCGCCCGGAGAGCCAGCCCGTCCCGGTTCCACCCGGAGGCGAAGTAGCGGAACACCCCCCGGCTCTTGTCCGTAAAACCCTTGAGCACCCGGAGGACCGTATACCCCCGCAGGCTGCAAAAGCCGGACACCCGCACCGGGACGCCGCACCGCTCCAGGCTCTCCGCCAGGATGTAGCCCTGAGCGGCCACGGCTTCCTGGCAGTGGAGCCGGGAGGCGGAGGCGTCCAGCAGCAGATCCACGGCAAAGCCCGGCCGGTTGGACGGCTCCTCTCGCAAAAAGACCCGCTCATCTCCCAGGACCGCCGCCCGCCAGACCCGGGAGGGGTCCAGCCAGCCCCGGCGGGCGGTCTCCGTCTCCGTCCGGGAATGGACCTGGAGGCAGTTTTGAATCCGCTCCGTCAGCCGGGAAATGGCGTTTTGATACAAAGCCGCGTCCGCCGAAAAGGCCGCGCGGTTCCGCTCCGCCTGGAGCAGGGCCTGCTCCGCCATGCGGCGGGCCTCCGGGTTGTTCGCCCGCTCCGGGTTCGGAAGCCCGGCGGTGTACCACAGACGGCAGCCTAGATGGATTCCGGTGCAGAGGGCCTGTTCGGCCAGCCCCAGCTCCCGGGCGGAGAGCAGCGGAGGTCCGAAGCAGCTCTCAATGTACTGCCGGTCGGCGTCCCCGGCCTCTTTCAGCCGGAGGACCGCCCGCCGGGGGGCCGCCGCCGGGGTCCCGCCCTCTCCCGCTCCGGCGGCGCGGCCCAGGTCCACCACGTCCGTGTGGACGATTTCCGTGGGCATCAGGCGGGTCATCATTCCCGCCAGCCGCCCGGTGAGCCGCAGGCGCAGGGCGGAGGGGGCCCTGGCTTTCCCGTTGAACAGGCGGAACCGAGAAAAGACCTCCGGGATTGCCGGGAACAGGGCGGCGCCGTCCAAACCGGCCATATCCAGCGCGGCGGACAGGCGCTTTTCGTAGGGCGTCATCACCGGGGGCCGCCCTCCCAGCACGGCCCGCCAGCGGGCGGCCTGCATGGTGTAGCTGAGCTGGTTTTTCGCCATCCACTCCTGACGGGAGAGAGACTGCTCCTGATCGAAAAAGGTCTCCGCGTGGGCCCGGCGCAGTTCCGCCAGCAGGGGACGGCCGGGCAGCTCCCGGGCAAAGGCGGCGCTCTCCAGGGCCAGCCAGGCCAGGTCGTCCAGCAGGGCCTGGCGGCGGTCCCCCGCCCAGGATTGAAACAGACGCTCCGGCTCCGCCTCGCCGTACCACTTGCGGACGCAGCCGACGATGGTGTTTAAGTAGAGATCGGGCCGGCCCCCCGGGTCCAGGGAGAGAAACAGGGGCTGGAAGCCGTAAGCTCCGGCGGCGTTCCAGACCTGGTTGAGGGCCCGCCGCTGCTGAGCACTGTAATGGGCAGAGCTCATAGATCAAAGAGCTGGTCCCGGGTGAGCTTGGGAGAGATCCGCGCCGCCATCACGTCTCGGATCAGGCCCTGCTCATAGCTGTCGAAGGTCTTGCAGGTGACGCCCATGTCCAGCGCCGCCCCAACGGGGACCCCGGCCTCCATCAGCTCCAGCGCGTCCAGAAGGCCCCGGAGGTCCAGGGCCTTGGTGGAGATCTCGCTGGCCTCGCACTTGGCCTGAAGCTCGAAGAAGAGCTGGCAGAGCTGCTGCCGGGGCTTTTTCCGCAGGGCGGGAAAGTGACGGGAGAGAAGCCGGTCCAGATTTTCCGGGCTGATGGCGGGCATTTGCAGCACCACGAACCGGGAGGCCAGGGCCTCGTTCAGCTCCCGGGTCCCGGCGTAGCCATAGTTCATGGTGGCGATGAAGCGGGCGCTGTCCGCCATGGGAAGGCGGTCATACCCGGGCACGTCCAGGCAGCGGCGGAAGTCCAGGGTAGAGTGGAGCACCGCCAGGGCCTCGTTCCGGGCCATGTTGATCTCATCCAGGATGCCGAAGCCCCCCAGCTTCGCGCACTGATAGATGGGACCGGGCCGGAAGACCACCCGTCCGTCCGCAAAGGTGTCCATGCCGATGAGGGCGGCGGCATCCACGCTGACGTGGAAGGACACGTTCCAGGCGGGACGGCCGAAGACCATTGCCAGGTTCTCCGAGAGAACGTTTTTCCCGGTGGCCTTGCCGCCGGTGAGCAGCAGATTCTTGCCGCACAGCAGCGCGGCGGCGGCGTTCTCCCATATTTCTTTACCGTAGTAGTGGAACTTCGGCGCAGGAACCCGGCCTTGGAGCCCTTCCGCCAGTGGATAACGCTCCCGGAATTTCTGAATATCCCTCAGCAGCGCGGGGCTGATCCCTTCCTGCTCTAAAAACGCGAACATTGCGTTCACCCCTTTATCCCAGCCAATGATTGGTCCGGTATGTTCGAAACAACTACAGTCCCAGGCGGGGCGCAGGGAACCGCCCGCCTGGGCGGCGGCGATGATTGCCTTTGTCTCCCCTGGTCATCAAAGCACACCATCGGCCTCCGCATCTCTCAGGAGGAGGAGCCGAAGGGCGTGGGCATCGCCGAACACGGCCGCCTCTTGGGCGGAATCTTCACCCGCAGGCCCTCCAGGCGGTTCAGGGCATCCAGCAGGGTCTCGTCCCGCTTGGCGAAGTGAAAGCGGATCAAATGGTTCACCGGCTCCCGGAAGAAGCTGGAGCCGGGGACAGCCCCCACGCCCACCTTTTCAGCCAGGTCCTCGCAGAAGCGCAGATCACTGTCATAGCCGAACTCGGAGATGTCCAGCAGCACGTAATAGGCTCCCTCCGGTGTGTTGTGGACGATGTGCAGGCGGTCCAGGCCCCCCAGGAACAGCTCCCGCTTATGGGTATATTCTGCCAGCAAGCCGTCGTAATACTCCCGGCCAAATCTCAGGCCGGGGATCACCGCCTCCTGGAGCGGGGCCGCCGCGCCCACGGTGAGGAAATCGTGGACCTTCTTGATCCGCTCCGTGATCTCCGGCGGGGCGATGGTGTAGCCCAGCCGCCAGCCGGTGATGGAGTAGGTCTTGGACAGGGACGAGCAGGAGATGGTCCGCTTCCACATATCGGGGAGGGTGGCGAAATAGGTGTGCTGGTGAGGCGCGTAGACGATGTGCTCATAGACCTCGTCAGTAATGACGTAGGCGTCGTATTTCTCCGCCAGGCCGGCGATGAGCTCCAGCTCCTCCCGGGTGAAGACTCGGCCGCAGGGGTTGGAGGGATTGCAGAGGATCAGCGCCTTGGGCCGCTGGCGGAAGGCGTCCTCCAGCGCCTCCGGGTCAAAACGGAAGTCCGGCGGCGCCAGGGGCACGTAGATGGGCTCCGCCCCGGAGAGGATGACGTCCGCGCCGTAGTTCTCGTAAAAGGGGGAGAAGATGACCACCTTGTCCCCCGGGTTCGCCACGGTCATCATGGCGGCCATCATGGCCTCCGTGCTGCCGCAGGTGACGGTGATCTCCCCGTTGGGGTCCACGGGGCGGCCCATGTACCGGGACTGCTTCTCCGCCAGGGCCTCCCGGAAGTTCTGGGCGCCCCAGGTGATGGAGTACTGGTGGAAGTCCTCCCGGGAAACCTCCGCCAGCCGGTCCAGAATGGCCCGAGGCGGGTCGAAATCCGGGAAGCCCTGAGAGAGATTGATCGCGCCGTATTGGTTGGAAATGCGGGTCATGCGGCGGATCACCGAGTCCGTAAAGGTATCGGTGCGCTCAGACAGTCTCTGCATGGTTTTGTCCTCCAATGTAGGATTTTGGTCGTCCAGGAGGCGCGGGGGGTCCAGGGCGCCCCGGACCTTCCAGAAGCCCGCCGTTCTTATTTCTTCAAAAATATTTTGGGAACCACAGGCAGCCCGCACCACTCCGCGATGCTGTTGTACTTCTCCCCGATTTCCTGCGCGATTCCGACGCCATACTTGAGTCCTTTTATCACCTTGCCCAGTTCCGATTCCTCATTCTGTATTTCCAGCAAAAACCGCTTGACCTTATTGAGAGCGCCCGACTTGACAATCTCCTCCTTTGTCGCCGCCTCATTCAGCCGCTCCACGCTCGTTTCCAGCTTGCCCAGCTCTTGGCTCAGCTCAGGACTCCCGCAGACTGCTTCCGCCTCGTCTTTCAAGTCGTTAATATTCCCCTGCAGTTCATGAATGCTCTGCCGTATTTCAATGGTTATCGAATTTTGGACAGAGACCTCGCTGCTGTTCTCACTGTGGTTGGTATTGCTGTTTTGAACTGAGATCTGCGGATTGACTTGTATATTCATTTCGTGCTCCCTCCTCGTTTTATAGCGTTTCCTCGGATCCTCCACGCCGTTCAATAACTTGCAGACATCTACCAGCTTCAGAGACGATTGGCACCGCTCGAACTCCAATCCTTTCTTTTCCAGCCTCAGCAGATACCGGAAATCGTGCAGATACGGGCACTGCTCCGTGCAATTGCATCTCACGTATTCCTTAAATTTTATTTTGGGAATGCTTTTGTGAATTTCCTCAAAGTAGTTCCGTATGATGGTCAGCAGATCCCGGTTATTCCTGCTGTCCGCCCCCGTCACCTTTATCTCGATTCTCCGCTCCGCAATGCTGTCGAAAAGCTTCACAAACCCTATGGAATCCTCATACCGCAAATAGGCGCCCTTTTTCCAGCACGCCTTCTTCCCGTCTTTTTCAACCAGATATTCGTTCGCCTTGACGATAAACCTTGTCATGATGCCGGCGGGCAGGAACTCATAATTATACTGAAAATTCAGGGTCTGCTTCCGGCTCAGATCCAAGTCCATCTGAACCTCCGCGTTGTCAAGAAGCTCCGCGATCAGATATTCTCCCTGCTTGTTCACCTCAAAGGAGAGCTGAAAGTTCTCCATCAGGCGGAGAATAATCGGATATGTCTCCTCAGGATATTCATCGGCGTCCTTCCAAATCTTTGCCAGATCGCTGTAATACAAAATTCCGTTGCGGCCTTTCAACACCGTGTCCTGCGCGTCCAAAACCTTGTAGACCGCCTTTGTTCCCCATTCCGGCCTGAGAATTACCATGTTCTTCAAATACATATCGTTTTGAAAGTTGATAATAATGCCCAGGTCATGCAGATATTTGCTCAGGCTCAGCGCTTCTCCCGACAGGATATGAAATTTCAGGCAGATCTTCTGATACTTTTTATAGAGGATGATATTCGTATTTTTGGCCAGCTCCTCCAGTTCCATTCTCACACTCAACCAGCTTGACAGCCAGACCATTCCCATCAGCGGCAGCTTTTGGGTTTCCTCTTCAATCACATTCCGCAGATTTTCAATTCCGATGTTCTTTTTGCAGCTCACTCTGAAGGAATCTATGACCTGAGGGAACCGTTCTTTAATGTTTTTCAGGTCCAGCTGTTTGACGCTGTTCCGGCTGTCGCATTTATTGACCGCGATAATGATCGGACTCTTGTACGCGAAAGACTCAATCGTGTGCAGCCAGTAATCAATCCTCCCATATTCCTCTTCCTGCCGCGCATCCCATACAAAAATGTAGAGAGATCGGTTTGTCAAAAAGAATTGGTGCGTAGCGTGATAAATCTCCTGGCCTCCAAAATCCCACGCGTTGAGCTTGTACTTTTTTCCATCTACCTCAAATTCCCAAGGCTCAATGGCGATTCCCTCTGTGGAACCGCTTTCATCGTATTTGTCGTTTTTCAGGCGGTTCAGCAGGCAGGTCTTTCCTACGCCTCCCTGCCCCACAATAATCATTTTTGATTCATTCACTTCCACCTTCTGCCCGTCATTCTGATACCTCACTATGTAATCCAGGACTTCTACCGGAGATTGATGAATGATTTCCGGGGGAATGATCCGCTCAAAAATAGACTTTGTCAGGTACAGGCTTTTCATCTTCTTCAGCTTCTGGCAGGATGAGGGCAGGCGGGCCACCTTTGTTCCCCATATGCACAGGATTTCCAAGTCCTGCAAATCTCCGATATCTTCCGGCAATTCCGAGATCTTCGCCTGGGGCAGATACAAATATTTCAATCGGGTGAGCTTGCAGATTTCCTCCGGCAGCACCTGGAAGTCACGGTCAATTGCCAAGGATTCCAAATTTTCCAGCTTCAGCAGCGCCTGCGGAAATTCTTCAAAAGAATTGTGATTCAGATTGATCTTTTTTAAGCTCGTCAGCCCGCCAAATTCCTCCGGTAAAGCAACCATATTGCACTCATAGGCGCAAAAGACCTCCAGCTGCTTCAGTTCCCCAATCTCCGGAGGCAGGAAAATCGGGCCTTTGTCTTCCTTATTGACATGAAGCTGCTTTAAATTCTTCAGTCCTCCGATTTCCTTCGGCAGAGTTTCAAAGCATCTAATCGATAAACCCAATTTTTCCCATGCTTCCTGCCCGGCCTCCTCAATAACATCTCTGCATGCTTCCTCACTTGCAACATAGATCCATTCAACTTCATCCCCCGGTTCTTCAGGGTAGCCATCCTCTATAATGTGTAAAAGCTCGTTTTCCTGATATTCCAATTCATTCGCTATGTCCTCCTCTTCCTCAAGTTTCTTCCCCAGCATCTCAAAGACGTCCCCATTCGGCCAATTTTTCATTTTCTTGCTCCTCTCTCTATTTTTCACATTCCGCCAGAACCGATCGGCGCGCGGGCGGCTGCCCTTCACTTCCGGCGAGCTTCCGCGCGTCTTCATACCTTCATAGCCAGTATAGCATGCTTCAAAACGCAAGTCGAGAATGAAGTTCCGCAAAGATCCTGTGGAGGTATAAAAAATTATGGGAGCACGCGTCAGGTTTAGGCGTATAGGGTTTAACTTGAATATTGGCGTTGCGGAATGCTCCCGAAAGCCTCTGAAACCGCTCCTCCAGCTTATAGTTCTCGTCGTCCTTGATTACGGAAATCTCGGTGGAGATCTCCAGCGCCCGCGTCCGGTGAACCTTCATCAAATCGCCGACAATTTCCCAGAGCTGGCTCCAGTCCGTTGAAGATTCCTTTTGGAAATTTGTTTGGCCGCAGGCAGAAAAAACTTTGGTGCCGCTGGAAATTGCCGACCTTGCTCTTGACGGTATGAACAATATACACCGTCAGGGCCGGGCCCGGCAAGCCCATCAGCGTGTGGACTTTTCTGCAGAGGCTTTCCACGGCATCCTGTACGATGTCCTCGCAGTCCTCCCGGTTGGGGACGGAGCGAAGAGCCGTCGCGTACATCAGCCGGGAGTATTGCTTGTACAGGTCCTTCATAAAGGTCCTGCCGTCCGTGTCTCCAGGGGGGGGGGCCGTAAATACGATCACTGTTGATCCCTCCTTATTTTCCCGTATATATTAAGAGACACGGAAATCCGGAAATGCAACCAAAAAGTTTGCCGTTTCTCCAATAAAAAAATGAAGGCGGAGCGGTACTGCGCCGGGGAGGCCGGCGCGGCGGAGAAAATATGGGAAATGTTTTGCTTTTCGCTCAAATCATGCTATACTGGATGTAGAAAGGGCAGGTGGTCCCATGCTTCCGCTGATCATCATGGCCATTGAGGACGAGGATGACAAAGCGTTCATGGCATGGTTATATCTTCAGTACCGCCGCCTGATCTATTCCGAAGTACGAAAGATTGTCGGCAATACGGACGATGTGGAGGACCTGTACCGTTTGGCCCGGGCGTGGCTTGACCTGGATAAAAAACGCAGTACCTGCTTAGCGCAAAGTACACTTAAAGAAAAGCGGCAAAGAGATTGCCGGCGACCTGAATATGCCTCCGGATAATGTAAGAATGGCACTGGTGCGGGCAAAGCGCAAGGCCCGGCAGGCGATGGAGCGGGACGGATGATTTTCAAAAAATCCGCATACGGAAAGCATTCATGACCCCGATACCAATAAGGACAAAAGACAGAAACGATAGCGGAGGCGTAACTTGACATGGCTGACATTGAGATTACAACATTTGATTATTCAAAAGACGATTACGACCACTGGATATTGCCGTTTGAGTATCACTCCTTATACATATTGGAGAATGGCAGGGAGGCTTATATCGGCGAGACAAAAGACGTGCGGCAGCGCGGCAAGGATCACAAAAAAGCAAACGACCTGTGCTCTGGATACGAATTTCCCCGCATTCACATTCTTACCGGCAGAACGTTCGAGGAGACGCCCGCCAAACATTTTGAGACCCTGCTGATCCGGCTGATGAGAGCAGACGGGAAATTTCACGTTCTGAACACGAAAACGGAATGGCAGCACTATTTCCGGAAAAATGAATTTGAACTGTGTTTTGACCAGGTGTGGTTTGAGCTGGAAAAACTGGGGCTGGTGTCTCACAAAGAATTTCAGGATGTCTTAAATCTAAGTCAGTATAAGTTTTCACCCAACGTTCCGCTGACGCAGGCACAATGCGACGCGCTGACGAGCATTGTACATACCATTGATTCCGGAGAGACTTTATCTCATAAAGAAAACGCCTCATCCCGCCCCATCCTGGTCTCAGGGGACCCGGGGACGGGGAAAACCGTCGTAGCCATGTCGCTGTTTTATTATTTGCGGACACATGAACCGTATAGAAACTGGAAAATCGGCCTCGTATATTCATCAAGCGCAACAAGAAGTGAAATCCAGGAGGTTTTCAAAACGGTTCCGGGACTGTGGAAGAAGGATGTGATTTCCCCGGCTGCCGCCGCAAAGGGAAACTATGCCATTCTCATATGCGATGAGGCGCACCGGCTGCGGCGGTCAAAAAACGCCGGCCGCTATTATCGCGGCATGCTGAAGAAGGTAAATGCGGCTTTAGGATTAGACAGCTCATGTGATGAGCTGGATTGGATTTTGAGCCGCTCGAAATACCAAGTCCTTTTCTATGACGAAAAGCAGTCTGTGAGCCCGTCCGATATTCCAAAGGAGAGCTTTGTGGCGCGAATGCATGTGAGTGAGCAGGGATTCCGGCCGATTGCATTAAGAGAGCAACTGCGTATCCGTGCCGGGGATGAGTACGTTCCTTACATATACGATATTTTATTTCAAAGGGAAATTGCGGCCAAACAGTTTACGGGGTATGATTTTAAGCTCTTCCGGTCTTTCGATGAGATGTACCAGCGTGTGGAGGAGAGGGAACGCGCGGTGGGCTTATGCAGATTGTGCGGCGGCTATGCCTGGAAATGGAACAAAGATACACCGGATATTCCTGATATTCAGATTCAAAACACAAGCGTTTGGTGGAACACGCAAACCAGCGGATGGCTGCGGAATCCCGAGGCAAAGGCCGAGATGGGAAGCATTTATACGCTGTCCGGTTTGGACTTGAATTATGCCGCGGTCGTAATAGGCCCGGAGCTCTATTATGACGCCGGCAGCGGCTGCATAAAAGTCGATATCTCGCATTTCTATGACAACAGCGTTAAAGCGAACACCTCGGAGGAAGAAATCAAACGATTCATACTCAATACATATGCGGTGCTCATGACCCGCGGGATTCTTGGCACTTATGTATATGTCTGCGACGAAGCATTGAGATTATATTTTCAGCGATATATTCCTTTAGCCTAAGCAGCCTCGAAGGATTTTGCACCTATGACTCGACGCTTGGACATTCGAGTCATAGGTGCAAATTTTTACGTTCAGCCCTCCCGCCGCAGCCAAAACGCCTGGGACCGGCCTTCTCAAAACCAGTCCCAGGCGTATTCTTATTACGATGCGGTTTTAAATTCCCCGGCCCTCCATGCTGCCGCGGGAATTCATCAACCCCGTCCGTTAATATGGAGGACGGCGCCGCCTGCGGCAAAACGCCGGCCTAGGCCGCACGACGGCGTTCCCTGGCCTGGAAATCAAAAAGAGAATTGGAGGATTTATCAATGGTCACTTTAGATTGCTGGCTGCCGGAGAAGGAGATGTTCGGCAGATTTTCACTGGACTCACTGTCAGCCATTGGAGATACGCTGGAAGCGGTAGTGTCCAATGAGGTGTTTCGGTTCATCATTCGCTTCCCCAGCGGCGTCGGCGTCTGCCAAGTGACGGAAACCGCCCGGGAGGCGGACCGCCTGGCCTGCCTGGCGGAAGATTACGAAGTCTATATGCGGGGCAACACGTTTTTCAAGCTCCACGGCTGTCCCCTGGAGGACCAGCGCGGCCGGGAGGGGGACGTGCATTATCTCATTGCCGCCCCGAACTATGTCGTGGATATTCTGGCGAACACCGCGCCCTCCGTTCAGCTCTCCCAGGCAAAGCGGGCTTGAACGGATCACACTTCCGTCGGTATGAATAAACGCCCTGCCCCATTGGGGCAGGGCGTTTTGCTCATTCTTCCGCCAAATCGGTAAGTTCCTGGTTTCGGCGGATGCGGTCCGCCAGCTCATGCGTCCGCCGGTGGGGCTCGACGCCCAGCTCCTCCTGGAGCTGATGGCACAGCCGTTCGTAGGTAGACAGGGCCCCCCGTTTGTCTCCGGCAAGATACTGGGCCCGGATAAACAGCCGGACGGTGCCCTCGTCGGCAAAGGGGCTGGACATCGCCCTGGCCAGGATGCGCTCGGCCTTGTCCGGCCGCCGCTGGCGCAGGCAGACCGCCCCGTATTCCCGCATGACGGCGTGGACCGTCCGCTCCACGTCCTCCTGCTGGAGCTGGGCATTTCCCATCAGGTCGTCCCCATCCAGCACCGGCCCCCGGCACAGCAGCAGGGCCTGGTCGTAATATCGCCGGGCGGCGTAAAGGTCCCCGGCCCTCAAATAGTCCCGTGCGTTTTCCGCCCGCTTCCGGAATAAGGCGGCGTCCACCGTCACCAGAGCAGGATTCAGGGCGCACTGGCCCCGGCGGTAGGTAACGGCGTCTTTCCGGCCCAGGTAAGTCCGCAGCTGGTGGAGGGTAAAGTAGAAGCTGTTCATGGCGGCCTTCTCCTCCCATTCGGGCCAGACGGCGTCCAGCAGCTTGTGGATGTTGACCGCGCCGCCGTCCAGGGCCAGCAGGCGCAGGAGCTGGCCGCTTCCGGCGACGTGACGCTGGCGATGCGCTGACGCGCAGGAACCGCGGCGCGCTTTAAAAACAGCGTGTAATGTAAATGTAATAGAAAGACAGGCTCCAGAAGGAAATTCTGCGGTTTCCTTCCCGGGGCCTGTTTTTTTGAGGTGTCTGCTTCACCCTTACTCTGTGAAAGCGAGGCATTGGATTCTGCCGGCAACCTTCTGTTGCCCTTTCCACCGATATGTGTTAAAAATGTAGGGTACCACAAATCTGAAAAATTTTCTTCCGCCATGTAATACTTTGCCCTCCCCCGCCGTTTACTGTTTGAATCGGCGCCAATTCCACACAAAGGAGGAGACCTTTTATGCTTGCGATCTGCCTCGCCATGCTGGAAACCGAGGAGGACCAGCGGCGGTTCACGCGGCTGTTTGAGGCTCACGAGAAAAAAATCTACGCGGTGGTTCTGCGTATCCTGGGGGACCCCGACCGGGCGGAGGACGCCGCCCAGCAGACCTGGCTCAAGCTGGTACAGAGCTGGGAACGGGTGTCCGCCCTGCCCTGGGGGGAAGTGGAGGGCTACGTGGTCACCGTGGCCAAAAACTGCGCCCTGGACATTCTCCGGGCGGAGCGGCGGACCGTGGCCTTCCCGGAGGACTGGGACCCGCCCGCCCAGGAAACACACCAGGAGGAGTACGACTACCTCGTCTCCCTGATCCGGTCTCTCCCCGAGAACTACCGGCGGATTCTGGAGCTCAAGTGCGTGGAGGAGCAGACCAATCGGGAAATCGCCCGGCGGCTGGGCATCAACGAGTCCACCGTGGCCATCCGTGTCATGCGGGGCCGGGTACAGCTGCGCGAGCGCCTGGAAAAGGAGGGGTACACCTATGACGCAGTTTGACATGCTTTTGCGCCGGGCGCTGATGGACGCGAACCTGGCCCAGTATCAGCGTGCCCTCCAAAACGCGGAAGCCAAAGAGCCGGACTTCTCCCCCGGTTATCTTCGGGAGCGGATGCGCCTGCTGGCGGACCCCTGGGAGTGGGGGCGGCGGCGGTCCGGGGGCCGGGGGCGGCGGCTGAACTGGCGGCTGATCGCCATCGTGGCGGCGCTGCTTCTCCTCTCCGCCTGCGCCTACGCCGCGGTGACCGGGCAGTTCTCCCAGTGGTTCCCCCGGCTGGGAGTGGACCCGAAGGCGCCGGAGGTTTCGGAGGAGGTCCTGAGCCGCACGGGCACGGCGATTGAGCAGAGCCAGACCGTGGGGGATACGACGGTGACCCTCCACGCCGCCGTGTGGGACGGGACCAATGTGTGGGTGTCCATGGACATCGAGAGCCCGAATATTCCGGAGGAGGTCCAGCGGTACACCCCCCTCTATATGGCGGACTGCCGCCTGCTCCTGCGGGACGACCAGTGGGAGGAGTATACGAGGAACCGGGTAAAAGAAAGCATCGCCGCCACGGGCGCGTCCCCGGAACAGATTGAGGAGGACATTCAGGCCGAGCTGGCCAAGGGACAGGTTGGCCTCGGGGGCTTCCTGATGCCGGAAGAACGGGAGGGGAACACCCTCAAGTTTCAGGAGAACACGTTTTTGGAAGCCAGATGGTTCACGGAGACGAAGCGACCGGAGCTGACGCTGCATATAGAGCGCGTCGGCACCTACGTGAACGACAGCGAAGGCCAGGCAAGCGTAAACCCCTTCACGGACATCCATCCGGGCGTGGTGTTTGTCGAGGGGCCCTTTGACCTGACTTTTACCCTGGAGGAGCCCATCCTGCCCATTCACTACGAGGGGGCCGATGTGGAAGTGACGTTCATGGACATCCCCTTCCGGTTTACCGGGTTCGACCTTTCCACCACGGAGCTGTCCGCCGACTACGAGGCCGTGAACCCGGAGGATCTGCCCGAGCCCGGCCCGGATCTCTCTCCGGAGGAGAATGACCGGCGCTTTCGAGCGACCGCGGCAGTCTGCCTCGCGGTTGAGGACGGCGTGCGGGGCCTCTGGACAGAGGATGGGACCTATGTGGACCTCTCCAATTCGGAGTCCAGCGGGAGCGGCGGCTACGCGAGCCGCAGGTACCCGTATCCCATCGACCCCGCCACGGTGACGGCGGTGGACATCGGCGGGACCCGGGTGGAGCTCGGCGGGCTGGAGCGCCTGGAGGAGTAAAAAATATTTTTTCAAAATTTTTCAAATTCGTGTAATACAATGCCCTCCCCCTCCGTTTAGGAAGCAGAACGGAGCGGGGAGGGCTTCCCCTTCCCGCCGGAAAAGAAAGGAAGATCATCATGAAAAAACGAATCACATCCTTTGCCGGGGGCTTCTTCGCCGCCCTGACCCTGTCCCTCTGCCTGACCACCGCCCTGGCGGCGGCGGGGAAGGTCAGCTACAACTTTGTCAACGTCTCCATGGACGGGACGCAGAAGATCACGGCGGGCCAGGACATCACCGCCGCCAACGGGCAGAAGGTCCCCGGCTCCATCCTCTACACCGACGAGGCGGGAGGCAAGACGAACTACCTCCCTATCCGCACCATCAGCGAGCTGCTGGGAGTGGAGATCGGGTACGACTCCGCCGCGAAGACGGTGCTCCTGGGGAAACAGCCCGCGCAGTCTGCCGCCGCGCCCGAAGCTCAGCCCGCCGGGGATGAGTATATCGTTGACCTCCGAATCCCCAAGGAAGTACCCCAAAATCCCCGGAAGGGCGACGAGGAGTTGATTAAGAGCCGGGGCGGCACCATTCTGTCGGACGACGACGTGAACTCCTACCGGGGGAACGACAAGATGTTCAAGGACAAGAACGGGGAGCTCCGCTGGGAGTACAAGGTGGGAAACAAGGACGTCCTCACGGAACTGGACAAAAAGGCGGCGGAGTGGTCCATCGTGGACGGAGACTATCCCAAAAACAAAAAGGGCGAGAGCTACGGCTCCATGCTGCTGGCGGAGTACGTGGGCTATATGCCGGACCTTCAGCACATGGCCGCTTATCCCCCGGAGGGCCGCCCCGAGGGGTATATCCGGGAGGCCGAGCTGCAAAAGGGCGGTGAGGCGCTGCGGGGGCTGTCCAAGGAGGAGTGCCCCCACGAGTATAAAATTCCCCTGTACGACAAAGAGGGCAATGTGATCGGAGAGTACAAGGTAGGCTGTGAAGGGCATTATGATACGGAAGGGCTGACCATGGAGGAAGCCCGAGAGGTCATCATGCGAGGCCCGACTTGGTGACGCGGCGGCGGGCCCGCATAACCGGACCTTTTTCCGGGGCCTGACGGCAGACACGTGACGAAGACCCAAAAGCGGGAGGGCCGCCATTCCGGCGGTCCTCCCGTTTTTCCACAAACAGCTCCGGGCGGACGTCAGGCCGCCTCGCCGCGCAGCAGGATTTCCTGATCTGCCCCGCGGGAATCCTTCACTTCAGGACCGCGCCCAAATCCCGGGTGACCGTCCCGTCCTCCAGGACGAAGCAGGGAATTCCAATCCCGCCGTTTTCCCGGATGTCGGCATAAGCGGGACTGTCCTGACGCAGAGCCAGGTAGATCTTCAGGTCCGAGAGGCTGGCGGAGAGGTTCTTGAAGTCAATCTCCGCCTTCGCCTCGCTGAGGCGGTTCAGGGCGTACAGGGTATCCGGGCACAGGTGGCTTCCGATCACAGTAACGTTCATGGTAATATTCTCCTTTTCAAATTTCTCAAATGGATGACAGGCTTTCTCGGTAAATCTTTAGTTTCGTTCGCTGACGGCGGTTTTCTGTTCCATCCAGTTCTTTCCCTCTACCAGCCGGGTGACCATCATGGAGGCAATCGTGTCGCCGGCGGCGTTCAGGCAGGTGGCGGCGGGATCGAACAGGAAGCCCAGGGTGGCGATCAGGGGGAACGCCTCGGCAGGGAAGCCGAACATGCTGACGATCAGCATCTCTCCCACCAAGCCGCCGCCCGGAGCCCCGGAGAGGACAAAGGCGCTGAGGATGGCCACCGCGATGGCCATGGCATAGGTGCCCGCGCCGGTGAAGGGCATGTCGAAAATGCCGAACAGGAAGGCGATCTTCACGATGGAGCTGAGGACGGAGCCGTCCATGTGCATGGTGCAGCCCATGGGCAGCACCAGGTCGCTGACGTCCTTGGGCACGCCGATGCGGTCGCAGGCCTCCTTGTTCACCGGCAGGGTGGCGGCGGAGCTCTGGGTGGCAAAGGCGGTGACGGCGGGGGTGAAAATGTACTTCAGCATCCGGCGCAGACCGGTCTTCCCTCCGGCGAACAACGCGTACAGGGGGAAGAAGATGACCACATACAGCAGGCACAGGGGGTAGTAGACCACCATGGAGCGGCCGTAGTCGCTGAGAAGCTGGGGACCGAACTCGCCCACCAGATTAGCGAAGTAAGCGCCCAGGCCCAGGGGGGCGATGGTCATGATGACCCCCACAAATTTCATGATGATGTCGTTCAGATTGGCCAGCAGCTTTCCCACAGGGCTGTTCTCCCCGCCGCAGGAGGCCACGCAGAAGCCGGTGATGATGGCGAAGATGATGAGGGGCAGCATGTGGGACTTGCTCCACAGGTCCGGGAAGTCGCTGACCGTCAGGGACCCCACGATCATCTCGGCGGCGGTCTGGGCCTCGCCCACCTCGGCGGCGGTCAGCTGGATGCTGGTGCCGGCGGAGGGGCTGAACAGGTTTACCCAAATCAGGACACAGGCGGCGGCCACGGCTCCCGTGCCCAGAAAGGTGGCCACGGTCCCGCCCAGGATCTTCCCCAGCCGGTTCATGTTCGCCATGCTGCCCACGGCGCAGGTAATGGACACGAAGACCAGAGGCACCACAATGGTGAAGAGCAGGTTTAAAAAGATATCGCCCACGGGCTTCAGCGTCTGGCCCAATCCGGGAGAGACGACGCCGATGAGGGAGCCGATGGCGATGCCGCCAAGAAGGAGGATGGGGGTCTTATACTGCTGCCAGAGGGACTGCTTTCCAGTTTGTGTAGCCATGATAACATCTCCATTTCTCGTTTCTTTGGTATCTAAATATCGTCCGTGCGGTTGACGGTACAAACCTCCGGCGGAGAGGAACTTACAGGCTGTTGACGGCGGCCTCCAGCTGGTGGAGGGCCCGCTCCAGCACGCTTCGGGGGCAGGCGGCGTTGAGCCGCATGTAGCCGTTCAGGCTCCTTCCGAAGGCACAGCCGTCGTTCAGTCCCAGCCGGGCCTTCTGGATCATGAAGTCGTGGAGCTCCTGGTTGCTCAGGCCCAGCGCCCGGCAGTCCAGCCACATGAGGTAAGTGGCGTCGGGGGCATAGGTCTTGATTTTCGGAATGTGCCGCTCGCAGTAGTTTACCACGAAGTCGAAGTTGTCCGAAAGATAGGGCAGCAGCTGGTCCAGCCACTCCTCCCCCTCCCGGAAGGCCGTCTCCACCGCAGTGACGGAGAAGGCGTTGTTCCGGTGGATGTCCATGTTCATCCAGAAGCGGTCGAAGGTCTCCTTCATGTGCCGGTTGGGAAACACCACCGTGCTGGCCTGGAGGCCCGCCAGGTTGAAGGTCTTGGTGGCTGAGATGCCGGTGATTACGTTGGCGGCAATCTCGGGGGAGAGGGACGCGGTGGGAACGTGCTTCTTCCCGTGGAAGATCAGATCGGAGTGGATCTCGTCGCTGACCACCGGGACACGGTGCTTCAGGCACAGCTCCATCATCCGGCGGAGGTCCTCCTCAGGCCAGACAATGCCAACCGGGTTGTGGGGGCTGCACAGCAGGAACAGGTCCGCCTCCTGGAGCTTCGCCTCGAAGTCCTTCCAGTCCACCGTCCACGTTCCGTCCCGTTCCGCCAGCCGGTTCTCAATCACCTTCCGCCCGGCAAACTCGGTCATGTCGTAGAACTCGCCGTACACCGGCGTCTGGATCAGGACACTGCCGCCCTGTGGGGTGTAAAGCTGCACGCAGGCGGAGAGCGTCTGGACCACGCCCAGGCAGAAGCTCATGAGGCTGGTATCCGGCGTCCAACCGTTCCGGCGGCTCTGCCAGTCCCGGACCGCCTCGAAATAGCTGTCGGGCCGGGTGGTGTAACCCCAGATGCCCTCCTCCGCCCGCCGCCTAAGGGCGTCGATGATGGGCTGGGCGGTCTTGAAGTCCATGTCGGCGATCCAAAGGGGAATGACGTCCTCTGTGCCGAACTTCTTGGCCCGCTCGTCGTACTTGGCGGAGAGGTTTCCGCTGCGGTCCGCCACTTGGTCAAAATCGTATCGCATGGTCTCGCTTCCTTTCTGAAATGATCGTATGCTTGCGCCGTTTGGCGAATTATTAAAGCAAAAAATATGCCAAACAAGCCACAAGAAAAGAGTCCTCTCAAAATCCGCCTTGAAATTGGAGAAGCACACAAACGCCCCTGGATAGATTTTGGCATAATGCCGGTGTCTATCCTGAGGCGCTTGTGTGCCGAAAGCCATGCGCTCGCTTTAGAATGTGTATTTTATTGGTTAAAGCAGATTAATTGGTTGTATCATTAAGACTTTTGACCATTTTCCCAGAACGTGCGCCCTTTGGGCGTCAGGCGGCTCCCGCCCCGCCCCCGGCTGACCCGGACCAGGCCCCGGGCCGCCAGATCCGCCAGAATATCCCGGACCTCTCGCTGGGAGAGGGGGACGTGGGCCTCCCGGGCTTTGCGCAGCAAGGCGTCCCGGCCCATGGCGGTCCCGGCCTCGGAGGCGGCGTAGAGCTGGGCGAGGACGAAGGAGCCGCCGTCGGAGGAGTCCGTTTCCGGGGCGGCCGGGGAACGAAGGGCCGGGTCTTCGGAGAGGAACAGCGTGGGAGGCAAGTCCTCCAGGCCGATGTCCTCATGACCGGTATAGATAAAGTACTCCACTGCGTTCCGAAGCTCCCGGATGTTTCCGGGCCAGGTGTGGCGGCGGAAGAAGTCTTTGACGGGCTCCGTCAGGCGGAAGCTTCCACCCAGTTCCCGGCGGAAGTGCTCGGTGAGGAGGAACAGGTCGTCCCCCCGTTCCGTCAGGGGCGGGATCAGGGCCGGCAGGGTGCTGAGCCGGTAGTAGAGGTCCCGGCGGAAGGAGCCCTCCCGGACCTTTTGCTCCAGGGCCTCGTTGGTGGCGGCGACGATGCGGACGTCCACGTGGATGATTCGGTTGCCCCCCACCCGCATGACCTCCCGCTCCTGAAGGGCCCGGAGAAGTTTGATCTGCAGGGCGAGGCTCATGCCCTCCACCTCGTCCAGGAACAGCGTTCCTCTGTGGGCCAGCTCAAAGAGGCCGGGCCGTCCCCCCTTCCTGGCCCCGGTGAAAGCCCCTTCCTCGTAGCCGAAGAGCTCGCTCTCCAGCAGGTTTTCCGGGAACGCCGCCACGTTGATGGCCACAAAAGGGCCTTCGCAGCGGCGGCTGGCCTGATGGACCGCGTGGGCGAAGAGCTCCTTTCCCGTGCCGGTCTCCCCGATCAGCAGGACGGGGCTCTCGCTGCGGGCCATGCGGGACAGGGTCTCCTTGGTCTTGCAGATGGCATCCGACTGCCCAATGACGTCGGCGAAGCTGTATTTGGCGTAGTGCCCCTTGTGAAAGAGCTGGCTCCGCAGCTCGCTCTGCCGGGCCTCCACGTCATTGAAGCGCTGGAGCAGGGCAAAGGCGCCGATGCAGGCGTTCTGCCGGATCACCGGCACTACCTCCACACTCAGGTTGACCCCGTTGACCCGGACGGCCTTAGCGGGCAGGGTCTGACGGCTTTGCAGGCATTGGACGAAGGGAATGAACGGAAACACCTCCTCGCACCGCTTTCCCTGGACCAGCGGGGCGCTGACTAGGGTCATCTCCTCCGCATGGCGGTTGCAGGCAAAGATCTCCCCCTTTTCATTGACGCCTACCACGCCGTCCCCCAGGCTCTCCATTAAAATATGGAACTGGCTCTCCAGGCGGATGGACCGGGCAAACATCCGGTCAAAGCTGTAGTTGCTGGTGGCGACCTCCTGGGCATACTGCTGAAAGGCGGATCCCTCCAACAGGGCTTCCAGCCCCAGCCGGAGGGCAATCTCGATCATCATGCCGGAGGTGCAGACCCGCTGTCCCAGGTCGATGACGGTGTCCATCCCCGGGGGGACATAGCGAAGCTCGTCGGGGGTGACGGCGATATGGGCGTCCGGGACCTCCGGCGCGCCGGGGTAGAACGGAATCCAGTGGATGTGGGTGATGCCGAACTGCTCCAACTGGGCGATGGCCTCCCGGGCCATGGTCTGGGTCATGTTGACGAACAGCACCCGGCTGCCCGCCGGAAGCTCCTTGAGCTTGCGCAGCTCGCTCCAGCGGAAGGACACCTCCACCGCCATGGTCTGGCTGTCGATGGGGATATGCCGCATCAGCTCCTCCGGGGAGCCGTAGGCGTCGGTGGAGGCCACGAACAGGTCCGCCCGGTCCAGCACCCCGGCGGCGCTGCCGTCCAGCACGGAAAAGGCGGAGATCTCCGCCGCCTCCCCGAACAGCCGGGCGATGTCGGATTTGTAGGACTCCCCCGCTCTGGGGTCCAGGGCGATGACGGATATTTTCTTCTTTGCCGGCATAGGCGGCCCCCTTTTGGTTAAATTTCAACCAGTTTCTTTGACCAGTTAACCACAAATACCGGCGGATTGCAAGGGATTTTCGGGAAAAATACCTGGCACAGGAATTGCTCCATTATTTCAGCGAAGAACCTTTATCGTAAATCCATTTACAGAGAGGAGCATTCCGTATGATCACAAAGGAAGAATTGCTGGCCCTGCTGCGCCAGGAGGTGGTCCCCGCCTTGGGCTGCACCGAGCCCGTCTGCGTGGCGCTGGCCGCCGCGGATGCCTGCCGCGCCGTTGGCGGCGAGGCCGTCTCCGTGAGGCTGGAGGTCAATCCCGGCATCTACAAAAACGGCATGAGCGTGGGAATCCCCGGCTTTCCGCGGGTAGGGCTGAAATACGCCGCCGCCCTGGGCGCCAGCCTATGCAACCCGGAGAAGGGGCTCCAGCTGCTGGAGGATATCAGCGACAGCGTCATCGCCCAAGCAATCCGCCTGGTAGAGGAACGCTGCGTGACCGTGCTGATCAAGCGCGAGGAAACCCAGCTCTATGCCCGGGCGGAGGTCACCGCCGCCGCCGGCGTCGGCGTCAGCGAGATCCGGGGGACACACTCGAATATCATATTGACCAAGCGGAACGGCGACGTGCTGATGGAAAAACCCTGGTCCGCCGCCGGCGGGGACGACCTCCACGAGCGGCTGAAGCCCATGACCGTGGCGGAGATCCGGGCTCTGGCGGAGCAGTGCTCGGAAGAGGAGCTTGCCTTCATGCTGGAGGGCGCGGACATGAACGAGCGTCTGGCGGACTTCGGCCTGGAGCACAATCCCGGAATCGGCATCGCCGGGGCACTGAAGCGGCAGGTGACAAACGGCGACATGGGGGACAATCTGTTCAGCCGGATTATGGCCCGTGTGGCCGCCAGCGCCGAGGGCCGTATGAGCGGCTGCCCCTACGCGGTTATGAGCAGCGCGGGCAGCGGAAACCACGGGCTGACCGCCGTGATCCCCGTAGTGGAGATGGCCCGGCATCTGGGGGCCTCCAACGAACGGCTGGTAAAGGCCCTGGCCTTCTCCCACGCCCTGAACGTCTACATCAAGCTCTTTACCGGAAAACTCTCCGCAACCTGCGGCTGCGGAGTCTCCGCCGCCACGGCGGCTTCGGCGGCCATGGCCTGGCTGATGGGGGGCACGGACGAGCAGATCGGAGGAGCCATCATCAATATGAGCGGGGACCTGACCGGCATGGTCTGCGACGGCGGAAAAATCGGCTGCGCGCTGAAGCTGGCCACGGCGGCCAACGCCGCGCTGATATGCGCGTATCTGGCCATGGACAACGTGGTGCTCCGGGCTACAGACGGCATCTGCGGCGCAACTCCCGAGGCAGCCATTCGCAGCATGGGCCGGATAAGCGCGCCGGGCATGGTGGAGACGGACAGGACCATCCTGGAGATCATGATGGAAAAGGAGGGCTGACGCCGCCCGCCTTTCATGGGACGCAAGCCCTCCGGCCTCTCGGGCCGCCATCTTATCCGGACCTGCGCCCCCAGCAGGCGCTTCTTCTCCGATGACTGCGATCGAAGCATATGCCATGCCGCGGTGATTGTCAAGGCCTCCGCCCCGGCGGAGAGCCAAGAGAGGAAAACGCCGTTAATCCCCGAAGCGTCTCTCGGCCGGCACGGCGACCTGCGTAATGTAGTCCGCGCGGTTCTCCCCCCGGCTGGGCGGCCCCTCCAGATAGATGGAACGGTATGGTCCCGTGGCCTGGACGCCGTGTTCCCCCACGTACTCCGCCAGCGCCCGAATGGCGTTCCCGGTCCCCTTGTAAGGTCCCCGATAGTAAACGCACAGGGCGGCGGTCTCCGTAAACTCCAGCCGTTCAGCCCCGTCAAAGCGGTCTTCCATCGGAATACAGCACATGAGGTCCAGCGTGTCGGCGTCCTTGGCCATCCGCATGGTGAACATCCGGCCGGTCATGGACATGTTCCCTGTCCGGGCGGCGGCGATATAGGTGTCCCTCAGGCGGGCGGCGGCCTCGGCGGTATCCCCGCACAGATATTGCCGGCAGAAGCATACCTGCCGGGGAAGGACCGCTTCGCGGACCGTCAGGTCCCCCTGCTTCGCCGCGCGCACCTGAAGCATCTGAATGCTTCGGTCCAAATCGGCCCGGAGTTTCAGAAGGCGCCGCAAATGGCGGTCAATATGTTCCGTGTTGTAGTAATAGTCCCCCACCTCTTTCAAAGATAAGCCCAGCGCCTGCAGGGACCGGATAGACTGGATTTGGGTCATGTTGTCCGCCGTGTAATACCGAAAACCGCTCGCCTCGTCCTTTACCGCGGGGGTCAGCAGCCCCTTTTCTTCATAGACCAGTATCGTCTTGCGGGTAACGCCCAGAATTTTCGCCGCCTCACCGATTCGAAAGAGACGTTCATCGTGTTTTTTCAGGATGGCTCACCAGCTTTTTCAAAAAAATCTTGACTCGTCCCCATAGGGACGATTTATAATTTACTGTAGCAGAATCCGATCAGATTTGCAAGGGGAGATCCGCCCCCTCTCAAAAAGGAGGAGCCACACCATGAAAAAACCGTTCCTGCGTCTCTTGACCGCCCTTTGCGCGGTCTTTGTCCTGCTGCCCGCCGCGGCGCCCGCCGGGGCCGTCGACTATCCGCCCGGCACGGCCCCCGCATCGGAGGAGAACTACGACACCTTCGACTACCGGGCCTACGCCAATGTCTACCCGGACCTGAAATCCGCCTACGGCTACGACGCGGAGAAGCTCTACGCCCACTACGTCAACTACGGCAAGGCCGAGGGCCGTGTGGGGACCTTCATCAGCGGGTCCAACCCCAAGACCAACGCCCCCATTTTCGGCCTGGTCCCAGGCACCAATCAGGTAAAGCCCATAGACGATTAAACCTCCTTCGCGGTCGTCCCCGCCACGCTGCTGGACGCCAAGCCGCCGGAAAAGGTCTCCCAGCTGAACGACTGGAGACTGAACCATCTGACCCATGTCGGATGGATGTCCAACGCCAAGCTGGTGGCGGAGTTCTATTATACCAGCGCCTATATGGGGGACCATTGGGGCGGCTCCCTGAGCACCGAGCCCGTCGAGGTCCGGACAAAATTCACGATCCCCGAAGAGCTGGAGGCCCGGACCACCGCCGCCCGGGACGTCTATGACTTCGAGCACGGCATTCAACGGTCGGGCCTGACGGAGAGCGCCTACAGAGAGTCGATGAAGAGCGACGCCTACAAGCGGGCCCTGTGCTCCGATACCCAGATCCTGCTCCACTGCTACGACTACCGCCACGGCAAGAGCACCTTCGCCGCGCCCCCGGCAGACCCCGGCAAGGCCGGCCAGCCCCTGGTAAAGACCGTGGGAGGCTTTAGCGACGTGCCGGAGACCGCCTACTTTGCCCAGCCCGTGGTCTGGGCGGTGGAGCGGAACGTCACCGGCGGAACGGCCGCCGGGACCTTCTCCCCCGGAAGCACCTGCACCCAGGCGCAGATCCTCACCTTCCTCTGGCGCTCCCAGGGCTCCCCGGAACCGGAGGGCGCCGTGCAGATCGATGGCCTGGATACGGGCAAATACTACGCCGCGGCCGCCCTCTGGGCGGCGGAACACGGACTGATCGGGGAGGACTTCGCCCCGGATCAGCCCTGCACCCGGGCCATGGCGGTGACGTATCTCTGGAAACAGGCGGGCAGTCCCGCGGCGGCCCCGGCCTCCTTCACCGACGTGCCCGCCGGGGCGGAATACGCCGGAGCGGTGGCCTGGGCGGTGGAGAAGGGCGTCACCGGAGGCGCGACCGCCGACACCTTCGAGCCGGAGAAGACCTGCACCCGGGGCCAGATCGTCACCTTCCTCTACCGGGCCTTCGCGGCATGAGCGGCCTGTTGTAAAAACGCGATAAACCGCCTGGCGGCGGAAGACCGAAATCCTGAAATATCCAGATTGCGCCGGCAGCCCAAATCACGAAAATCCGAACGCTGTCCTCCAAAGCGGGGACGCGTTCGGATTTATCATTTCTGCCGGCGGAATCTATGGACGTTTTCCGCGAGGAGCCGGCGCGTTTATGGAACTGCGGAAGAAGATTTTTTTCACAAAAATCTCTTGACATGGAGTGAACTTCAAGCGGTATGATAAACTGGTAAAAATCACTTGGAAAGGAACGGTCATTATGGCGGAAAAACAGACGGCGGGAAGAACCCGCTTGGGCGACCTCGCCCCGAAATTCGCGGAGCTGAACGACGACGTCCTCTTTGGGGAGGTCTGGTCGAGGGAGGAACAGCTCTCCCTCCGCGACCGCAGCCTGATCACCATCGCGGCGCTGTTCTCGGCGGGGCTGTATCCCCAGCTCAAATCCCATCTGGAGATCGGCAAGGCCCACGGCGTCACCCGGCAGGAGGCCGTGGAGCTGGTGACCCAGCTGGCCTTTTACTGCGGCTGGCCCAAGGCGTGGAGCACCTTCCCGCTGATTCGGGAGGTCTACGGCGAGGACGGGCACGCCGAGTGGTGCGAGGCGGTAGAAGATGAGCAGTACGGCAAGCTGCCGTAAAAGCCGGAACGGCATGGAGGAATCAATATGGAGAATATCAAGAAAAACTTTGGCTTCGGCGCGATGCGCCTGCCCATGAAGGACGGCGAGGTGGATATCCCCCAGACCTGCCGGATGGTGGACGCCTTTCTGGAGGCGGGCTTCAACTACTTCGACACCGCCCACGGCTACCTGGACGGCAAGAGCGAGCCGGCCCTGCGGGAGTGCCTCACCAGCCGCTATCCCCGGGAGCGCTATGTGCTGACCACCAAGCTCAGCGGATATCTGTTCAAGACGGAGGCGGATATCCGGCCCCTCTTCCAGCGTCAGCTGGGGGACTGCGGCGTGGACTACTTCGACTTCTACCTGATGCACGCCCAGGGCGTGGAGAATTTCGCGCATTTCAAGAGGTGCCGCGCCTATGAGACGGCGCTGGAGCTGAAGGCGGAGGGGAAAATCCGCCATTTCGGCATCTCCTTCCACGACCGGGCGGCGGTATTGGAGCAGATTCTGACGGAGTACCCCCAGATCGAGGCGGTCCAGATCCAGTTCAACTACGTAGACTACGACGACCCCGCCGTGGAGAGCCGGAAATGCTACGAGGTCTGCCGGAAATTCCAAAAGCCGGCCATTGTCATGGAGCCGGTGAAGGGCGGAAATCTGGTGAATCTTCCCCCGAAGGCCGCGGAGATCCTGGAGGCGCTTCACGGCGGAAGCCCCGCCAGCTATGCCATCCGGTTCGCCGCCGGGTTTGAGGGGATGATGATGGTCCTCTCCGGCATGAGCAGCCTGGAGCAGATGGAGGAAAACATCCGCTTCATGAAGGATTTCCGGCCCTTAAACGACCGGGAGCTGGAAGCCGTCGGCAGGGTGCGGGAGGTGTTCCGCTCGATGAATCTGATCCCCTGCACCGCCTGCCGCTACTGCACGGAGGGATGCCCGCAGAAAATTTCCATCCCGGACCTGTTCGCGGTGATGAACACCAAGCAGATTTACCACGACTGGAACGCGGACTATTACTATAACGAGGTCTACACGAAGCAGGGCGGCAAGGCCGGCAGCTGCATCAAGTGCGGAAGGTGCGAAAAAGCCTGTCCCCAGCACCTGCCCATCCGGGAGCTGCTGGAAAAGACGGCCGGGGAGTTTGAGCGTTCGTAATCCAGCTTGAAGATAAAGGCGAGGGCCGGGGCATTTCAGGCCCCGGCCCTTGTCCCGTTAAAAAGCCAGGTCCAGGTCCACCTCTCCCTGGACGCCGTCCACACGGCCGGTGTGGGAGTACTGCCACAGGTCAAAGTGGTAGTAAAAGTCCGGCACGGCGCCGTACTCCGCCAGCCACAGCTCATAGTCCGTCAGCTCCCGCAGGTCGTAGCGCAGATAGCCCTGGGTCTGGTTGAAATAGACCGCCGGGCGGTAGCCTGCGTCCTCGATCCGCTTGCAAAAGGCGGCGGCGCAGCGGGTCATCGCCTCTCCGTCCAGGCCGTCGGTGCGGGCCTCGTCCCCGGTGATGGGCTCCCAGTCAAAGGCCACGGGAAAGGCGAGGGCCTGTCCGTCCAGGACGTCCAGGACGTAGTCCGCCTCTTCCTCCGCCTCCTCCGGGGTGACGGCCTGGGAGAAGAAATAAACGCCGACCTCCAGCCCGGCGTCCAGCGCTCCCTGGAGGTTCCGTTCAAAGACCTCGTCCAGGAACAGGCCGCCCTCGGTGTAGCCCCGGTGGCCCAGCCGGAGGATGGCGAAGTCGACGCCGTCCGCCGCCACCGCCGGCCAGTCGATCTCCTTTTGGTGGGTGGACACGTCGATGCCCGCCCTGGCCCGCCGGCCGTTCTTCTCATAGGTGACCCTGCCCTTCTCGTCCAGGCCGAACGCGTCCGCGTCATAGGGGTTCAGGGGCATCCCCTCCAGGGGCTCCAGGACCATATCGCCGAAGCGGAACGTGATGGGCTCGTTCTCCGCGCCGGGGGGGAGCTCCGGCTCCCGGTTCCCCCGCAGGACGAGGAACAGCGCTGTCCCGGCGACGATCAGCGCGACGAGGGAGACCGCCAGGGACAGGGCGCTCAGCCCGGCCTGGGGAGGCCGCGCGGCGGGAGCCCTCTGCCGGCGGCCCCCAGCCGGGACCGCCGGTTCCCGCTCCTTCCGCTCCAGTTCAGACAGGCTGTCGTTCATAGCGTGATCCTCCATCGTTCGACAATTTTCTCTATTATACCACAGAACGCCCGGCTGCGCACAACAAAATTGAAGGTTGGGCCTTGGACAAGGAAACCGCCCTCCCGTGGGGAGGGCGGTTTCTTATGCGGTCAGCGCCGTTTTTCCATGTGGATGCAGCCCTCCTCGTCGGGGACCCCGGCGCCGTCCTGAAAGCGATACCCCAGTTTGAGGTAGAAGTCCCGGGCCGTGATGGAGGAGTGGATCACCACCCGGTCTGCCCGGAGGAAATACGCGTCCCCCTCCAGGGCCTCCATGAGCCTCCTCCCCGCGCCCCGTCCCTGATACTCCGGCAGGACGAAAATGGTCACCAGAATGCTCTCCGTCTCGCTGCCCATGTACGCCGCAATCCCGCCGCACCCGGCGATTTTGTCCCCGTCGCAAAGGACGTAGAGATGCTCGCCGCCGGCCTGCTCCGCCAGATTGGCGGGAGAATATAGCTCCACCATCTCCCGGATGATCTCCGGGGGATAGTCCGGGGCGTTGCTGATCCGCAGCGCCCGCTCAATGACGGCGGAGGTCTCCGCCGCGTCCCGCTCCTGAAACCGCCTGATGCTGAAGTCCATATGTTACCCCCCAAAAAGCCGTTTTTACTTTATGTACCCTGTCCCGGCGCCGCACAGCGCCGGAGACCAATTGTCAGTGTTTCTTCATTTTACCGTATCGGGCGGACCGCTGTCAAGACGGCGGGAATAACGGGGAAGGCCGGGCCCCCGCATTGACGGCTTCCGGTTTCTGTGATAGGTTAAAGCAAGAAGACGGCGGCAACGCATTCGCGCCGCCTGCCGGAAAAAGAGGAAAGAGGAGTGAACGCCATGCAGGGAATTCCATTGGAAGAGCGCAAGGCGCTGGGGGCGCTGCTGGAGCGGCGGTCCCAGAAGGAGGTCATGGCCCGAATCCCGCAGTTCGAAACGGCGGAAATCGGGAACTTCGCCCCGCCGCCGGAGACGGTCCCCCCGTCCTTGGGAGCGCTGATGTTCAACATGGAGCGGGGAGTCCACCTGGCGGAGATCGGGGAATTCCTGCGGGACTGCCCCGCGGTCCGGCCCTTCGACCTGATCCTGGCCAACGAGCTGGACGACGGCTGCGCCCGGTCCGGCAACCGGAACACCGCCAGGGCGCTGGCGGAGAGCTTCGGCCTGAACTACGCCTGGGGCCTGGAGTTCATTGAGCTGGTGAACGACGAGAATGAGAAGGGCTTCCACGGAAACGCGGTCTTCTCTCGCTGGCCCATCCGCCGGGCCGGAGTCATCCGCCTGCCGGAGCAGTACAACTGGTACTTTGACCGGCAAAAACGCATCGGGGGCCGCCTGGCGGTCTTCGCCGAGCTGGACGTGGGCGGGCGGCCCCTGGGAGCCGTGTCCATCCACCTGGAGAACCGCACCCACGGCGAGGGCCGCCGTCTCCAGATGGAGGCTATCCTGAACGCCGTGGAGCGGGAGCTTCCGGACATGCCGCTGATCCTGGGCGGCGATCTGAACACCAATACCTTCGACGGCCGGGACAAGGAGGACATCGGCGCGATTGCCGGAAGCCCCGCGCTGCGCCGCCGGTGCCTGGAGGAGGTGTTTCAATATGAGGCCCTGCTGCCCATGGCGGCGGAGGCGGGGTACCGGATCGTGCCGGAGGAGCCCAGGCTGACCCGGCGCAAGCCCCTGCCCGGAGGGGACTTTCTCCCCCTTCGGCTGGACTGGCTTCTGCTGAGGGGCCTCTCCGCGGAGGAGAGCCGCATGATTTCCACCGCCCGGGAGGACCTCACTTACGCCCGCCCCGGCTCGGCGCTGGCGGCCTTCACCGGTGCGGAGCTGTCCGATCACAACGCGGTCTGGGCCATGTGCCGGCCGGACTGAGACTGCACCCCCTCTGTACGGCGTCCTTATTCGCCGGAAACCGCCTTTCCAATTACGACGGTTTTCCCGGTCCACCTGTCCTATAATATCCCTTGGAAAAAGGGGGCGGGGCGGCGTGACGGTCATCTACATCGACAGCGTGTTCGTGCTGAACGCTCTGATGGACTACCTGCTCCTCCTCTGCGCCGCCCGCCTGGCGGGGCTTCCCCTGCGGCGGAAGCGCTACGCCCTGGCGGCCCTGGCCGGGGGCGCTTATGCGGCGGCGGTGTTTCTGCCGGGGCTGGGCTTTTTGGCCCAGACGCCGGTGAAGATCGCGGCGGGGGTGCTGCTGGGCCTCATCGCCTACGGCGGGGAGGAGAAGCTGCTGCGGCTTCTGCTGCTGTTCTTCGCCGTCTCCTGCGCCATGGCGGGCTGCGTGCTGGGCTTAGGACTCCTGGCGGGGGGTGGAGTCCCGGCGGTGAACGGGGTGTTTTACACCAACGTGGACGCGAAGGCCCTGGTGATCGGCGGGACGGCGGCCTACGCCGTCCTCTCTGTGGTCTTCCGGGCGGCGGCGGGCCACGGGGTGCGGGGAGAGCTGCTGCCGGTCCGGGTCTCCATCCAGGGCCGGACGGCGGAGCTGACGGCCCTCTGGGACACGGGCAGCGGCCTCCGGGCCCCGGACGGGCGGGCGGCGCTGGTGACGGCGCCGGG
>JAETSB010000029.1 GCA_021769865.1 Oscillospiraceae bacterium
GACGGCCATTTGACCCTGTCTGTCCAGACCCGGCCCATCCGGGGCGGGCTGATTCTCAGCGACGGGGACGTGGAAGTGAACTGCACCTTTGAAACACTGGTGCGCCTCCTGCGGGGCGAGATGGACCGGACGGTTGTGGAGGTGCTCTTTGGCTGAGCGCTCCGATAGGGAGGCGAAAACTTGAGTAAGATCAGAGACACGGATTATTTGACCATCTCGGCCCGCGTGCGGGCGATGGAGAACCGCCTGGTGACCCGGGAGCGGATGGAGCGGATGGTGGAGGCCCGCAGCGACGACGAGGCGGTGAAGGTGCTGGCCGAGTGCGGCTATGAGGAGCTGCCGGCCCTGACCAACCGTGGGCTGGACGAGCTGCTCTCGGCGGCGCGGGCGGCCCTGTACCGGGAGCTGGGCGGCGCAGTACCCGACAAACGGCTGGTGGAGCTGTTTCAGATGAAGTACGACTACCACAACGCCAAGGCCCTGGTAAAGGGGGCCGCGGTGGGGGCGGACGCCGACCGGCTGCTGATGGAGGGCGGGCGGTGGAGCGCCGCCCAGGTGAAGGAGGCCTTTCAGCGGGACAGCCTGCGGGAGTTCACCGACCCCTTCCGCCGGGCGGTTGTGCAGGCCCGGGAGACCCTCAATGGTGGAAATGACCCTCAACTGGCCGACTTTGTGCTGGACCGGGCCTATTTTGCGGAGATGGCGGAGACGGCCCGCGCGGTGGGCAGCCCCTTCCTGGAGGGGTATGTGCGGCTGCTCATCGACGCCGCCAACCTGCGCTCCGCCGTCCGGTGTGCCCGTATGGGGAAGGGGAGCGACTTTTTGAGCCAGGTACTCCTGCCCGGGGGAAATGTGGAGGTCCACGTGCTCACGTCAGGCAAGGGCAATGATCTGGCGGCGGTGTTCCGGGCCGGTCCCCTCGGTGATGCGGCGGCGGCCGGCGCGGCCCTCACCGCTCCCGGCAGCGGGGAGCTCACCGCCTTTGAGCGGCTGTGCGACGACGCGGTGATGGGCTACCTGGCCCAGGCCCGCCGCATCCCCTTCGGGGAGCAGGCGGTGGTAGGCTATCTGTACGCCCGGGAGGCGGAGTTCACCGCCATCCGCACCATCCTCTCCGGCCGTATGGCCGGGCTGGACGCGGACACTATTCGGGAAAGGCTGCGTGAGGCCTATGTCTAACTATAAAATCGCGGTGCTGGGCGACAAGGACAGCGTGCTGGGCTTCAAGGCCCTGGGGCTGGACGTGTTCCCGGCGGAGAGCGCGGAGGAGGCAAAGCGCACCCTTCACGCTCTGGCGAAGGAGAACTACGCGGTGGTGTACCTGACCGAGGGGTACGCGGCCCACATGGAGGCGGAGTTGGAGCGGTACAAGGACGCGCTGACCCCCGCGATCATCCTGATCCCCGGCAAGGACGGCTCCCTGGGCATCGGTATGGCCAACGTCAAGCGGGCCGTGGAGCGTGCCGTGGGCGCGGATATTTTGTAGCTCCCCCTACGCCCATAACGCGTTGGGTGCCCTGTAGGGGCGGGTGCCCACACCCGCCCGCGCCGAAGACGGAGCAGGCCGAGGGAGCGGATCATCGGCAATGGCCGGAAGGACGGGCGACCATGAAGGTCGCCCCTACGTCCGGAACGCCCTGCGGTAGGGGCGGCCTTTATGGCCGTCCGGACCCCCGGCGGAGCCCAACGAAGTGGGTCTGGCGGGGAGGAGGAGGCGCAACGGAACGAGTGAGCGTTCCCGTTTACGGGGACGCGAAGGATGTGCAGTTTGCGCCGACGAGAAAGAAGGTTGAAGCATTGAGCGGAAAAATTGTCAAGGTCTCCGGCCCGCTGGTGGTGGCGACGGGGCTGAAGGACGCCAACATGGCCGACGTGGTGCGGGTGGGCGAGCAGCGCCTGATCGGCGAGATTCTGAACATGAACGGCGATGCGGCGTCCATCCAGGTGTACGAGGAGACCTCCGGCCTGGGCCCCGGCGCGGTGGTGGAGACCACCGGCGCGCCCATGAGCGTGGAGCTGGGCCCCGGCATCATTGAGAACATCTACGACGGCATCCAGCGCCCCCTGGAGGGCATCATGCGGAAGGCGGGGAACAACAACCTGCCCCGGGGCGTGGAGGTGCCCGCCCTGGATCGGGAGAAGAAGTGGGACTTCACCGCCGTGGCCAGGCCCGGCGACAAGGTCACCGGAGGCGACGTGCTGGGTACCGTCCAGGAGACCAGCGTGGTGCTCCACAAGATCATGGTGCCCCCCACCCTGTCCGGCACCATCGAGTCCATCCAGTCCGGTTCCTTCACGGTGCTGGACACGGTGGCGGTGCTGGTGGACGGGAAGGGGGAGAAGCACGCGCTGACCATGGTGCAGAAGTGGCCCGTCCGCGTAGGGCGGCCCTACAAGCACAAGTATCCCCCCAGAACCCCGCTGCTCTCCGGCCAGCGCATCGTGGACGCCATGTTCCCTGTGGCCAAGGGCGGCACCGCCGCCATCCCCGGGCCCTTCGGCTCGGGCAAGACGGTGATGCAGCACCAGCTGGCCAAGTGGTCGGACGTGGACATCGTGGTCTACATCGGCTGCGGCGAACGGGGCAACGAGATGACCGACGTGCTGCGGGAGTTCCCCGAGCTGGTGGACCCCCGCACCGGCGAGTCCCTGATGAAGCGGACGGTTCTGATCGCCAACACCTCCGACATGCCGGTGGCCGCCCGTGAGGCCTCCATCTATACCGGCATCACCATCGCCGAGTACTTCCGTGACATGGGGTACGACGTGGCCGTCATCGCCGACTCCACTTCCCGCTGGGCCGAGGCCCTGCGCGAGATGTCCGGCCGCCTGGAGGAGATGCCCGGCGAGGAGGGCTATCCGGCCTACCTGTCCTCCCGCCTGGCCCAGTTCTATGAGCGGGCGGGCATGGTGGAGTGCATCGGCTCCGACGAGCACCGCCGGGGCTCCCTGACCGCGGTGGGCGCGGTGTCGCCCCCCGGCGGCGACCTGTCCGAGCCGGTCAGCCAGGCCACCATGCGCATCGTCAAGGTGTTCTGGGCCCTGGACGCCTCCCTGGCCTACAAGCGCCACTTCCCGGCCATCAACTGGCTCAACTCCTACTCCCTGTACCTGGACTCCCTCAAGCCCTGGTATGACGAGCACCTGGGGCCCCAGTTCATGGTGAACCGCGACAAGGCCATGTCCATCCTTCAGGAGGAGGCCAGCCTCAACGAGATTGTGCAGCTGGTGGGCAAGGACTCCCTGTCCGCCGCCGACCAGCTCACCCTGGAGACCGCCAAGATGCTGCGGGAGGATTTCCTCCAGCAGAACGGCTTTATGGAGGTGGACTGGTACTCCAGCTACGAGCGCCAGGACAAGATGATCCAGATGATTCTGGACTACGACAAGCTGTGCCGCGCCGCCATTGAGAAGGGCGCCGCCACCGCCGAGCTGTTCGCCATCCCCTTCCGGGAGCAGATGGGCCGGGCCAAGAGCGTGCCGGACGACCGGTACGCCGCCGTCTACGCCGACATGGCCCGGGAGATGGAGGAGCAGATCGCGGACATCGCCGCCCGGGGAGGTGCTGAGGAATGATCAAGGAATACCGTACCATACAGGAGGTCAACGGCCCCCTGATGGTGGTGCGCCGGGTGTCCGGCGTCACCTACGACGAGCTGGGGGAGATTGAGCTGCCCGACGGCACCGTGCGCCGCTGCCAGGTGCTGGAGGTCAACGGCGACAACGCCGTGGTTCAGCTCTTTGAGTCCTCCGCGGGCATCAACCTGGCCGAGTCCAAGGTGCGCTTCCTGGGCCACCCCCTCCAGCTGGGCGTGTCCGGCGACATGCTGGGCCGGGTGTTCAACGGCATGGGCAAGCCCATCGACGGCGGCCCGGAGATTCTGGCCGAGGAGTACCGGGACATCAACGGCCTGCCCATGAACCCCGCCGCCCGGGACTACCCCAACGAGTTTATCCAGACGGGCATCTCCACCATCGACGGCCTGAATACCCTGGTGCGCGGCCAGAAGCTGCCCATCTTCTCCGGCTCCGGCCTGCCCCACGCGGCCCTGGCCGCCCAGATCGCCCGGCAGGCCCGTGTGCTGGGGGACGACGCGGGCAACTTCGCCGTGGTCTTTGCCGCCATCGGCATCACCTTCGAGGAGTCCGACTTCTTCGTACAGGAGTTCCGCCGCACCGGCGCCATCGACCGGACGGTGCTCTTCACCAACCTGGCCAACGATCCGGCGGTGGAGCGCATCGCCACCCCCCGCATGGCCCTCACCGCCGCCGAGTACCTGGCCTTCGAGAAGGGCATGCACGTGCTGGTCATCATGACCGACATCACCAACTACGCCGAGGCCCTGCGCGAGGTGTCCGCCGCCAAGAAGGAGGTGCCCGGACGCCGGGGCTACCCCGGCTACCTCTACACCAACCTGGCCACCCTCTATGAGCGGGCGGGGCGGCAGCTGGGCAAGAGCGGCTCCATCACCCTCATCCCCATCCTTACCATGCCCGAGGACGACAAGACCCACCCCATCCCCGATCTGACCGGCTATATCACCGAGGGACAGATCATCCTCTCCCGGGAGCTCTACCGCAAGGGCATTATCCCGCCGGTGGACGTGCTGCCCTCCCTGTCCCGCCTGAAGGACAAGGGCGTGGGCCCCGGCAAGACGCGGGAGGACCACGCGGGCACCATGAACCAGCTCTTTGCCGCCTATTCCACCGGCAAGGAGAACAAGGAGCTCATGAGCATCCTGGGCGAGGCCGCCCTGTCCCCCACCGACCTCCAGTACGCCAAGTTCGCTGACGAGTTCGAAAAGCGCTACGTGGCCCAGGGCAGCGACGAGAACCGCTCCATCGAGGAGACTCTGGATCTGGGCTGGGAGCTGCTGAGCATCCTGCCCAAGGCGGAGCTCAAGCGCATCAAGCCGGAGTTCATTGAGAAATACCTCCCGAAAAAGGAGGGGTAATCCATGCCCGCGATTAACGTGAACCCCATACGGCCGGCCGCATGGGGGCCCCGGGATTTCCCATCCTCGGGCGGAATGAATCCGCCCTGCGGAAATCGCCTGCGGCGATTTTGCGGCGCAAAGGCGCCGTCCCCGCGCGGCGGGGCCCCTCTGAAGTCTGATGGTGGCGCAAGGAGAGGAGGGGTAAGCCATGCCTGCGATTAACGTAAACCCCACCCGGCAGGAGCTGACGCGGCTGAAAACCCGGCTGAGAACCTCCATCCGGGGCCACAAGCTGCTCAAGGACAAGCGCGACGAGCTCATGAAGCAGTTCATGGACGTGGTGCGGGAGAACCGGGCCCTGCGGAAGAGGGTGGAGGAGGGGCTGATGCGCGCCCACGGCTCCTTCACCGTGGCCTCCGCCCTCATGTCCACCGAGATGCTGGAGCAGGCCCTGCTCTACCCCAAGCAGAGCGTGGAGCTGGACATGACCTTCCAGAACATCATGAGCGTCAATGTGCCGGTGTACCACTTCAAGACCAAGAGCGACGACGCCGGGGAAATCTACCCCTACGGCTTCGCCACCACCTCCGGCGAACTGGACGGCGCCGTGGAGGCCCTGTCCGGCGTGCTCCAGGATATGCTCCGCCTGGCGGAGATCGAAAAGACCTCCCAGCTCCTGGCCGAGGAGATCGAGAAGACCCGCCGCCGGGTCAACGCCCTGGAGTATGTAAAGATCCCCCAAATGGAGGAGGCCATCCAGTATATTACCATGAAGCTGGACGAGAACGAGCGCGCCAACACCATCCGCCTCATGAAGGTCAAGGACATGTTACTGAAAGAGGCCAT
>JAETSB010000030.1 GCA_021769865.1 Oscillospiraceae bacterium
GCCCTCCCGCTTGACTTTCCGGCCCGTTTGTGGTACAAAAAAATAAATGCGATAGAACCGAACCGCCCCGTTCGTTGGGCTTCGTGTTCTTTCGCATTTAATATTACAACCTGCGCTTCCCCCTTTGTTCCGGAAAAAGAATTGAATCGCGGGAGAGGTTGTGTTATACTTTCCTTTAAAACTGCGGACGCTGAGAGGAACAAGAAGACGATATGAAGATTCGCTTATGGATACTGCTTTTTCTTTCCCTGACGCTGACGGCCTGCGGGGCGGAGAACGTCCCCGCGGAGGAGGCGGACCCGCCTCAAACCGTTCAATCGGAGGTGGAGCCGCCGGAGGCCGTTTCGCCGGATGAGACGGAGGACCCGACCCTCGCGCCGGAGCTTCCCCCTCTGGAGGGGACGCCCCTGACGGCGGAGGAGCTGGCCCGAGCCAACGAGGCGCTGAATTACAACGACCCCTACGACGCCCAAGCTCAGAAGCTCGGCTGTTTTTTCACCAGTGAATACGACGATGTAACGAAGCTGAGTCTAGAGGAGTTCCTCCGCTACTTCCCCGGCGAGGGGGGCTTTGTGGAGGACGGGGACTTGGAGGAATTCCAGGCCCTAGCGGCCCTGCCGGGCTTCCATTGGGACGCGGAGGACCTGGAGCGGTGGGGAAACGTCCCCAGCGGTATGCCGGTGCCCATCCACCGCATCCCCCGGGCGGCGGTGGAACGGACCCTGGGGTCCTGCGCCGGAATTACCACGGCGGATTTGACGGACACGGAGGGCGTGCTGTATCTCCCGGATTATGACGCGTACTATAATTTCACCAGTGACTTCGGCCCCGGCTCCTTCCAGGCGGCGGAGGGTGCCCGGGACGGCGATATCCTCCGCCTGCGGGCGAAACCCGCCCCCTACGCGGAGGATCAATCCGTTCGGGAAGCGGTGTTCCGGGAGAAGGACGGCCGGTGGCTGATTCAGTCCTTTACCTCTTACCCCGTCGAAAACGGCTGACCCCCATGAAAAACGAACCGAAAGGCGGACAAGCCATGAACCTCTGCGACCGGGAGACCCTCCGCGCCCTGCTGGGACGGCACGGCTTCCATTTTTCCAAGTCCATGGGACAGAACTTCCTCATCGACCCGGGGGTTCCGGCGGACATTGCCGCCGCCTCCCGGGCGGACGGAACCTCCGGCGTGCTGGAGATCGGGCCGGGCGTTGGGTGCCTGACGGCGGAGCTGGCGGGCCGGGCGGGGAAGGTGGTGTCCATCGAGCTGGACAAAAAGCTCCTCCCCGTGCTGGCGGAGACCATGGAGTCCTTTGACAACGTGGAGATCGTCCCCGGGGACGCGCTGCGGTTGGATCTCGCCGCCCTGGCGGCGGAGAAGTTCCGGGGCCTCCGGCCCCTGGTCTGCGCGAACCTCCCCTACAACATCACCACCCCGGTGCTGACGAAGCTGGTGGAAACTCCCTGCTTTGAGAGCGTCACCGTGCTCCTCCAAAAGGAGGTGGCCCGGCGGCTGGCGGCCCCCCAGGGCTCCTCCGACGGCGGGGCCTTCACCCTCTGGCTCCAATACTATATGGAGACGGAGGTCCTCTTCGACGTACCGGCGGCGAAGTTCTTCCCCGTCCCCAAGGTGGACTCCGCCGTCCTCCGCTGCGTCCGGCGGGAGCGGCCCGCCGTGGAGGTGGAGGACGAGGCGTTTTTCTTTCGAGTGGTCCGGGGGGCCTTTCTGCTGCGGCGGAAAACCCTGGCCAACAGCCTTTCCGCCGCCCTGCCGGAAATCGGCCGGGAGGCGGTGCAGAGGGCGATTGAGGTCTGCAGGCTTTCCCCGGCGGTCCGGGGGGAGAAGCTGACGCTGGAGGATTTCGCCGCCCTGGCGGCGGCGCTGTTACTTTTCTTGAAAGAAAAGTAACCAAAAGAACTTTAACTCGCTCTGGTAATCCGGCGATATACCAAGCTGGAGCGACGACAACGTAGAGGAGTGTAGCATGGAAAACTACTTTCAGCCCGAGCTTCCCCGGGACCGACTGCTGGAGATCAGCTCCATCGGCCTGGCCCACATGGGGGACGCGGTGTTTGAGCTGCTGGTCCGCTCCTGGCTCTGCGCCCATGGCGGGGCCACGGGCCGGGGGATGCACCGGGCGGCTGTCGCCCTGGTCTGCGCCGAGTCCCAGGCGGAAAAGGCGGAGAAGATCCTCCCCCTGCTGACGGAGGAGGAGCGGGCGGTCTTCCGCCGGGGGCGGAACGCCCAGGTCCACACCGTCCCCCACCACGCCAGCCGGGCCCAGTACGGCGAGGCCACGGCCCTGGAGGCATTGCTTGGCTGGCTCTACCTCCGGGGGGAGACGGCGCGGATCAACCAGCTCTTTTGCATCATGATGGAGGAGGAAGCTCATGGCGATTGACGCGATCTGTTTGACAGCCATCGTGGAGGAGTTGAGGCCCCAGCTGGCGGGCCTCCGGGTGGACAAGGTGCAGCAGCCCGCCCGGGACCAGGTGGTCCTCCTCTTCCGGGGGAAGCGGCTGCTGCTGAACGCCGGGGCGGGAGCCCCCCGCCTCCAGCTGACGGAGCTGGCCCGAGACAACCCGGCGGAGCCCCCCATGTTCTGCATGCTGCTGCGAAAACACCTCTCCGGGGCCCGGGTGGCGGGCCTGACCCAGCCCCCCCTGGAGCGGCTGGTGAAGATCGAGTTCGACGCCTCCGACGAGCTGGGCCGGGCCGGAAAGCGGACGCTGGTGCTGGAGGCCATGGGCCGGCGGTCGAACCTCATTCTTTTGGACGAGGAGGACCGGATCATCGACAGCCTCCGCCGGGTGGACGCGGACATGTCCGCCGCCCGCCAGGTCCTGCCGGGCCTCTTCTACCAGCCCCCCGCCTCCACGGGCCGCCTGCCCTTTCTGGAGGAGACGGAGGAGGACTTCGCCGCCCGCTTTGCCGCCGCCCCGGCGGAAAAACCCCTGGACGGCTTTCTGCTGGACGCCTATTTCGGCCTCTCTCCCCTGATGGCCCGGGAACTGGCCTTTCGGGCGGCGGGGGACACGGATACCCGGGTCTTTCAGACGCCCGATCCCGGCCCCCTGTGGAGGGCCCTGGAGGAGTTTCAGACCCGGGTCCGGGAAAACCGCTTTACCCCCGTGTGCCTCCTCCGGGACGGCAAGCCTTTGGACTTTGCCTGCGTCCCTGTGGGCCAGTACGGCGGCGCGGCGGAGAGCGTGACCTATCCCAGCTTTTCCGCCCTGTTGGACGCCTTCTATGAGGCCCGGGAGCGCCAGGAGCGGGTCCGCCAGCGGGGGGCGGACCTCCTCCGGGCGGCCACGACCGCCCGGGACCGTCTCCGGCGGAAACTGGCCCTCCAGGAGAAGGAGTACGCCGAGACTCAGAACCGGGACAAGCTCCGGGTCCAAGGGGATTTGATTACCGCCAACCTCTACCGGATGGAGCGGGGCCAGTCTCGGCTGGAGTGCGAGAATTACTATGAGAATAACGCCCCCGTCGCCGTCCCCTTGGACCCCCTGCTGACCCCCCAGCAGAACGCCGCCAGGTACTACAAGCGCTACGCCAAGGCGAAGACGGCGGAGAAGTACCTCTGGGAACAGATGGACCTGGCCCGGCGGGACCTGGAGTATCTGGAAAGCGTCCTGGCGGAGATCGGCCAGGCGGAGACGGAGGCGGACTACCTGGACATCCGCGCCGAGCTGCGGGAGGCGGGCTTTCTCAAAAAGCAGGGGAAGGGTAAAAAGGACAAGTCCCGCCCCGCCGCCCCCTGGGAGTTCCGCACCGGCTCCGGCCTCCGGGTGCTGGTGGGCCGGAACAACCGCCAGAACGACAAGCTGACGCTGAAGGACGCGGACCGCCGGGACCTCTGGCTCCACACCCAGAAGATCCACGGGTCCCACGTCATCCTCCGCTGTGCCGGACAGGCCCCGTCGGAGGAGGACATCGCCCAGGCGGCGATGCTGGCGGCCTGGTTCTCCCAGGCCCGGGAGAGCGGGAACGTGCCGGTGGACTATACGGAGGTCCGGAACGTGAAGAAGCCCGCCGGAGGCCGGCCGGGCATGGTGATCTATACGACCTGCCGCACCGTGAACGTCACGCCGGAGGAGGCCGCGGTGGAGCGGCTGCGTGTGAAATAGAAGGGAAACGCCGCCGTGAGCGCGGGCGTGAAGGAAGCCTGTAACCGTGAGGTTACAGGCTTTTTTTCGTGTCTGTGGCGGCCCATCCGCGCGGCGGTACGCTTGGGAATGGGAAAAGGCCCACAGAGGCAAGTTGGATTGCAATTTGCCATGCGTCTGATAAAATGAGCCTGAAAGGAGGGACGGCATGAAGATCACGCTGAATCAGGACCCGGCTTACCCGGAAACAGAGGTCGTCATCAACTGCGCCCAAGCGGACGAGGACATTCTGAGGCTGGTGGCCATGCTTCGCATCTATCAGAAAAAGCTGGTGGGCATTCTGGACGGAGAGCGGCACCTTCTGGACGTGAAGGATGTTCTTTATATTGATACGGCGGACAAAAAGACCTTCCTCTACACGGAGAAGCAGGTCTTCCAAAGCGCCCTGCGGTTATATGAGCTGGAGGACGCCTTGAAGGAGCTGGACTTTTTCCGGGCGGGACGTTCCACCATCCTCAACTTTCGCCGGGTGCGGGCCCTCCGCCCGGAGCTGGGGCGGCGGTGGCTGGTGACCATGGACAACGGCGAACAGATCTGGGTGTCCCGTCAGTACGCCGGGGAGGTGAAGAAAAAACTGGAGCAAAGGAGAGAGACGCCATCCAAGAAATCCAGCGTGAGGCCGTGCAGGGGAAATTTGAAGTCCTGCTGGTTTATATGTTTGACCGGCTCGGACGGCGGGACGACGAGACGCCCTTTTCCTTTCGGGCCGCATACCAAACGTATCCAGTGGACCTATTCAATTCTTAGGACTGTTGCCAGCCCGCAGAGGCCCACCGGGACAGTGGGCTTCTGCCGTATGGCAACATAGTTGCTGTTGGAATATGTCTCAATTTGAGACGCATTTTTGGGGGTCCGGCTGGAGCATCCAGCCGGACCGGAGATTCCAAACGCTCAGGATTGCCCTTGCCGCCGGAGATAATTGGCGGTCATGTCCAGAAACATCCCGTTCGTGGTACTGGTGGTCAAATTAAACGCCATGGCCTGTTCTCCGCTGTTCTTCTCCGTGATTTTCACTCCATACTGTTCAAATTCACAATTGCCGGTGCTTGCCAAAATGGAATAGTCCAGGGCGAGGGCCTTCCCGTCCTC
>JAETSB010000012.1 GCA_021769865.1 Oscillospiraceae bacterium
AGGAACTGGCCCCCCATGGCGTACATGGCGGGGATCATCAGCATCAGGCCCTGGGAGGAGGTGAAGGTGGTGGTCAGGGCGCCGGCCTGGGCCGCGCCGTGGCAGGTGCCCGCCGCCCCCGCCTCGGACTGCATCTGGATCACGTCCACCGTGGACCCGAACAGGTTCTTCCGCCCCTTGGCGGACCACTCGTCCACCTTCTCCGCCATGGGAGAGGAGGGAGTGATGGGATAGATGGCGGCTACCTCCGTGAAGGCGTAGGCCACATGGGCCGCCGCCGTGTTGCCGTCCATGACGACGTATTTCTTGTTCATATCGGATGCGCTCCTTCTCGCTTATACGTAGTTGCAAACCCGGGCGATGGCCATTTCTGTGAAGCCCAGGGCCTCCGCCTTGGTCTGGCGGCCGCAGGCTACCTGCCGCACCAGCTCATAGAGCTCCCCGCCCAGCTCCTCCAGGGTCTTCTCCCCGTAGATCAGGGGGGAGGCGTCCAGGTCGATGTTGTCCTCCATCTTGGCGAAGGTCAGCTTGTTCCCGGTGATCTTCACCACGGGGACGATGGGGTTGCCTGTGGGAGACCCCCGGCCGCTGGAGAACACCACCACCTGGGCCCCGCCCGCTGCCATGGCAGCCACGGAGGAGGGGTCGTTGCCCGGGGTGTCCATGATGACCAGGCCGCTCTTGGCCTTCACCTGCTTGGCGTAGTCGTAGACCGCCATGACGGGGCTGTGGCCCCCCTTGTGGATGCAGCCCAGGGACTTCTCCTCCAGGGTGGTGATGCCGCCGGCCTTGTTGCCGGGAGAGGGGTTGCCCTCCCGGACCTCCTCGCCCACCAGGCGCAGGGCCTTCTCATAGCGCCGGACGATCTCCAGGATGCGGTCGTGGACCTCCGGAGAGGCGGCCCGCTTGGCGAGAATGTGCTCCGCGCCGATGAACTCGGTGGTCTCGCTGAGGATGGAGCAGCCCCCGTCCTTCACCAGCCGGTCGCTCATCTCGCCGATGACAGGGTTGGCCGCCAGGCCGCTGGTGGGGTCGCTGCCGCCGCACTCGGTGCCCACGATCAGCTCCGACATGGGGAACTCCTTCTTTTGCAGCAGGGACGCCTCCGCAACCATCTCCTTGGCGTAGCGCACGGCGATGTCCACCGCTTTCAGGGTGCCGCCCACCTCCTGGATGATGACCTGCTTGAGGGGCTTATTGGTCCGCTCTTGGATGGCCTTCACCACCAGGTCCATCTGGCAGTTCTCGCAGCCCAGGGAGACCACCACCGTGCCGTAGACGTTGGGGTTGGCGGCGTAGCCCGCCATAACGTCCATGGTCAGCTGCTGGTCCGACTCTACCTGGGAGCAGCCCTGCTGGTTGTTGAAAGTCACCGCGCCGTTGACCTGCTGGGCCACGATCCGGGTGGTGTCGGAGGCGCAGACGCTGGCGGGCAGGATCAGCACGTAGTTGCGGACGCCCACCCGGCCGTCCGGCCGCTCATATCCAAAGAATGTCATTCGATTCCCTCCTCAAACGTTGGTGGAGTGGCTCTCCACGTTGTGGACGTGGACGTGCTGCCCGGCCCGGATGTCCGTGACGGCGGAGCCAATGTGCTGGCCGTACTTCACCACCGGCTCCCCCTGGGGAATGTCCCGGCAGGCCAGCTTGTGGTAAATGGTGATGTCCTCCAGGGCGGTGAGGCGGCGGGTCTCGCCGCCGCAGTCGTACTCCACCGGGCTGTCCTTGGCGATGGGCTCGATGGCGACCACCACGTTGTCGGCGGGATCGATGAGCATTGCGTTCAGCATATGGTTTCACTCCTTAACTTGCGGACTGCGCCGCAAAATGATAACGATTTCAAAGAGTCACAGCGGGATCACCAGCGCGCCGATGAGCGCCAGCAGGAAAATGAACACGGAGGAGATGAAGGAGCCCAGGGTATAGGTCTTCAGTCCGCCGGTGATGGTGAGGCCCGACATGTTGGTCGCCACCCAGAAGCCGGAGTCGTTCACATGGCCGATGGAGTTGCCGCCGGAGAGGCAGGCCAGGGCCAGCCACACGGGATGGCAGCCGATGGCGGGGGCCACGGTGGCCATGATGGTCATGGAGGTCATGCCCGCCACGGTGCCGGAGCCCTGGGCCACGCGGAAGATCATACCGATCAGGTAGCACAGGAACATGGCGGGAACCACGGAGCTGGCCCCGGTGCTGAGCAGGGAGACGATGGAGTCCCCGATGCCCGTGGCGGCGATGACGGAGGAGAAGCTGCCGCCCGCGCCGGTGATCAGCAGCACCACGCCGGCGCTCTTCAGGGCCTCGCCGGCGCTCTTCTCGAAGTTCTCCCGGCCGATGAATTTGATGCTCACCAGGTACGCGCCCAGGGTGCCCAGCAGCATGGCGATGACCTTTTCGCCCAGGAAGCGGCAGATCACGGGGGACTCCTCAAACAGGGCGCTTCCCACGGTGCCCGCCAGGATGCAGACGATGGGGATGACGATGGGCAGCAGGCTCATGGCGAAGGAGGGCCGGGGCCGGTTGGTCGCGGCGTCCTTCTTGGCGGACTCCAGCAGCTCCGTCACCACGTTGGAGCTGTGGTTGACGTCCTTCTCCTCGTTCCAGATGCCCTTGTCGTGGATCTTGATGAACACAAAGTCGCTGAGCAGCACCGTGATCAGGCCCACCACCAGGCCCACGCCCATCATGATGCCCAGGTCGAAACCGAAGATGTCCGCCGCGGCCAGGGGGTTCGGCGTGGGGGGCACCACGCAGTGAGCCGTAGTGGCGCCGATGGTCAGGCAGCCGGTGACATAGCACATTTTCTTGTTGATCTTGGCGGCGATGGTGATGCCGATGGGGATCAGGATCACAAAGGTCACGTCGAAGAACACGGGAATGGACAGGACGAAGCCCGCCAGGGAGATGGCCCACATGGCCCGCTTCTCCGGGAAGGCGGAGACGATCTTATCGGCAATCACCCCGGCGGCTCCGCTGTCGTTCAGCAGCTGGCCCAGGATCACGCCGAAGCCGATGGGAAGGCCGATGCCGGTCATCATATTGCCGAAGCCGGAAGAGATGGTGGAGACGGTGTCCATCAGGCCCAGGCCGCCCATACCTCCCATGTACAGGCAGGCCAGCACCATTCCGATGGAGGCATTGAGCTTTAAGACGATGATGCATACCAGGATGATGGCGATGGCGATCGCCAGATGCAGAATCAGCATGGCAGGTGTAACCATAAATTTCTCTCCTTTTTAACTACATACACGGGTTCCGCCCCGGCGGAGGGTCCGCCCGGGGCGGCGGGGCTTTAAAACAGATTCCCCTCGCTGTCGAAGGGCAGGTCATAAAGGTCCGTGAGGATCTCGATGTTGGGATTGGCCTTGGCCTGAGGCAGCAGGCCCTCGGAAATCTCGATCTCGCCGATGTGGGCGGTGTTGGGAATGCGGATCAGCTTCATGTGGTCGTGGTCCTCCGCCTCCGGGCAGCACATCAGGGCCAGCTGGAGGGCCTCCCGGTCGTTGTCCATAATCATGGGAATCTTCATCAGGTGCAGGAAGGTGTTGGTCACGCCGGTGGGGTAGGTCATCTCCAGCTTCATCCGGTTCACCAGCCGCCGGGTGGTCACCTCCGCCAGGCCGATGCCCTGGGCGTTTCCGTGGGTCTCGTCGGTGATGTCCAGGATGACCACCTTCTCCGCGTCGATGCCGCCGGAGCAGTACTGGGGCAGGACGAAGCGACCGGAGATGTTGGGGTCCATGCCGTCGCCGGAGATGTTCTTCCCGATCTTGTCCACCACCAGCACGTCGCACTCGTCGAACAGCAGATGGGCGATGGTCTGGTAGGAGATTTCCTTCAACTTGGGCTCCTCGTCGATGATCTCCCGGGGGGTGAGGCCCTTGATGAGGTAGGTGTCGTCGTAGGCGTTTTCAATGACGGCGATGCCGCCCAGGACAGGGCAGTTCTCCAGGATGGTCCGGCCGTACTCCTCCACCAGCTCGTGCATGATGGCGGGGCTCTGGTGGTGGATGGACTCCGCCCCCTTCTGCTTGCCCAGGCCAATGGCCATCATCTTCATCAATCCGCTCTCATAGGGCCCCCGGAAGGAGGTGTGGGGCTTGATGCGGTTGAAGAGCAGGATGCCGTCCGCCTCAGAGGCGTTCTTGTCGATGAAGACCGGCTGCTTCCGCACGCCGGAGAGGCCGATCTGCACCGTCTCCATGGAGCTCTTGACGGGGCAGCCCATGGCCTCCTCCGTGATGCCGTAGTCCTTGAGGATCTGGGTCTGGCCCTCGGCGGTGGCGCCGCCGTGGCTGCCCATGGCGGCCACGATGTAGGGTTCCGCCCCCTTGGACTTGACGAAGTCCACCATGGCCCGGGCCATGAGGGCGTTGTTGGTCATGCCCCGGCTGCCGCAGGTAATGGCGATCTTCATGCCGGGCTGAATCTTCCCGCCCAGGTCCTCCCGGTCCAGCTCCCTCTGGACGGTGGAGGCGATGTCCTCCACGGGAATGTGGCTCCGGTCGAAGTTCTGCCGGATGCGCACCATTTTGGGAATGGGTTGGTTCTTGATGAGATCGGTAATGGTTTCCATGGAAAGACTCCTCTCATGATGGGTTTTGCGTGAATTACTTTTGCTCTTGCTGCCGCTTGCTCATCCGCCAGAGGGTGGTCCGGCTGACGCCCAGTTCCCGGGCGATCTCCTGCTTGGTCTTGCCCGGCGGGGAGAGGGGGAACACCGGCGGCGAAAAGGCCGGGGGAACACCGCCGGGAACGCTGTTCGGAGCGGCGAGGGGAACGCCGGAAAAGCTGTGGAGCTCGTTGAGGTCCTCCACCGTCACGTCCGCCGCGTCGGACAGGACCACCAGCCGCTCGCAGATGTTGCGCAGCTCCCGGACATTGCCGGGCCAGGCGTAGCGGCACAGCAGCTCCTGGGCCTCCGGGGTGAGCTTCGGGACCTGCTTGCCCAGGCCCGCCGCCAGGATGCGGAGCTGTCCCTCCATCAGGGGGATCACGTCGTCCGGCCGCTCCCGCAGGGGCGGGATGGAGATTTCCAGGGCGTTGAGCCGGTAAAGCAGGTCGCTTCGGAATTTCCCCAGGGCGATCTGCTCCCGGATGTTGACGTTGGTGGCGGCGATGACCCGCACGTCGATGGGGATTACCGCCGCGCTGCCGATGCGGCGGATCTCCTTCTCCTGGAGGACCCGCAGCAGCTTCGCCTGGAGGGCCACGGGGATCTCCCCGATCTCGTCCAGGAAGATGGTTCCCCGGTGGGCCAGCTCGAACAGGCCCATCCGTCCCTCCCGGGACGCGCCGGAGAAAGAGCCTGGCTCGTAGCCGAACAGCTCGCTCTCCAGCAGGCTCTCCGGAAGCGTGGCGCAGTTGATGGCCACAAAGGGCTGGGCCATCCGCCCGCTGGCGGAGTGGATGCTGTGGGCGAAGAGCTCCTTGCCGGTGCCGGTCTCCCCGGTGATGAGGACGTCGGAATCGGCCTTGCTGAATTTCTTGGCGATCTCCACCTTCTTCCGCATCTCCGGGTTCACGGCGATGATGCTGCGGAAGGTATACTTGGCGGTGGGCCCCTTCCGCACGAGGCTCTTTCGGATCTGGCGTTCCTCCTGGAGAATCTTGGAGGCGGCGCTGGTGGTGATCAGGGTGCCCGCGCCGGAGTCCTCGCCGGAGATGAGCTTATAGCGGACGTAGTACTTCTGATTGCCGATGGTCACCAGTTTCTCCTCCCCGTCCCGGCAGGGAGCCTCCCGGCTGCCGATAAAGGTCAGACCGGCGTTCAGCCGCTGGACGGGTCCGCCCTTCCAGTCGGAGAGGAAGGCCAGACCATAAAGCTGATAGGCTTGGTCGTTGGCCTCCAGAATATGGCCGGTTTCATCCACCGCCATGACCGCGTCGTCACTGTTGTCCAGGATCATGCGGATGATGTTGGTCTTGGTCCGTTCGGTGTTGATGAGCCGGGCGGTGTTCAGGGCCTCCTGAATGGCCCGCTCCAAAGTGGCGGGCTGGATGCGGATATAGGTGCAGGGAAAGCCCTGTTCCCGGCAGATGTTGCTGACGGTGCCGCCGCTGACAATGGCCTCCATGCCGTCCCGGCGGCAGGCGTCCACCGCCTCGTAGGCGGTCTGTTCGTCCACCACGTCGTAGAGCCGCAGCTCCGCCTGGCAGAGCTCGCTGAGCCCGGAGAGCACCTCCTCCAGCCCGTCGTGATGGAGGCACAGGCCGATCTTCCCCGGGTGGAAGGTCTCCCGGCACTCCAGCAGGGCGGAGAGGATATCCGTTCCGTCGAAAGCCAGGTGGGTGATGTGCTTTCCGGGGTACCGCTCGCAGAGCATCCGGTAAGTGATGCCCCGGGCGATGATGACGTCGTAGTGGTTCAGGTGGTTTAAAATCTCGGGGCTGCCAAAGTGGTGGATGGCGTCAATGCGCACCTCGTCGGTCTGCAATTTCCGCAGCAGGTCTCCGATATAGCCCAGCTGGTCCGGGGAGGGGGCGAAAATTACAACATTGACCATAGTGTTCTCCTTTTTGACAGGTCCGGGCGTCTTCCGCCACAGCTTGCGGGAAAGCCGGACCGCAGGAATCGCGGCCCGGCCGTCGACGGGAGGGAAGATTCGGACGATGTACCTCCCGCCTTCCCACGGGTCAGTGCTTAAAGTATTTTACGCAGCCGATCAGCTTTCCAATGCTTGTGGCCACAATCAGCCCCATGCCGATCAGGATGCCGCTGTTCAGCACCCACAGGGGGTATTTCAGCACCGTGGTGGCTTCGCCGGTGGACAGCTGTGTGCCGACGATGGTGAACAGCTGGACCACCAGCAGCGCGGAAATACCTAGGGCGGCAACGTATTGTATTACCTTCAGGATGCCGTAGGTCTTCATATTTCCCTTCTCCTTGGCGCGGTCCTCGATCAGCGTCAGCGAAATGAGGTCGTCCGAGAGGAACGCCAGCGCGGACCCGATAAAGACGCACCACACGAAGAGGAGCTTCAGCACCTCGTCCGCCCAGGGGACGGGAACCTTCAAAATTTCACGGCCGAACACCGCGTAGGTCTCCACCAGGATCATCACGACCCCCAGGAAACCGAACAGAATCTTCACGCCGCCCAGCAGTTTCTCAGGCAGTGTTTTTACAGAGGATACGTTTTCCATATGGACCTCACTCTTCTACAACGGCGATCACGCGGATTTGACTGCCGTCCGCGTTCTGGGTGTTCAGGGGCAGGGCGATGAGCTGGCACACGGGGGACCCAATCTCCCAGAGGTTGGTCATGTACTCAATCTGGAGGATCTCTCCCTGCTTGAGCACATGCTCATGGACCGGCTGGGAGAGATCAACGTCGTCGACGCCAACCTTCACAAAGCGGAGCTTGCGGATGACGTAATCCTGTGCAAAATCATAGCCCACCACCTTGGGGTGGTAATTCTTAATCCAAATCCCGGCGTCCTCCGTCAGGTAGGGGGAATTGTCCCAGAACTCCGTGGAGGTCCAGGGAACCGTCTTCGCCCGGTCCGTGCGGATCAGGAGGCTGTCAAAATGCCGGCCCTTAAAGGGCTCGTTGGCCTTCTCCAGCATCTCCCCGGTAATGGCCGTGTTATCCCCGCAGCTGGAGAGGTCCAGCACCAGGCAGTCGGTGATGGCCCAGTCCGCAATGGGGTAGTCGCTCAGGGTTTTGCCCTTGGGGTCGAAGTGAAGCGGAGCGTCAATGTGCGTGTACCAATGGGATTCCAAATTGTAGGACGCGCACTGCCAGGGATCGCCGTTCGCGTGGGTCCGGACGGGCGTCACCTTGAACCCGTAGCGCCAATGTTCCTCAATGGGCACGGTCAAATCTACGATTCTTCGCATATTGCGTCACTCCTTTTTCGTTCTTTAAAGCCGGGCGTTATTTTTGGATCATATCCACCAGGTCGGTGCCGTACTGGTCGGTAAAGATGGACCAGGTGGGCATGGCCTTCTGCTTGAACGCGTCCTTGTCGGGATTTTCCACGATTTCGCATTTGTTATCGATCAGGGTCTGGAGGGCGGCGGCCTGGGCCTCGTCGGTCAGCTCCAGCTGCTTGGCGCGGGCCACACTGGCGGCCTCCACGATCAGGGCCTGCTGTGTCTCGCTCATCCGGTCCCAGGTGGCCTTGCTCATGCCCATGTACAGCGGGGTATACACCGCGTCGGTCAGGGTCACGTAGGGCTGCACCTCATAGAACTTCCGGGAGACGATCTCGTGGAGGGGGTTGTCCTGAGCGCTGACGGTGCCCTGCTGAAGGGCGGTGTAGAGCTCGGAGGCGTCAATGGTGGTAGGCAGGGCGCCCATGGCCTTCCAGGTCTCCACCTGAACCTCAGCGGGGAGGGTGCGCATCTTGATGCCGGACATGTCGTCGGGCGTGGAGACGGGACGGACATTGTTGGTCAGCTCACGGAAGCCGTTCTCCCAGAAGGACAGGCCCTTAATGCCCACGGACTCGAACTTGGCGTTGATGGCGTCGGCGGCGGGGCCGGCGGTAGCGGTCCGGGCGCTCTCCAGGTCGCTGAACAGGAAGGGCAGCTGGAACACCTCAATCTCGGGCACCAGGCCGGAGAAGTAGGCCGTGCCGGCCACACCGATGTCCACGGTGCCCTGCTGCAGGCCCTGAACCATGGAAGTGGCGTCGCCCAGGGCGGTGTCATAGAAGGCCTCGGCCTGGATGGTGCCGTTGGAATACGCATTGATGTAGTCCGCCATTACGGCCAGGGCGCCGCCGGTGGGGGTATTCTCCGGCAGGGAGCCCGCGAAGAGGCTGATGGTCATGCTGTCGCCGGTGACTTCCGCAGAGGCGGCGGGGCCGGCATCGGGCACATCGGCGGACGGCGCGGCCGTGCTTCCGCCGCTCGGCGCAGCGCCGGAATTGCCGCCGCAGGCTGCCAGAGACAGCGCCAGGATCAGCGCCAGGGTGAACGCCAGAATCTTCTTTTTCATCGTGATAATCTCCTTTTATTTGAAATTTAGGGGACGCTTACAGAACGCTGGGAAGGAAGGTCACAATGCCGGGGAACAGCACCACCAGCAGCGTGCCGACAAAGATCGCCGCCAAGGGGATGGGCAGATGGGGGATGATCTTATGGACTGGCTGGCCGCCTACGCTGGAGGCCACATACAGGTTGATGCCCACGGGGGGAGTAGCCAGACCGATGCAGAGCACAATCACCATCACCACGCCGAAATACACCATATTGATGCCATAAGCCTGGGCGGTGGGGCAGAAGATGGGAGCGAAAATCAGCAGCGCGGGCACCGCGTCGATAAAGCATCCGGCCACCAGCAGAATCAGGCACACCGAGAAGGTGAACACCAGGGGGCTGCTGATGGAGGAGGTGAACATCCGCGCCAGGGTCTGGGGGATGCCCGCCCGGGTGATAACCCAGCCGAACACCTGGGTGGAGGCTACAATCAGCATGATCCCGGCGGCGCTTTTCACACCGTCAAAGACAATGCGGCAGATATCTCTGGGCTTAATCTCCCTGTAGACAAAAATTCCGATGATCAAGCAGTAAAAGCAGCAGATTGCCGAGGCCTCCGTAGGCGTTACAAACCCGGAGTAGATGCCGCCCAGAATGATCAGGGGCGCCAGCAGCGCGAAGAAGGCATGACCAAAGGACCGAAGCGCTTCTCCGGCGTTGAAGGTGCTTTTGCCGGTGTAGCCTTTCTTCACGCACAGGAATACCACCACAACAATCAGCACCAGACCCAGCAGAAGGCCGGGCAGGAGGCCCGCCATCAGCATGTCGCCCACCGACTCGCCGGAGGCTACCGCGTAGAGCACCATCAGGATGCTGGGCGGGATGATAGGCCCGAAGATGCCGCCCATGGCCTGAATCGCGCTGGCAAAGCCGGGATCATAGCCCTCCTCTTCCATCGAAGGGATCATGATGCCGCCCACAGCTGCGGTCGTGGCTGCGCCCGCGCCGGTCATGGCGGCGAAAATCATGCTGGCCACGATATCCACCACCGCCATGCCGCCGGGAAGCCATCCCACCAGCTTCTTCGCGAAATCCACGATGCGCCGGGAGATGCCTCCGTTCTGCATAAGGCAGCCGGCAATCACGAAGAAGGGGATTGCCATCAGGGTGAAGGAGTCCACGCCCTTGAGCATCTGCTGAGCAATGATAATCAGCGGAACCTGGGAATACAGCACCAGATACGCCAGCGCGGAAAGACACAGCGCGAAGGCAATGGGGATGCCCAGGAAGAGCAGCAGGAAAAACGCTCCCACCAGAACTACCAAATCCATTCTTGTCACCTCTCCTACATTTTATGATGAAATTTCATATATTTCGACGGCGGCCGCCGGACAGGCGTCCCTGTCCCTGCGGCTTCCGGCCGGTTACTGCCGCTTCGCGCGCTTCGCCAGAGCCATCTTGGCGGTGGTGCGGACGGCCCGCTCGAAGGAATCAGTGGTGACGCTGGCCTTGCCCACCTTATCGAAGGCGGTGCCGTGGGCGCAGGTGGCGATGGGATAGGGCTGGCCTCCGGCCACGGTGATACAGCGCTGGAAGCCCACCAGCTTCAGGGCGATCTGACCCTGGTCGTGGTACATGGTGACCACCACGTCGAAGTCCCCCTTCAGAGCGGCAATGAACAGGGTGTCGGCGGAGTAGGGCCCCGTGACGTTCCAGCCGGTCTCCTCCACCACCTTCTTGATGGTGGGCTCGATGACGTCCACTTCCTCCCGGCCGCACAGGCCGAACTCGCCGCAGTGGGGATTCAGGGCCGCCACGGCGATGCGGGGCTTGTGGCCCAGGCTCTCGCCGGTGATTTCGCCCAGCTCGATGGCTTCCCGAAGAGTGGTCTCGGTAAGGTTGGCGCTGACCTCACTGATGGGGATGTGGCTGGTGGTCCGGACGGTCATGAGATCGTCCATCATGTTGACCTCGCAGAAGGGAGTGGTGAGGTTGAACGCGTGGGCTAAGTACGTGTGCTCGCTCTCGTCGTGGAGCCCCGCCATCTTCATGGCGCCCTTGTGGAAGGGGCCGAAGACAAAGCCCTCGATCTTGCCGGACTTGCAGAGCTCGATGCCGGTGTCCAGCTGCTTGAGGTCGCTGGCGCCGCAGTAGGCGTTGGCCTCGCCGTAAACCACTCGGGCGGGGTCCTGGTCCTTCAGGTCCAGCACGGGAAAGCCCTTCGTCCAGTCGCACTCGCTGAGGTCGTTCACCACGTAGTGAGGCACGTCCCCGCCCACCACCTTCAGTCCGTGCTTGAACATGCGCAGGTCTCCGATGATGACGGGGCGGCAGTAGTCCTTGTAGGTATCCCGCAGGGCCAGCATGGCCACCAGCTCCGGGCCAACGCCGGCGGAGTTGCCCAGAAGGACGCCGAGGATAGGCTTTTCACTCATAAATCATACCTCCACAACTCATCTCTTACTTATCCGCGGGGTCCTCCAGCCTCCGCGGACTTGCTTCAGCAGATTATTAAGCAAATCCCATGCCAAAATAGAAATCCATGGAACCACCGGCAGGGGCGAAACACCCTTTTTGTGAATTGTGTGTGAATGGATTGTCAAGATTTGAGCAAAGTAACCAGGGAGAAAATGACAAAACGGCCGCTGTTTTCCGAGAACCTTCCATACAAATTATACAGCAATGACCAATTATGGGAGTGGGTGAAACTTGTTTTGAAACATATGAAACATAATGTTTCAAATGTTTCGAATGAAACATTCCGACGCATTTTGGTGAAACAGGAAATTATTGGATGCCCGTGCAGCGAAGCCGGCGCCGCGGACGAGCTAAACAGAGCGGGGTCCGCCGGTCGGCGCGGCGGGCCCCGCTCTGTTTCATCCGGAAACACGGAGGTATGAACGCGTTTCCCGTTTTCCGCAGGGGCGTACCCCGCGTTTTTCAGTCCTCCGCGTTCGGCGCGTTCAGCTTTTGATGCGGTCTTACCAATACTTCTCCACGTGGGCCCGGGTGACCTCGGCGGCCTTCTTCACGTTCTCCTCGCTGGAGAGCTTGTAGTAGTCGGGCCGGAAGACCTCGACGGTGCACACGTCCCCGTCAAAGCCGATCTTTTTCAGGGTGTCGGCGAAGCGCTTGTGGTCCAGGCAGTCGCCGGGCTCGCCGGGCCAGAGGCGGACCTCGTCGTTGTTGTAGGACGCGCCGCAGGGCATGTTTTCCGCACCGTTCAGGTGCCAGACGAAGATCTTTTTCCCGTCAGCTTTCTCCAGAGCATCCCAGCCGGAGGCCATGGCGTGGAAGTGGAACTGGTCCAGGGTCACGCCCACCAGGGGAGAACCGACCTCCTCCACAATGGCGTAGGCGTACTCAAAGCGGTTGATGGACATGGAGGGCGCGCCGCAGAACTCCAGGGACAGCTTGATGCCGTGGGGCTCCACCTTCTTGACCATCTCCTTCAGCACGGCCACAGCGTCGGCCTTGATCTCGTCCACAGTGGCGTGGACCGTCAGGTCCATGCTGGGCACCACGACGATCATTTTGCAGCCCAGGATCTCGCAGCGGCGGATGATCTCGTCCAGCTGGGCCATGACGGCGTCTTTCTCCTCCCGGGTCCGCTTCATGTTGAAAAAGATCAGGGCATTGTAGGACAGCATTTTCAGCTTGTGGCTCCGGAAGAAGTCCCCCAGCTGCTCCAGGGTGTACTTCCCGGCGGCCAGCTCCCGGTCCAGGCACTCGGACTGGACGTCGATATAGTCAAAGCCGTATCGTTCACACAGGGCCAGGTCCTCCAGCACGGAGTGGTTCTCACAGAATCGGTTGCAGCCTTCGTTAAATCCGATTTTCATGGCTCGTTCTCCTTGTCATTCTATTATTGTATCCCATGCGGCGGGGTTTTTCAAGTGTACGAAATGCCCAGCCGTTTCCGATTGGGCGTTTCGCGGAGAAAAGAAGTATGTAAGCGGTTTCCCGTCTTACTTGCGCAGCAGCCTGCTCTTTATGCGCGCCAAGGCTTCGGAGGCGCGCTCCACCAAAATTTTGCTCTGCAAAATCAAGCGCTGTTACAGGCTCAAGAAAAGTCCGTTATTTTTTATAGAAATCGGGGGTCCCGCCGGTGACGACCTTCTCCGCCTGACCGGAGGTCTGGGACTTCACCAGGGCGTCGGCGGTGATGGAGGCAACATAGCCGTCCCAGGCGGAGGAGCCGCCGGTCTCGCCCTTGAGGGCGTGGTCCACCCAGTCCTGGATCTCCACGTCGTAGGAGTCGATGAACCGCATGATCCAGTTGTCCTCGATCTTGGTGGAAACCTGATTGGCGTAGCGCACGGTGGGGAAGGACGGGCAGGGCAGATTCACCACGCCGTTCTCGCAGACCACCTCGCAGTTGATGTCATAGCCGAAGCCGCAGTTGACGTTGACCTCCAGCATGACCACGATCCCGCCCTTGGTCTTCATGATCATGACCTGGGGGTCCCGGAGCCCCTCGTGGGCCTTGCCGGAGACCTTGGGGAGGATGCACTGGACCTCGTCCCACTCATCGTTCACCAGCCAGGGCAGGCAGTCGATCTCGTGAATGGCGGTGTCGGTGACGGCCATGGCGGTGGTGTAGCTGGGAGCCACGCCGTCGGCCCGGTGGGTGCACTTCACAATCAGGGGGGCGCCGAACTTGCCGGAGTCCAGCAGCTCTTTCACCTGGTTGTAGCCCCGGTCATAGCGGCGCATGAAGCCGATCTGGACCAGATGCCTGCCGGAGGCCATCTCCGCGTCCACCACCGCCTTGCAGTCGGCGGCGGTATTGGCCAGGGGCTTCTCGCAGAAGACGGGCTTACCGGCCTTGATGGCGGCCAGGACGGGGTCCTTGTGGAACTGGCCGGGAGTGGTCACCACCACCGCGTTTACGTCGGGGTCGTTGATGGCCTCGTTGAAATCGGTGTAGGTCTTGGTACCCGGGCCGGCGATCTCCGCGCCCTTTTTCACGCCCTCTTCAAACACGTCGCAGACCGCCACGACCTTGGCGCCCCGGATGCGGTTCTGGATGCGCTCGATGTGTTCTTTTCCAATCATGCCGCAGCCGATCAGGCAGATGTTGAGTTCCATAAGTTGTTCCTCCTATTGATATAGAATAAATGTGGTTTCCTTTGATCTTGGCGGCTCTTGCCGGAGCCGCCGGAGGGGACGCTATTCCGATGCGTGCCTTTGCCTGCGTTTCGTTTCCTCTTCTCTGGCTTCCATTATATCAAAGCGTTCACGAGAACGCAAGCAAATTATCGGCGTAATCTTCACAATATTCTGGCGTTAAAATTGTGAAATCCTCTGTCACTGCCATAAGATATCCTCTGCTTTTGCGGAAGGTGTACAAATAAGGGCGGTCCTTTTTGCGTTCTGCACGCACCACCCAAGAGCAGACGAAAGCGCCCTGCGGGCGTACCCGCAGGGCGTTTCGGAAAAGCTGATGTGCTGAACGCGTTACGCGGCGATTCCCCAGGGGGAGAACAGGACGTAGATGGCCGCCGCCAGGATCAGGCCGACGATGGAGACCACGTGCCGGTACTTCCAGGGGGTCAGGTCCACCGCGCCCACGTCCTGGGGCACGTACTCCCCGGCGGGCCGGTACTTGTTCAGGGCCCACATGATGAGGAGCTCGGTGGGGAACAGCACCGCCATGGCGTAGAGGTAGTGGATGGGGTTGTCCGTGCCGGGATAGTTGGGGGCGATGAGGAGGAACGCGCCGTAGCAGACCACGTGGAAGATGGTGATGATCTTCGGCGTGTAGGCGGGCAGGCGCTTGAACAGGAACACGCCCAGGACGGCGCACAGCACCGGCAGGGACACAAACTGGCTCATGGAGTTCAGGAAGGTGGTGATGCCCTTGGCGTTCATGACGAAGGGGGCGATGACGATGGACACGCAGCCCGCGATGGTGCCGTAGATCTTGCCCACCTTGACGCAGTGGGCGTCGGAGGCGTCGGGCTTGAAGGCGGAGCGGTACAGGTCCAGGGTGAACATGGTGGAGGCGGAGTTCAGCACGGAGTTGAAGGAAGAGAGGATGGCGCCGAACATGACGGCAGCAAAGAAGCCCATCACCGGTTTGGGAATGATGGCAGAGATCAGGGCAGGGTAGGCGAAGTCAATGGCCTGCTCGCCGGCGGCGGCAATGGCGTCCTGGATGGAGGGCAGGTAAAAGGCGATGATGCCGGGAATGACCAGGTAAAGTGGGCCCAGGCACTTGAGGAAGCCGCAGAAGATGGCGCCCTTCTGGCCCTCCTTCAGGGACTTGGCCGCCAGGGCCCGCTGGACGAAGGACTGATTGGTGCACCACCAATACAGATTGTTGAAAAACATACCCGTGATAATGAGAGGCCAGGGGACCTCCGGCTCCGCCGCGTTCCAGGCGTTGACGGCGTTCAGCTTCGCCGGGTCCGCCTGGACGATGTACCGGATGCCGTCGACGACGCCGCTTCCCCCGGTCTGCCGGGCCAGCACGGCGAAGCCCAGGAAGGGCACCATCAGCCCGCCGATGATCAGTCCGATGCCATTGATGGTATCGGACACCGCCACGGCCTTCAATCCGCCGAAAATGGCGTAGCAGCCGCCGATGACGCCGATGATCAGGCAGAGGATGGCCACCGACTGGAACTTGCTCACCCCCAGCATGTCGGAGATGCCGAAGATCTGCTCGAAGACCACCGCGCCGGAGTAGAGGATCACCGGCAGGTTCAGGATGGAGTACATCACCACGATGACCAGGGAGAACATGGTCTTCGTGCCCTTGCCGTAGCGGACCTCCATCAGGGAGGGAATGGTCATGGCCCCCATCTTCAAATAGCGGGGCAGAAAGTAGTAGGCCAGCGCCAGCAGGGTGAACATGGAGCCCACCTCCCAGGCGATGGGGCCCATGTTGGACGCCCAGCTCTGGCCGTTCAGGCCCACCAGCTGCTCGGCGGAGAGGTTGGTCAGCAGCAGGGACCCGGCGATGACGATGCCCGGCAGGCCCCGGCCCGCCAGGAAGTAGCCCTCGGCGGAGTCCAGGTCGTCGCCCCGGGTCTTCCAGCTGGAAATCACGGCCACCAGGGCGGTGAAGAGGACGAAGGAGATCAGCGTCCATGCGAGTGAACTGAAGAATGTCATTGTTACAGCCTCCATTCATGTTGTCGGAAAGGAAACAGAGGCACGCAAAACGCACGCATCGAGAGAACGGGCAAGCGGTTCCGCCGGGGAGCGCGCGGCAACGCGCCCTTGGGACCCGGACGGGGCTTTTGATTCACTGATATCAAAATACCATAGAAATTTGCGATCTGCAAGGGGAATTTCGGTGAAAATCTTCAAAATCGAAAAGTTTGGAGAAGCCGGAAAACCCAAGGGCGCTTTCTTGTGCAATTCTTCCTTCTCCCCCTCAAAAGAGCGTGCAATTGCGTTCTTTTTTGGGAGATCCCGGGAATGCCCTTGCCAAGGGGCGGGGGCCTGTGCTATAATGCCCGCATAGAAAATCGTGAGGAGGGGCGTATCATGGCGGTAACGTCTCAGCAGATTGCCGAGTTGGCGGGGGTGTCCCGGGGGACGGTGGACCGTGCCCTTCACAACCGGGGCCGGGTGAATCCGGAGGTGGCGGCCCGCATCCAAAAGATCGCGGAGGAGCTGGGCTACCGTCCCAACTCCATCGGGCAGGCCCTGGTCCGAGCCAAGCAGGGCCTGCGGCTGGGGGCCATCCTCCAGTCGGCGGAAACGCCCACCATGGAGGACGTAGCCGCCGGGGCCCGGCAGACCGCGGAGGAGCTTCGGAACTCCGGCGTGGAGGTGGAGATTCGGGAGATCCAGGGCCGGGACACCGCCAAGGTCCTCCGTCAGATCGACGAGCTGCTGGAGTGGGGCGCCGGCGGCCTGGCCATCGCCTCCAACAACACCCCGGACCTGGTCCGGCGCATCGACCTGCTCCACCAGCAGGGCGTCCCGGTGGTGACCCTCAACACCGACGCGCCGGACAGCAGGCGGCTTTGCTTCGTGGGCATGGACAGCTACCGGGCGGGACAGACGGCGGCGGGCCTGGTCCGGCAGATGCTGCCAAGCGGCGGCCTGGTCCTCCCCATCGCCGGGCATGTCAACAACGGGGCCCATTACAGCCGCCTCCGGGGTTTCCTGGACACGTTGAAAGACGCGGGCGACATTCAGCTCCTCCCCTTCCAGCCCTGCTTCGACCGGGACGACTACGCCCATGAGATCACCCAGCACACCCTCCGGGAGTATCCCTCCCTGTCCTGCGTCTACATCACCTCCAACGGCCAGCGGGGCGTCTGCCGGGCCGTCGAGGACGAGCGGCGGAAGGGCCGGGTCCGGGTGGTGGCCTACGACCTGAACGAGCCGAACCGGAAGCTGCTGCAAAGCGGGGATCTGACCTTTGTCCTGGACCAGGTGGCCCTGGCCCAGGGCCGCCAGCCCCTGCAGATTCTCTATCACTACCTGTTGAACGGGACGCCGCCGGAGAGGGAGCTCCTCTATACGGACATCCTGATCCGCACAAAATACAACATCTGAGCCCCGGCAAAGTGTACGACGGGAGACCATTTCCAGGGATTGAAAATTGGATAAATTTGTGATATCATGAAATTGCTGCCCTGGCAAGACAGCGCCCGGCGGCGCCCGCAGCTCAAACGACTGGATAATTGGATAAAGGAGAATCGTTATGGATCGTTTTGGCATCAATGTGACGCTCAAGCACACGCCTTCCTTAGACCCGGACTTTATCCCCCTCATGCGGTTCAACCGCGCCTTCCTGGCCACGGCGAAAAAGCCGGTAGGCATTGCCGTGGAGCGGGCGGACGGCCAGATGGCCTCCTGCCGGACCTTCATCCACGGCACGCCGGAGATGAAGGAGGCCGACTGCTACTACATTGAGCGGCTGGTGAAGACCATCCTCTGGATGAAGGGCGGCTTCAAGGTCTATGTCAGCGGCGACGAGGGAATTTACGAATACCTGAAATCCGTCTACTGCGCCGGGGGCCAGCAGGAATTCGACTGGGACTACATGGCGGGCGTCTTTGAGCATCCCTTCGAGATCGTGCTGGTGGACGAGATCCCCGCCGCCAAGGACGACCCCAAGGCCATCGGCGGCCACATGGAGGGCTGCCGCATCGGCTTCGACGCTGGCGGAAGCGACCGGAAGGTCTCCGCCGTCATCGACGGCGAGACGGTCTACTCCGAGGAGGTGGTCTGGTTCCCCAAGACCAACTCCGACCCGGACTACCATTACGACGGCATTGTCTCCGCCCTGAAATCCGCCGCGGAGCACATGCCCCGGGTGGATGCGGTGGGCGTCAGCTCCGCCGGCGTGTTCATCAACAACCGGACCATGAACGCCTCCCTGTTTCTCAAGGTCCCCAAGGAGCTCTACGACAAAAAGGTCAAGGACATCTACATCCGGGCCATTCACGACACCTTCGGCGATGTGCCCTACTGCGTCATCAACGACGGCGACGTCTCCGCCCTGGCGGGGGCCATGAGCCTCAGCGACAACAGCGTTTTAGGAATCGCCATGGGCACCAGCGAGGCGGTGGGGTATGTAGACGAGGAGGGCCGGATCACCGGCTGGCTCAACGAGCTGGCCTTCGTCCCCGTGGACGCCCAGCCCGACGCCATGCGGGACGAGTGGAGCGGCGACATCGGCTGCGGCGTGAAGTACTTCTCCCAGGACGGCGTCATCAAGCTGGCCCCCCGGGCGGGCATTGAGCTGGACGAGAGCGCCTCCCCCGCCGAGAAGCTGAAGGCCGTCCAGAAACTGATGGCGGAGGACGACCCCCGGGCCGCCAAGGTCTACGAGTCCATCGGCGTGTACCTGGGCCACACCCTGGCCTATTACTTTGACCTGTACGGCTGCCGCCACGTGCTGCTGCTGGGCCGGGTTATGAGCGGCAAGGGCGGTGACCTGATCCTGGATACCGCCAAGAAGGTACTGGCGGACGAATACCCGGAGCTGACCGGGAAGATCGTCCCCGAGCTGCCGGATGAAAAGTTCCGCCGGGTGGGCCAGTCCATGGCCGCCGCCAGCCTGCCGGAGAGCAAATAAGGGCTGGAGTTCCCTGCGGAAATGGCCTGACCAGGGGTCAGGCCCCACAAAGAACTCAATGCTCCCGAACAAGCCGGGAGCATTCAGAAAAGAGGAATACTATGGATCGGCAAAAACTGCTGGAGGCCCGGACCTGGGTCCGGGGGGAGCTGGAGCGCTCCGCCGCCTTTTGGCTGGAGCATGGAATGGACAAGGAGCACGGCGGCGTCTACACCTGCCTGGACCGGAAGGGCGAGATCTACTCCACCGACAAGAGCGTGTGGATGCAGGGCCGCTGCGGCTGGATCTTTGCGTTTTTGTGCCACAGTTACGGCGTAAAGCAGGAGTGGCTGGACGCGTCGAAAAGCTGCCTGGACTTCATGGAGAAGTACTGCTTCAACCATGAGCACGGCGACCGGATGTATTTCACCGTCACGGCGGAGGGCCAGCCCCTGCGCCAGCGGCGCTATTACTTCTCCGAGGCCTTCTGCGCCATCGCCAACGCCGAGTACTACGGCGTGACGGGAGACAGGGCGCGGCTGGAGCGGGCCCGTCAGTGCTATGACCTGTACTGGGACCTGAGCCGGGGGAAGCCGGACCCCGTGGGCATGGGCCCCAAGACCATCCCCGAAACCCGGGCAGGCCGTGCCTTCGGCACTCCCATGATTATCCTGAACGTCACCGGTGTGCTGCTGCGGACGGACCCGGAGCGGAAGGCCCTCTATGAGGAGCGGGCCCAGCAGTGCGTGGACGACATCTTCCGTTACCACGTGAAGCCGGAGCTGAAATGCACCCTGGAGAACGTGGACGTGGACGGCACGCCGCGGCTCTACTACACCGAGGGCCGCACCGTTAACCCCGGGCACGACATCGAGGGCGTGTGGTTCCTGCTGGAGCACGCCCAGCGGACCGGGGACAAGTCCCTGATCCATAAGGCGGCGGAGATGTTCGACTGGGCCATCGCCGCCGGATGGGACGACGAATACGGCGGCCTTTTGTACTTCACCGACTGCCTGGGAAAGCCCCCGGAGGCGTACGAGCACGACATGAAGCTCTGGTGGCCCCACAATGAAATTCTGATCTCCTCCATGATGCTCTACCGGGACACGAAGGATGAAAAATACCTGGACTGGTTCTACAAGTGCCTGGACTACTGCAAGGCTCACTTCGCCGACCCCGAGTACGGCGAGTGGTACGGCTATCTCCGCCGGGACGGCCTGCCCACAGAGCCCAGCACCAAGGGCAGCACCTTCAAGGGGCCCTTCCACCTGCCCCGCAGCATGATCCTGGTGGACAAGACGATTGGCGAGATTTTAGGAGAGTAAACGCGGACGGCAAAGGAGACGCGGATGGGCAAGGATATCATCGCGCTGATGCTCCAGGAGTACGGGCGCTTCACCCGGGCGGAGCGGAAGATCGCCGACTACGTGCTGGAGCACCAGGAGGAGACCCAATATATCAGCATCACCGACCTGAGCGCCCGGTGCGGCGTGGCGGTGTCCACCGTGTCCCTGTTCTGCCGGAAGCTGAAGCTGGCGGGCTTCAACGACTTTAAATTGGAGCTGGCCCGGGCGGCGCTGCCCGCCCGGGCGGCCCTCAGCGAGCCGGGAAGCGAGATCACGGCGGGAGACTCCGCCGCCTCCGTCATGGGCAAGGTGCTCTCCGCCGCGCAGGACACGCTGAACAATGCCTATCACATGCTCTCGGAGCGGGAGGTCACCCGGGCGGCGGACCTGCTGTGCCGGGCGGGCCAGGTGGTCTGCCTGGGGCAGGGGAACCACGCGGCGGTGGCCCTGGCGGCCTGGGCCCAGTTTTCCACCACCTCCCCGAAGTTCAAGACCATTCAGGACTCCCACATGCAGACGGTGGTCCTGTCCACCCTCTCGGAGGGGGACGCGGTGCTCTACTTTTCCTACTCCGGCGCCACCCACGAGCTGCTGGAGGCGGTGGAGGTCATCCGGGCCCGGAAAGCGAGACTGATTCTGGTGACCCGCTACTCCAACTCCCCCGCCAGCGCCTACGCCGACGCGGTGCTGCTCTGCGGGCCCAACGAGCAGCCCTTCCAGTTCGGTTCCACCTCCGCTCTGATGGCCCAGCTCTACGCGGTGGAGGTGCTGCTCAGTGAGTTCGTCCGCCGGGACCCGGAGGAGGCGGAGCGGAACCGCCAGTCCGTAGGCAAGGCGCTGACGCAAAAGTGTATCTGACAGGAGGACGGGCGTTTGGGCGAGTTCTTCAATCCGGAAAAGGGCATCTGGGTCTGGCTGAGCACGCTGGTGGATGTCTGCGGGCTGTCCATCTTCTGGGCGTGCCTCTGCCTGCCGGTGGTCACCATCGGCCCGGCCACGGCGGCGCTGTACTACACGGTGGTCAAGTGCGTCCGGGGCCGGGAGAGCGGGGCCTTCGGGTATTTCTTCCGCTCCTTCCTGCAAAATTTTAAGGTGGGGCTGCTGGCGGGGCTCATCGCGATCCCCCTGGCCCTGCTGCTGTTCGGGGGGCATTCCATTGTCCGCTGGTACGGCACCCGTTGGGGCGGCGGGGCCTACGTGCTGTATGTGGCCTACTACTTCGCCCTCATCCTCCCGGCGGGGGTGCTGTGCTGGCTGTTCCCCCTGTTGGGGCGGTTTGACTACGGCGTGGGCGAGTTGTTTCGCACGGCCTTTCAGTTGACCATCGCCCATTTGCCCAGTACCGTCGTGGTGGTGCTGCTGACGGCCCAGACCGCCGTGTTCTGCATCGAGAAGTGGTGGCCGGTGGTGTTTATGCCCGTCGTCGCCGTCCTGTTGGTCTCCCTGTTTTTTGAGCGAATCTTCCAGCTCCACACTCCGGAGCCGCCTGAGGAGGAGTAACCCTTCTCCCACGCTCGGGGAAGGCGCTTGAATAAAGGTATAAAAAACCGCCCGGCATATTGCCGGGCGGTTTTCACACGGTCAAAACCGCTTAGAAGCACTTGCGATAGATGGCTTCCTCGCTCTCGAGATCGAAGGGATAGTAAGCGTTGGTCATGAGGCGCTGCTGGTTGGCCTCCACGCTCTGGGGGAACTTCTTGAAGTCCTCCTCCGTGAAGCCGCAGTCCCGCAGGGGCCGCAGGGGCAGAATCCGTTGCAGCAGGGCGTTCATCTCGGGGATGGCATCCTTCGCCTCGCAGCCGAGAATCCCCGCCACCAGATTCTTAAAGCGCATGATCTCCCCGTCGGGGTTATGCTCGTCGTAGTAGTCCATGATGGCGCCGAAGAGCATGTAGTTGCTCTCGCCGTGAGCCACGTGATAGGTCCCGCCCAGGGGGAAGCTCATGCCGTGGACAGGGCCGCAGCCCGCCTTCAGGAACGCGATGCCCGCGTAGAAGCTGGCGGTGACGAACTCGTCCAGATACTCGAACCGGGCGTCCTGGCCCTTCTCGTCGATGAGCTTGAAGCCCTTGAGGATCATGTCCATGGCCTTCTCGCTGAAGAGCTCGGAGGTCATGGTCTTGCGGTGCGGGCTCAGGAAGGATTCCGTGGCGTGGACCAGCGCGTCGATGGCGGAGCAGGCGAAGGGCTTGTAGGGCAGGGTCTTGATGAGGTCCGGGATCAGGCAGACCTTGTTGGGGATGATGTCGTCACTGACCAGGCCCAGCTTGGTCTCGCCGCCGGTGAGCACGCCGTCTTTTTCGTCCTTGACAATCGCCACGGAGATGTTGGTGCACTCGGAGCCCGTGCCGCAGGTGGTGGGGATGGCGATGACGTCCTTCTCGTGCTGGACGGGGAAGCGCTTGAAGTACAGGTTGTGCACCGTGTCCGGGCGCTTGCAGCCCAGCAGCTTGCACAGGTCCATGATGGCGCCGCCGCCCACGGCGATGACCCGGTCATAGCTCTCGTAGGGAATGGCGTCGTACATGGTCTGGATCATGGCCTCGCTGGGCTCGCCCGCGCCGAACTTCTCCTGGAACACGAACTGGCACTTGAGGCCAAGGTCCTTCATGAAGGGGGTGTAGATGAACTCGTTGGTCAGCACCACGTCCCGCTCGCCCAGCTTGAACTCCTCCGCCATGGCGGCGAAGGTGTCGAACTTGTACACGGTGGGGGCGAAGATGATCTCCCGCTTATCGGCCATCAGAGCGGCGGAAAAAGCGTCCATTTTCTGAGCCATAATGAATCAGTCTCCTTTATTATTTTTTGTACCGTCTACCGGAGTCTGCAAAAACCTGGGGAATGGCCTGACCTGGGGGTCAGGCCCCACAAAGATGGTGCATACTCCTACTGGCAGATCTCCACTTTGTAGGATTCACCAAAATTACTTTCTGGAAATCGCCTTTTTGACGGCTTCCACGATGTTGGCCGCCCGCAGGCCGTAGGTGTCCATCAGGAAGTCCTGGGGGCCCACCTGGCCGAACTGGTCCTGGACGCCCACGAACTCCTGCACCGTCGGGAGGTTCTTCGCCAGGCAGTTGGCGACCACAGAGCCCAGGCCGCAGCAGGTGTTGTGGTTCTCGGCGGTGACAATCGCCCCAGTCTCTTTGGCGGCCTTCAGCACCAGCTCCTCGTCCAGAGGCTTCCAGGTGAACATGTCGATTACCCGGACATTGATCCCCTCGGCCTGGAGAGCCTCATAGGCTTTCAGGCTCTCGTCCACCATGATGCCGGAGGTGATAATCGTCGCCTGGTCTTTCTCGCTCTCGTGGAGTGTCACGCCCTTGCCGATCTCAAACTCGCTACCCTCGCCGTAGACCTGGACGATGCCCTTGCGGACGAAGCGGGTGAAGCTGACGCCCTCCACGTTCACGAGGCCCTTCGTGACGCTGGCCAGCTGGTCGTAGTCACAGGGGTCGATGACCGTGGCGGTGGGAATGCTCAGGTACATGGCCGCGTCCTCCAGCGGCATGTGGGTGCCGCCGTTGAAGGCCGCCGTGACGCCCGCATCGCTGCCCAGCACCCGGACGCTCAGCCCGGCGTAAGCCGCGCTCATGTAAATCTGGTCATAGCAGCGGCGGCTGGAGAAGGTACCGAAGGAATGGAAGAAGACCTTCTTCCCCGTAGCGGCCAGGCCCGCGGCCACGCCCGCGGCGTTCCCCTCGGCGATGCCCGCCTCGAAGGCCCGGTCCGGGTAGTTTTTCATCAGCATCTTCGTGTTGATACAGCCCATCAGGTCGCAGTCCACATAGACGATGCTCTTGTCCTCGGCCATCAGCTCGTTCAGGGTCAGAGCCAGGCCGTCCCGGCAGGCCCGGGAGTCCTTTTCATGCTTGCCAATCAGTTTCACATTCATTTCTCTCACCCTCCTTTAAGCGTTCTTCGCGGCTTCCAGCTCTTTTTCGGACGCCGCGATGGCCTCCAGCCACTGCTCCTCCTTGGGCTGAGAGGAGTGGTCGTGCTTCGGCTCGGCGAAGGTCGCGCCCTTGCCCTTGCAGGTGTCCAGCACGATGCAGCTGGGCACGCCCTTGGTCTCCTTGGCCTTCTGGATGGCCTCGTAGATGGCCTTCACGTCGTGGCCGTCGATCTCCTGGACATGGAGGCCGAAGCCCGCCGCCTTTTTGGCGATGTCCCCGTGGGCCAGGATATCATTGGTGGGGCCGTCCAACTGATAACCGTTGTTGTCGATAAAGTAGATGATGTTGTCCAGCTTGTGGGCATAGGCGAAGTGGAAGCCCTCCCAGACCTGGCCCTCGTCGGCCTCGCCGTCGCCGACGACGCAGTAGACATAGCTGTCTCGGCCGTCGATTTTGTTGCCCAGGGCCGCGCCGGTGGCGGTGGACACGCCCTGGCCCAAGGAGCCGGTGGTCAGGTCCACACCGGGGGTGAGCTTGCGGTCCGTGTGGCTGGGGAACTTCGTTCCCGGCTGATTCAGGGTGTAGGCCTCCTCCATGGGATAGAAGCCCATCAGGCCGAAGGTGGCGTAGGCCACGGGGCCCGCGTGGCCCTTGGAGAGAACTAACCAGTCGCGGTCCTCCCAGCGGGGGTTCTTGGGGTCATATTTCATGACCTCCCCGTACAAAACCGCCATCAGGTCCGCCAGGTCCATCGACCCGCCTACGTGGCCGAAGCCCCGGCTGTGGATCACCTTCAGCGTCTCCAGACGGATTTCCGCCGCCAGGACTTTCAGCTTTTTCTCATTCATGGGGTTCGCTTCCTTTCCTGTTTATTGTTGAATGCTGTGGAGCTTATCCTCGTGGGATATTTTACCCCAACAGCGCCTCTCCCGTCAATGACAATTATATTTTTAACAAACTTTCTGCGTGCATTTTTCCCCGGTTTTGCGTGCAGTTTCATAATTCTGGAAGGCCGGGATCATACGTCCCGGCCTTTCCATCAAATCGTTATTCGTACTGGGTTCCGATTCCCTCCACCATGGCGTCGTAGGCCCGTTTCACCTTGTCGTAGTTCTTGTCCCGGTCCAGGGCCACGCCCCGGCCCACGCCGTCCACGATGCGGCCCACGCCGATGGCGTTCAGCTTCTCATCCGTCTCGGCGAGCAGGGCGGGGGCGGAGCCGGGATCGGTGGAGCGGCCGTCAAAGATGATGTGGAGATACACCCGGTCCAGCCCGTTGTCCCGGGCCATCTCGCAGATATTCAGCGGATAGTCGATACACCCGTGGGAGGACTTGTAGGTCAGGTAGGCCAGCAGGTGCAGGGAAGTGCCGTTCTTCTTGGCGTGCTCAATGGCCTGGAGGAAGATGGGGTTCTGCTTGAAGCTGCCGTCTTTCACGGCGGCGTCGAGGCGCACGTCGTCCTGCATCACGCAGCGGCCCGCGCCCAGGTTGGAGTGGCCCGCCTCGGAGTTGCCGGCCTTGCCTGCGCCCAGGCCCACGAACTCGCCGGAGGCGTGGAGCTTGGACCAGGACTGGTTTGCCAGCAGGGAGTCCCAATAGGGGGTGTCGGCAATGTGGATGGCGTCGCCGTCGTCCCCGGTGCCCAGGCCCCAGCCGTCGCAGATGATGAGGAGCATCTTCCGTCCCTCGCCCCAGTTCTTGCCCTCGCAGAGGGACTTCCCGTCCATTTCGGCGGGCTGGGGGATGCCCATGACGTCCAGCACCGTGGGGGACACATCGCCTAAGGAGCCGTCCCGCAGGGTAATGGGGCTCTTGTCGGCGGGGTCGATCATGATGAAGGGCACCAGGTTGGTGGTGTGGGCCCCGTCGGGCTTCCCGGCGGCGGTGTAGAGCTTTTCAATGTTTCCGTGGTCGGCGGTGATGGCCACCACATAGCCCTTCCCCAGGGCGTCGTTCACCACTTTGTCCAGGTACTGGCTCACATAGCCGCAGGCCTTGATCTTCGCCTCGGTGTTCTGGGTGTGCCCGATGACGTCTCCGTTGGCGAAGTTGGTCACCACGAAGTCGTATTTGCCCAGGGCGTCCATCACCGTATCCGCCACCTTGGGCAGGGACAGCTCCGGCTGCTGGTCGAAGTCGATGCCCTTGGGAGAGGGGATGCACACGTCGTCCTCCCCGGGGAAGGGGTTGTTTTCCCCGCCGTTGAAGAAGAAGGTAACATGGGCAAACTTCTCGCTCTCGGCGCAGTGGAATTGGGTCTTGCCCGCCTTGCTGAGGACCTGGGCCAGGGGCTTCACCACCTTGGCGGGGGCGAAGGCGATGGGCAGGTCCTTGAACTTGTCGTGGTACATGGTCATAATCACGAAGTCCAAATCCCGGAGCATCCGACGGTCTACCTTGTCAAAGTCCGGCTCGGTGAACATCTCGGTGAGCTCGATCTCCCGCTCACCCCGGCGGCAGCAGAAGATGGCCGCGTCGCCGTCGGAGATCTTACCCACGGGCTTCCCGTCCTCCACCAGGACCATGGGCTCCAGATGGTAGTCGTCCTGGCCCAGCTCATATGCCCTCTTGACAGCCTCAGCCAGCTGAGCGCCGCCGCGTTTCAAATCTGCCATATTGAAAACCTCCTGATATCAATAAAATTACTGTCCGTCGTCGGGGGCGATCAGTTTCTCAACCGCCACTTTGCCCCGCTCCGGGAAAATATCCAGCAGCTGGGGGAAGGTGTAGACCTTGCCGTCGGGCATGTTCTCCTCCGTCAGCTTCAGAGGCTTGCTCCGGTCGTACTGCACCGTGACGGTCATGCCGAAATCCACGGCCTTGGCCCCCACGATGTCCCGGTTCAGGTTGTCGCCCACGTAGCAGCAGTTCTCCGGCTGGGCCCCCACTTCCTCCAGAGCGTAATAGTAGATGGCGGGGCCGGGCTTCCGGATATAAGTAATGGAGGACTGCTGGACGGTCTTGAAGTAAGGCCGGAGGCCGTCGGCGTCCAGCCACTCGTCCACCTCCCGCCTGCCCACCAGATCGCTGATGATGCCCATGGTGTAGCCGCGCCGGCAGAGCTCCTTGACGGTCTCCGCGCCGCCCTCCACGACGGTGCGGCGGCCCTTGGTCTGGCGGTACTGATAGGTCAGCTCGGAGGCGTTCTTCAAAATGCGCTCCTTGTCCATGTCATAGGCAAGCCAGCGGGTCCAGAGGACCTCCTCCGGGGCCTCGCACATGAACTTCAGCGCCCACTCCCGGTACTTGTCGTACCGTTTGTCGATCACGTCGTCAAACCACTGATTGGGGTCGTCGGTCTCCACGCCGCAGAGCTCGGCGATCTTGGCCCGGGCGGCGGAGAGGTAAGCGGGGTCCTCGTCGATGACCCGGAAGGTACCCCCCAGGTCCAGGAAGATGTAACGGATATCGGTATTCAAGGGTAATCAGCCTCCTTCAAAAGACAGGGCGCGCCCGGAGGGCTTCCGCCCCCGGACGTCCCATCGTTTATTCACTTCAAAGAGGGAAGAAGATTCAGAATCTCCCGAAAGTCCTCGATCACCGCGTCGGGGCGGTTCTCCTCGGTGTACTCTACCGGGTGCTTCTTCTCCGGCGAGGAGAAAATGATGTTGCAGCCCACGCCGGCCTTTTTCGCCCCGGGGATGTCCCGCTTGATGTTGTCCGCCACGGACACGCACTCGCTGAGCTCCACGCCCATCTCTTTGGCCGCCAGCTGGTAGATCTCAAAGCAGGGCTTGCGCATGTGGCAGACGGAGGAGAGGACCACGGAGTCGAAATACTGGTCCAGGCCGTCCTCCTCCAGCCAGTCGGGGACCTCGTTCTCCCCGATGAGGTTGGAGATGATGCCCAGCTTATACCCCCGCTCATGGAGCCCCTTGATGACCTCCAGGCCGCCGTCCACCACGATCCGGCGGCCCTTGCACTGGCGGTACTGGAAACTCAGCTCGTGGCAGACCTGCCGGATGCGAACCTGGTTGTAGTCCGGCAGCAGCCATTTGCACCACAGCTCCTCGTCCCCGGACTCTTTGTTTTCTTCCAGGGCCCACTTGCGGTAGGGCTCGTAGCGCTCCTCGATCATCTGGTAGAACTCCTCATAGGGCACGGGGGACCCGGCGATTTCCGCCATCTTCCGGCGGGCGTGCTTCATCCAGGGTTCCTCCAGCAGGGCGATGCGCAGGGTGCCTCCCAGGTCGAAGAAGACGGCCTTGTAGCGCTTTGTCATATCCATGGCGGTTCCTCCTTCTTTCTTTTTATGTACGGGACGGGAAAATGTCAAGAAGCTGGCTCAGGGCGGTAATCACGTGGTCGGGGGTGAACTCCTTGCCGGTGGCGTGCTCCATGTTCAGGGTGTCCGGCTCGTCAATGCGGATCATCATGCCGAAGCCCGCGGCCTGGGTGCCCTCCACGTCCCGGACCGGGTTGTCGCCCACGTAGGCGCAGTTGGCCTCCGGGGTGCCGATGCAGCGGCAGGCCAGGTGGTAGATCTCCGGGTCCGGCTTGCGGAGGCGGACTTTGGAGGAGAGGATCGTGGTCTTGAAGCACTGGGCCACGCCGTCGGCGGCCATCCAGTCGGGGATCTCCGTCTCCGTGACCGTGTTGGCAATGATGCCCAGGGTGTAGCCCCGGGCGCAGAGCTCCTTCAGCGTCGCCACGGCGTCGGGCCGGGCCACCCGGCGGCCGTCGTGATCCCGCCACAGGCGGGTCAGCTTCGGCGCGTTGGCGAAGATCATGTTCGTGTCGTACTCCGGCAGCATGTACTGGGTCCACAGCTCGCCCTCGGAGGCGTCCAGCAGGGTCTGCTTGGACATCTTGCGGTACTTCTTCCACCGCTCCTCCAGCTTGGCGAAGAGCTCGTCATGGGTCTCGGTGGTGTGGATCAGCTCCATCAGCCCGGCCTCGGCACGGTCGATGAAGTCCTGCTCCTTCAGCACAATGCGGAGCGTGTTGCCAACGTCGAAAAAGATCGTTTGGATATCGGGGGTCATAAACATTCCTCCTTATAATGGTTCCAGACGTCGCGGCCCCCTGAAACGGCGCTCCAGGGGGTGTCCGGGCCATCTTCAGCCCGGTCGTAAACGTTTGCGGCCTTTTCAGCCTTATTCTAAATGAAACACCGGTCCTTTGTCAATATGCCAAACGCCGAAGACTTTGATTATTTTTCGTTTTTCTGCCCAAAGATGGGAAAAACACAGATTGTTATTGACATTGCCGGGAAAATCGGATATTCTTTACTTGACAACCTGAACGGGCCGGAGTTTGGCCGGTTCTAAAAAATAGAGCGGAAACGTTTGCGATTTCCAGCGGGGCGGAAAGGATGAAAACCAATGAAAAGTGTAACCTTGAAGGACGTCGCCAAGGCCGCCGGAGTCTCCTACGCCACCGTGTCCCGCGCCCTCTCCGGCAGCCATCAGATCGGCAGCGACACCCGGGAGCGCATCATCAAGCTCTGCGACGAGATGGGCTACACCACCAACTACGTGGCCCGCTCCATGGTGACCAAGCGCACGGGGCTCATCGGGCTGGTGGTCCCCTCCATCGACAACCAGTTCATGTCGGAGCTGGCTTACTATGCCGAAATGAGCGCCAGGGGGCACGGCTACAACATCATGCTCTGCAACTCCGGGCCGGACCTGAAGCAGGAGAAGACCGTGGTCAAGCTCCTCCTCAGCCGCCAGGTGGACGGCATCCTCATCGTCCCCCAGAGCCCCAAGACCTATGAGAACATCCGGGCCTATACGGACCAGGTGCCCACGGTCTTCCTCAGCGAGAACCTCCGGGACCAGCCCCAGAGCTATGTGGCCGTGGACAACAGCCGGGGGACCTACATCGGCACGAAATACCTTTACGAGCTGGGTCACCGGGACATTCTCTACTTTGGCCGCCGCCACACCACCACCCACCAGTTCCGGGCGGAGGGCTATATCCGGGCCTGCCGGGAGCTGGGGCTGACTCCCCGGTTCTTCAACAGCGAGTTCACCCGCTCCTCCATCACGGGCGGCTACCAGCTGGCCAAGGAGCTCTTCGCCAAGCCCATTGACTACTCCGCTATCTTCGCCTCCACGGACTCCAACGCCCTGGGCGTTTTGAAGGCGGCGGACGACGCCCATATCAGCATTCCCGGGCAGCTGAGCCTCATCGGCTTCGACAACATCTCCTCCACCGCCCTGCCCCGGATCGAGCTGACCACCATCGAGCAGCCCAAAAAGGATATGGCCGTTCAGGCGGTGGATATGCTCCGGGACAAGATCGAAAACGGCACCCAGGGCTATATTCACCAGATCCTGATGCCCGCGCTGATCAAGCGCAGCACCTGCCGGGACCTGCGCGAAGCCTAATTTTCAGAAAGAGGGAACAACATCATGAACGGCTACCGCTACGACCCCCACACCCACACCGCCGAGACCAGCCGTTGCGGCCACCTCTACGCCGCCGACGTGGTGGACCGCTACGTCCGCAACGGCTTCACCGGCCTGGTGGTCACGGACCACCTGCATCCGGAATACCTCTCCCGCATCGATACAGAGCACAACTGGGATAAGGTGATGGACCACTATTTAGGCGGCTACCACGCCTCCAAACGCCGGGGCGACGAGGTGGGGCTGGACGTAATCCTGGGGGCGGAGCTCCGTTTCCCGGAGAACGACAACGACTACCTGGTCTACGGCATCGACGAGCAGTGGCTCCGCTCCAATCCCTACATCTGCTGCATGAGCGCTCAGGAGTTTTTCGACAAGTACCATGACCAGGTGCTTATCATCCATGCCCATCCCTTCCGCAAGGGCAGCGCTCCGGTTCAGGAGACCGCCGTCCACGGCGCGGAGATCATCAACGGAAACCCCCGCCATGAAAACAACAACGACAAGGCCCTGGAGCTCTGCCGCCGCCATCCCGAGTACTACCGCCTGGCGGGGTCCGACACCCATCGGGACGGGGACGAGGCCCGGACCGCCGTGATCCTCCCGGAACGGGTCCACGACTCCTTCGCCTATAAGCGCATCATCGAAAGCGGCAGGTTCCACCTCTGGAGCCCCGCGTTCCAGGAATTTGTAGAGGCCGACGAGGCTATTCGGAAGGAGGAGAACGCATGAGCCGGTTCAATACGTTGATTATCGGAGAGATTGCCCAGGATACAAACGTGGACTATGACGGAACCACCGTCCAGGCCATTGGCGGAGCGGTGTACTACTCCGGCTTCGCCGCCGCCAACATGGGCCACAAGACCGCAGTTCTGCCCAAGGCGGACACGGCCCAAGTGGATTTGAAGGCCGCCTTCGCCGCCGCGCCCAATGTCACCGTCTTTCCCCTTCACAGCACCCATTCCTTTGTCACCAAGAACGTCTACCATACCCCGGACCGGGAGCGCCGGACCTCCACCGTGGACAGCAAGATTGATCCCTACCGGCCCGAAGAGGTCCCGGAGGAGATCGACGCGGAGATCTGGCATCTGGCGGGCCTGGTCGGCGGCGACATCCCTGACGAATTCCTTCCCTTCGCCGCGAGCAAGGCCATGCTGGCCATCGACGTGCAGTGCATGCTCCGCTGGGAGGAGAACGGCGGCATGGTTTACCGGGACTGGGAGGCGAAAAAGGAGCTGCTTCCCTACGTCCGCTTCCTGAAGACCGACGCCGCCGAGGCGGAAATCCTGACGGGCCTCACAGACCGGGCGGAGGCCGCCAAGGTCCTCTACGGCTGGGGCGCCAAAGAGGTTCTCATCACCCACAATACCGAGGTGCTGGTCTACGATGGTAAAGAGGTCTACACCTGTCCCATTAAGGCCCGCAGCCTGGGGGGCCGGACAGGCCGGGGGGACACCACCTTCGCCTGCTACATCAATGAGCGGCTAACCCAAGAGATCCCGGCGGCCCTCCGGACTGCCACGGCGCTGGTCTCTCTGAAAATGGAAACTCCGGGCCCTTACATGGGCACTCGGGGCGATGTGGAAGCGTACATCAAGGAATTTTACTGAGCACACCGCAAGGAAGGGTCCCTCTCGGGGGAACCCTGATAAAGAAGTTTTTTTAGCGGGAGGCAGCCGCATGATTGCGAGGGCGTCATGCGGTTGTCTCTTTCTCGTACTTGCTGTACTCCGGGGACAGATCAATCTCCCCAATAAAGGTGTAATGCACGTCAATCCGCTGTACCCGGTGTCCGCTGGACTTGTCCGGGGCGTGAACGACCACCTTCTCCACAAACTCCCGCAGGATGGCCGGGGTCAGTTCGGTGGGTTCGGTGTACTTCTTCACGATTTTCAGAAAACTCTGGACATTGACGGCCATGTTATCACATAATTATTTGCCAATTATCGCATTTATGGCAAGAAACAAAAGGAGTAATGAGCTGATTTAGGGTTTAACAGGCTTAATTTATAGAAAATAGAAAGAAAACTTTAGCTTTCCACCGGAAATAAGCATTAATTATAATAAAACAGGCGCAGAGATCTATAAAAGGCTGGAAGAAAACATTTAGAAAGAGGCAAACAAGATGCGCTAAAGAGTAACAGGGCGGCGGCGAGCGGAGCGAGCCGCCGCCTGAATTTTAGGTTGATTATCTGAAAAATTGCTTATTTTCTTCTGTTTGAGGAAAAAATCACTCTTAAATTTTTTTGAATACATACTGTTACAAGGCTTTCAGCGGTTGTGCAAAACAGAGAATTTCATAGTACGTTTGCAAATCACGGCTTGATTGCGCAAAAAAGCCGCTTGTCACAGACAAGCGGCTTTTCATGATGACAGCCAGCACTCCAGCTGACAGTCGAACGGCTCTCTGCTGACGTGCTCCTGATGGTATACCTGTGCCTCGACACAGCCCATCTTCCGGTAAAATGCCTGAGTTTCCACCGCCGAGTGAGCAGATATGTACAGCTTCTCCGCTCCGTGTTTTTTCGCCCAGGCTTTGGCCGCCAGGAAAAGCGCGGCGCCGATTTCGTTTCCCCGCGTATCCTCAGAGACATGAATGCTGGACAGGTCCAGGTACTTCTGTTCCCCGCCAAACAGGCCGGGCTCTACGGAGACAAAGCCTTTCAGGCGGCCAACCACAAACGCGGCGTACACAAAGCCGCCTGTGTCAGCCGTATGCCGCAGGCAAGTGATCAGTGTCCGGTAATCCTCTTCCGTCCAATCGTCCACAAATGGGTCATCTCGGATGACCCATTTGGTTCCTTCCTTTCGCCAGCATCTTGTGACAATCTGGCGGCGGATGAAGTGCCGAAACAGCGCCCGGTCAATTTCTCCGGGGGACAGCTCTCTGTACTGAATCATGCCGTCCTCGCCAGCTCCGCCATGCGGCGGCGGGCAAAAATCGCCGCGCCGATGACGCCCTTGCCCACATACGGCTCCGAATAGACGTACTGAAAGCCATAGGACATCACGTCCGTCCCGGTCTTTTCATTCACCAGACGCTCGAAATCGGGCCGGGGGAAATCCTTCATCTCCATCACCCCGCCGCCCGCGATCAGGGAGTCCGGGTTGAAGATGGTGGCCATGATGGCGTAGATATACGCGCAGTCCTCCACAAACTGCCGGAGAGGCGCTTCCCCGCCGTGGCGGGTGAACAGGTCCTGAATTTCCGTGTCCGGGTAACAGGTCCGGCGGATCTCCTGGAGCCGCCAGCCGGAGGCATAGCACTCGCAGCAGCCCTTTTTTCCACAGCTGCACAGGGCCTCTCCCCGGAAAAAGGGGACGTGCCCCAAATCCAGCTCCGCGCCGTCCTTGCCCTCCAGCAGTCTTCCTCCGGTCAGCACGGAGGCGCCCACGCCGGTCCCGATGTAGATGCCCACCACCATTTGCTGGCCCTCCAGGCGGTTTGCCGCCACGTCATAGAGCAGGATGTTGTTGACGTCGTTGTTGACAAAGACGGGCACGCCCAGGCGGCCCCGCAGGTCCGCGGCGATGTTGGCGTGGTCGAAAACCGGCCGTCCCTGGCGGTCACGGATGTTGGTGGTGCAGATGACCGTCTCCTTGTCCCGGGCCACCGAGGACGGGACGCCGATGGAAACGGCCTCCACCATGGGGAACCGGTTTGCTTTGATATAATCCTGAATCACGCCGCACAGCGCCTGAACGGGCTGTTCGGCGCCTGCGATCAGGGCGCTGCTGATGACGGAAGGCGCAAGCATCTTATTTTCGGAGGTCACACCGCCGATGCGCAGGTTTGTCCCTCCCAGGTCGATGCCGATGATGACCTTATCCATCCCGTCGGCTCCTTTCCTTATCCAGACACGCGGCCCTTGGGGGAAGCCAGCTCTTCGATCCAGCGCTCCCGCGCCATGTGGAAGCAGCCGCGCATCTGGTGATATTCGTCGTAACGCGCCTGCCGCAGGTCCACCCGGATGGGAATTGCCTCGCTGTGGGCGGCGGCAAGCAATCGCTCCATGTGTTCAGCGATCAGAGCGCTGTAGCCCCGCTCGCAGCTGTCCACCACCAGACGGGTGGGATTGTAGACCCAGAGCAGGTTGTATAAGATTCTGGCCGTCAGCTCCAGGGCCGGGTCCAGCACAGCTTTGGCGGACGCCTCGCCGGACCGGTACGCCTCCAGCAGAGCGGCAAAGCCGGCCTCCGGGCGGCCCCAGGCCCGCAGCAGCGACGGCAGGGCAATGCGGTCCTCCACGGTGATAAATTTCCCGTCCGGGGCCACGTCTAAAATCATCTTGCCCACCTCGCCGGCCATCAGCTCGTCGCCCATGACCGCCGTGTTTTTGTGGATGAAGAATCCGCCCACGCCGTAGCCGCAGTAAAAGTAGAACTGGCTGTCCCGGCCGGGGTCCAGGCCGCTGTATTCCGACCACGCCGCCGGAAGCACGTCGTGGAGAATCAGGACGTTTTGAATCTGAAAGGTCTCCTCCAGCAGCGCCCGAATATGAAGCTCCTTGAAGCCCTCGATCAAATCGTAATTGACCAGGTCCTCTTTTTCATAGTAGGCGCTGGGCACGAAGGCCGCCAGCCCTACCAGGACGGTGCCCCGGGCGGCGCTGAGGGCTTTCACCTGCTCCAGCGCCGCCGCCAGGTTTTCCCCATAGCTCCGTCCCGGCGCGAAGGGGAGGACCTGCCGGTCCAGCAGGGTCTCATAAATATCATAGATCAACACGGCAATCTGTCCGGCAGAGGTGAGGTTGAGGCAGATGATGTGGCCGTATCTCTCCGAAATTTGCAGGACGCGGGGCTTGCGGCCCACCTCGCCGCCCTCGCCGGCGCGCTCCACCACCGCTCCGGCGGCCAGCAGATCGTCCACAATGTGCTTCACCGTCATGGTGCTGATCTGATTTTCCGCCGCCAGGGCGTTCCGGACCAGCTCCCGGCTCCGCAAGAGGCTCCGGAGGATGTTTCCGGTATTCTGCTCCCGGATGTCCTTGAGGGTCGGCGCGTTTTTCAGTTCAGCATCCATATTCGGCTCCTTTTCTGAGGTGGATCAGGACAGGCACTCCCGGAGGGACCGGTCCATGATGTCCACCGCCTCGTCCGCGTTTTCCTTGGAGGTGATGAGGGCCGGGTGCAGGACGATGACGACGTTCTCCAGGTTGCGGCGGCTCTCCAGCTCGGTGATGAGGCCATTTTTCAGCATGGTCTCATAGAGCTTCTGGCCGAACTCATACTTGTCCGGATTGTCGAATTCAATGCCCAACAGCAGTCCGCGGCCACGAACGTCTCCAATGATATCATATTTTTCCTTTAGCTTCAACAGCTTACCGTGGAGGTAGTCTCCAACAACGCGGCTGTTCTCCACCAGTCCCTCCCGCCGGATGATCTCCAGGTTTTTCAGCGCCGCCCGGCACATTAGGGGATAGCAGGAGTGGGTGTGGCCGTGGAGGCTGACCTTGCTCATGGCCTCGCCGATGTCCCGGCGGCACATGACGGCGGAACCGGGGATGTAACCGGAGGTGAGAGCCTTGCCCGTCACCAGGATGTCCGGCGTCACGCCCTCATACTCGCAGGCGAACATGGTTCCCGTCTGCCCGACGCCGGTGACCACCTCGTCGAAGATCAGCAGCGCGCCGAAGCGGTCGCACAGCTCCCGCACGCCCTGGATGAAACCCTTGGGCGGAACGATCACGCCGCCGGCGGCGGGGATGGGCTCCATGATGAGAGCCGCTACCTTGTCGCCGCCCTCATGCAGGAATGTCTGCTCCAGGTATTTCAGGCACTGCATTCCACAGGAGCCGGGCTCCTTGCCGAAGTCGCAGTGATGGCAGTAGGGCGGGGCGGAGTGGACGAAGCCCCGGGGCAGCAGCTCGGAGATGCCGGAGTTCTCCTGGATAAATTCCGACTTGCCGGTGGCCGCCGCAGAACCCGCCGTGGAGCCGTGGAAGCCCCGGCGGAAGGAGATAATGCGGCCTCCGCCCCGGAAGTATTTCGCCAGCTTCAAGGCAAACTCGTTGGCGTCGGAGCCGGTGCAGCCGAACATCACCTTGTCGATGCCCTCCGGCGTGAGCCGGATGAGGGTTTCCGCCAGGGTTGCCCGCTCCTCGGTGGCGAAGCAGGAGGTGACGTTCACCAGCTTCTCCATCTGCTCCTTGAGGGCGTCGATCATCTCCTGGTTGCGGTGGCCCAGGGAGCAGGAGGAGAACTGAGCGGAGAAGTCCAGATAGGGCTTCCCCTGTTCGTCGTAGAGGTACATGCCCTCTCCCCGGGTGTAGAGCATGTCGTCGGTGGTGTAGCACTGAATGAGATACCGCTTGTCTTTTTCAATATAGGCGTTCATGCCGCTTCCTCCTTATTCGTTATGGCAGCCGGGACAGTGCCGCCTCGTAATCGGCGGTTTTATAAAGTCTTATTGGGAGTTCTCCCCGCTTGTTCCGCCGTGCTTGCGGCGGCTGATTTCCCACATACACTGCTCGAATTTCCGGTCGCTGAGACCGTAGAACAGCTGGAACACAGTGTGAATCACGGTGACAACGGCGGGGAGCACGAAGGCCAGGATCAGCAACATCCGTAAGGTCCCCTCGCTCTGGACCTGGTTGGCCTGATAGCCGGAGACGTCCAGCAGAACGCCCAGGATCTGAGCCCCCAGGGCCGCGCCGATGGTGATGCAGAAGCCGTTCACCGCCGAGACGATGCCCGCCTGACTCCGTCCGCTGCGCCACTCGCCATAGTCCACCGTGGCGGGCATCATGACGTTGACGAAGGAGTAGTAGGCGCCGGACAGCACGCCGTTGACCATGAACAGGGCAAACAGCGGACCGAACTGCATGGAGACCGCTGCCCTCTCCGCGCCGCCTCCTGCGCAGACGAAGTAAAGGGCCAGACTGCTGAGGGCGCTGAACGCCATGCAGACGAGATAGGCTCGGCTGGTGTCCCGGAACAGGCGGATCAGGGGCTTCATGAGGAATACGCCCAGCATCAGGGCCACGGTGAAGGCCAGCATGGCGGCGGACTGGAAGTTCTCCAGCCGGAGGTAGTAGACGAAGATGAAGACCACCATGCCGTTTTTAATGGCCTGCATGACCTGCTTGAGCACCTCGCCGATCTGCAAAATCACGGCGGGGCGGTTCACGAAAAAGCCCCGGAGCTGGGTCAGGAGCGGATCGTGGTGGGCCTGGCGCAGGTGCTCCCGGCAGGAGCCGTCCCGGTTCAGCTCGTATTTCCGGCTCATCTGCACGTTCAGGAGCTGGAAGAACAAAACCGTCAGGCCGATGAACCCCGCGGCGAAGAAGAAGCCCCGGGCCTCGTTGCCCTGGTTCTTCCCGAACACGTTCACCAGGGGCTGGAAGCAGGCGGCGCCTACCACCTGGGCCAGATTCGTGCACAGGCCCTTGAGCACGGCGATGGTCTCCCGTTCCCGCAGGTTGTGGGTCATGTTGCAGAACTGGGGGACCTGGGGCATGAAGGAGAAGGTGGCGCCGATGGAGCCGAAGCAGCCATAGCAGACGGCGGCCCAGACGATCTTGATCTGCACGTTGTCCGTGGGCAGGGCGGTGAACACGCCCAGAAACAGCAGGAACAGCGGTACAATTCCGAAAATCGCCCAGGAGCGGTAGCGGCCCCATTTGTAGCAGACGTTGTCCATCATGTAGCCCACCCAGAGGTCCGTGAAGCAGTCCGCCACCCGGGCGGCCAGCATGATGGTTCCGGCGGCGGTGCCGCTGAGGCCCACCACGTCGGTGTAGAAGTAGATCAGGAAATAGCTGAAGATGACCCAGGAGACGTTGAAGCTGTACGCGCCGTACATGCTGTGTACGATCTTGTCATACCAGGGGACCTTCGCGGTGGTGGAGGTAAAGTCGATGTCATAGGGATCAGGCGCGGCTGCGGATATGGTTCGCTGTGCTTCCAAAACGAATCCCTCCTAAATGTTTGGTCCCTCCTTATCCCTTTTCTTGTGAAAGATTACGGCTTGCGCGGACCCCGTATTTTCGTTACAATTAGAAATAAGGATGCCTTTTATGGGTGAGCGCGGCTGCCGGTCGCATGGAAACCGCGCTCACACTGCCAGAGGTGTCCTTTTCTTGTGCCCCATCAGCCCTGCCACTGGCCGTACTTGGCGATGATCTTGTCGTGGACCATCTGGCAGAACTCGTCGGTGACCTGGAAGTCGTTGACCACCGTGTACCAGTAGCCGTGGCTCTCCAGGAACTCCTTCTCGTGGCGGATGGCGGCGTACACGTCGTCCCAGGTGATGCCCATGCCCTCGGGGCGGATCTCCACGCCGGCCCGGTGGATGATGTCCAGAATTTCATCGGCGTGATTGTTCGCCATGGCGGAGCCCACAAAGATGCCCAGGCACACCGGCTGGCCGTGGAGGAACTTTTTCTTGGTCATGTACTCCAGGGTGTAGAACAGGAAGTGATCGCTGCCCTCAATGGGACGGGGGTTCCAGCCGTTGTTGTGGAAGGCGGCGCCGCCCCAGCGGAGGCCCTCGGTCAAAACGCGGATGCCCTTTTCCGTCAGGTTGTAGATCTCGTCCAGATTGTCCACCACGGACTGGAAGACCTCCCGCACCTCGTCCACCATGGTCTGGTCATAGGGCCACTTGGTCTCGCACTTGCCGTGGTCGGCGGTGTACTTCCAGTCGAACATGGAGTTGTTGTAGCACAGCACGTCGCACACGCCGGAGCGGTTGGTGGCCTTGGGGCCGTTCTGGATCACGTCGTAGTCCACGTAGACGGCGACGGGCTCCACATAGCCCACATACCGCACCACGCTGTTGAACCGCAGACCCGCCCGGTGGCCGAAGACGGCGTTGGTGGCGATGACGGTGGGCACCTGGTACAGCGGCATGTGGGTCCTCCAGGCCACGATTTTGGCGTAGTCCACCGCCTGGCCGCCGCCCAGGCCGATGACGGCGTTGAACTCCGGCAGCGTCTCGATGATCTTCATGATCTCGTCGTACTCCAGAGTCTTGACGAAGTGGACGACGCAGTCCTCGTCGAACTCGTCCTTGAACTTATCCCACAGGTCCTCCATCGTGACCACCAGATAGGGGCGCTGGACGATGTTTTTCAGCTCGCCCACCAGATTGCGTCCGTAGATCGTCTTGAACAGTTCCTTCGCCATGATACATACCTGCTTTCTTTTTGATTTTAGCAAACTATATTTATAAATACTGTTTACTATTTAGTGTAGCTAAAGCATACACGGAACCGCAGGATTTGTCAATGAACGGATCCGCAAAAAGAAAACCGTGTGTTTTGTGGATTTCAGACAAACAAACAGGGAACAGTGTGAGATTTTCTCACCAACTATGCCGAATCTGCTGCGGAGTTCGCCGGGGGATTCCGCCGGGAATGGCTCAAACGCGGGAAAACCAGTGAAAAACAGCGGCGGCGTGTGAACACGCCGCCGCTTTCGAAATGATGCCGGCCTCCTAAAGGCTGAATGTCCTCAGCATGTCCGGCAATTCCCGGATGCTGTGAATGATCCTATCCGGCCGGACTGCCTGTCCGAAACCGTAGGCGGCATAGATAAAGGGGATTCCCGCAAAACGGGCGGCGATTTCGTCACCTTGGGTGTCTCCAACATAGACGGCCCGGGTAACGCCGTTTCGCTCCATCAGAAGGCGGATATTTTCGCCCTTGTCCATTCCGGTTCTGCCGGACATTTCGATATCCTTAAAATCATCTTCAAACCGATGTGCCGTCAAAAAGGAGTTCACATATCCGTCCTGACAGTTGCTCACAATGTACAAATCGCACTCTCGTTTTAATAGAGTAATGGTTTCCCTTGCGCCGTCGTAAAGCACCGCGCCGTGCTCTCGAAGATATACGACCTCCTCCTTTCCGCATTCCGCCATAATCTCTTCCTGCATGGAGTGATTCAGATCTGGGAACAGCATCCCGCCGATTTCTTCCATGGTTTTCCCCATATAGTTTTCCATGTCATGCTGGGTCAGCCGGATCGTCAGCTCCTGACGCCGTTCAAACACACGATTCCATATCTTGAACACCTGTCCCGTCGCGTCCCACAGAGTTCCGTCCAAATCAAATATGACCGCTTTCCTCATCGTTTTCATCCCTTTTATCAATTCTATTCTTCCCGGCCCGTTCTTTCGTCACAGCGTATCGCTTTCTTTGTCAGCAATGCATTATACCACTACTCTACAGAAATATCCAGCGGCAGCGCACAGTGTTATCAAAAATTAGGATTTGCGCCATTGCGAGGCATGCTTATATCACAGTCGCTCAGTGTCCTCCCGCTTGAGAGAGATGACGTGCATCCAGATGTTGCCGTGATACTCGTTCTGCTCTTTCATATCGCGCCTTCTTCCACGGTCGGCGTTCCGTCACCGACTTATAATGCCTCCGACAGTAGTCACGCCCTCTTCCGGCACGGCTTTCGCATTGTCCCCGTTCGCGCCGCAGGGCGGCGAGGATGGTCGGTATTCTCCGTTTCATCGCGCGTTCCTCCTTAAAAATAGAAATGAGCGGAAGGAATCCAGTCCCCCCAGGAGGGACTGGGAAAGGGGCATGCCCCCTTTCCAGATTTGGGCTTTGCCGCAGGTTTCTATTTTACAACATACCGGCGCCCACGGAAAAAACAAGGCCCCTTGACCGGAATGCATGTTTTCGCTATCAAATAGCATCTTCGACCCCTTGACAGCGGTCATTTCCCCGCCCCAGACGGGACAACAGCTCGTTCGCGATGGAGCCGCACCGCCGCGATACCTCCTCTGCGGAGATCCTCTCGCCGCCGTCCCGCCCGATGACGGTGGCTACGTCGCCGGGGCGCACGCCAGGCAGGCCGGTAACGTCCACAAACAGCTGGTCCATGCACATCCGGCCCGCCATGGGGCAGGACCGCCCATGCAGCAGTACCCGTCCGCCCTGTTCCGCCAGCTCCCGGGGCAGACCGTCGCCATAGCCGATGGAGAGTACCGCCAGGACGGTCTCCCGCTCCGCCTGGAACGCCAGGCCATAATCCGCGCATTCCCCGGGCCGGAGCCGCCGGACGCAGACCACCCTGGCCCGGAGGGAGAGCACGGGCCGCAGCCCCGCCTCCGCGGCGGCGGTCGCCGCCCCGCTGTCCACGCCGTAGAGGGCAATGCCCGCCCGGGCGTAGGCACAGGGCTGGGGAGGCAGGTTCAGGATTCCATAGCTGGCCTGGATATGCGTGCTGCCCGGATCAAACCCGCTTGTCCGCAGGTTGTCCACAGCGGCGTAAAAGAGGGTAAGCTGAGCTTGGGTGTACTCCACAGAAACCGGGTCCGGAGAATCGGAGGCGCACAGATGGGAAAATACCCCCTCAATGCGCAGGTTCTTCATTTGAAACAGCCGCGCCAAGGCGGCGGCGTCCTCCGCCGGGACGCCCAGGCGGCGCATCCCGGTGTCAAGGGCCAGATGCACGCGGACAGGCTTCCCAAAGTCGTTGAGGGCCCGGCCATGGGCCTCGTCCGCCACGGTTTGGGTAAGCCGCCAGCGGCGCAGCAGGGGGACCTCCTCCGCCGGGGTGTAACCCAAGATCAGGATTTCTCCCCGAACCCCCGCCCGGCGCAGGGCGATTCCCTCTTGTAGGCAGGCCACGGCAAAGGCCCGGACGCCGGCCCCTTGCAGACAGCGGGCCACCCTTGCGCCGCCGTGGCCGTAGCCGTCCGCCTTCACCACCGCCATGAGCTCACAGACGGGGGCCAAATGGGACCGCAGAACCTCCGCGTTGTGCCGCAGGGCGTCCAGGTCCAGCTCTTTCCAGGCCCGGGCCGTGGGCGCGGGGCGGATAGGGCGGACCGCATCCAGCGCCAGGGAAACGCCGAGGGTGAGGAGCAGGACGGCGGCGAAGTGTCCCAGGCTGTTGTCCACCAGGGGCCCGGTGAGCCCCCACGCCCTGGCCCCGCCCCGCACCAGGACGATGGACCAGGGGTGGAGCAGGTAGATCAGCAGGGACAGCCGCCGGAATCTCCGGTTTTCACCACGGTTTGACGCCAGCAGCAGGGGGAAGAGGAACGCCATGCACAGCGGCAGGGCCAGGTACATGCTGTCATGCCGCTGCCAGCCCAACGCCCGAAGGGCAAGCCCCTCGGCGGTCATGGCGGCCAGGGAGCACGCGGCGCCCGCAAGGGCGGCCTTCCCGGCCCGCCGTTTCCCATAGGCCCCCAGCAGTAGAAACAGCGGCGCGTAAAACAGCCCGTTCCGGGCATAGCCGAACAACGCAAAGACCGCTTGATAGAAGAGCGCGGCGCCGGGCAGACGGGAGACCAGCCCATAGTAGCTGTCCCCGCCCAGACCGATGAGGTACAGGACGGAGGCAATTGCCAGAGCGCCGGGCCGTCCCAGCCGGGCAAGCCCCCGGGCTATGAGCACGCCCAGGATCAGGGCGGGAAAATACCAGAGGTGGTACAGCGTTCCCTGGGCCAGCAGCTTTTTCGCCCACTCCAGCGGACCGTATCCTCCGTTGTAGAGGTTCAGGGGCAGGCAGAGGAGGACCGCGGCCAGATAGGTCAGGACGGTCTTTTTGAGGAAGCTGCCGGTGTTGTTCCACCCGCCCCGGGCGAGAAAGCAGCCGCTGACCATGAAGAAAAAGGGGACGGCCACCCGGGCCAGCACCCGGGTGAGCCAGAAGTCCCACAGGGGGCTGACACTGGCCAGGGGGCTGGTGTGGATGCACACCACCAGTACCGCCGCCGGCAGGCGGAACCAATCGAGAGCGGGATACCGCGGCTTCATAGGACGGCCTCCCACACAGTGAGAATCAAGCCGCCGTCGTTGTGCCCGGAGGTCTGGAAACAGGCGTTCTCCGGCAGCGAAACCTCCACGGCTTCACAGGGGCAGGACCGGTAAGACACGGTCACCCGTCTGCCATTGGACAGGACGCACGTCCGGGGACCGGCCCGCAGGAAATCCCCGTACTCCTCCAGACACAGGCCGTTGTCCTCCATCAGCCGGGCGTGGGGCGCGCCCACGTAGCGAAAGTGCCAGGGCTCCTCGGCGATGCCGGTGAGGGCCTCCTTCTCCCGGCGGTAGCGCCGGATAAAGCCGTACTCCGCCGCCAGGCGGCGGAATGCGCCGCAGGCGCCGCGGTCGGGGAACTTCGGGCGAATGAAGTCGATCCGTTCCGCCCGCTCCCCCAGATCGATGGCAAGCCCCGTCTCGTGCTCGCTGCAGCCCGGCGGGGCCACATACCGGCGGGTGAAGTCTTCCCCCTCCGCCGCCAGGGTCTCGTCCCAGATGGACCGCTGCTGGGCCCGGCTCCGCCAGCCGGAGACGGGAACGATGTCCCGCCACCCGCCGGCGGCCCGGACACAGGCGTCCAGAAGCCGGGCGGCCTGCCGCTCCAGGAGAACGCCGCCGCCCTCCAGGCCGGTCAGCCGCGGCGGGGAACCCTCCGCCAGGGGATGGGCGGCGTTTACCAGGACCAGCGGCCCCCGGCGGGTCTCCTCCCGCCGGAATACCACGCGCCTCATGTCCCCGCCCCCAGTTCCAGCAGGCGGTTCAGGAGCGCGGGAAAGTCCAGCCCCGCGGCCCGCATCATGGCGGGGTAGCGGCTGTGGGCGGTGAAACCGGGGATCGTGTTCACCTCGTTGAAGACCACCCGCCCCTCCGGGGTGAGGAAGAAATCCACCCGGGCGAATACCCGGCAGTCCAGGGCGGCGTAGACGGTCCTGGCCGCCTCCTGGATCTCCGTCGCCTTTTCCGGGGAGATCCGCGCCGGGCAGTGGATGGCGGAGGTTTTGAGGGTGTACTTCTCGTCGAAGTCGAAGAAGCCGCCGGAGAGCTGAATCTCGTCCACGGCCCCCACGGTCAGCGGCGTCTCGCCGGGGTTCCCCAGCACGGCGCAGCCTACCTCGAAGCCGGGGACGGCCTCCTCCAGGAGGATTTCCCGGTCGTGGCGGAACGCCTCCTCCGCGGCCCCGGCCAGATGCTCCGGGCGCTCCACTCTTGTAACGCCGAAAGAGGACCCGGCCCGCACCGGCTTGACGAACAGGGGATAGCCCAGCGATTCCACCGCCGCCTCCAGCGCCTCCCGGGACGCGCCCCTGGCAAAGACCGCGCCCTTTGGAACGGCCGCGCCCGCCAGGGCGGCCAGCAGGTGAGCCCGATGCTTGTCCATACAAAGGGCGCCGGACAGCGCGCCGCAGCCGACCACGGGCACGCCCGCCAGCTCCAGCAGGCCCTGGACCGTGCCGTCTTCGCCGTTCTTGCCGTGGAGGATCGGGAAGGCCGCGTCAAATTCCAGCGTCTCCCCGCCGCCGTCCAGCAAGAGCAGGGCCGCCGCGCCCTGGTCCAGCCGCAGGGTACAGGGCCGCCCCCGGAAGGTCCAGCGCCCCTCCTGGGAAATCTGGACCGGCAGAGGCTGGTACTTGCGGCCGTCCAGGTGCTCCAGCACCGCCCGGGCGGACTCGAGGGAGACGCCGTGCTCGGTGGAGCAGCCGCCGTACAGGATCAAAATGCGTTTTTTCATAACATCAGCTCCTTTTTGGTGGCATCAGCCTACCAAAAAGGAGCCGGTTTTGTGTTGAGAAAACCATGTGAAATTCTTGCGATTTTCTTATGGCGGAGGGAGGCGGACGGTAAAGGTGGTCACGCCGTCCCGGCTTTGGGCGGAGATGGTCCCGCCGTGGAGCTCCACGATCTCCTTGGCGATGGCCAGGCCCAGGCCCGCGCCGCCCGTGCGGGAGGCGCGGGAGCTGTCCAGGCGGAAGAACTGCTCAAAGATCCGGTTCAGCTTTTCCGGCGGGATCGTGATGCCGGTGTTGGCCACGGTGAGGACGACACCGCTCTCCTCCACGGCGGCGGCGATGTTCACCTCGGTGCCGGGCGTGCTGTAATGGCAGGCGTTGCGCAGCAGGTTGTCAAACACCCGGGCCAGCTTGTCCGGGTCACAGCTGTATTCCAGGGCGGCGGGCAGGTCCAGGCGGCAGGTGAGCTCCCGCTCGGCCAGCTGGGGCTGGAACTCCCAGGCCACCTGCTGGAGCATCCGGACCAGGTCCACCGGGGACCGCTCCAGCTCCAGCTGGGTGAGGTTGAAGCGGGTGATGTCGAAGAACTCGTTAATGAGGTCCTCCAGCCGTTCGGCCTTGTCCAGGGCTACGCCGGTGTACCGGGCCCGGAGAGCGGGAGAGAGGTCCGGCTCGTCCCGCAGAAGGGTCAGGTAGCCGATGACGCTGGTGAGGGGCGTTTTCAGGTCGTGGGCCAGGTAGACCACCAGGTCGTTCTTCCGCTGCTCGGCCTCCCGGGCGGCGTAGGCGGCCCGAAGGGCCCGGCTTTTGGCCAGGTTCAGGTGCTCCTCCAGTTCCCGGAGTTCCGGGGCCAGGGCGATGGCCTCCTCCGTCTCCGGCTGGGTCAGGACGTCCGCCGCCTCCGCCAGCTCGTCCAGAAGGTCCAGGGGCTTGCGGATGAAGTGGACCGTGCACCCCAGCCAGCAGACGGCGGTGCAGAGGACGAACAGCAATGGCAGATAATCCGCGCAGGCATGGATGACATACCGCAGGATCATGTTTTCCCGCCAGAAGCCAAAGGTGCCGAAAAAGAGGGTGCACCCCAGGGCCAGAAAGGCCACCAGCCCCACGGAGGCCAGGAGGCTCAGTCCGTACTGCCGCAGGATCTTCCAGAACACCCGCCGGGTGTAATCGTAATTATTCAATGGTATACCCCACCCCCCACACGGTTTTGATAAACTTGGGATTCCGCCTGGGCTCGTGGAGCTTCTCCCGCAGGCGGGCAATGTGGCTCATGACGGTGTTGTTGCTGTCCATGTACCGCTCTCCCCAGACAGCCTCGAACAGCTCCTCGCTGGACACCACCCGCCCCTGCTTTTCGCAGAGGTACCAGAGGATGGAGAACTCCAGCGGGGTGAGGGACAGCTCCTCCCCGAACAGGGTGCATTTGTGGGTGCTTTTGGAGATCTGAAGGCCCCGGATATCCAGCTCCTCCGGCGCGGAGAGGAGCTGTACGCCCTGGTTGTAGCGCGTGTACCGCCGCAGCTGGGTCTTGACCCGGGCCACCAGCTCCAGGGGGTTGAAGGGCTTGGTGATGTAGTCGTCCGCCCCCAGGGTGAGGCCGGTGATCTTGTCCATGTCCTCCACCCTGGCGGTGAGCATCAGGATGGGAAAGAGGTGGGTTTCCCGGATGCGGCGGCACAGGGCGAAGCCGTCCATATCCGGGAGCATCACGTCCAGAATGGCCAGGTCCAGGTCCGTGGACCGGACGCAGGACAGGGCTTCCGCGGCGTTATGGCACTTGTGGACGGCAAAGCCTTCGCCGGTAAGATAGACCTCCACCAGGTCGGCGATGGCGGCTTCGTCGTCCACGACGAGAATGTGTTGCGGCATGGTAACGGCCTGCTTTCACTTCAAATACTCGGGAGGGCGCCTCTCAGTATATCATAGATTTTGAGGAATGGGGAGGGTATTTTCATTTGGTCCTGACGGATTTTGCCGGCCCTGGAGCCGCTTTGCCATCGGGCCTGCTCCATCAAAAATGCAGCAGATGGATCAGGAATATCCACACCAGGCTATAGAAGGAGACGACGGCGATCAAATCGTTGACCGTCGTGATCAGCGGCCCGGAGGCGACGGCGGGATCGACCTTCAGCCGCTTGAAGAGCATGGGAATGACGGTCCCCGACAGGCTGGAGAGGAGAATGGAAAGCAGCAGCGAGAGCCCTGTGCAGAGGGAGACGGAGAAGGAAAACAGAGGGGGCTGCCCCTTGAAAAGCGCCAGATAGGCCCCTACGAACGCCGTGGACAGAAGACCGAGAATACAGCCGTTGACCAGGCCCACCCGGACTTCCTTCCAGATCAGGAACCGCTTCTGCCTTCCGCTGACCCGCTCATCCATCAGCACCCGGATGGTCACGGCGAGGGACTGCGTGCCTACATTGCCGGACATATCCAGAATCAGAGATTGAAAGCTGACGATGATCGCCAGATGCGCCACCACGCTCTCAAACAGGCTCACCACGCCGGACACCACCAGCCCCAGCGCCAAAAGGACGATCAGCCAGGGCAGCCGTTTGCCGATGCTCTTCCGCAGCGGCTCCAGCAGGTCTTCCTCCGCGGATAATCCGGCCAGCTTGGCGTAGTCGTCGCCCATGGCGTCGTCTGCGAGCTGGAGGATCTCCTGGGACGTCAGCACTCCACACAGCCTGTTTTCCATGTCCAGGACCGGAATGGAATCCTCGGAATAGTCCTTGATACGCTCCACGCACGCGTCGATCTGCTCATTGGCATATACATAGGGGTAGGATGTCATGGTAATGGCGCCGATCTCGGTGTGCTCCCGGGCAATGATCAGCTTTTTGAGCTCAATCGCGCCGACCAGGATTCCATCCTCGCCGACGGCGTAAATGGTGGAAATGTTGTCGTGCTCCTCCGCCTGTGCGATCAGCGTCCGCATGGCCTGGCGCACGCTGCATCCCGCGGGGATGGAAACGTAATTGGTAGACATCTTGCTCCCGATCTCCTCCTCGTCAAAGGAGCTGAGCAGAAGGATCTCCTCCCTAACGTCCCTGTCCATCAGCTCGATGAGGGTATTGCGCTCTTCTTTTCCCATTTGGTGGAGGTATTCCGCCGCTGTGGCGGCCTCCAGATGTGAGAGGACCTCCACCTGTTTGCGAATGGTCAGCTCTCCGATGTACTCGTCCGGCCGGCCGGAATATTCGAGTACGCCGGCCAGGGACCCGGCGTCCAGAATGCCATACAGCCTGTCCCGTTCCCTCCGGTCCAGAAGCTCCATCGCCGCCGCGACGTCGCGCTCGTGGTGGCTGAGGATCTGCTCTTTCAGGGGCTTTGGCGTCAGCGTGCTGCGGAGGAGCGCGGCGACCTCCGCCCTGCGGTCCGGATGCTGGGCGCCCGCCGTGATTTCGCCGGTGAAATTCATCTTTTCATTCATTGTCCGATACCTCCTTTACTCGTTAAGCGGTCACAGGCCGGGTATGGCCTGCCGGGAGAAAGGCGGATGCGGAGCGGCGGTCCACAGGGAAAAAAGCGCATAAAAATACCATTGTCCTCTGTAGGCCGATCTGCTCTCGATCGCCTTCCGCAATACGGCGCGGATTTCAAAACGGACAATGGTGTTTGCGGGAGTGCAGAGGAAAACGGTCAGAATGGATCCGGCGGGCAGCCGAATGGATTCCGACAGGAGAAAAACACCATGTCCATATTTCGACTGCCGTTGCTGCCGTCCATAACTTCACCTCGTTTCATCGGAATTTGTGTGTAGTATACCACGATCTGCGGGAAAACGCAACGTTTGATTTGCCCGTTTTGCCCTGGCTTATTTGCAACAGGAGAGGCGAATATACTGTTGCCACAGAAAACAAGAGATTTCCTAAAAGTCATTTGATTTTCTGAAATTTTGCGTTATACTGTTATCAGAATTCTTGAGAGATAGAGATGATGCATATGTGCGGTACCGCTGCAGAGAAACTGCAAATAATGAGAAGTAAACTCCACAAGACATGTCTGAACATTAATTAATACTTGTGGATCATGATAAAAGCGATAGCTGAACACTAAATTTACCATCGTAGGCAGCAAAACAGACACTAAATTTCAAGCCTGGGAGAGATTTAAATGATTGATATTGTTAGAGGAATCGTAAATAACGCACGAGCTTCTCAAGAGGTAGTTTCTGTAATGGGGAAGCTGGAGAATTACACGGGAACACTGTACTTGGGGTACCCGTTATCTTCGACGAATGAATCCTCAGTTACAATCGATGCGCTTTTGGTAACGAGGGAAAAGGGATTAATTGCATTTATTTTTGGAAAGGCAGAGACAGATCCTCGGGATTCTCAGGATTTGTTGTACTATCAGATCATCAATACGCTTACGAAGTATGAGAGTCTGCGCGTTCGCAGAGGCTTGGCGATTATACCCGCAGTGATTACGATATATCCGGCAGGAGAGGCGCCGGAAAGTGATGACCAGTATCTGTTTTGCGGTGCGGATAAATTGGAATCTGCGGTGCTCGAACTGCCAAATTTTGATGAAAAATATTATGCGGCACTCTGCGAGGCCCTGCAGAAAATCTCGTCAATGAAGCCGAGGAAACGCCGTCTAAATGTTACAACTGACAGATCTCGCGGGGGGATTATCAAAAAAATAGAAAAAGAAATTGCCAACTTAGACGAATGGCAAAAGAAGGCGGCATTTGAAACTCCGGATGGACCGCAAAGGGTCCGGGGACTGGCCGGATCCGGTAAAACCGTGGTTCTCGCCCTAAAAGCCGCGTATCTCCACACGCAGCATCCCACGTGGAATATTGCTGTCACCTATTACACGCGCTCATTGTCGCAGCAGCTTATCACTATGATATCAAATTTTTCATATGAATTCTTAGGTGATTTACCTGATTGGGAGAGACTGCATGTTATACATGCCTGGGGAACAGAGCTGGAAATGGGGATCTATTCGGAGTTATCCCAGAAAATGGGAGTCATTCCCTTAAATTATAACGGGGCCAAAGCAAAATATGGGCGTGTGCAAGCCTTTGAAGGGGTCTGTAATGAACTAATGGTTCAAAATATGGATAATATTCAGCCATATTACGATGCGATTCTCATTGATGAGGCACAGGACATGCCGAAGAGCTTTTTTAGGCTTTGCTACAAAATTGTGAGACAACCCAAAAGAGTAGTGTTTGCTTATGATGAATTACAAAATTTGAATAATGCAACCATGCCGACTTTGGGTGAAATGTTTGGCTTCAGTCAAAACGGCGAGGCCGCCGTCACGTTAAAAACTGTAGAAAATGAGGCAAGGCAGGATATTGTACTACCCATTTGCTATAGAAACACCCCATGGGCACTGTCTTTAGCACATTCGCTTGGCTTTGGTATTTATCGCAAAGAAGGACTGGTCCAGTTATTCAGTGATTTGGACCTTTGGGAGGATATTGGCTACAAGGTGATCGGCGGAGAGCTGTCCTATGGGAAAAAAGTTAAGCTGGAGAGGAAGTCCACGTCCGCGCCGCAATATTTTGTGGACCTTATTGATAGGGATGACGCCATAATTGCCCAAACGTTTTCAGACGTTTATGAACAATACGATTGGGTAGCGGCGCAAATAGAGAAAAACATAACGGAAGAGGAATTGGATCCAGACGACATTTTAGTAATTTTTCCGGAGGCATATTACGCGAAAAGACAATATACTGCGTTTCGGGACTCCTTGCTGTCAAAAGGGATTAACTCGATTTTGGCGGGTGTCAGCGCAAATAGGGATACTTTCAAGGTGGATGGATGCATCACCTGTTCAAGTATCTATCGCGCCAAAGGGAATGAAGCGCCTATGGTTTATATTGTGAACTCCGAGTTTTGCGCAAGAGGGCCGGAAATGATTACGCTGCGGAATACTCTTTTTACGGCGATTACCCGTTCCCGGGCATGGGTGAGAATCTGCGGAGTCGGCGCAGATATGGAAGTATTGTGTAAAGAGATTAAAAAGTGTACGGATAATAACTATCAGCTGGAGTTTACGGTTCCAACAATTGAAGAACTAGAGAAAATGCGGCTTATACACCGAGACCGGACGGAAGCGGAAAAGAAAAAGCTCAAAGAAGATCTTCGAATCATAAAAAAGTTGAGGAAATCTGCCGAGAAAGGAGAACTGGATCCATCCGTGATTCCAGAATTGACCGCTTTAATGCAAGCTCTTGGCAATGTCGATAATATAGAAGATGAATAAAGTGTTCGAAGCGACCCAAGAGCAAATCAGAAGTACTACGGAAATTTTAAGGGGAGTGGATTTTGTACAATATGATATACCAATGGACATTATATGTACACCGGACAAGCAAATTATAACATGGAAGAATCACAAGGGAGGACGCGAGGTAAGTGGGAAAGCCTTTACTACCGTAGCGCAGTACTTGGCGATAACATCTTCTAACGCTTACCAGCTGCTTCTCAAGGACTACTCGATTATTAGGTATTCCTTTACCTTTCACGAGAATAAACTTTTGGCTCAAAATCTGTTATGGTGGCCCTGCCCGGTAAGGTTGGACAGCGATATGGAAGAGGAATTCGGTTTATTGGAATCCATTAAATCTTTGCTGGAGGATAGGGATGTGAAAGGAAAACTCCTTATGCGCACCCCGGTTCGGGTGGACTTTGACGCGTCAAAAAACACAGAATATCATCCAGGCGCTCATATTCACATGCAGCATTATAATTGCCGAATAAACTCTGAAATACCAATGTGCTTCAACAAGTTTATCAAATTTATTATTATGAATTTTTATCCAGAAATTCAGATTAATTTTAAGCACTGGAACGAGTTGACCTACCAATATTCAAACCCGAGGAAAAAAGTAGAATATATCAATAGGACAAAACTATTAATAGATTCCCATTGAGCGGCAGATCGGGCATTTTGTCATAGCGGGTGAAAATGCGGCGAAATCGTTTGATACGGCGAAAAAGCCTCTCAATCTGGTTGCGTAGTTTGTACAGCTCTTTAGGTCAGTTTACAAGGAACTACACGCAGACCGTGAAACGGGCTGCTGACAACAAACGGCGCTATGCTCCCGGCTGGGTGCATAGCACCTGTTTGTTGCGGGGGTTTCCAAAG
>JAETSB010000003.1 GCA_021769865.1 Oscillospiraceae bacterium
AATCGCTGAAAGCTCTGCGGACAAGGCTGACAGCGAGGAAAGGAGGTTAGCACCATGAAGCGCCGTAACTACAAAGGCCGTGAGCTGCTGCCGCTGGCGGTGAGTGATGCGGCCCGCGCCGGGGACGCCGACGCTTTGGAGCAGGTCTTACGCTACTACGAGGGCTACATAAACAAGCTCTGCACCCGGACGGTCTACGACGAAAGCGGCTGTCCCCACGCTTGCCTGGACGAGTACATGAAAAGCCGTCTGGAAAACAAGCTCATCCGCGCCATTCTCGGTGTGAACTGATAACCGGCCCCAGCGGGAGGAACAGCTTACCCTTTCCCTGTTTCTCCCGCCCGCGGGCCTTGTCCTGCGTTTTGGAAAGGGGAAATGTCTTTGCCGAAAAATCAACCCGATAAAGCGGCCCATGAAATTGAACTTCCACAAGCCATTATAGAAACCTTTGCCCGCTTTCTCGTCCCAGAGATACGAAAATACTATGACAGTGAACAGGGCCAACGGGAGTTTGCGGAGTGGCAGGAAGCACAAAGCAAAATCGAATAGGCATATAAAAACAACGGAGGTCAAGGTTTTAACACCTTGACCTCCGCTGTTCGTTTTGACATCAAAGCCACACCATCACGGCAAAGCCGCCTTTGAAATAATAGGTGTTCGTCCAATGTCCAGTTGGTGGAGGTGGCGGGAGTTGAACCCTTAATAAAATGCCTATATCCATTGCAATTAAATGCTTTTTCTATTTTATGTGTAAATCTGTGTGCAATTTTGATTCAAAAAAATGGTCTACCGTGTCAGCGACTTCCTCCGATTTGGATTTCATCGTGTGTTGATAGACGTTCCTCAGCATGTTCGTTGAGGCGTGCCCCATGCGCTCCATTGCGTATTTGTCCGGCACCCCCAGCGCCAGCATAACGGACGCCTGAACGTGGCGAAGGTCATGAAAACGGTAATGCGGAAGCCCGCTCTGTTCGCAAAGCCTTTGTAGCTGCTTATACAGTGCATTCCTCGCGGCATGGATAATATATTCATCTTCCTGAGGATGATTGCTTAGCAGCTCCTTGATATACGGCGGTATCCTGATTTTTCGATTCCCACTATAGGATTTCGTGCTTTTCAAAACAGACCCATTTACCCCATAAACAAGCGCCTGTTTCACGTGGAGCTCATTCCCCTCTATACAATCCCAGGTCAGGCCCAGAATCTCCGATGTCCTCAGCCCCATCCAGGTGGCCAGCAGGAACGGGAGCTCAAACCTTGTTCCCCTTGCCCTTTCCGACAAAAGCTGCACTTCCTCTATTGTAGGAATCTGGATTTCCGTCTTTACTTTCTGTGGCAGAGTGGTATGTAACACAAAATCTGGCCTGTAGACCGCCAGGGCGGCGCTCAGGAGTCCGTGTACATTCCGGCAATACTTGGGAGTGTTCTTCCTTGACAGCGCGTTTATGTGGCGCTGTACGGCCTCCTGCGTGAGGTCTGCAAGCTGCAAGGGCTCCAGATTCCCCAGAGAGTTCTCCCGGATGGACCGATATCCGCGGATCGTCGACGGAGATAGTACCGCGTCCTTGCTCTCGATATACCGGTCTATCGTCTGTCCCACCGTCATAGAGGGCCCGCTTTTCTTCTCCTCGATCAGGCCCGCCCGCAGGGCCACCGCCTTTGCCTGGGCCACGGACGGGCTTTCGTCTGTCACGCTGATACGCTTTCCGCCTACCATCACCTGACAGCGCCAGACACCGCTTGGGAGCTTCTGCGGCGTTGGAAGTTTCTTTTTCATTGACAATGCCTCCTATATTCTGTTAATATAAGAGGGCAGACGGTCCGCCAAGACATCTGCCCTCATAGCCGCCCCCCGGTGCTCCAACGCCGGGGGCGGTTTTTATTTCACAATCGCCCTCCATTCTTTCCCCTGCATGACGGCAAGCGCAACCTTCAGCATATACTTTGCGTCGGCCTCGGTAAGCTTATCGACAAGGGCGTCTCTCTTTGCCTGATCCGGTTCCGTTGTAATGGATAGTGCGCGTTTGGCTGATATCATGGGGGCCTCCTTTGGCGGGGTGGTTGTTACTGTTTAACTTTCTCCAAACAGTTTTTTACATATTGAAGCTAATACGCTTCTTTGGATTTTCGGTTCCGATGGCGAAGAGATAGAATCTTTTCTCTTCCCATTGTAATCAGGTTCAGGGTCTACAGGTTCTACTAACTCAACGGTCATATTTGGGAACACGAACCCTTTTGCTTCCGCTTTTGAAACTAAATCTTGATATTTTATAGAATTAGAGTTTTTCATTCTCGAAAATGCGGACATAGATTTAGGGATATCGTTAGGAATAATCTGTTTTAGTTGATAGTAGACCCTGCGTGTGATCCTATATTCTTTTTCTTTTTTAATTTTTTCACGCCTTTTTAGATAGTTTTCTTTCTCTGTTTCGCTACGATCATCAACAAAAGGCCTCCAACTTAATTTTTCAATTGCAACATATTTATCCTTATAAAAAATCTCTTCATCTTTTCGATATAAAATCGGGCAACCGGACGGCATTCCCTCTGGACAATACCCATCTTCTTTCATGAAGTCTGGTAGGTAAGGGAACCGTTTATCTTTTCCAGAAATGCTATATACACGTCCTTGATACTTAGCTACAACAGCGCTTTGAGCACCGGCCCATTGGAACTCTATCAAATCGGTTCCAAGTTGCTTTGCATAATCCAATGCCCACTGGAACCGAGATATAGCAATATCCTCATATGTAGTAGAATTTTCTGCAATCCACTTTTCCCAATAGTCTACATCGTCAAATCTGCCAAGCGCCTCAAGTTCTGAGACAATCCTATAATAGTCTTTTTCTGCCCACGAAATAGAGGAATGCGGCATTATAGTAGTTGATTTCTCTAAACAAGCAATGAGGAGGTCAGTTCTCTCCTGTTCTTTGCAATACGAACAGTGCATACGAAGGACATATTCTAAATAACCAGTAACACCAAGTTCGACCGCATCTGCCTTTTCGTCTTGAGCAAGATATTTTGGTGTGGTTATAGATAAAATTGAATCGACATTGTTTAAATCATATTGTATTCCATCGGACACTATACAAGTTGCTTTGTTTATTTCTTCCCGATAATCTCCATAAGCGCACCCTGGCTCTGGAACAACTTTTACAATTCGGCCATGCTCAAAATAAACAGTTGTATCCTTTCCCATTCAAGACTGCCCCTTTGTAAGCCGCTTATGGGCGGCTTTTTATTTTTTACACTTCTGTTGAAGCCATTCGAAACGAACCAGCTTTTTTATATTTGCCAGTGTCTTCCAAGTCGATTGCATAAGATAGAAGTTTTCCTTTTCCCTCCTCGTTCATCTCTCGGTATAGTTCAATTAATTGTTTCTCGTTTTCATCTGAAAGAGACAATAATTTGTTTTCACTTGATGTCTCCTTGGTCAATCCAGCGATAGAGTTTATCTCATATATTTTGCATAACATCAAGAACACATCTGCATCTGGTTGCCTGTGACCATTTTCCCAGCCATAAAGAGTTTTGTCAGAAATATTAACTCCTATGTTTTTCAGTTGTTCTAGTACATATTTTACAGGGAGATCAAGTTCTTTTCTCCGTGTTTTCAAGATGTTTCCAACTAAACTACTGCCCATATTACTTCCTCCTGTTATTACTATAACCAGCGGAACAAACAATGTCAAGAAATATTTCTGCGAATCGAAGAAATATTTTTGCATTTTCTCTTGACATTCTTCGCAACGAAGGTTATACTACAAGCAAGTTCTTCGAAATGAAGAAAGCGAGGTGAGAAAAATGAAGGCCGCAGAAAAAATGAAAACCTTAGTGGAATCGAAAGGGGTATCTTACACATTTATTTCCGAGAAAACAGGAATCCCTGTGAATGCGATTTCCAGGTCTCTTATGGGAAAGCGGAGACTTCCTGCCGACGAAATGATTTTGATTTGCAATGTGATCGGCGTCGATTTGGGGGACTTCGACCTGCTCCAGGAGGAGCCGCAGGGCGCCCGGAAGGACAGCGCATAAGGAGGCGCCACGGATTCGGCGTGAAAGGGGGTAGCACGCTTGGACTGGAACTATTTCAAAAGGAAGCTGGTTGATATTTGGATTTTGTCCGGGACCATCCTGTTTGCATTATCTCTTGCCAAGCTCATTTTTGGCTTCTTCCCGTAACTCGTCAACCAGCGCGAATACAGCTTTTTCGTCAACCTCGTTTTTTGAAATCTCCATTATGAATTTGACCATGATTTTCTCCGGGGCTTTGGAGCAGATCAAGATTGCCTTTTCACAGATCGCCATCAAGGTTCTATAAGAATCGGTATCTTTCTTCTGTGAGTAAAGCAGGAACTGCGAAAAGATTTCGGAGTACGTTTCAAGCAGGAGTTCATAACGATGCCGTCTCATTTCCTCTTTTGCGGACATCTTTGCTCCGATAATTACACCAATGATGGTAAAAGCACCCGTAGCAACTACAATCGCAACATCTTTTATCCATTCCATTAAAAATACCTCCTTTTTGCTTATTTTACCACGTGGGAAGAAGGGGTGGCAACCAAGAGTTGAATCCGCTGAGCATTCCGCGCAATCGAGCGCGTGAAGGGAGGTGACAGCCATGTTCCAGCTTATGGCAGCCGCCGCCAGTTTAGTGGCGGCGGTGTGCAACATCGTTTTGATGATTCTGCTTTATCGGTGGTACGGCCCTAAGTGAGCAAAGCAAGGATGCTTGCAGTAGCGGCTACCACGGATGCGACGGCGGCAATGGCCCCTATGACAGTTGTGATAATAAATCGGCGCGTTGCCCTCCGTTCCTTTTCGGCCTCAAGTTCATCTTTCATGTTTTGAAACTCAACGCTTGCTGGAATGAGGTCGTCGCTGTTCAACTCTGGAATTTTGAAATTAGCCGGTTTCATTTTGCTCACTCCTTTCTTTCCCGCATGATTTTACCACAATCTATTTATATGAGCAAGCAGGATGGAACGCCGAAAGTTTTTGAAGACGGCACAAGCGCATAAGGAGGTGATACCGTGAAACCGAACAAGGACGAAATCCAAATCGAAGCCATGTTTGCCTGCCCGATGGTTGACGGGGAAGTCATCTGCGAGAGGACAACCAAATTTATGGTTGACGGAAGAAAGGTGACAGTTTTCCGCCACAACCCGGACACAGGCAAGGAAGAGGCCAAAGAATTTGACATTGGTGCTGTCAAACTCTCCGGCCTCCCGGCTGGTCATTTCGATTCTAAGAGAGCGGAACCGGCGGACCTTGAAACAGAACTGATCGCCCTTTTGGGAGAGGGCCAGCTAAAAGAAATCGGAGAACAGTTTGCGGAGATCGTGCGGCAACACGACTTGCAAAAGTCCCACGATATCTGCAAAAAACTGTTCCGCTATGTATCTAAAGTGATCGTTGGCTGGAACTCTGTGTAAAGCGGACACGAAAACTTATCTTTGCAAAACATCAATTTGTATCTTAGAGTTTTCGATGATTGGGCACTCGGCATGGAGAAAGCTCCATACACCTTTCTCTTTTTCTCCATATCAACAACGAACAGTGACGTCTACACCCCAAAGTGGACATTCCCCGCAATTTGGTTTAAAGGTTGTCTTCAACATTATATCACCCCCTTCCACCACCCAAATTCTACCACACGGTGGGGAGGGAGACAATAGAAAGGAGTGATATCATGCCCCGCTTGAAGAAAACAGAGGCCCAGCGCCGGGCGGAGCGGTTTGATGATTATTACCGCACCAGCAAGGCCCACTTGAAGCTGAAGGAGCCGGACATAGCCGCCGCACTCGGCATAGGGGAATCGACTCTCCGAAAGTACAAGCGGAAGCCGGATATGTTTTCCATGGGCCAGATTGCGCGGCTTGGCCATGTGCTCGAATGGCCAGATGAGGCATATTTGAACATCATCAACGCGAAATAAAAATCCCCGCCGGACGCGCTACCATTCAGCGGGGCCAAGCTCTCCTGCGGCTGGATGACGACGCCAACGTTGGCCTGTTTGAGGCAGACGGCGGCATGTGGAAGCTGAAAGCAAGGGAGACCATCAAGGAATTCCTTTTCGAGCAGCTTAAGGAAGAGGCCGAAGCCGGCAAGGTAATTATTGCCCTGTAAGGTTAAAAACCCACGTCAGATGCCCACCACCTGACGTGGGACAAGCTAAGGACAAATCAGCCTGTTCTTTACTTAGCATAGCACGGGAACGGGCGAAAATCAAGGAGAATTTCACATGAACACCATTTGTCAACACCTGGATAACGTCTGCGGCGTGCACCTTGTGAAGGCCCGGACCCCAGGCGGAAGCGATTAAAAAGGCCCGCCGGGCTGAACCGGAACCGGCGTGAGGGAGGATTTATGAAAGGCACATTTAAGATTACTCTAGACTATTTACGAGAAATAGGCGCATGCGCAGAAGGACGCAGAGAGTTCGAACGCGTTTTCCAGAACGGCGGCGAATATCAAGAAGTTCTGGACCGTTGCGCGGATGAAGGGCGGCTTGATTTTGCGGAGTGGCTTTTTTCAAAAATTGGGCCGACTGAGGATGTTAGAACCTTTGAAAATTCCATTTCCGACGGTGGTAAAAATGTCTTTTTCGCAGGGACAATTGAGTTTAAATTTTCCGCATTTTTTAAGAGCATTTTTGCTGGCTGTGGCATCAAGGCTGGCGAGGGCATCAAGGCTGGCTGGGGCATCAAGGCTGGCTGTGGTATTGAGGCTGGCTGGGGCATCAAGGCTGGAGAGGGCATCAAGGCTGGCGAGGGCATCAAGGCTGGCTGTGGCATCGAGGCTGGCTGTGGCATTGAGGCTGGAGAGGGCATCAAGGCTGGCGAGGGCATCAAGGCTGGCTGGGGCATCAAGGCTGGCTGGGGCATCAAGGCTGGAGAGGGCATCAAGGCTGGCGAGGGCATCAAGGCTGGCTGGGGCATCGAGGCTGGCTGTGGCATCGAGGCTGGCGAGGGCATTAAGGCTGGCGAGGGCATCAAGGCTGGCTGTGGTATTGAGGCTGGCTGGGGCATCAAGGCTGGAGAGGGCATCAAGGCTGGCGAGGGCATCAAGGCTGGCTGTGGCATCGAGGCTGGCTGTGGCATCGAGGCTGGCATAGATTTCGGCATTTATGCCGGGCTTAAAGTTAGGATTTCTCTTTGGGCCAAATTCGCTATTGTTTCCGCAAAAGAGAAGCCAGAAAACTTGATTTCTGGGTATTGGGAAGAAAAATGAAAAAGCAGCTTATCTTATGCGCCCTGCTTTTCTCTGCCGTACTGCTTGCTTTGGCCCTGGCCAATTCCAGCGAAGCTGAGGCCGCGGCGAAAGTACCTGACGGCCCCCAGGCCCAGGTCCTAACGCTGGATAAGCACAAACGCTGGAAGGACCCGCCAGAGGGGCAGGAGGCCCAGCTGATGCCCTGGGCGCACAAGCTGGAGAACGTCACGGTCACCTACTACGACTGCTGCGCGGCGTGCTGTGGCAAGGATGATGGCATTACTTACAGCGGCACCCGGGCTATGCCCTACGAGACCTGCGCCGTAGACCCGGACGTCATTCCTCTCGGCAGCGCGGTCACGGTGGACTACGGAGACGGAGAACTGCGTCACTACCGCGCCGAGGACGTCGGCGGGGGCGTGAATGGAAACCGGATTGATATCTGCGTTTCCAGCCACGGTGAGGCCCTGGAGCTGGGCGTAAGGACGGCGACGGTGTACTGGATGGAGGCTGAAAATGAGAGGACAAGGGAAAACTCGTTTTCTCTGCGATCGGCAGGATGAGCTCTTCCAGCTCTGGGAAGGCGGGAAAAATGACTGCAGGATCGCGGAAGAAGTCGGATGTACATCCTCTGCCATTTGGCAGTGGCGGAGAAAGAACGATTTGTCAAAGAACGCTGAACGCGGGAGGCAGTGGTGAGACTATGAACTTTGTTGAATATATTCTTTGGAGATTCCAGCAAGCAGTTTTAAAGCACCGCCGCTGCGATGTTTGCCGTGGGTCAAACGGCCGCTGCAACGAATGCAATGAGTGGCACAATCTCTATAAAAAGGATTGGGGAAAGGCGTATTACGAAAAGAAAAACAGATGGTGGTGATTTTAATTTATGCAAGAGATCCTTTTCCGAGGCTTCCACAAGCAGAAAGACGGCCCGGATACCGCGGTCATTGACGGCGCTCTCCAGAGGGGACGGTGGGTGTACGGGTACTGTGTTGGTCCCGTTGGCCTCTTGGATATACATGAAATTTGCGACATCGACGACATAACCGGCACCAGATGCGAAGTAGAACCCCACACTGTCGGACAGTGGACCGGCCTGACCGACAAGAACGGGAAGAAGATTTTTGAGGGGGACCGTGTACGCGTTCCGATGTATCCCGCCAGCGGCGGTGGCCCTGTTTTGATGGAAGGTACAATCACAGAAGGCAAGGGCGCATACCACGTAACCTGGGATGATGAGACTCGCGGGAGGCACTTCGCCGGGTATCTGGAGAATGTTGAGGTAGTATGTACCATCTACGACGCCCCGCCGGAGGAAACCTGATATGTACCGCTGCCTCTGCGGGGCTGTTTTTGAAAGACCCCTGAAAATTCAGGAAACCGCAAACCACGGAGAGGGCATGAAGGAACACGGGTTTTGTGCCCTGTGCCCTTCCTGCAACCGCGAAGAGCCGTATTTTGAGCGGATTGAAGAAGGTGAAGAAGGTGAAGACGATGACAAAAATTCCTACCATCGGCATGAGCCGGGAAGACTGGCTGGCCGAACGCCGGAAGAGCCTGGGCGGCTCTGATATCGGTGCGGTGCTTGGCCTCAACAGATACGCGACACCCTACACCGTCTGGGCGGAGAAGACCGGCCGCTTCCCTCCGAAGGAGGACAACGAGGCCATGCGCCAGGGACGGGACCTGGAGCAGTACGTGGCGGAACGTTTTTCCGAGCGGTCCGGTAAGGCGGTACAGAGGTACAACTACCTGCTGCGCAATGACGCCGCGCCGTACCTCCACGCCAACATTGACCGCCGGATCGTCGGTGAGAAAAGCGGCCTGGAGTGCAAGACGGCATCAGCCCTGAACCTCCGGTCCTATTCCTCCGGCGAGTTCCCGGAGAGCTACTATGCCCAGTGCGTGGCCTATCTGACCGTGACGGGCTGGGAGCGCTGGTATTTAGCGGCACTGGTGCTGAACAAGGCTTTCTATGTTTATCAGTTGACCACCATAGAGAGCGATCCCACTCCGGAGTGGTGCGACGGCAGCGTCTATGTCAGCCCCGGAGAGATTAATACTCTGAAACAGTGCGCGGAGGAGTTTTGGGAATCTTACATAATCCCAGATACCCCGCCTCCAGCCGACGGGGCGGCTGCGACTGGCGACGCGATACAGTCCATCTACGCCGACGATTCCGGCGGAAGCGTCGAGCTTTTTGGCCGGGACGATCTTTTGAGAGATTATTTCTTTTTGGCGGAGGAGCGCCAAGGCATCCAGAAGCGGATGGATGAAATCAAGCAAACCATTCAATGTGATATGGGGAATGCTTCAGAGGCCTTTTCCGCTGCAGCGTCCGTTACATGGAAAGCCCAGGACCGAAAAACGTTTGATGGGAAAGCATTTCAAAAGGCTTATCCGGGCATTCCACTCGAACCGTTTTATAAGCACACCCATAGCCGGTTATTTAAAATTACTCAAATAAAGGAGAAATCTTGATGGAAAACGCGATTCAGAAAGCCCAGTCGGCGAAAGCTACCGCCGGAAAGCCCGTGACTATCCAGGACTATATCAAGCGCATGGAGGGAGAGATAAAAAAGGCGCTGCCCTCTGTGATGACGCCGGAGCGGTTCACAAGGATCACACTTTCCGCCCTGTCCAGCAACCAGGCGCTCCAGTCTTGCACACCCCAGAGCTTCCTGGGCGCCATGATGACCGCCGCCCAGCTGGGGCTGGAGCCCAACACCCCGCTTGGCCAGGCCTACCTGATCCCCTACCGGAACCACGGGCGGCTTGAATGCCAGTTCCAGCTGGGCTACAAGGGCATGATGGACCTGGCGTACAGGCCCAAGAACGTCAACACGATCCAGGCGCACACGGTCCGGGAAAATGATGAGTTTGAGTATGAGCTTGGTCTGGACCCAAAATTGCGCCATATCCCCGCGAAAGGGGACCGCGGCGAGCCGGTTTACTTCTACGGCATGTGGCGGACGAAGGACGGCGGCTATGGCTTCGAGGTCATGAGCGTGGAGGATGTCCGAGCCCATGCCCAGAAATACAGCAAGGCCTATAAAAACGGACCTTGGCAGACGAACTTTGAGGAGATGGCCAAGAAAACCGTTCTGAAAAAGGCGCTGAAATACGCGCCAATGGGAACAGAGTTTGCCCGGGCCGCAAGCGCCGACGGGTCCGTCAGAAGCGAAATCAGCGACGACATGTTTGAGCTACCTGACGAAGCGATCATCGAGGCGGAGGGCTACGCGGTCGACGAGGAAACCGGAGAGGCGACCGAAGCGCAGATGGAGATGGATCATGCTGAATAAGATCATTCTCATGGGCCGCCTGACCCATGACCCAGAACTTCGCCGCACCCAGAGCGGCACCGCCGTCACGTCCTTCTCTATCGCCTGTGACCGGGATTTCAAGTCCCAGAGCGGCGAGAAGGAAACGGACTTCATCGACGTGGTGCCTGGCGTTCCACGGCGGAATTTGTCAGCAAGTACTTTGCCAAGGGCCGCATGGCCGTGGTGGAGGGCCGCTTACAAATCCGCGACTGGACCGACCGGGAGGGCGGCAAGCGCCGCAGCGCCGAGGTGGTGGCGGACAACGTCTACTTCGGGGATTCCAAACGAGAGGACAGCTGCAACACCTGCCCAGATAATGGATATGCAGGGGATTCTTCCGGGGGGAATGAGTTTGCCGAGATCGGCGAAGAGGACGGCGAACTGCCGTTTTGAGGAGGAAAATAAATGGGTATTATGGATGTTTTCAGAGAAGATGACCGTATGCAGATTACGGTCACTCAACTTTTCGAGCTTGCAAAAGAAGCCGGAAGGGCAGACTTGTTCCGAGCTGACTAAGCGCAATGACGGCAATGGCACTGCGGTTGACGTGGAATACAGGGAGAAACGGTGACATATGGCAAGGCCTATAAAAACAGGCCTCGACTACTTTCCAAAAGACACGGGTTTTTACCGTGATCGCAAAATAAGGTCTTTGATAGGCCGCTTCGGAAGCGACGGAGCTATCCTATACGACTACATCCTGTGCGAAGCCTACGGCGGAAATGGATACTATCTTGAGGTAGATGACTCCTTTATAGACATTGCCGCCGCGGACTTGGGAATGAGCCCAGAGAAAATAGGGTTGATCCTGGACTACCTCTTAAATAAGTCAATGCTGCTTGACGGTACACTGTTTAAGGCGGTCAAGGTCCTGACTTCCCACGGAATACAGACACGATATCAGGAGGCCGTGAGAGAGCGGGCCAAGAAACGTGGTATCAGTGTAAACGGTGAGCTCTGGCTTTTGGACGAGGCCGAATCCGAGAGTTTTATTCAAGTGTGCAATATCGAAAATTTATCCCAGAAAAACGGAGGTAAATCCAGGAAAAACTATGGTAAATCCCAGGAAGAATCCACAAAGGAAAGTAAAGGAAAGAAAAGTAAAGGAAAGGAAAGGAAAGAAAACGATTCGTCCGTCGCTGCCGTAATGTCGGCATTTTTGAGCAAGATCAACCCGACGCCCTCCCAAACCTGCCTCGATGAACTGAAAGGTTATGTCGAGGAAATGGGGCCGGACTGCTGTCTCCGGGCGTTTGATATTGCTCTCGACAGCAAAAAAACCACCTGGGCCTATATCAGGGGCATATTGAGGTCAAAGTTATCACAAGGGGTCCGGTGCATCGCTGATTGGGACGCCCTGGAAGAAAAGCGGAACGGCGGGAGCGGGAAAGCGGAAGACGTAACATCCAACGCCTGGATGAAAAAATACATTGCACAGAGGGGGCGGGATGATGGCGATTGAAGAATACCTTGTGCCCTACAAGCCAAGGACGAATATCTGTTTTGACTGCCAGAGGGCGTTGGGGGGGGTGTTCCTGGAGTGCGTGCCACCCTGTTACCGGGGAACCTTTGTTTCTTCCGGTTCCCGGATGGACGGCAAAACCGTCAAAGCTGTATTCTGCATCGAAGGGTCGAAAGCGGAAGACGTGGACTTATCACATTACAGATTGCCCGCTGTTTCTTCGAGATGATGTGGGAGGGAGGAGAACGTGAAAAATGAGGTAAGGATGACGCATTTATCGCTGTTCAGCGGAATCGGGGGGCTGGACCTTGCGGCGGAATGGACCGGTTTTCAGACGGTGGGCCAGTGCGAGTGGGCGGACTACCCGGCAAAGGTATTGGAAAAACACTGGCCAGATGTGCCCCGCTGGAGAGATATCCGGACACTGACAAAGGAGACCTTTTATGAGCGGACAGGATTGCGAACAGTTGACGTTATTTCCGGCGGATTCCCCTGCCAGCCGTTCAGCGTTGCCGGGAAGCGAAGAGGCATTGAAGATGACCGTTACCTCTGGCCGGAAATGCTTAGAGTTATCCAAGAACTGCGGCCCGCTTGGGTTGTTGGAGAAAATGTTGCTGGAATCGTCAGTATGGCGCTCGACCAGGTGTTTTTTGACCTGGAAAGCATCGGCTACGAAACAAGGGCGTTTGTATTTCCGGCTTGTGCCGTCGATGCCCCGCACCGGCGGGATCGGTGCGCCATTGTGGCCTACTCCAAAAGCAACAGACTGCAAGGGTTCGGGGCCGCCTGGGCGCAGGAGCGCGGAACACGATCGGGAAAAACGGAATTTAAAGGGTTACATCATGTACCCGACGCCCACGACGGGGGCGGGGCTCTGCGGAGGGACGGGGAACTATCGGCAGCTCAAGGCCCTGGAGGAATCCGGCCAGATTACGGAGGAGGAACGCCAGAGTATGGCGGCTGGGAATGGTGGCCAGCTGAACCCGACGTGGGTCGAGTGGCTCATGGGATTCCCTCTCGGGTGGACCGACTTAAATGTCTCGGAAACTCCGTAGTGCCCCAGCAGTTTTACCCGGTGTTCCGGGCGATAGCGGAAATTGAAAGGACAATGACATGAAAAAATATGAGTTTACAGGCGAAACGAAGACCATCGGAGGCATAGTCCTGAAGAGGATACGCGCCTTAAAGGAATTTTGTGGAGTCTCCGCCGGAGACATTGGCGGGTGGATTGAGAAGGAAAGCAATTTGAGCCAAGACGGCGATGCCATGGTCTACGGCGATGCCATGGTCTACGGCGATGCCAGGGTCTACGGCAATGCCAGGGTCTACGGCAATGCCTGGGTCTACGGCAATGCCTGGGTCTACGGCGATGCCATGGTCTACGGCGATGCCAGGGTCTCCGGCAATGCCAGGGTCTACGGCGATGCCAGGGTCTACGGCAATGCCTGGGTCTACGGCAATGCCTGGGTCTACGGCAATGCCTGGGTCTACGGCAATGCCAGGGTCTACGGCAATGCCAGGGTCTCCGGCGATGCCAGGGTCTACGGCAATGCCAGGGTCTCCGGCGATGCCATGGTCTACGGCAATGCCTGGGTCTACGGCAATGCCAGGGTCTCCGGCAATGCCAGGGTCTACGGCGATGCCATGGTCTACGGCAATGCCTGGGTCTACGGCGATGCCAGGGTCTACGGCAATGCCTGGGTCTACGGCAATGCCAGGGTCTACGGCAATGCCTGGGTCTACGGAGGACGATGGAAAACATCTCCTTGTTACATCCAGGGATCAAAGTGGTCGGTTAATGTCTCATCTCCCGATACGGTACAATGCGGCTGCCAAGGCCACACTTGGCGAGAGTGGCACGACAAATATCTGGAAATCAGCCGGGAGCATGACGCGGGGGATGTGCTGGAGGAGTATATCCGGTATTTTAACCTGCTGTGCGATATGTACGGCCATGAGGATTGCAAGATTTTGGACTATGGCAAGATCGTCTTTCTGCCCAGCGAAGAAGCCGAGGCGGCGCTGAAAAAGAGGGAGGAGGCAGACAATGAGGCAAAGCCCTGAAAAAGAGTTGGATATTTTTGAGCTGGAGTTGGCCGTCAAGTGGGCTCATGCGGCCTCCTTGATGGACGCAAATACAGAGGTGTCCTATTTATTCGCTCTGAGCGAGACGGCGCTTAAGGAAAAGCTGGAGCGATTGAAAAGCGCCTCGCCAGACACCGACCCGCTGACCTTGGAGGAACTGCGGGAGATGGACGGGGAGCCGGTGTGGATTTCCTATTTTGCGGGAGGCCCAAACGTGTGCATGCTGGTTGACGCAAAGCATGACGTTTTCCGGGACGCACATGGTGGCTTTGCGGTGTTTGAAAATCTGGGGAGGACCTGGATTGCCTACCGCCGCAAGCCGGAGGAGGGGACGACATGACCATTGATTGGCTTTTTATCGGCTATGTGCTTGGGTTTTGTATGGCGGCATGGGTGCTCCCGGCGATAGGGGAGTGGATGAAAAAACGGAGGAAATGACATGACTGCAATGAAACCAATCCCATTCAACACCGAAATGGTCCGCGCTATCCTGGATGGCCGCAAGACGGTGACGCGGCGGGTGGTGAAGCCGCAACTAAAAACAAAATGCAGCCATGGAGGGCAGCACGAATTTATACAGGATGATTTCATAGAAGGGGTTAATTTTACAGGCTTTGTTTGTAGAAAATGCGGATATGGTGTGTGTGGGCCGCACTTCAAGTTCCCAGTTGGAACATCTTGGATTCGTCCGCCCTACCGCCCCGGGGACATCCTGTATGTGCGGGAGACGTGGGGTGATTACTCAGAGTGCCAGCCCGGAGGAGCAGGGTATTACCTATATCGGGCTGACTACCCAGATGGGGCGGAAATAGACACTTCGTGGGATGGTGTCATGTATGATCTGCCCCGCTGGCGCCCCTCCATCCACATGCCCCGGGAGGCCGCGCGGATTTTCCTGCGGGTGACGGATGTACGAGTGGAGAGGCTGCAAGATATCACGCCGGAACAGGCCGTAAAAGAGGGCGTGATAGACCCAGAGAACAGACCGTACATCCAGTACGAGCGAGTTGGCCAATTGGAGTGGTATGCAAGAAATAGATTATTTCCGCCGCTTTGGGACAGCACCATCAATCCCGCCGACCGCGCTCTCTATGGCTGGGACGCAAATCCGTGGGTATGGGTCATCGAGTTTAAGCGGCGCGAAAAACCAAAGGAGGTCTCATGATCTACATAGGCATAGACCCCGGCAAGGACGGCGCGGTGGCGTTTCTGCACGAGGGAGAACCACCAGTTATTATGACTTTTGATTGCGAGTTGTACGCAAAGGCGTTATCCATAGGAACTGAGAGCCTTTGCAAGTGTTGCCTTGAGCGCGTCAATGCCATGCCCGGGCAGGGCGTGACCTCCATGTTTAAGTTCGGGGAAAACTTCGGATTTATCCAGGGCCTTCTGACCGCCTATTCCATCCCTTATGAGCTGGTGACGCCTAAGAAGTGGAAGAAGGAGTTCCAGGTAACAGGCGATAAAAACAGCTCCATCGCCGTCTGCAAGCGGCTGTTCCCGGGGGTGAGCTTGAGGAGAACAGATCGATGCAAGACGGACCATGACGGTATGGCGGAGGCCCTTCTGATGGCTGAGTATGCGAGGAGGAGGAGACTGTGATGGATTACAAAGAATTTATTAAAACGTTGCGTGATGAAGCCTTGTTCCAGCGAAGCCGCTTTGGAAGAGACTTGATAGCGACCGAGCTTGAATCCGCTGCCACCGCCATTGAAACCCTGCTGGCGGAACGGGACGCGGCGGTGGAGGAGCTGAGTCGGAGACCTCATCATTCGACTTGTAAATACGGTGAAAATTGTGATTACATCAGCGCGATTACAGGATTCCCGGATTGCTATTCGTGCGATAAATGGGAATGGCGCGGACCGCAGAAAGGAGACAACAATGGAGATTTACCACCGGTGTAAAGAGCAGCGAAACTGCGGGACCTGCTGCTGGTATGACCCGCTGGGAGATTGCTGTCAGCACCCGGACGGGCCCTGCAAGGAGCCAGAGCGGGAACGGGGGGAGAAGAGCTGATGGAACACATTTTAAGCCTCTCATACGGAAAAGACAGCTTGGCGTGTCTAGGGGCAATTGAGAAGCTGGGATGGCCGCTTGACTGTATTGTTCATGCGGATGTGTGGGCGACCGATACCATTCCTGCTGATCTTCCGCCAATGGTGGAGTTTAAGGAACGTGCAGATGAAATTATCAAAAAGAGGTACGGTATTGAGGTGAGGCATTTTAGAGCAAAAAAAACTTTTCAGGACTGTTTTTATTCAAGAGTATCAAGTAAAGCAAAGAAATGCTATGCTGGAGGAATCCGGGGCTGGCCTATTCGTCTTGGACAGTATTGCTTTCGTGATCTTAAACTACCTGCACTCAAAGAGGCAAACAAAAGAAAAGGAATATATTACTTAGGTATTGCCGCAGATGAGCCAAACCGATTCCACAATCTGACTGATACCAAAAGGAGCCCGCTTGTCGAGGCCGGATGGACTGAGGCGATGTGCCGTGAGTGGTGCGAGAAAAACGAACTACTGTCCCCAATTTACACAACTGCAACAAGGGGCGGCTGCTGGTTTTGCCATAATCAGCCCGTCAATCAGCTCCGACTATTGCGCAAAAACTACCCGGAATACTGGGCGCTCATGCTCAAGTGGGACAGAGACAGCCCGGTGACGTTTCATGCAGATGGACATACCGTCCACGATTGCGAGAGGAGGTTTCAGGTTGAGGATTTAGGGCTTGTTCCCATGGATAGGAGGTTCCGGTGGTGGGATGTTTTAGAGCAGGTTAGCATTTTTGATTGTATAAAGAACGAAGAAGGTGGCCGCTCACTATTTCAAACAAATAAGAATAGGTGGTGATAATACTATGAACAAGGAATTAGAACGGAAGCGTGACTATATTTTAGATGCAGTAGCTTTTAAACAATGGAGTCAACAGGAGAGCGGCGACAACCTTGACGATTTAGAACGAGCAAAGAAATGCATCCCGATTATTTTTGACGAAATTCTTTCCTCTGTTCAGCGGGATTATATAACTAGATATTATGTGGAGGGGAAAAGCATGGCAGAAATAGCGAGAGAGTTTTCGGTGGACAGGTCTACGGTTTCTCGGACTATCAATAGAGGGATAAAAAAGGCGCGTGGATACCTGCGGTTCTCTTCACCGCTTTTTATTAACGCGGATCCTCCAAAAAGGGCAAATAATAGGGGAGCGAAAAAAAGAAAATTGGAGGCGTAAAATGCAAGTCTGGTGTATGGCGCACCCCTGGATGACGCTGTTTCTGGCAACGCTGACGATCTTGGCGGCGCTGGTGGCTGTGATCTGCATTAAGGGACCAAAAAATGAATGAATTTTGCATACGTCTAAGAGCGCTACGGGAAAGAGAGGGTATCAGCCGCTTGGTTTTGTCCCAACTGTGCGGGCTTCCGGATGGGGCCGTAAGAAAATATGAACGCTCAGAATCGGAGCCTACAGTTAAATCATTGGTAGCGATAGCTGACCATTTTCAGGTAAGCACGGATTATCTTTTGGGGCGAACAAATTATTAAAATTGTCCTCGGAAGGACAATTTTAGGCGCTGCATATGAGATAATAAGTATGTGGGCACCCACACCCACATTCCTTTCCTCCCTCACAATGGGGCGGCGGAACCCCGCCGCCCCGGCTGTGGGATATATGCCGCTGCTGGACTTTGGCAGAATCCGTAAACGAGGTTATACCTTGGCGGCGGCACCTTATCAGCCTGCCCGTAAGACCATCCCACATATCCGGGAATCGGTTAACGTCCGGGCTCAAAAATCCGCTCCGAAGCCCACGGAGCACCCGCTAGATATGTGGAACAGAATGGGGCAAAATCCGCTGAAAACTGCTCTGTAAGATCAATGGCACAAGAACAAGTGGCTAAAACCACCCAATTTCATGCGCAACAGGACATAAGCGCGTGAGCCGTTTCGATAAAACGGTGTGCAGGTTGGACTCCTGCCAGAGCGTACAATCTAAGCGGTGACTGTGGAAAGACACTATACCGGAGGCTTGGACCGCTACGTTATGCACCGGAGAAGGGTAACGGCGGGTCGCTTGATGGGCGACAAGTGGGAGGGCCATCAGACCTCCTAGCCCTGCCGTCTCCGAAGCCTTGCGTACCACGCGGGGTATTTGTAGGAGCGGCGGGGCAACACGGAGCGCCTGGTGTAATGGCAACACGCCTGGTTTGGGGCCAGGAGGAACGGTTCAAATCCGGGGTGTTCCACCATGAGCGCCGTCAGCGCGGCGATATGACGTGCTTAAAGTAGCTGTTGAGTTAGGCCATGACCTTGACAGCTCAAAATGGCCAGCCGGGGAAGGACCGGCACGGCGCTCAAAACAAAATGTGCGGTGGCGGAATAGACACCTTATTGGTGGTAAAGCGGTCGTGTTGGCCGCAATAGTAGACGTAGAGGCAAGACAGCGAGGGGAGAACAGCCTAAGGGCAGTACAGCAGAAACAATAATGCTGTATATTCGAGAGGACTAACGAATCCGAGTGGAGCTGTCATGGTGAGTGCAAATCTCATCCCGCACAACATACGCAGCCATCCGGCGCATGAACCGGGGGCTGTGCCAACGGGATGTGTTGGCTTACCAGCTTTGGAACGACCCCATGATAAACGGTAGGAAAGCTGGCGTGGTTGCGGACGAAAAGACGCAAGCAGCTTCCGTCCCTGTTTATGGCGGACGCGGGAACTGCGATAGTGCCACATATGCGTGACTTTCGTACTGGGATAGCTACGGCGGCGAGGTTCGATTCCTCGGTTACGCACCAAAAGATTTTTGACTGAGAGGTGGTGAGTGGTGGCCGAAAGGCTGACGGACAAGAAAAAAAAGAAAATCCTTGCGGACTATACCGAATTAGAAAGTTATAGCGCAACGGCAAAACTGAACGGGGTGTCGAAGGACACTGTGCGCAGATTAGTTGCGAGTTGCGCTGATTTCGCCAAAAAAGCGCAGGATAAAAAAGAGGAAAACACCGCAGATATTATCGCCTATATGGAAAGAAAGCGGGATATCGTGTGTGAGATATTGGGCAAGGGGCTGGACGCCCTGAACAGCCCTGACAAGCTGGCGGAGGCCAGCCCGGCGCAGATTACAACAGCGCTTGGAACGCTGATTGACAAATGGGCCTTGATCGGAGGAGGCCCGAAGGACGAAGCTGAAGAGGATGCCCTGAGCCGCAGTCTGAGGGAATTGGGAGAGGGGTTGGAGAGCGATGAGTGAAATTAAAAAATGCCCAATATGCCATTATTCGGCCAAAGTTATAAAAACTGTGCTTGGATATGGCGTGGAGTGTGTAAAAAATGGACATTTGCACAACATCGGGCTTTTTGAAACTGAGAATAAAGCGGTAGCTGCGTGGAACTTCTGGGTTGGAAACGTCGAAACTCCGATTGTATGATTAGCGAAAAACAAAAGAAAATCCTCGCTTTCCCCTATTCCCGCTACGACGCCCTGATCTGCGACGGCGCTGTCCGTTCCGGCAAGACCTCCATTATTATGGTGGCTTTTGTCGATTGGGCAATGCGGGAATTTAGCGGGCGGCGATTCGGAATCTGCGGGAAAACCGTTGACAGCGCCTCGAAAAATATTATAGTCCCATATACCATGATGTCCTACGCAAAGGAGCGTTACACCATCCGCTGGAAGCGATCGGAGAAAATCATGGAGGTCCGGCGGGGGAAGAAGATCAATATCTTTGAGGTTTTCGGCGGAAAAGACGAAGCAAGCGCCGCGCTGATACAGGGCCGGACCCTTGCCGGGGTGCTGTTGGACGAAGTGGCATTGATGCCCAGGTCCTTTGTTGAGCAGGCCATTGCAAGGTGCAGCGTGGAGGGAAATAAACTCTGGTTCAGCTGCAACCCGAGAGGGCCTAAGCATTGGTTCTATCAGGAGTGGATTCTCCGGGCCAAGGACCACAACACCCTCCGGCTCCACTTTGAAATGACGGACAACCCGTCACTTAGCCAAAAGACGCTGAACGATTATAAAACCAGATTCTCGGGCATTTTCTATGACTGGTATGTCCGTGGCCTATGGGTTGATCCGACTGGCCTTGTTTATCAGGATTTCCGGGAGAAGGAGCACACTACAGCAAAAACCCCGTGGCTGGATGGAAACGGGACCACGAAAGCGGGCACGCAGTATTACATATCCATCGACTACGGAATTTTGAATCCGTTCTCCGCCGGTTTATGGGCTGTATACCAAGGAGTTGCCTACCGCTGGAGGGAATACTACTATGACGGGCGGAAGAATGGCCAGAGAACCGATGAGGAGCATTACAGCGCTGTAGATAAGTTGGCAGGTAATCTCCCCATTGAGTTGATCGTTGTTGACCCTTCGGCATCCAGCTTTAAAACCACGGTCATCCGGCACGGAAGATTTTCCATTGCGAACGCCGTAAACGATGTAAATCCTGGAATCGCGACAGTTGCATCGCTTCTAAAGGCTGGCCGCTTGAAAATCGGAGAGAATTGCAAGTCCTGTATCTCAGAATTTGGGCTTTATTCTTGGGCGACGGACAACAATGACAACCTTTTAGAGGATGTAGTGAAAGAGAACGATCACGCCATGGACGACACACGTTACTTCTGCCATACCATTCTCCGGCGTGAATTTGATTGGCTGAATTGGGGGTGAGCCTTTGACCTTATTCCAAAACATCATCGTAAAGCTGGCGGATCGGTTCGGGCTCCAGCTCCAGATCAAGCCTCCCGTCGTGGACGACTACAGCAACGCGACCGATATTTCCTTAACCGCGGTCATCGCCGGAAAGCTGGCTACCCTCTCCATGCAGGACAGCGACATCACCATTGAGGGGGAGAGCGCCCGGGCGCGGTATATGCAGAAGTTCCTGGACTACTACCTGGGCGACCGGATGGACGTTGCCGCCGAGGTGGCCCTTGGTACTGGAGACTGCATCATCAAGCCATACACCGACGGCGTTCGGATTGGCGTGGATATCATCAAAAACAACGATTTCGTTGTATGTGAATCCATAGGAAACGACATTCTCTCCTGCATCATGAAGGTGGGGGAAATCAAGGAAAAGCTGGGACCCACATATGATCGGTTCGAGGTCCAGATGGTCCGGCAAGTCAATACCGCCGATGATAGGACCGTGGATGCGCTGATCATCCGCAACATGGCATATCGCAACGGCAAAGAAATCCCGTTGACCGCCGTCCCCGCATGGTCCGGCATCCAGGCGGAGGAGATCATACCAAACGTGCACAAGCCCCTGTTCGGGCGGTACAAGAGCCCGACGGTGAATCGGGCGGACGTGAACGGCGTGAGCGGCGTAAAGATCACCTACGGCCTGGACGGGGCCATGTCTCAAGCTGTGGAGGCTTACAACCGTTTCAACCGGGAGTATGCCAGTGGTGAGAAGATGGTTTTTCTGGATAAGACGCTCCTGGACCGGGACGAAAGGGGCAACGTCCGATTTCCGGACGGAAAGCAGAAAATGTTCATGCTGATGAAGGGCGTTGGCGGGAAGGAAGGGCTGATACAGGAGCACACGCCGGACATTCGGTCCGCCGACCTGGAAAAGGGTATCGAAGTCAATAACCGCATGGTGGAACTCCTTTCCGGCCTGTCTCAAGGCATTTTGACGCCGCCGACGACTTCCTACGCAACAGCGACGGAAATGCGGGCGGCGCTGAACAACACCTTTTCCGTTATCACCAAGTTCCGGCGGCAGCTGGAGAAGGGGACCAATGACCTGTTGGACGCTGTGGACGCTATCGCAAACAGGAATAATCTGGCCCCAATTGGCCCGTGGAAGGTTCAATATGATTGGTCCAGCGCGTACATCGAGCAAATGAACGAGCACTTCACGCAGCTCACAATGGCGGAGGGTATCGGAGCCGTCGATAAGGCGGAGGTCCGGTCCTGGCTGCTGAATGAGGACTACGAGACCGCCAAAGCGCGGGTTGAACAGATTGCGGAGGAGAGCGGGGCAGATTATCTACAGGAAACGGAACTAGGGAATGCTTAACTTTGAAAATCTGGACAAGGTTTCCTTGTTAAAAAGTACGATGAAGACGAAACTTTTAAACAGTGTGGCAAAAACGGTTATTGCAGTGGTACGGACAAGGAAATCGTGCTTTGCGACATGAGCACTTACCCCGATTGTGGAAACGAAAGCGTAAAAGCGATTGACAATCAAATGAAAAAGGCTTTGCGGCATGAGATTGCATAAATTGTATAATTGGTTTCATAAAAAAATCAAGAACTTGACGCAACTATCAGATGTCGATTTTCGTTATATGACGTTTTATATTGCCCTTTTCTCCGTGTGGTTTGGATGCTTCATATTATCTATATTGTTGTTCGGTAAGGCGCCATGAGCCGCCTGTTAAATGAACCCTGGAAGAGGGCCTACCCGACCCCATTGTGGAAAACCTGGAAGCCTTGAACCGCTACGCGGAGGTCCGGTCCTGGCTGCTGAATGAGGACTACGAGACCGCCAAAGCGCGGGTTGAACAGATTGCGGAGGAGAGCGGGGCAGATTATCTGGAGGAGGAAGAGCGTGAGCGTGAGACTGTTTCAAGGTGACTGCCTAGAGCTGATGAAGGACATCCCAGACGGTAGCGTGGACATGGTGCTGGCTGACCCGCCCTATTCGTCTGGTGGCATGTACCGAAGCGACAGGGCAAACGGTTCAAGCCTAAAATATCAAAGCAGCGACACGAAGGACATTAAACCGGATTTCGCCGGAGACAACAGAGACCAGCGCAGCTTTACTCTATGGGAAACATTCTGGATTTCTTCAGCGCATCGGACAATGAAGCCTGGTGCAATTGCAATTGTGTTCACAGACTGGCGGCAACTTGCGGCAACCATAGACGCAGTTCAGTGCGGAGGCCTTGTTTACAGGGGCGTTATTCCGTGGATAAAACCCGCTGCAAGGCCGCAAAAAGGGCGCTTTACGCAAAACGCCGAGTACTGCGTGTGGGCATCGAATGGAAATATACCAAACGAGGGTGGAAACTACAAAGGATTTTACACTTGCAATCCGCCTATCACGAAAAAGCGGATTCACGCAACAGAAAAACCGATAGAGTTGCTCGAACACCTCATGGCGATTTGCCCCGCTGGCGGCACCGTGCTTGACCCGTTTATGGGGAGTGGCTCTACGGGCGTTGCGGCAGTCAACACGGGCCGGAACTTCATCGGGATGGAGTTAGACATCGGCTATTTTGAAGCGGCCAAACGGCGCATTGAGGAAGCTAAGGAACAATTGAGGATTGTTGAAGTATGAGCCTCCTACTCAACGAATTATGGATAGAGGGCCTACCCGACCCCATTGTGGAAAACCTGGAAGCCTTGAACCGCTACGTTGTGACCCGTATCTGTGAGCGCATCCAGAAGATCGGCAGCATCGGTGCGGCGGACGCTCACCGGCTGAAAAACGCCGTGGAGTACGCCGCCGGGGACCTGCGGGCCATGGAGCAGGAGATCGCCCGGATCACCAAAAAGAACATCAAGGACATTGACGAGCTTTTTGAAGAGGTGGCGGCGGAAAACCTGGACTTTGCTAGCGTCTATTTTGCCGCCAGGGGCATGGAGCCTATCCAAAATTATGCCCAGGTGGCCGCGCTGGAATCCTTCGTCCGGGCGGCGAAAGCTCAGGCCATGGACGGCGTTACAAACATCTCGAACACCTACATGATCGGCTTCAAGCGCGGTAAGGCCGTGATTCCCCTTCGCGAGTATTACATATCCGCCATAGACCGGGCAATTACCTTCGCACGGATTGGGACAGTAGATTATCAAGCCGCCGTCCGCTCCACCGTCAAGGAAATGGCGAAAAGCGGCCTCCGGCGGGCTACCTTTGAAAGCGGGTACTCCCGTAGGATTGACAGCCAAGCCCGCATGAACATCATAGAGGGCGTGCACCGGCTGAACGTGGAAATGATGGAGGAGACCGGGAAGCGCTTCGGGGCCGACGGCGTGGAAATCTCCGCCCATGCCCTGTGCGCTCCTGACCATATCGACATCCAGGGGCGTCAGTACCGCCGGGAGCAGTGGGACAGGATTAATAGCGGGTTGAACCGCCCAATAGGAACGCTGAACTGCCACCACTTCACCACTCCGATTATCTACGGCGTTTCCAGGCCCGTATACAGCCGCGGAGAACTGGCGGAGATCAACCGCCGGAGCAACGAGAAGGTGGAGTGGAAGGGCCGGGAAATGACCCGCTATGAGGCCAGCCAGAAGCAGCGGCAGATGGAGACGGCGATCCGCTACGCCAAGGACGAGCGGGACGCCATGACGGCGGCGGGGGACAAGATTGGGGCCACACAGGCCCGAAAGAAGTCCGCTGCGCTTGGGCGGGAGTATAAAGCGTTCTGCGAGAAAACGGGCCTGACGCCAAGGCCGGAAAGGACGCGGTCCATGACAGGGCCGACGGTGGTAAAAGCATGATAGATGAAAAAATCGTTAAAGCCGCCGAATCTGTCCTCGCAAAAGGTGACCGCGTGGAACTGATACCCGTCAAGGACGGCGTGAAGGTTGTTCGGGTGCGCCGGGAGGAAGTAAAAGCTAATGGTTGATACATTTGTTGATAAACTATCTCTCATTCTCATTTCGGAAGTCAATAAAAGGCTTTCCGAAATATGTGAAAAACTGCCAGAACTTTTGAAAAACCGTGAAAACGTTACACTGTGGGAGCAGGACGTCGAAACCGGAATGGGAATATGCAAAAAATATTCCGTCGAATATTGCGGCGAGGAGAAGGCTCGTTTTTGCGTTGGGCTTTCAAGAGACGGGCGAGGCAGCCTCCAAATTAGAGCATCGGATATAGTATATTTGTAAGTAAAATACTGATTCCCCACCCTAAGCGTTGGGCGGGAAGAACCGAGCGTGGTTATTCATCCAGAAATGGGTGAATGACCACGCTTTTTCTTTTGATAAAACCCGCTCAGGCGGTTTTTATACGACTTTTCCTCCCGGCGCGGAGGTTTAAAGAGCGCCCGCCCCCGCGCTGTGGTGCAGCGGCTTTACAAATAAAAACCATCTCGGGGCAGAAAGGAACCACATGGATTTCAAGAACATTTTCAACGGCGAAACCCTGACCCTGGAGCAGTTCAACGAGAAGACCAAAGGCATGAAGCTGGCGGACCTCTCCGGCGGCGATTATGTGGCGAAGGGCAAGGCCAAGGACCTGGCCGACGAAGTGGAACGGCTGAAAGCCGCCCTCTCCGACCGCGATGCCACCATCAAGAAGCTGGAGGAGGCCGGCGGAGACGCCGAGGCCACCCGGAAGGAGCTGGAGCGGTACAGGCAGGAGGAGGCCGAGCGGAAGAAGGCCGAGAAGGAGGCTGAGACGGACCGCATCCTCACCGAGGCGGCGGAACAGGCCCTTGACGGCAAGGAGTTCGCCAACGACTTCACCCGGAACCACTTCGTGACGGAGCTGAAAAAGGCCATTTCTGACCCCGCCAACAAGGGCAAGCGGGCCGTGAAGCTCTTCGAGGAGATGACCAAGGACCTGGACGGCATCTTCAAGAACCCCCAGCAGGAGCCGCTGAAAATCCCCGGAGTAGACAAGCACGACGGCCAGCCTATGACCAAAGAGGACATTTTCAAGATCAAGGACGCCTCCGAGCGTCAGGCGGCGATTGCCGCCAACTCCCATTTGTTTGTAAGAAAGGATGAATAAAATGGCGAAAGATAATCTCACCAAGAGCGCCGACCTCAAGGTCAGCCCCCGAGAAATCGACTTCGTGACCCGCTTTGCCCGGAACTGGGAGCACCTGCGGGAGATTCTGGGCATCATGCGGCCTATCCGCAAGGAGCCCGGCGCGATCCTCAAGAGCAAGACCGCAACGCTGGTTCTCCAGGACGGCAACATTCCCGAGGGTGATGAAATCCCCTACAGCAAGGCGGAAATCCACGAAACTCCTTATCAGGAAATGACCGTCGAGAAATACGCCAAGGCCGTCTCCATCGAGAGCATCAAGGACCACGGCTATGACGTGGCCGTTCAGCAGACCGACGACGCTTTCCTCTTCGAGCTTCAGAGCAACGTCACCAGCCGCTTCTATTCCTACCTGAACACCGGCACCCTGCGGGGGTCTTACAGCAACTTCCAGATGGCCATTGCTATGGCAAAGGGCGCGGTGGAGAACAAGTTCAAGAAAATGCATCGAACGGTTACCGGCGTAGTCGGCTTCGCGAACATTATGGACGTGTACAAGTACGTCGGATCGGCGGAACTGACCATCCAGAACGAATTTGGATTCCAGTACCTGAAGAACTTCCTCGGCTTCAACACCATTTTCCTGCTGTCTGACGACGAAATCCCACAGGGAAAATTCATTGCCACTCCGGTTGAGAACATCGTGCTCTACTATGTGGACCCGTCCACCAGCGATTTTGCCCGGGCCGGTCTGAGCTACACCACCGACGGTGAAACGAACCTGATCGGCTTCCACACCGAGGGCAACTACCATACTGCCGTGTCCGAGAGCTTTGCCATTATGGGTATGACGCTCTTCGCGGAGTACATCGACGCCGTTGCCGTTATCAGCTTCACCGGGCCCTCTGTGACGCCTCCGGCCCCCGCGACGCTGAAAGAACTGACGGTAACGTCTGCAGCCGGGACTGCCAGCGGCACTACGAAGATCACTGTCACACCGGCAAAAGCTTCTGACGGCCTGTATAAGTACAAGGTGGCCGACGCGGCACAGGAAGTCACCTACGGCCAGAACGTGAAGACCTGGACCGCATGGGACGGCACCTCTGATATCACCGCCGAAGCCGGGAAAACCATTACCGTCGTTGAGGCGGACAAGGACTACAAGGCCGTCGGGTCCGGCACCGCGACCGTAGTGTCCAATGTGTAACTATCTGACCTTTGACCAGTACCAGGCCAACGGGGGAAAGGTGGACCGCTCCACCTTCCCCGTCCTGGAGCACCTGGCCCGGAAGAAGCTGGACTACTGGACGCAGGACCGAATCACGGAGCCTGACTGTGACATCGCCCTGGCCATGACGCTGATTGTGGACGCCCTGGCGGAGGTCAAAGAGAATCAGGCCGGAACCGCATCCAGCTTTTCCAACGACGGTGTTTCGGTCAACCTCAGCAAGCCCGTGCGGACGGAATCGGAGGTCATGAGTTCCGTCTATGACCAAGTTGTGGAAATTCTCCCGGTAGAACTGGTAAGTGTGGTGATTTCATGAGCTATGACGTGACGACGCTGCCCGCATTCCGGCACACCATCACCGTTTTGAACAAGCGGGACGGGAAGGACAGCCCTGACCATTTGGACGCCTGGAAGAAAACGGTACTCCATCAGTGCGCGTGGAAGCAGGCGCAGACCTCCTCACAGGGCGCACGTCTCGCTGGTGGGATAGAGGTCAACAGAGGGGCAGACTATCTGGCCCGGGTGCCTCCCTCCAGCGAATACCGGCCCTACAACGCCTGGAAAGCGGATATGGAGGGTTTCACCTTCTCCCCGGGGGATTATGTCGTCAAGGGCGAAATCGCCGAGAGTGTGACCCCTGAGAACGTCCAGAGCGTGGTGAACAAGTACCGGCCCAGCGCCTTTGAGGTGCAGCTTTTCCGGGACAACACAGGGACTGGGTATCTGGACCATTACCGGCTGGAGGGGAAATGAAATTCGTTGTCGAAAAAATCACGCTGAGAAACGAAAAGGAAACCTTCCGGCGCATTTTCGGCGAAGGAACCATGACCTATGTCCACACCCGGCTCCATGCTTACATGTCCCCCTATGTTCCGATGGAAACCGGAATGCTGGACGAAACGGTAGATATCACGCCGAAGTGCGTCCATTACAAGGTCGTGTATGCTCATCGCCAATGGGACGGGAAGAACTTCCATTTCAGTAAGGACCAACACCCTCTGGCCACGTCCCATTGGGAAGAAGCCACAATGGTTGCCAAAAAAGACGATTTGTGCAAGGACATCACGGACTATTTGAGGAGGAAGTAAGTGGACAGCAAACACGAGGCCATGCTGAAATACCTTTCAAAATACCCCGGTTGGGGTGCTTTCCTCCGGTTCAACTCCGTGACGGACGAACTTGGAAACGTCAGCGTCCAGACAGTCTATAGCAACCAGTGGGAAAAGCGCTATATCGGGGGCCACGGCATCAAGCGCTACGACTTCGCCATTGTCTCCATGGCACCCCAGGACCCGGGCACCAGCCACGCCAATGCGGACCGGATGCAGGAGGCCCAAAACTTCATGGAGTGGATTGACGAACAGCAGCGGGCCCGGAACTTCCCGGACTTCGAGGGCTGCCGGGTCCTCTCCATTGAGAACCTTCAGAATATGCCGAACCTGGCCGGGGTTAACGCCGCCGGGAATGTTGCCAAATACATCATTCAATGCCGTGTCCGTTATTACGAGTAAAGGAGTGAAAATGTGAAAGTTTCTGAACTTATGGCGGGCTATACGCCCTCCAATACCTTTGAAGGGTTCGCAACAAACGACGATTGGGTCCTTGCTGTGGGCATCAATCTGGCGGAGAACGCCACGGAGAAGGACTACACCGTCGTTCAGATGGGCATCGGGGGACTTGACCCGCAGATGAACCCGACCACTCAGGACAAACAGTATATCCGCACTGGCACCAGCACCACCAAGACCGGCACCCAGCGGACATTCGCCATTTCCGGCGACCGGTACATCGGAGACCCCTTCCAGGACTACTGTTTCGGTCTGGATATTGCCCACGGTGTTGGCCAGAAAGTAGTCGTGCCCTATGTGTACTTCTCCGTGCTGACCGGCAAGGGGGAGAAGGGCACGGCCTCCATTATCGTCAACAGCGACGGCGGCGGCAACGCCGGGGAAAACTCCGCCATTTCCATTGACCTGCGGAGCGTGGGCACCAAGCCCACCGAGTACACCTACACTGACGTTTAAGGAGGAACCGGCGTGAATTACAAGGTAAACATTCTGGGCAAGTCCTATGACCTGCCCGCCCGCACTCTGGCGGTGGATGAGCAGATCGAGGCCATTGGAGCGCTGGACGAGGAATACAAGGCCAAGCGCATGAAGCGGCGGGAAGTGGTGGAGAAGATGCACGCCTTTGTGGAGAGCTTCGCCCCTGGCGCTATTCCGCCCGTTGACGAAGTAGACACCAATGACCTTTTTGTTTACTGCGCAAACATCATCGAGACTTACGATGCCCCTGCGAGAAAGGATAAAAATGATGTGGAAATGGCAAAGCTGCGGGAGATCATGAACCGTCCTGAGGTTCAGAAGCTGTTCGCGGCTATTCCCGCTCTTTCCGCCATGTCCAAGAAGTGAGCCTCTATCAGGACCCGCCGGATGCCCTGACCGTGGGCGGTGTGGAATACCCCATTGACACGGATTTCCGCGTGTGGACAAAGTTCCAGGCCACCATGACGGGCAAGGGAACGGACCAGGAAAAGGCGAAACGCCTGTGCGCTTTTATGGAGCGCATGGGCCTTCCGCCGGGGGATCAGGCCCTGGAGGCCATGCTGGACTTCTTCACGGCGGCGTCTACGGAAAAAGCCGTTGCCGGGCAGAAGAACCGGCCCGCCGCCTTTGATTTCGAGAAGGACAGCGAATACATCTACGCCGCCTTTATGGGGGCCTATGACATCGACCTGACCACAGCCCGGCTCCACTGGTGGACCTTCAAGGCGCTGTTCAAGGCCCTGCCGGAGGACTGCGAGTTTTGCCGGATCATGCGATACCGGACTGTGGACCTGAAAAGCGTCCCCAAGGAGCAGCGGCGATTCTACCAGGAGCAGAAGGCCCGGTACAGCCTTGGAGAAAAGGCGGAGTACCGGACGGAAAAGGATATGCGCGATTATGTCAAGCGGCGGTTCGAGGAAGCGAAGCGCCAGGCGGAGGAAGCGCAGAAGAAATAGTTGGCCTGCTCCATTTTTTTGTGGGGCAGGGGTATGAAAGCACCTTGAAAACCTCATATCGAGATAGCGGGGATTCTCTTTTAAAAGGAGGTGAGCGCGTGGCAAATGACGGAACTGTAAAGATTGGCGTTGACGTCGATGAAAAGGAATTTCAGGATGGACTTTCTAAAATCAGCAAGACCGCCAAGTCTTCATTGAACAATCTTTCGAGGTCTCTTTCCTCAATTGGTAGGACTGCGGAAACGGGCTTTTCATCGGTCAGCAAAGGGCTCGAAAAAACAAACGCCACTATTTCAACCACGGCGAAGAAGCTGAAAGAGCTGGACAAGGCCCTCAAATTAGACCCCCAAAACGTAGAACTACTGGACCAAAAACAGCGACTTTTGGCGCAAAGCGCAGAAGCTACAGCGGAAAAATATGAGCATTTAAAGCAAGTGGCGGAATCTTCCACCGTCAGCAACGTTGTATTTAAAAATTGGGAGAAGGCGCAAGCATCCCTCCAAGAGGAAATTGACGGTACTGTCAAAGAAATTCAAAATTTGGAGAACAAAGCGCGGGAGCTGGAAGGATTAGGATTCGCCCCGGACAGCAGTTCTATGGTGGAAGTTCGGCAAAGAGCGGAGGCGGCACGCGAAAAACTAGGAGACCTTCAAGAAACCGTTGAAAGCACCTATGAGGAAATGGGGCGCCCTATCAGTATTGACCAATGGGACGACCTTCAACGCGAACTGTCAGAAACCAAACACGCCGCCGACGAAGCACAAGAGGCATTTGACAATTTTTCCCCGGCGTTTTCCGGCTTTGGGTCGATGGCGGATGATATATCCGATAAGGCTAAAAAAGTAGCGGACGCAACAAAGGGGATATCCCTTGCTGCTGGAGGCGTGCTGACGGCCATGCTTGGCAGCGCAAAAGGAACGGAAGAATTTCGTTCTGACCTTTCCAAGCTGGATACAAACGCACAGTTAGCGGGCGTCGGGCTGGATTCGGCAAGAGAGGCCATGCGGCAATTGAATGCCGTATCAGACGAGACGGATTCAAGCGTTGAAGCGCTGTCGAACCTTTTACAGGCTGGCGTTTCGGAATCCACCCTGCAACAGGCCGTGGAAAATCTTGCCGGGGCCGCTGTGTCGTTCCCGGACACTATCAAGATCGAAAGCCTTGCGGATAGTCTGCAGGAAACCCTTGCAACGGGAGAGGCAACAGGGCAATTTGCAGAGGTTTTGAACCGCTTGGGCATCAGCACGGAAGAATTTAACTCTCAGCTATCCCAGGTCCCCGGAACGGCGGACAAGCTGCATTTCGCATTGGACGCTCTGCAAAACGAAGGGCTTGCCGGGGTATACAAGGCTTGGGTTGAGAACAATGAAGCCCTTGTAAAAAACAAGGACGCCTCTTTTGAGTTCAAGGAATCACTCGCACAGCTTGGCGAAGAAATGCAGCCCTTGATGACAACTGTCACGGAGTTGGCTGGGAGCTTCTTGGACTGGTTTAACGGCCTATCCGACGGGCAGCAAGGCGCTATCGTGGCCCTTGTTGGTATTGTTGCCGCAATTAGCCCCGTGGCAAGCGCGATTTCGTCTGTGTCCGGGGCCGTGAGCATGGTCGCAAAGAATTTGGGCGGCGTAAAAGATGCGGCGTCAGGCGTGTTTAGTTTATTTACAAGCAACCCGATGCTTATTGCTATTGGAGCCATAAGCGCTGCCCTCCTGCTGCTGATTCTCAATTGGGACAAGGTCAAGGATACTGTTGAAAATGTCATTGATGCCGTTGTCGGGTTTATTGAAAAGGGAATAGACGCTGTTAAGCGCTTCTTCTCCGCCTTGAACAACGGAAAGGAGAAAGCGGACAATTCGGGTGAAGGATCGACCAGAAGCACCCCCCGCGCAAAAGCAGCGGCATCCCCCGCCCGTATGGCGGCGGCTCCCGCTTCTGCGGAGGGAGAAAGCGGCAACGGCGAAGAAGGGACAAGCCTTGCGGCGTCCACCTTCTCCCGGGCATCCGCCGTCCGGGCGCTGGCAAGTGCTATCCCCAACGCGGAAAGCCGAGTAGCCGTAGCTACGGCGGCAATGGCCCCGACGGCGGGATACTCCGCGCCTCCTCCGATATCTGGAGGCAGTGGTGGGAACGGAGGCAACCAGCAAGCACCCATTATCCTGCGACCGAACTGGACCTTGCAATTCCAGGGAGACCTTGCACAGGTTGGCCGTGTCCTGAATCCTGTTATCAAGGACGAAGACCACCGGCTTGGCCCCGGCGTCTGATTGGAGGAAACCATGGACGAAGCTCTTTTCAAAATAGACGGGCAATCCTTCTCGGGTGTAGGCGTGGAAGCGCTCAAGCGCTCCTTCCGCATCCCGGACGGGCCCAACGCCGGCGAAATGCTGTCCGGCGATTATGAGCGGGATATTGTCGGGACGTACTACGACTATGACCTTACGCTCACCGCCGAACAGCTACCGGACAGCGAATACAATGCCCTCTATGAAATTCTCTCCGCCCCGGTCAACAGTCATACGGTCGTTATGCCCTATGGCCTATCCAGCCTCACCTTTGAGGCCATGATTGAAATTGGGACGGATGAGTTGATACCAATGGACGACGGAACGTGGTGGGGAAACCTCAATGTGTCCATCCGGGCCAAGAAGCCGCAGAGGCTTGCGGGTGAGGGAACGGTATGAGAAACAAAATCGAATACTCCAGCCGCACATTTAACACAGTGAATATCAAATCCGTCAATATCCGTCTGGCATCAAGCCTCATTTCGCGCCAATTGGAAGCAAACAGCATCACAGCCGTTGTCAAGACGCCGGATAATACCATCCAGAATTTCGTTCGCAATACCCCCATGCGGTACTACCACAAGGGCCGGCAGCGGATGCTGGCCTATGTGCAGTCCATTGACCGGATTGGGCCGGAGCTGTATCAAATCTACGGAACGTCTGCCATCGGCCTTTTGATGGAACGGGGCCATGTGGGCGGCATCTATAACGGGCAGACGGCGGAGTCCGTGATTCGAGAGATTGTCGGCAACATTCCGTTTGCAATGAAATCCAGCTTGAAAGGGATCAAGCTCTATGGATGGTTACCATACGCCAAGCCGCCGGATAGATCGGCGCGGGACAATCTGGTTCAGGTCCTGTTTGCGATCGGAGCGACGCTTAAAACCGACTTGGACGGAGTTCTACGAATCCAGCCGCTTTGGGATGGTATTGCCGGGTCCATCGAATGGGACCGCATCTACGAGGACGGGGCAAAAGCCCAGCGAAGCGGCGCGGTATCGTCGGTTTCTGTGACAGAGCACAATTATATACAAGGCGGCGAAACTGCCAAACTATTCGAAGGTTCTGCTATCGCAGGGGACATTATCACATTTTCGGAACCTATGTCCAATCTTTCTGCCACAGGATTCAGCATCCTTTCCAGCGGGGCGAACTATGCGAGATTATCGGCAGGGACTGGCACACTGACGGGTAAAAAATACATTCACAACACACGGCAGGTCACGAGGACCGTGACCGCCGGGGCGGCGGAAAACGTGAAGACGATTGATGACGCTACGCTGGTTTCTTTCTTCAACTCCAACTCCGTCGCCGATTCCATGGCCGAATACTACAGGCATACAGAAATCATTGATTGCAGCGTGGTCCTAGACGATCAATCCCCCGGGGATGTCCTGAACATCTATCACCCGTACACAAAGAAAGCAGCCCCTGCATGCGTGGAAAGCTTGGACATCAGCGCATCCGGCATCCTGAGAGCGTCTATGAAAGCGATTGTTGGATACAAGCCGCCTCAAATTGCGGAAATCGAATATTTCGACAAGCGGCAAATGTTCACTGCAAGCACATCCTTCACGGTCCCTGCTGGGGTGCATACTATCCGGGCAGTCTTGATTGGCGGAGGATCAGGTGGTTCCGGCGGCAGAAACGGTGGGTCTGGCAGCACGGGCGGAACGGCCTACAACAGCGCGGCGAGCGGAACTGCAAACGGTTCCGGCGGTTCTGGCGGCAGCGGCGGCTCTGCTGGTTCCGGCGGCTCCGGCGGCAGATTCGCGACCTTTGATATTGCAGTAACCCCTGGGGAAACTCTGACGATTTCGATCGGTTCCGGCGGTTATGGCGGCAGCAGCGGCGGTGGCGGCGGGTATGCGGGTGGAAATACTACCGTACGCGCCGCCAGCGGAACATATTCCAGCGGCAGCGGATCGTCCAGCGCCTCTGGGTATACCGACCCTCAAACCGGCCAGGTATTTGCTCGTCCAGGCAGTTCCGGCACCTCCGGAGGCAACGGAGGCGCTGGAGGAACAGGCTATGGCTCTCGCGGGTCATCCGGGTCCAGAGTTGGGTCTTATCCAGGCGGATCGGGGGGGAGCTCCAATCAATACGTCGCAGAGCGCGACGACGGCTATGACAATATAACGACCGTTGAGTTTGTCATTTCTCCGTGCGGCGGAGGTGGCGCAGCTGTTGGCTCCGCTGGAGGGAACGCCACGAAGGGCTCCGGCTACCGCGACCCCAACATATCCGGAACAGGAGCAAATGCGTCCGGTTCCGGCTCCTCTTTTGGCGGCATCGGCGGCGGCGGAGGAGGAGGAAACGGCGGCGGCGGCGGCGGTGGCGGTGGCGGCGGCGTCGTCATGAAAACCATTATCACTGGCTCCGGCACAGCCAGGGCCGCTTCACAGTCCGGCGCGGCAGGCGGGTCCGGAGGCTCTGGGAGCACCGGAAGTTCCGGGCAGAGCGGCGGAGCTATCTTTTACTATTCTGAGGCAAAAGAGGCCCCATCTGGATCACCGCTTGATAAAAACCACAAGCTCATTCTTGACAAGTTTAGGCGAACGTTAGTTGTTTAAGGAGATACTATGACACAAAATGAATTCAATCAGATGCTCCAGAATGCTTTCGCCTCTGGAATCGGCGGATACTTTACATCAAAGTACAGTTGGGAAGAAGTGGAAGCCCTGCTGGATTGGGTAAAGACGCAGAAGGGAAGCTAATATCCGCCTTTAATCGGGAGGTAACGCCATGTTTGAGCTATACGCCGAGAAAAATGATCTGTGTGTCCAACATCTGGAGCGCGTCACCAGCGGGAGCGTAAACGTCTACGAGGCGGCGTTCGAGTTCTCTGAGGACTGGGCGGGGCTGGAGAAGACCGCTGTCTTCCGGGCGGGGGAGAAATCCGCCTCCGTGCTGCTGGGTGATACCGGCGCGTGCGTTGTCCCCTGGGAGGTGCTGACCACTCCCGGCGTCCGGCTGGAGGCCGGGGTCTACGGTACCAGGGCCGGGACGGTGGTGCTTCCAACGGTCTGGGCGGACCTGGGGTATATCCACACCGGCGCGGCGCCGGGGGACGAGGCCCGGCCCCCCACGCCGGACCTGTGGGAGCAGGAGCTTGCCCGGAAGGGAGACCGCCTGGGCTACACCGAGGCGGGAGAGCTGGGGCTGTACGCCGGAGAGAAGCTGCTGGGGTCGGTTCCGGTCTCCGGCGGGGGAGGCATGCCCTTTGGCGTTGGGCACGGGCTAAAAGTAGTAGACGGAAACCTGACGGTCAACGCCGTGAATGATTTTAAAGGGGACAACACCCTGCCTATGACGGCGGCTGGCGTCGACCTCGTTGTCGGGAATATTGAGGCCCTACTCACTACTATTTAAAGGAGGCGCGTTATGAGCGTAGCGACACAGATTACCCGTATCCAGCAAGACCGAAACACCATCCGGACGAAGCTGGTGGAGCTGGGCATGGCCCAGAACACCGACGACCTTGACAAGCTGGCGACCGCCATTGAGAACCTTGAAAACCGGGGCGCGGTGTCTGCGACCGTCCAGGTGGGAGATACCTACACCATTCCGAAGGGCTACCACAACGGCAGCGGCACTGTGTCCGGCGTTTCTGGGGGCGAAAACTATAACCTCCAATCGAAAACCATTACCCCGACCAAGAACCAGCAGAATGTCACCCCGGACAGCGGATACTATGGTTTGTCCGACGTGACCGTGGCGGCAATCCCGGAGGTATATCAGGACGTGAGCACGGTTACCGCCGGGGCGGCGGATGTCCTGACCGGGAAGGTGATCGTGGATGCGACCGGAAAGCCTGTCCCGGGCAGCATGCCCAACAACGGGGCCCTGGCCCTGACCATTGACGGACTGACGGCAACATCTGCGGCTATTCCAGCCGGGTATTCCAGCGGCGGAACGGTGTCCCTGACAAGCGATATTGAGGACGCCCTGGCTGCGATTTGAGGTGTGCTATGAGCATAGAAAGCGAAATCCTGCGGATACAGCACAATATTGCCAACGCCTATGCGAAGGTGGCGGAAAAGGGCGGGGAAGTTCCGCTGCAGCCTGTCAGCGTCAACCTTGCGGCGGCGGTTGAATCAATTCCCCAAACCTTGCCGGCACCAGACAATAATCCTATCGGCACCATCATCAGCTTCATGGGCACATCCGCCCCAAAGGACTACCTCGTTTGCGACGGTGCGCAGCACAGCATCAGCCAATATCCGGCTCTGGCCTCTTTTTTCGCGGAACAGTTCGGCGCGAAAAACCACTTCGGCGGGGATGGGACCACCACCTTTGCCGTACCAGACATGCGCAATCTGTTTTTGCGTGGCTACCACGGCGAGGCGGAGGAGCAACTGAGCGGGGAGATTGGGCAGAAGCAGGAGGCAACGTGGATTCCGCACATTTTTTCTGGTGATAGTCTGGCCGGGACACTTGATTCCCAACACCCCCAAAATGTTGATTCCGTTTCTGGGGAGACAAGAAATTATGGATATGCCAACGGAAAAGCGACGGCTTTAAATGCCATATATACAAAATTTTCCGCCCGCCCCGTCAACATGTCTGTGCTGTACTGCATCAAGGCGGTGGCATCCAGCGGTTCCGGCGGGGAATCCTCCGGGGAGGTGTACTCCACGGAGTGATAATGGCGTGAATGGGATATTTTTTTATAATTTCCACGCTATAGAATCTACATTTAATGGCGTTGTAACGATTGAATACACCAAAACCACTGACTAGGAGGGATTTTATGCCTGAAAAATGCACTGACAACCCCCGGGACTGCCCGCTGATGTCCAGGGTGGAGGCCCTGGAGGAGGCCAACAAGCAGCACAGCGACACCCATCGGGAGATTTTCCGGCGGCTTGGGGACCTGGAGTCCGCTACTGCCGTACAGGGGAAGCATCTGGAAAATATCGACGAGAAGCTGACGGACATCAAAGCCGACCAGAAATCCATCCTGCAAAAGGTGGAGGCCATGGAGGCCAAACCCGCCAAGCGGTGGGAGGCCCTGGTAGAAAAGGCCCTGTGGGCCGTCTGCGCCGCCGTCATTGCCTTTCTCCTCGGGAGGGTTGGCCTGTGAGCGGGAAGCGGCGGAAGAAGGCCAAGACCTCCAACGTGATCCTGCTGGCGCTGGGGCTGTTCGCCGTTGGCTTCATCGTGGCTATGACGGTGATCTTCTGCGTCAAGGGCGCGGTTCCGGACACGCTGATCCAGTACACCCTGGGGGCCGGAGGCGTGGAGGCCCTGCTGCTGGCGGGGATTAAAATTTCAAAAGTACGAGCCGGGGAAGGAGGCGGAGACGATGGAGAAGCCCTGTAGTTGATTAAAAAAGAAGAACCGCCCGGGCCCCCGAGCAGTTCTATTTTTAATCAAAAATCGAATCCCACGATCTCGTTCGCGTGAGCCCACTCCTCACTATCTTCCTCCAGTCGAGATACCTCGTCAAGGCTCATCCCATCGGCTTCCCACCGGTAAATCGGCTCGGCGGCGAACGACGGGCCCGCGCTCATATCGCGGAAGATCTCCCAGCATTCCAGCCACTTCTCACCGTTCCATTCGGACACGCAGAATCGACGGCCATCAGATGTCTCCCACACGTCAACGTCGAGGCTACCGGTAGAGGGGTAGATGTGGTCCGCAGTCCCGATAAGCTTCATTCCCATAGGTCCATACTCCTTTTCCAGTTCCTTTTTCAACAATTCTTTTACAATAGACGCCAAAGATACTCCTCTGGCAGCAGCCAGCATTCTGTATTTTTTCAACTCTCCTTTCCGAAAGCTGATATGGAACCTTTCCAGATGTTCCCTATGCCACGCCTTCTGCGCTTCCGCCTGCCGCGCCTTCGCGGCCTCACTTAAGTTACGTGTCATGCGACCACCTCCGCCAGCTTCTGCTTCATGGTGGCCACCCGCCACCCCTTGCGGGCGGGAATGCCGTGGGCGCGGCACTCGGAGACTAAGGACTCATAGCTGTTCTGCCGGACCTTGATGACTTCCAGACGCTGAGCGCACTTCTCGGCGGTGTTCTCGGACTCCAGCCCCTCGGCGGTCTCCAGGCAAGACTTCGGGGCCCAACGGACGATCTTCCCATAGCTGGTATCCCAAGACAGCTGAACGGCCTTCTCGGTCTCGCGGAGAGAAACAGGGGACACTCCGATGATTGCCAAGCGCTCGCTGTCGGTAAAGCTCCTAGACATAAACCAACCATTGACAGAATAGGAGGGCTTCTTTGCCTCCGCCCAAGACTGGTGGAGAGCCTCGCTCATAGTGCAGCCGGTCATCCGGCGAGTTCTCCATGCGTTAGTCATGATATTGGAAAGATCGTACTTCATTGCTTTTTCCTCCGTTCCTTTTATAATTGTATTGTAGCACAACAATACTTTTCTGTCAACACTTTTTTCAAGATTTCTCAAATTTTTTACCGGGTCGAACCCGGAGAAAGTGAGGTACATATGAATAACCTGTATGAGATCATCGGCAATCTGCTGGCGGCGTTTGCGGTGGGTTTGCTGGCCTATCTGACGCCGAAGGTAAAGGAATGGCTGAATGCCAAGACCGGGAAGGACCATTACGATCAGCTGATGCAGCTTGTAGCCGCTTTCGCCCGGGCGGCGGAGCAGCTGTACCACGACCAGGACCCGGCGGGTACGCAGCGCAAGCAGTTTGTCCAGGACCAGCTTCGGGCGCTGGGCGTGGAGGTCACGGAGGCGGTTATTAATATGATTGAGGGCGCCGTCTGGGAGATCAACACGGAGAATAAAAAGGCGCTGGTGCAGACCAAGGAACTTGAAGCTATGGCAAACGGCCTTGGAGAAGCGGCTGTGCAGGAAGCGCTTGCCCGCATTAAGGAAGGAAATGTAGATGGCAACGGCTGAGAGGGTGCTTGCCATTGCCCGGGGGGAGCTGGGGAACACGGAAAACCCCGCCGGGAGCAACCGGACGAAGTACGGGAAGTGGTTCGGGCTGGACGGCTATGCCTGGTGCATGATGTTTGTCATGTGGGTCTTCTGGAAAGCGGGGGCCTTGGGGCTCTTGCCTAAGCGGACGGCTTCCTGCGGTGATTTGATGAACGCTGCCAAGAAGGCGGGCCAGTGGGTGACGAAAGACTACCGGCCCGGGGACGTGGTGATCTATGACTTCCCCGGCGGCGCGGCCACGGACCACACGGGCATTATCGAGAAAGTGACGCTGACCGGCGTGGTAGCCATTGAGGGCAACACCAGCGAGGCCGGGAGCCAGAGCAACGGCGGGATGGTTTGCCGCAAGACCCGGCCCTACAGCCAGATTGTGGGCGTTGTGCGCCCGAAGTACAGACAGGAGGACGACGACATGAACATTGACAAGCTGACTGACGCAGAGGTGCTGAAACTGGGACAGCGCCTACAGGCGGTTATGGGCAGACAGCCCGTCAGCCCCGCTCTGGCCCCGGAACTGTCGGAAGCAAAGTCCAAGGGGATTACCGACGGGACAAGCCCCGGGGCGTTCTGCACCCGGGCCCAGGCCGCCGTCATGACGCTGCGGGCGGCCAAGAACGGAAAAATCTGATTTAAGGAGGTCGCGAACTCGCACCAATGCGCCTGGACAATCTGACTGAGGCAGAGTGCGAATACTACCGTCACGGCTGCAATTTTACGGACGATGAGCGGGCGGTCTTTGATTTGCGAGTGAGAGGAAAATCCCGGGTTGAGATTGCCGTCTCCTTGGCGATATCCATCGCTACAACAGACCGACGGATTCGCGGCATCTATGCAAAAGTGAATAAAGTGAGGGAGCCGGAGCGTTAAGCCTCGGCTCCTTCCTTTTCCCGTGATAGTTTTTTGATAGGAAATTGATAGTTTCTCCCGCGAAATCCGCTGTATAATGTAAAGCGATAAAAACGGAAGGAGCGAATCACATGGATTATCGTTTCGACCCCTACACCGGTCAGCCGCTGAACCCGCCTCGCCCAGTGAATAACCGGACATGGCTGGGAAGCGGATACCAGCCCGGCGGAAGCGCCCATGCCCCCGCGCAATACCAGCAGGGCCAGCCTGGTAACGCACAGCCTAATCAGTCTGGCCTGATTGTTCGGCCTGTCGCATCGTTTGACGAAGCTAAAGCCGTCCCCACGGATTTCTCCGGGGCCCTCACCATCATGCCGGACTGGGCCCACGGGTTTATTTACGCCAAGGCCCTTGGAGACAATGGCACGCCGGTATTCCGGGCCTATCGGGATGTTGATTCCAGCCCTGCCCAGGCAGCTCCTCCGGCGGAAGAGCCCACCCAAGCGGTGGAATACGCCCCACTGAAGGAGCTGGAGCGCCTCCGGCAGGAGGTCAACTCTCTCCGTGAGGAGCTGACGGCGGCGAAAGCACCCACAAAGGATACGGCAGAGAAACCAGCCGGAAAGGGGAGCAAAGTATGAATGGCATGATTCAGAGCATTATTCAGGCCGCGGCCAGCGGCGGCAACGCCATGGAGCTGATCCGGCAATACCTGGACAGCCAGAACCCCAATGACCCCAAGGTTGCCCAGGCCCGGCGGCTGATCTTTGGAAAATCTTCGGGAGACCTGGAGCAGACCGGGCGGAATCTGCTTCGGGAGTCCGGGGCCACGCCGGAGAAAATCCTCTCCAGTTTGGGAATCCATTTTTAGATTAACCAAGAAAATCAAATAAGAAGTTAAATCACTTCTTTTTCAGTTTGCGGTCTTGACCAAAACCGCTCCCACCGGCATCGACCGGGGAGCGTACGGCCCCGGCTTGCAATATTTGAAAAAGGAGTTTTTTTATGGGCAACGAACTGCTTACCGGCTTCTTGGCGGGCCAGTCCGACAACAACGGGAACAACGGCAACAACGGCGGCTTCTTCGGCAATGAGGGCCTTTGGGCCGTGATCATCCTGGCCATTATCTTCGGCTGGGGCAACAACGGAAACGGCTTTGGGAATCGAAACGGCGGCGGCAGCGGAGGTGATAATGTGACGGTCGTTCCCTATCCCACCCCCGGCTTCGGCGGCGGCTTTGGGGGCGCCCTGACGCGGGCGGACCTGTGCCAGGATATGAATTTCTCTCAGCTGGAGAACGGCGTCCGGGGCATCCAGCAGGGCATTTGTGATTCCACCTTCGCCCTGAACAACACCATTACCAGCGGCAACAACGCCCTCCAGATGGGCATGATGCAGGGCTTCAACGGCGTCGACCGGGCCGTCTGCACGCTGGGCTACCAGACCCAGGCGGGTTTCAACGCCCTGGGCAATCAGCTGGCCTCCTGCTGCTGCGAGACCAAGAGTGCCATTGGCGACGTCAAGTACCAGATGGCGACGGACACCTGCGATATCAAAACCTCCATCCGGGATGTTGGCCGGGACATCATCGACAATCAGAACGCCAACTACCGCGGTCTGATGGACTTCATGGTCCAGCGGGATATGGATGCTCTTCGAGCGGAGAACCAGACCCTGAAGCTGGCGGCATCTCAGGCTAACCAGAACAACGTCATCGGTGCCCGCATTGACGCGGCCACTGCGGAGATTCTGCGTAAGACTGGCGCGGAGTGCCCCACGGCCGCCTACATCGTCCAGCCCCCCACGCCTGTCAATTTCCCCGTGAACAACTGCGGGCAGTTTACCGGCTGGAATAACGGCTGCGGCAATGGCTGCGGCTCCTGCTGCTGATTTCCGGCTTAAGCCGTGACCATTTCGGGGCGGCGTCTGCCGCCCCTGACTTTTGGAGGTTTAAAATGGCATGTAAAACGAGCTGCAAGCTCTGCGACCGTCTGATCATCAGTCAGGCCGTCACTTTCACCGGCGGGAATGTGGTGGTCAATCTTCCCGCCGGGAGTTACCGGCGCGGATGCAAATACTGCATCGTCATCGCCCAGGCAATCCCCGCCACCGCCACGATCAACGCGCCGGTAGTCATCACCATCGGAACTGGCACCCAGCAGTACCCTCTGACCAACCGCTGCTGCGCTCAGGTAACGGCATGCGGCATCCGTACGAGGACCCGGTATTCCGCCGTGGTCTCCACCAGTGCCACCGGCGGCACGTTCCGGCTCCTGGGAAAGACTTGTCCTTGCCCGGACAATTCCCTGACAAGCATTAACGGGACCGCCCCCGCGGCGCCCACGGCCTGAAAGGAGGGCCACCGTGAACAGAATTGGAAGAATGATCCTCATGACTTCCGCCCAAGACAGAGGCCGCCGGGACTATCCCACCGAGGACTACGGCCCCGACAGCCGTTTCCGGGACCGCCGCGGCCGGGAACACTATGACAACGGGCGCTTTGTCCCGCAGAACGACGGCAGTATGTGGGTAGACAGCCGGTACTGGGACGACCGGGAGGCGTATCGCCCCATGGAAAGCCGCTACCCCATGACTACGCCGTATGTTCCGCCCGTGTACCGGGACCGCGCCGGCGAGGAAGGAGGGATGCGGCCTATGAACAGGATCGGCTTCCGGGTGTCCGGCGATATGGACCGGATTCCCCCGGAGTTTGGCCGGGAGTACCGGACCGACGCCGGGCACCAGGGGATGGACGAAATGGCCTACCGCCACGGCGGCGAGCGGATGGAGGGCCACGGGGCCGGAAGCGGGGCCGTTCCCTTTACCCGGGAGCTGGCCCAGGAGTGGGTCCACGGCATGAAGAACGCCGACGGTACCACCGGGCCCCACTGGACCATGGAGAAGACCGAGGAGGCCCGGGCCCAAAGGGGGATTAACTGTGATGGCCTTGCTTTCTGGGTAGCTATGAACATGATCTATTCCGATTACGCCAAGGTAGCGGAAAAGATTAACGCCAACAGCATGGACTTTTATGCCTACATGGCTAAGGCGTTTTTGGACGACAAGGACGCCCGGAACCAGGGCGGGGAGAAGCTGGCACGGTACTATGAGTACGTGGTGAACTAAGAGAAAGGAGGGCGCTTGCCCTCCTTTTCCGTGTGTAAATCCGTGTGCATTTTCCCCTGTGAAGGTGCTACATACCAAATCTTATACGCTACTATAATAGCGATTCAAAAACGTGTAAACGTTGTGGCAGTAAGCATAAAAAGAGGAAGCCTTGATACACAAGGCTTTCTTGTTTGGTGGAGGTGGCGGGAGTTGAACCCGCGTCCGAAAGCACTTTAACGGGACGTTCTCCGGGCGCAGACGGTTATTGCGGAGGGCCTTGCCCCTCCTGTTCCCCTTGAGGACGGCAAGCCGTCACGCCGCCCTCTCAGGTGAGCTTCATGATGTGTGGCACAGGCAAAGCTTACTGTACGCACATTTACCGCTAAACGACGCCCTTCCCGGCTCGCGGTCCTTCCGGGTCGGACGGCTGCCGTTAGTTAGGCAGCAACAGCAACAGTGTTGTTGTTATTTGATTTATAATTTGCCCGTTTTATGGCGGTCAGGCGCCGCCGCCCGCTGGTCCCGCCTCCATACCCCCGTCGAAACCCTTACACCCCCCCGTCGTCGGGGCGAAATCCGCTCCGTTCCGTTTCCGCCAACAGTCTGCGGACTGTGGGCGAAAACTGCACTCCGCTCCTTTGCCCCTCCTCTTCCCGCCGTAAACGCTTCGCTGGTTTCCGGCGGGATTTTGTGGGACGCGGCATCGCTGCGCTCGCCGCTCTGGAGCGGGGGGAATTTGCGTGGGGCTGGTCCTTTGGGTGTTTGCAGGTGGACACTGTTTCAGTATAGCATAGGTTCAGGTAAACGTGTGTTACGGTTTTGTGACATTTGGAGCGGGGGGCCTTTCAGATCCCCGCTCCGTTCTTCTTATTCTGCTCAGGTTTTGACAAATTTAACCAGAAGCTGGGAGGGGGTCAGCTTGGCCAGGAGACGATAGAACTTATAAAAGAGCTTGGGGGTGTAGATCGTGCGGCCCGCTTTTGCGGCCCGGAGGGCGCCGCCAGCCACTTTTACCTGGTCGCAGTAGGGCAGAAATTCAAACGTGCTGGAGTGACCCGTGATACCCGCCAGGGGTAGGAACTCCGTTGCCATGGGGCCGGGGCACACCGCCGTTACGCTCACCTTGCGGCGGCACAGCTCCTCGTTCAGGCCCACGGTGAAGGAGGAGACGTACGCTTTTGTGGAAGAGTAGACCGTCATGCGGGGATTCGGGCAGAAGGAGGCGATGGAGGACACATTCAGAATATGGCTCCCCTCCGGCATGTAGGGCAGGACGATGTTGGTCACAGCGGTCAGGGCCCGGACGTTCAGGTCCACCATTCGGGTTTGGGAGGCGGTGTCCATCTCCCCCACCCGGCCCAAATAGCCGCAGCCCGCGCAGTTCACCAGCAGGGAGACCTCCGGCTTCTCCTCCGCCAGGCGGTCCTTCAGGGCCACAAAGCTCATGGGGTCGCAGAGGTTCAAGCCCAGGCAAGCCGTATGGCGGCCCGGCAGACTGATGGCCAGGCTCTCCAGCCGGTCCTCCCGGCGGGCGATGAGCCAATAACACTCGATGTCGGGGAACACGTCCTCGATCTGGCGGGCCAGCTCCCGGCCCAGGCCGGAGGACGCGCCGGTGATGATGGCGGTTTTCATGGCTTCCTCCTTATTCTCCGGTTTTGTTCAGCGGGTCTCGGGCTCCGGGTACTCCACGCCCTGGGTGTCCACCCGGATGGACCGGATGACCACCGGGGTCTTGGGCTTGTCGTCCGACATCCTCCGGGGGACCCGGGAGATGGCGATGGCGTCGTCCACGCCCTCGGTGACCCGGCCGAAGGCGGCGTAGTCCCCGTCCAGGTGCTCCGCCGGGGCCACCATGACGAAGAACTGACTCCCGGCGGAATCCGGGGCCATGGTCCGGGCCATGGACAGCACGCCGGTGACATGCTTCAAGTCGTTCTGGGCGAAGCCGTTGGAGGCAAATTCGCCCTTGATCTCATAGCCGGGGCCTCCCATGCCGGTGCCGTCCGGGCAGCCGCCCTGGATCATGAAGCCGGGGATCACCCGGTGGAAGGTCAGGCCGTCGTAAAAGCCCTTGTTCGCCAGGGAGATGAAGTTATTGACCGTGTTGGGGGCCTTGTCGGGGTAGAGCTCGGCGGTCATCTTTTTACCGTCCTCCATCAGGATGGTCGCAATGGGATTGCTCATATCGTCTCATTCCTTTCTATACTCGCCGGTCCTTCATGGCCCGGTCCATTTCCCGCTTGGCGTCCCGCTGGGCGGCGGCGTCCCGCTTGTCGTAGTTCTTCTTGCCCTTGCAGAGGCCCACCTCCACCTTGACCCGGGAGTCCTTGAAGTATACGGACAGGGGGACTAAGGTATAGCCGTCCTGCTTCACCAGGGCGTGGAGCTTCCGGATCTCCCGCTTGTGCATCAGCAGGCGGCGGGGGCGGACGGGGTCCTTGTTGAAAATGTTCCCCTTCTCATAGGGGGAGATGTGCATCCCGTGGACAAAGAGCTCCCCGTCCTTCACAGAGCAGTAGGAGTCCTTCAGGTTCAGCGTCCCGGCCCGGACGGACTTGACCTCCGTGCCCGCCAGCTCGATGCCCGCCTCGTATTTCTCCTCCACGTAATAGTCGTGGTGGGCCTTCCGGTTCTGGGCGGCGATCTTCACGCCCTTCTTTTCCATCGCGGTCACCTCCCTGGAAATCATGCCCGGTTTTGCCAAAGCCTAGTATACCATGGTTTTTCCGTTCAGGCAAGGGGAGAATCGGGGAATGGAAGCGGCCCCGGCTTTCGCCGGGGCCGCTGGATATCCTGGGATGTACGGTTAGGGCGCTCAGGCGGCCGGAATCACCAGGACCTGGCCGATCTGAATGGCGGCGGGGTCCTTGACGGTGGCCTTGTTGGCGCCGTAAATCACGCCCCACTTGGTTCCGGTGCCGTAGGCCTCCTGGGCAATGCTCCACAGGCAGTCGCCCGCCTTGACGGTGTAGGTCCCCTCCACAGAGGGTACGGGGGCGGGCTCGGGCTCCGGAGCCGGAACGGGCTCGGGAACAGGCTCCGGGGCGGGAGCGGGCTCCGGCTCGGGCGCGGGTTCAGGAGTGGGAGCGGGGGCGGGTTCCTCGGCAGGCTCCTCATCCAGAGGAGGCAGGACGCCCTCGGCCCGCAGGGCGGGGCCGTTCAGGGAGGCGATGTTGGGGGTGCGGCCGTCCTCGCTGGTGGGAATTGTGATCTCCCCATTGCGGACCTTCTCATAGATCAGGTCCTTCTGGGGGTCGTCCAGGTCCGCGCCCACGATCTTCCAGTTGTTGTCCACCTCGGGCATCAGGGGGCCGTCCAGAGACTCCACATACTCGGTGATCATATCCCGGACCGCGCCGCCCTCGTACACCACGTCCGCCTCGTTGATGAGGCCCGCGGAGACGAGGCCGCCGTAGCGGTAGTTGTTCAGGGCCAGGACCATGGTCTCGTCGTCTTTCAGGGGATGGCCCTTGTAGACCACGTTCTGGATGCGGGAGCCCACGGGCTTGGAGATGTCGATCTCATAGTCCAGTCCCGCGAACATGTCGTAGTTGTACATGCGGATGTTGGGGTCGAAGCTGATGGTCACGTCGCCGGGCTGGTACTGGTTGAAGAAGCTGCCGCCCCGGGCCTCCATGATGGCCTTCATCTGCTTTCCGGTGACCTTGACCCCGTAGAGGGTGTTGTCGTACTTGTAGATCTTCACGCTGTCCCGGTGCAGGAAGGGACCGGCTTGGAGGTTGCTGGTGGAGTCAAACAGGGCCGCCAGGGACACGTCGGCCCCGGCCCGCTCCATCTGGACCTTGTTCACCAGATCGGTGACCGCGTCGTCCTCCACAATGGCGGTGGGGATGCCGGGGAGGACCTCCAGGTTTTCAATGAAGGTCTTCCCCACGGTGCCGACCTCCCGGGAGGCCAGCGCCAGGCTCTCCTCGTGGAGGCTCTTGAACTTCGACAGGAAGTCCGGGTCGGGCGTGACCTCAGCGCAGTCGATCAGCTCGCCCTCGGCCTTGTCCACGGCCCAGCCGTCGCCGTCGGCCTTCAGGGTCAGGGTGACCTTGCTGACATACTCGCCGTTGCTGCCGGGCTCCAGGACGGGGATGCCGCCGATGGTCTCGTCCACCTTGGCGTGGGCGTGGCCGATGAACAGGGCGTCCATCCGGTCCCCGTAGGTCTCGGCGATTTCGCGGCAGCCGGCCGCGCCGTACTCGCCGTCCAGGCCGTAGTGGATGGAGCCGATGATGACGTCGGCCTTGCCCTCCAGCTCGTCCAGGATCTTTCCGGTCTCTTCGTCGGGATTCGTGATCTTCATGTTGTCATAGTGGCCGGGGTCGGACTTCTCCCACTGGGGGATGTGGGGCGCGTCCACGCCGAAGACCGCCACCTTCACGCCGTCCACCTCGAAGATCTTGTAGGCGTCGATCCAGCGCTTCCCGTCGGCCTTGTAGAAGTTGCCGCCCAGGGCAGCGCCCTGGAACTCCCCGATCTTCTTCTGCGTGTACTTGAAATCGAAGTTGAACTCGTGGTTGCCCAGGGTCCAGGCGTCATACTTCAGGTAGTTCAGGGCGTCGATCATGGGATCGGGCTCCTCGTCCAGGAAGGACTGAATGTAGTTAGCCTGGGTGGTGTCGCCGGTGTCCAGCAGAAGCAGGTCCGGGTCCGTCTCCCGCTCCGCCTTGATGACGGCGGCCGCGTGGGCCATGCTGGTCTTGGCTTCCTTGTTTGAGGCGTAATCAAAGGGATTGACCATGCCGTGCAGGTCGCTGGTCTGGAGGATGGTGATGGTCTTTTCGCCCTCCTCCGCCGCCAGGGCGGGGACGCCCAGCCCGGCCAGCATGGCCAGGACCAGCGCCAGTGCGAGGAACTGCTTGCGCGCGGTGTTACGCATAAGATGACCTCCCGTTTTTTCATTTTCCTCTCTTTGGAAATGGACGCGTTTATTATACGACATCTCGTTTCAAAAAGCAATCGTTTTTGTGAAAAATGACCATTGACTTTATCCCTTTAAAGCTGTATATTACAAAAGCATCAGAGTGACTTCCGCAAGATGGAAAGCGGTCCCGCCTGCGGACGGGCCGCTTTTTATAATGAACCCGGCAAAACCGCGCACACTATGAACATAAGGAGATTGGACACTATGAAGAAGAACCTGCTCGCGCTGACCCTGGCCATGGCCCTGAGCCTGGCCGCCTGCGGCGGCAATTCCACCACCGCCGACTCCGGCAGCTCCGGCAATGACGCTCCCCCCGCCGAGACCCAGGAGCCCGCCGACTCCGCTGAGCCCGCCGCCTCCGGCGAGACCTACAAGGTGGGCATCTGCCAGCTGGCCCCCCACCCGGCCCTGGACGCCGCCACGGAGGGCTTTACCGACGCGCTGAACGCCCTGCTCCCCGGCCAGGTGGACATTGATCCCCAGAACGCCGCGGGCGACACTCCCACCTGCGCCACCATCATCAACGGCTTCGTCTCCGGCGGCGTGGACCTGATCATGGCCAACGCCACCGCGCCTCTTCAGGCCGCCGCCTCCGCCACCGCCGACATCCCCGTCCTGGGCACCTCCATCACCGAGTACGGCGTGGCCCTGGGCATCGACAACTTCTCCGGCACCGTGGGCAGCAACGTCTCCGGCACTTCCGACTTGGCGCCCCTGGACCAGCAGGCCCAGATGATCCAGGAGTGGTATCCCGACGCCAAGACCGTGGGATTGATCTTCTGCTCCGCCGAGCCCAACAGCCAGTACCAGGTGGACAATGTCCAGAAGTACCTGGAGGACATGGGCTATGCCTGCACCCAGTTCCCCTTCTCCGACACCAACGACATGGCTTCCGTGGTCCAGAGCGCCGCGGACGCCTCCGATGTGCTGTATGTCCCCACAGACAACACGGCGGCCAACAACGCGGGAATTATTGACAACATCTGCCGGGGCGTGAAGCCTGTTTTCGCCGGCGAGGAGGGCATCTGCGGCGGCTGCGGCGTGGCCACGCTGTCCATCAGCTACTATGACATCGGCTACAAGACCGGCGAAATGGCCGCGGACATTCTGACCGGCAAGGCGAACATCGCCGAAATGCCCATCGAGTACGCGCCCCAGTTCACGAAGAAGTACAACCCCGCCATCTGCGAGGCCCTGGGCCTCTCCGCGCCCGAGGGCTACGAGGCCATTGCCGCCCAGTAAGCCGAACCCTGATAGAGAGAGGTTTCCGTTATGCTGACTTTCCTCAACGCCCTGCCCGGGGCCGTGTCCCAGGGCCTGATCTGGGGCGTCATGGCCATTGGGGTCTATCTGACCTACAAGATCCTGGACATCGCCGACCTGACCGTGGACGGCTCCTTCTGCACCGGCGGCGCGGTGTTCGTCATGCTTTTCACCGCCGGGGTCAACGTCTGGCCCGCCATGCTGGCGGCCACGCTGGCGGGCATGCTGGCGGGACTGGTGACGGGGCTTTTGAACACCCAGTGCGGCATCCCCGCCATTCTGTCGGGCATCCTGACCCAGCTGGGCCTGTACTCCATCAACATGTCCATCATGGACTTCAAGGCGTCGGTGGCCATCAACGTCACCCAGGCGGACACGCTGGAAAAGCTGCTGGTCTCCCTGCGCTTCGTCCAGGGGGCCATCCGGGGGGACTTCCCCCTCTGGCGGCACCCCATCCTGGTGGTGGGCCTGTTCACCGTGGGCCTCATCGCCCTGCTGTACGGCTTCTTCGGCACGGAGCTGGGCGCGGCCCTTCGGGCCACGGGCTCCAACGGCAGTATGGCCCGGGCCCAGGGCATCAACACCGACTTCTGCAAGGTGCTGGGCCTGATGATCTCCAACGGCCTGGTAGCCCTCTCCGGGGCCCTGCTCTGCCAGTACAACGGGGCCAACGAGATCAACGTGGGCCGAGGCGCCATCGTCATCGGCCTGGCGGCGGTCATCATCGGCCAGGTGCTTTTTGGCAAGCTGTTCCGCAACTTCGCTTTGAAGCTGCTGGCGGTGTCCATCGGCGCCATCCTCTATTACATCGTCATCCAGGCGGTGCTGGCCATGGGCCTGAACCCCAACTATTTGAAGCTCCTCTCCGCGCTGGTGGTGGCGGTGTTCCTCTCCCTGCCCTACTGGAAGGGGAAGTATTTCCGCACCAAGGTGAAGACGGGAGGCGCCAGCCATGCTTGAGATCAAGGACATCTGGAAGATTTTCAACGCCGGGACGGTCAACGAGAAGCAGGCCCTCCGGGGCGTGAGCCTGACGCTGAACGACGGGGATTTCTGCACCGTCATCGGCGGCAACGGCGCGGGCAAATCCACCATGCTGAACGCCGTGGCGGGCACCTGGCCCGTGGACGGCGGGTCCATCTCCATCGGCGGCGTGGACGTGACGACTCTGCCGGACTACAAGCGGGCTCCCTATATCGGCCGGGTGTTTCAGGACCCCATGCTGGGCACCGCGCCCACCATGCAGATTCTGGAGAACCTGGCCCTGGCGGCCCGCCGGGGTCAGCGGCGGGGCCTGCGCTGGGGCGTGACCAAGGCGGAGAAGGAACAGTATCAGGCGATGCTGAAAAATCTGGACCTGGGGCTGGAGGACCGGCTGACCAGCAAGGTGGGTCTCCTCTCCGGTGGCCAGCGCCAGGCGCTGACCCTGCTGATGGCCTCCCTGAAAAAGCCCAAGCTGCTGCTGCTGGACGAGCACACCGCCGCCCTGGACCCCAAGACCGCGGCCAAAGTGCTGGAGCTGTCGGACCGCATCGTGGCGGAGAATCATCTCACCACCATGATGGTCACCCACAACATGAAGGACGCCATCCAGCACGGAAACCGGCTCATCATGATGTACGACGGAAAAATCGTCATCGACGTCTCCGGCGAGGAGAAGAAAAAGCTGACGGTGCCCCAGCTTCTGGAGCTGTTCAACAAGGTCAGCGGAAGCGACGAGGCGGACGACAAATTGCTTTTGTCATAACCATGAATTTGAGGCGGAGCGGAGACGCTCCGCCTCTTGCATATTGGAGCGGGATGCTTTAAGATTAAGATGTAGAAAACGCTGAAAAAGGAGTCGATCTCATGAAACTGATCACCTGCCTCTACAGGGGCGAGGAGCGCGTGGGCGCGCTGACGGGGGAGGGCGTGGCCCTCCTTCCCTACCCGGACATGAACACCCTGATCGAAGCCGCCTCCCAGTCGGACCTGGAGACCGCCCTTTCGGGAGTCTCCGCAGTTTCGCCGGCGGAGGCAACCCTCCTGGCCCCCATCCCCCGGCCCCGTCAGGACGTGATCTGCCTGGGGATGAACTACCGGGACCACGCGAAGGAGGCGGCCCAGTACGACGCGGAGGCTTTCGCCAAAGAGAAGCCCACGGCGGTCTATTTCTCCAAGCGGGTCAGCCGGGCCGGAGATCCGGACGGGATCATCCCCCGGTACAAGGGATTGGTGGAGCGGCTGGACTATGAGGCGGAGCTGGCGGTCATCATCGGGAAAACCGCCAAACAGGTGAAGGCGGAGGATGCCGGGGAGTATATTTTCGGCTACACCGTCCTCAACGACGTGTCCGCCCGGGATCTCCAGACCGGCCACAAGCAGTGGTATTTCGGCAAGGGCCTGGACGGCTTCACCCCCATGGGGCCCTGCATCCTCACGGCGGATGAAACCGCCTTTCCCCCGGCCCTGGACATCTCCTGCACCGTCAACGGCCAGGAGCGCCAGCGCTCCAATACCTCCCTGCTGATTCACGGCATTCCGGAGATCATCGAAGAGCTCTCCTCCGGGATGACCCTGCTGCCGGGGACCATCATCGCCACCGGCACCCCGGCGGGGGTCGGCATGGGCTTCGACCCGCCGAAGTTTTTGGAGGCCGGGGACGTGGTGGAATGTACCATCCAGAACATCGGCACCCTGCGGAGCACGGTCCGCTGATTTTCCCCCCCATATGGATGCTTGAGACGGCGCGAAAGCGCCGTCTCTTCTTGCCCTCTGGCAGAGCTTCCAGGATTTGTTCCTTGCCCCCGCCGGGGACAGCGGGGTAAAATGGGGTGAGTCCCATTTTAAAACGAATCTTATAATCTTATGATAGATATTGGAGGAATTGGAACGATGTGGAAGACGCGCCGCTTGGTACCGCTTGCCCTGGTCGTCACCCTGCTGCTGTCCCTGGCGGGCCCGGTCTCCGCCGCCGGGGGCGAAGGAGCCGGGGAGGTGGTGGGCTATTACGCCTCCTGGGCCTCCGCCCAAGGCTATACGCCGGACAAGCTTCCGGCGGAGCGGTTCACCCAGATCAACTACGCCTTCGCCAAAATCGAGAATGGAAAGGCCGTCCTGAGCGACCCGGCCCGGGACGGGAAGGCCCTGCAGGGGCTGATGGCACTGCGGAGGCGGAACCCGGATCTGAACATCGTCCTCTCCCTGGGGGGCTGGGACGAATCCACCGGCTTTTCCGACGCGGCGGCTTCCGCCGAACGCCGGGAGATCTTCGCCCGGTCCTGCGTGGACCTGCTCCTGGAGTACGGCCTGGACGGTGTGGACCTGGACTGGGAGTACCCCGTCTCCGGCGGGGCCCCCGGCGTGGTCCACCGGCCCCAGGACAAGCAGAACTTCACCCTGCTGCTGCGGGAACTCCGCCAGGCCCTGGACCGCCAGGGGCGGCGGGACGGGAGGGCCTACGTCCTGACCATTGCCGGGGCGCTGGACGGAAGCTATCTGAACAACATCGAGCCCCAGGCGGTGGCGGAGACCGTGGACCATATTTTCCTCATGGCCTATGACCTCCACGGGCCCTGGGATGCCTCCGCGGACTTCAACGCGCCCCTCTACACGCCCTCGGACGGTCCGCCCCGCTACCGCGCCAGCGTGGATGACGGCGTCTCCGCCTGGCTGGGCCGGGGCGTTCCGGCGGAAAAGCTGGTGCTGGGCATGCCGCTGTACGGGTACATATACCAGGGCGTGTCCAGCCGGAACAGCGGACTTTACCAGCCCTTTGAAAGCGCCAAGTCCGTCCCCTGGGACCAGGTGAAGAGCGACTACCTGAACCGCTCCGCCTACCGGCAGCTCCGGCACGAGGAGGCGGAGATCCCCTACCTCTACGGGAACCGCGCCTTCCTCTCCTACGACGACCCGGCCTCCATCGCCGCCAAGGCGGAACTGGCCCGGCGGCGGGGCCTGGGGGGCGTGGGCTTCTGGGAGCTGTCTCAGGACTCCGAGGGGGACCTGATCCAAAGCGCCTGGGCCGCCTGGAACGGCGGGCGCTTTCGGGACGTGCCCCGGGACGCCTGGTACGCCGGGGCCGTGGAGCGGGTCTGCGCCGCCGGGCTGATGAACGGCACCAGCCCCACCGCCTTCTCCCCCGGCGGCACGGTGACCCGGGGGCAGGTGGCCGCCATTCTCCACCGGCTGGCGGGAGAGCCCGAGGTCCGGGGCTCCTCCTTCTCCGACGTGCCCGCCTCCGCCTACTACGCCGGGGCCGTGGCCTGGGCCGCCCGGCGGAACATTGTGGAGGGCTTTTATGACGGGACCTTCCGCCCGGACCTCCCGGTGAGCCGCCAGCAGCTGGCCGCCATTCTCTGGCGGTACGCCAAGCTGGAGCGGGCGGACAGCGGCGCCCGGGCCTCCCTCCGGGGATTTTCGGACGCCGGGGAGGTCGGCGGCTACGCCCAGGAGGCCATGAGCTGGGCCCTGGCGGAGGGCATTTTACAGGGGACCAAGGAGGGAACCCTCCAGCCCCAGGGCCGGGCCGCCCGGGGTCAGGCCGCCGTCCTGCTGGAGAGGTTCCAAGCGCTGCTGGGGGGCGCGTGACCTCCTCTCCGCGCTCGGAAGCTTCTCCCGGCAAACCCGTCCTTGACGGCGCATTTTTCCAGGTATATAATGGACGCATGCATCATTCCGGCGGTCCGCCGCCGGGGAAGAGAGGAGATTTTTCATGAAACGCTTTCTGACAATTCTGCTCGCCACTCTGGCGCTGACGGGGCTGCTGTGCGTCTCCGCCTCCGCGTCCAGCTTTGACGGCCCGGCGCAGGAGCTGGCCGCCATCGGCATGCTCAAGGGCGGGGCCAACGGCTTCGACCTGGACAAGGCCCCCACCCGGGCCCAGGCCGCCATTATGCTGGTCCGACTCTTCGGCGCGGAGGAAGAGGCCAAGGCCGCCTACGCCGCCGGGGAATTGAAGTGCCCCTTTGCCGACGTGAACGAGACCGCCGCCCCCTATGTCGCGTGGCTTAAGGACAAGGGCCTGGCCAACGGCACTTCCGCCGACTCCTTTGGCGCGGCCAATCCCTGCACCGGCAAGGCCTACACCATTTTCCTCCTCCGGGCCCTGGGCTACAAGGACAACGCGGACTTCACCAGCGCCAATGCCCAGGAGTTCGCGGCGGCCATCGGCCTGCTGGACACCTCCGCGTTTACCGGGACCTTCCTCCGGGACGATCTGGTGGCCCTGACCTATCAGGCCCTGGGCGCGGACCTCAAGGACGGCGGCACCTATCTGCTGGCGAGCCTTATTGAGAGCGGAGCCGTGGATGCGGCGGCCGCCAAGCCCATTACCGACAAGATCGAGGCCTACCGGGCCCTCCAGGCCTCCGGCGCGGCGGCGGCCCAGGGGCTGGACACCTCGGTGGACGCGAAGATGGGCATGAACATCAGCATCAAGGGCACCGACGGCGGGACCTCCATGGACATGACCCAGAAGGCGGACGCGGCGGTCAAGGGCACGATCAAGATGGTCCTGGACAAGGACCTCCAGATGGCCATGGACATGACCGTCACCGCTTCCGGCGGGGAGACCACCGAAACCCAGAAAACGGAGTACTGGCTAAAGGACGGCGTAGCCTATGTCCGATCCGGTGAGGAGGCCTACCAGATGCCCGTAGACATGGGGATGGACATGGACGCCCTCACGGCCCTGATGGAGCAGTCCACCGGGCAAAACTACGCCTCCATGCTGCCGTTTATCGATTCCATCACCGCCAAGACCACCGGCGGGAACACCGTCTACACCCTGAAACTGAACAACGCCTTCGCCGGGATGCTCAACGGCCTCCTCGGCCAGGTCCTGGGTGCGCTGACCACCGAGGCGGGCCTGGATATGAACATGGCTCTCTCCCTGGACAACAGCGCCATCACCTACACCGTGGGCCAGGACGGCGCGCTGAAAAACGCCGCGGCGGACATGACCCTGAAGGCCGATCTGACCGCCTCCGACGGCAAGGACAGCCTGAAGGCCAGCGCCGCCGTGGACGTGGACATGACCATGGACGTCAAGGCCATGGGCAAGAGCGTAAAAATCAGCTTCCCCGATTTCTCCGGCTTTGAGGACCTCATCGGCGGAACCGACGGCCCCACCAGCGTCTTCACCGCCGCTTAAGTCCCCCTTTCCACATAACAGAGCCGCCCGGCTTTGCCGGGCGGCTCTTACGCTTCCCCGTCCTCCGCGGCCAGCTCGTCTCTGGCCTCCTGGAGGACCTTTTTTTCCGCTTTTGTAGTCAACTGGCTCTCGTCGAACCGGGCGAACAGATCCGGGCGGCGGCGCATGGTCCGCTTGTAGCTCTCCTTCCGCCGCCAGGCCGCCACCTTCCCGTGGTCCCCGGAGAGAAGAATCTCCGGCACCGCCCGGTCGTGCCACACGGCGGGCCGGGAGTACTGGGGGTACTCCAGAAGCCCGTTCCAGTGGGACTCCTCCTGAAAGCACTCCTCGTCCGGCAGAACCCCGGGCACCATGCGGCACACCGCGTCCGCCACCGCCATGGCGGGGATCTCCCCGCCGGTGAGAACGAAGTCCCCCATGGAGATCTCCTCGTCCACGCACTCGTCCAGGAAGCGCTGGTCCACCCCCTCATAGTGGCCGCAGACCAGGATCAGGTGGTCGTAGCGCTCCTTCAATTCCCGGGCCAGTCCTTGGGTGAAGGTCCGGCCGCAGGGGGAGAGAAAGATGGTCCGCCCCGGGCCGTGGGTCTCGACGACATGGGCCCAGCAGCGGTAGAGGGGGTCCGCCTGCATGACGGCCCCCCGGCCCCCGCCGTAGGGGTAGTCGTCCACCTGCATCTGCTTATTGGTGGTGTACTCCCGGATCTGGTGGGTCCGGATGGCGATGTACCCCCGCTCCTGGGCCCGGCCCAGGATGCTGACATTCAGCATGGCGTCCACGGAGTCCGGGAAGAGGGTCAGAATGTCGATGTTCACTCCGTCAGCCCCTCCCACATCCGAATGTCCATCCGGTTGTTCTCCAGGTCTATCCCAAGGATGAAGGCGTCCTTCACCGCCGGGACCAGGAATTCCTTTACCCCCCGGACGGTGTACACCTTGCTGGCAGGGTAGCGCTCCACCTTCGTCAGCTCCCCCACGCACGCGCCGGTCTCGCCGTCGTACACGTCCAGGCCGATGAGCTCGCCGTCGAAGTACTCCCCCTCCGGGAGACGGGCGTCCGCCCGGCGGACCAGCAGCTCCTTTCCCCGGAGGCCCTCCGCGGCGGTGCGGTCCTCCACGCCCTCCAGCTTGAGAAGGGCCATGCCCTTGTGAACCCGGCAGGAAACCGGCGGGACGGGGCGTCCCTCCAGATAGAAGGTCCGGAAGCCGGTGAGGAACTCCGCCTCCCCCTCCAGGGGCAGGACCTTCAGCTCCCCCCGGATGCCGTGGACGCCCACGATCCGGCCCACGGGAACAAACTCCAATTTCATAAAGGACGCTCCTTTGTCAATCAATTCCGGGGCAGGAGCAGGGAGAACTTAGCCCCCTGTCCGGGCTTAGAGAAGACCTTCACATAGCCCCCCTGGCCCTGGGCGATCTGCCGGACCAGGTAAAGCCCCACGCCCACGCCCTCCGCCTGGGAGGACGCCCCGCCTCGGTAGAACCGCTGGAAGAGCTTCCCCAGCTCCTCCTCCGCCACGCCCGGTCCGGTGTCCGCCACGTCGATCCGGGCGAAAAGCTCATAGGCCCGGGCGCTGACGGTGATCTTCCCGGAGGACGTATACTTCACGGCGTTGTCGATGAAGTTGCACACCGCCTCCCCCGTCCACTTGGGGTCGAAGACCGCGTCCGCCTCCGTGGGCTCCAGAATCAGCTCCAGGCCCTTCTCCTCCGCCCTGGGGAAGAACTGGGCGGCCGCCTCCTCCAGCATGGGCCCCAGGGGCCCCGGCCGGGGATGGAGCACCAGCACCCCCGCCTCCAGCCGGGAGGTCTTCACCAGCGCGTCAATGAGGGACTGGAGCTTCCGGGCCTGTTCTACCAGGGCGGCGGTGTGGACCCGGCAGTTCTCCTGTTCCTCCAAAAGCTGGGCATACAGAAGTACATTGGCGATGGGGGTTTTCGTCTGGTGGGAGATGTCGGCGATGAGGGACTTGATCTTGTCTCGCTCCTCCTGGAGGTTTTTGGCGGAGACGGCGGAGGCGCTGAGGTAGTGGGCCAGCTTCGTCTCCACGGCGGAGCGAAGGCTCTCGTCAAAGGCCTCCTCCTGAAAGTCCCCCCGGATGGCCGCGTCCAGCATCCGGTCCAGGCTGCGGAGGAGTCGCTTCATCCGCCAGCGGTGCCACAGGGACTGCGCCGCCAGCGCCAGGGCGGCAAGGCAGAAATACCCCGTCATGCCTCAGCCCTCTTTCTCTCCGGTGGTCCAGGTGTAGCCGATGCCGTAGACGGTTTTCAGGTACCGGGGCTTGGAGGGATTCTCCTCCAGCTTGCCCCGGAGGCGCTTCACCGTCACGGACAGGGCGTTTTCGTCCACGTACTCCGCCCCGTCGGTCCAGATCCGGTCCACCAGCAGCTCCCGGGGCAGGGTCCGGCCCCGATTCTCCACCAGAAGACGGAGGAGCTTCTGCTCCGTCTTGCTCAGGTCGATGAGCCGCCCGTCCCGGCGGAACTCCATGCGGTCAAAGTCGAAGGAAAAGTTCTCCAGGACAATGGGACCTCCCTGGGCGGGCGTTTTGTCTCCCCGGCGAAGCTGGGCGTTGACCCGGGCCCGGAGCACCGCCAGGGAGAAGGGCTTCGTCACATAGTCGTCCGCCCCGGACTCCAGCCCCGCCACGATGTCGGTTTCCATGTCGTTGGCCGTCAGCAGGATGACAGGGGTGGGGTCGCCTCGGTCCCGGAGGCGGCGGAGGAGGTCCAGCCCGTTCCCGTCGGGGAGGTTCACGTCCAGCACCAGCAGGTCAAAGTCCTCCGCTCCCAGAGCGGTCCGGGCGGCGGATAGGGTCCGGCACAGTGTCAGCTCCAGCGCCGGGTCCTTCAGGGCCAGGCACAGCCCGTCTCCCAGGGCCCGGTCGTCCTCCACAATCAAAAGCCGTTTCATGAAACCGACAAGGCATCCTCCAGCACCAGGCCGGGGTTGTGCTTCGTCAAAAAGCCCACGGACCACTCGCCGCCGAAGGCCACCAGCAACCGGCCCTTGAAATCCTCCAGAATGGCGGACCCGGTGCAGAGGACCAGCTCGTCGGGCTTGCAGGGGCACTCCGTAATCAGCCGCAGGTGGTCGTAGGGCAGACCCTCCATGTAGAGGTCCACCCCGTACTCCGCCTTCATGCGGTACTGGAAGACGTCGAATTGCAGCGTGCCCACCACGCCGACCACCACTTCCTCCATGCCGCCGCCGGGGCGCTTGAAGATCTGAATGGCGCCCTCCTGGGCGATCTGCTCCGTGCCCTTGATGAACTGCTTGCGCTTCATGGTGTCCTTGGGGGACACCCGCATGAAGTGCTCCGGCTCGAAGGTGGGAATGCCCGCGTAGCGGAACTTCTTCCCCGGCACGGTGACCGTGTCCCCGATGGAGAAGATGCCGGGGTCGAACACGCCGATGATGTCCCCGGCGTAGGCCTCGTCCACAATCTCCCGTTCCGCCGCCATCATCTGCTGGGGCTGACTCAGGCGCATCTTCTTGCCGGACTGGACGTGGAAGTACTCCGCGTCCCGCTGGAAGCGGCCGGAGCAGATGCGCAGGAAGGCCAGCCGGTCCCGGTGGGCCTTGTTCATGTTGGCCTGAATCTTGAAGACAAAGGCGGAGAAGTCCGGGGAGAACGCGTCGATCTCCTCCTCCCCCGCCATGCGGCTCAGGGGGGCGGTGGTCATGCGGAGGAAGGCGTTCAGGAAGGGCTCCACGCCGAAGTTGGTCAGGGCGGACCCGAAGAACACCGGGGAGAGGGTCCCGGCCCGGACGGCCTCCAGGTCGAAGTCCCGGCCCGCCCCCAGGAGCTCCACCTCCTCCTGGAGCTGCCGCCAGCGGCTCTCGCCGATCATGTTCCCCACTGCCGGGTCGTCCAGATCCACGGCGGTGGCGGCGGCCTTTTTGGCGTGGCCCTCGCCGGAGAAGAAGAGGATGTGGGCGGACTCCCGGTCATAGATCCCCTGGAACTCCTTCCCGGAGCCGATGGGCCAGTTGACGGGATAGGTGTCGATGCCCAGCTCCGCCTCCACCTCACCGCAGAGCTCCAGCGGGTCCCGGCTCTCCCGGTCCATCTTGTTGATGAAGGTGAAGATGGGGATGTGCCGCAAGGCGCAGACCCGGAAGAGCTTCCGCGTCTGCGGCTCCACGCCCTTGGCGGCGTCGATGACCATGACGGCGGAGTCCGCCGCCATGAGGGTGCGGTAGGTGTCCTCGGAGAAATCCTGGTGTCCCGGGGTGTCCAGGATGTTGACGCAGTAGCCGTCGTGCTGGAACTGCATGACGGAGGAGGTGACGGAGATGCCCCTCTGCTTCTCAATTTCCATCCAGTCGCTGGTGGCGGCCCGGGCCCGCTTGCCCTTGACCTCGCCGGCCTGGGCGATGGCCCCGCCGTAGAGCAGGAGTTTTTCCGTCAGGGTGGTTTTGCCCGCGTCGGGGTGGGAGATGATGGCGAAGGTTCGCCTCCGGGCGATCTCGTCCTTGAAAGCGGCCATGTTGCAGCCTCCTGGTTTGTTTGATAATGGGATTCTTTCCACAAGTTTAATAATATAGCATAAACCCGGCCGCTTTGCAAGCGGCAGCGCCCCGTGTCCGGTTCAAAACGCGGAAAAGGATTCTCTTTTTTCTCTTGCATTTCCCGCCGGGCTGTGCTATAAAGGAGAGAGATAACCGCTGATGCGCGATGAACGGGAAAATAACGATCACGCCTCGCCAAGAGAGGATGGGCCGCCGGCTGCAAGCCCGTCCGCGACGCGCCGTTTGGTTCGCCCGGGAGCCGCCGTGGAGACACGGCCGGTCCGCCCTCCGTTACCGGGGCCTCGAGGGCGCGCCCTGAGGGCGCGAATTTGGGTGGTACCGCGGAAGGACTCGCCTTTCGTCCCATGGTTTGGGGCGGAGGGTCTTTTTGTTTCCCTCCCCGGCTCCGCCTGACTTTTTGAGAAAGGACCTGACCGCACATGAACTCCCTCGCACTGGCGCTGGCGGCGTCCCTGGCGCTGTCCGCCACCGCGCCCTTTTCTCCCGCCGTCACCGCCGCCGCCGTCCCGGAACGGCCCGCCGCCCAGGTTCAGGAGGCCGTCCCGGAGGTTCCCAAGGTCTATCCCTCCTCCCCGGAGGGCGCGCCGGTGACCTACGAGCTCCGCCTGCCGGTGCTGATGTACCACCACGTGGTTTACGACTGGCAGGAGTGCAACGAGATGACCGTCACCGCGGGACGGCTGGAGCAGGACCTCCAGTGGCTGGCGGAAAACGGCTATGAGACCGTCCTCCCCCGGGAGCTGGCGGCGGGAGCGCCTCTGCCGGAAAAGCCCGTCCTCCTCACCTTCGACGACGGCTACCGCAGCAATTACGAGCTGGCCTACCCCCTCCTCCGGAAGTACCGGGCCAAGGCCGCCATCGCCGTCATGGCCTATATGCAGGACAATCCCGGGGGGAACTTCCTCACCTGGGACATGTGCCGGGAGATGACCGCCTCCGGCCTGGTGGAAATCGGCTCCCACGGCTACGCCATCCACAACCTGGACGGGCGGATGGGGAACTTCGTCCCCGGCCAGTCCAACGGCGTCCAGCGGAAGAAGGGGGAGTCCGACAACGACTTCTACTGCCGGGTGCTGGACGACCTGCGGTACAGCTTTGACCGCATCGCCCAGGAGACCGGGGCCCCGCCCACCTTCTTCGCTTATCCCTTCGGCAAGACCGACCCGGACGCCGACGCCTACCTGGAGGCCCTCTTCCCCGTAACGGCGGTGACGGGGCCGGGGAAATACGCCGCGAACCTCTCCAAAGGGCTCCACCAGATGCCCCGCTTTACCGTCACCATGAAGTGCCCGCCCCGGGCGCTGCTGAACAACACCTGAGCCAACACACCCAAAGAAAAGGAGTGCCACTTACTATGAAAGAACAGTTGGAAGCCATCCGCAAGGGGGCCCTGGAGGCCATCGCCGCCGCCCAGGAGACCGCCGGGCTGGAGGCCCTCCGGGTCAAGTACCTGGGGAAGAAGGGCGAGCTCACCGCCGTATTGAAGCAGATGGGGGGCCTGTCCGCTGAGCTCCGCCCCGTCATGGGCCAGCTGGCCAACGACGTGCGGGCCAGCTTGGAACAGGCCATCGAGGCCCAGTCCGGCGTCCTCTCTCAGAAGGCCCTGGAGGCCAAGCTGGCGGCGGAGGCCGTGGACGTGACCATCCCCGGCAAGAAGCCTATCCTGGGCCACAAGCACCCCATGTATTCCGTGCTGGACGAGTTGAAGGAAATCTTCCTGAACATGGGCTTTGAGATCATGGACGGCCCGGAGATCGAGCAGGCGGACTACAACTTCACCAAGCTTAACGCCCCGGAAAACCACCCCTCCCGGGATTGGACGGACACCTTCTACCTGACGGAGGACTCCTCCGTCCTCCTCCGCTCCCAGACCTCCCCCATGCAGATCCGGGCCATGGAGGGCTACGGCGTGCCCATCCGCATGATCTCCGCCGGGCGGGTGTACCGCAAGGACGAGGTGGACGCCACCCACTCCCCCATGTTCCACCAGATCGAGGGCCTGGTGGTGGACAAGGGCATCACCATGGCGGACCTGAAGGGGACGCTGAACGCCGTCATCCGGGAGATCTACGGCCCGGAGACCGTCACCCGCTTCCGCCCCCACCACTTCCCCTTCACGGAGCCCAGCTGCGAGGTGGACATCCAGTGCTACAAATGCGCCGGCAAGGGCTGTCCCACCTGCAAGGGCGAGGGCTGGATTGAGATTTTAGGCGCGGGCATGGTCCACCCCAAGGTGCTGCGGAACTGCGGCATCGACCCGGAGGAGTACTCCGGCTTCGCCTTCGGCATGGGCCTGGAGCGCCTGGCCCTGGGCCGCTATAAGATCAGCGACATGCGCTTGATTTTTGAAAATGACATCCGCTTCCTGGAGCAGTTCTGACCCTGTACACGCCCTGACGGGCGGAGGAGTCAACAGCCATGAAGATGGCTGGTCCAATGCACCCCCCATTCTCTCTTTTGCGAAAAGAGAGAATGCGCCGTGCACGGTGGAAGAGAGAAAACGGGGGCGCGGAAGCAGTGCGGACTTTTTGATACGCAAGTCTCCAGCCCGCGGCGTGGTGCGAGCGGGGGTTTTGGAGGTTGATGCAAGGCCCGTCCGGCCCTCCTCGCTGCCGCTAACCTGGCGTTTACGTCAGTTTCTTCTGCCGCCTTCTCTTTCAGTGCCCGCCGCATCAGCGGCAGCGGAAAGAGCCGCTGGTCCATTCGATAATATCCAAACCTCCCGCTCAAGCTACGCCGCGGGCTAAAGACATTCGTGAAATCGGAAGCACTGCTTCCGCGCCCCCGTAGCGTCCCTTTCGTCTTTTTCTCTCTTCCACCGTGCACGGCGCATTCTCTCTTTTTCTCCGGCGAGAAAAAGAGAGAATGGGGGGTGCAATGCACCAGCTAGCATCCTAGCTGAATCCTTCTTTAAGGAGTTAAGAATATGAAACTATCCCGTAAATGGTTACAAGAATTTGTGGACATCGGCCCGGTCGGCGACCGGGATTTCGCCGAGGCCATGACCATCTCCGGCTCCAAGGTGGAGGTCACCGAGGATCTGGGGGCGGAGATCAAGAACGTGGTCGCAGGCCGCATCGAAAAGATGGAGCGCCACCCCGACAGCGACCACATGTGGGTCTGTCAGATCGACGTGGGCCAGGACGAGCCCGTCCAGATCGTCACCGGCGCCTGGAACATCCACGAGGGGGACCTGATCCCCGTGGCCAAGGACAACTCCTGGCTCCCCGGCGGCAAGCACATCACCCGTGGAAACCTCCGGGGCGTGAAGTCCAAGGGCATGCTCTGCTCCCTGAAGGAGCTGAACCTGGACGAGCGGGACTTCCCCTACGCCGTCATCACCGCCGCCGCCCTGCTGAACGACTACAAGCCCATCGACCCGGAAAAGCCCTCCATCCCGGCGGACATCCGGCCCGGCCACAAGATTTTCGGGCCTGTCCTGGCGGCGGAGGTCCGGACCGTGGAAAACGCCGGGGTCAACCTCTGGAAGTGCGCCCTTGCCTGCGGTGAGGACGGCGCTTCCGCCGTTGTGACCACCAACTGCCAGAACCTCCACCAGGGGGATTTGGTTGCCTATAACACCAAGGCCGGAACCATCTGCACCCTGGAGGACCTCCACACGGAGCAGAGGGAGTTCCCCCACTGCATCCCCGACGGCATTTTCGTCCTCCACGAGGACTGCAAGCCCGGCGACGATATCAAGCCCGTCATCGGCGCGGACGACCACGTGGTGGAGTTTGAAATTACCCCCAACCGGCCCGACTGCCTCAGCGTCATTGGTCTGGCCCGGGAGGCGGCAGTGACCTTCGACAAGCCCTTGAAGCTCCACGACCCCCAGGTTCAGGGCGGCGGTCCGGGCGCTCTCCCCGACCTCCTGGACGTGGAGACGCCGGACCCGGATCTCTGCCCCCGGTATACCGCCCGGATGGTGCGGAACGTGAAGATCGCCCCCTCTCCCAAGTGGATGCGGGAGCGGCTCCGCTCCAGCGGCGTGCGGCCCATCAACAACATCGTGGACATCACCAACTACGTGATGCTGGAATACGGCCAGCCCATGCACGCCTTTGACTACCGCTATGTGAAGGGCGGCAAGATCGTGGTCCGCCGGGCCCGGGACGGCGAGGAGCTGACCACCCTGGACGGCAATGTCTACAGGCTCAATCCCAGTATGCTGGTCATCGCCGACGAGAACCGGGCCGTGGGCCTGGCGGGCATCATGGGCGGATTGAACAGCGAGATCGTAGGGGACACGATCGACGTGGTCTTCGAGTCCGCCAACTTCGACGGAGCCTGCATCCGCAAGACCGCCCTGGCTCTGGGGAAGCGGACGGAGGCCAGCGCCAAGTTTGAGAAGGGCCTGGACATTCTCAACACCCTTCCCGCCGTGAACCGGGCCTGTGAGCTGGTGGAGCTGCTGGGGGCCGGCGAGGTGGTGGACGGGGTCATCGACATTTTGAACTACGTCCCCAACCCGGTCACCGTGAAATTCGAGCCGGAGAAGATCAACCGCTTCCTGGGGGTGGACATCCCCGAGGCGGACACCCGGAAAACCCTGACCGCCCTGGGCTTCGGGCTGGAGGGCGACGTCATCACCGTGCCCTCCTGGCGCTCCGACGTGGAGCACTGGTCCGACATCGCCGAGGAGGCCGTCCGGTTCTACGGCTACAACAACATCCCCAACACCCTCTCCGCCGGGCTCAACGAGCGCCGGGGCTGGAATCCCGTCCAGCAGGCGGAGAACGCCGCCGGGGCTCTCTGCCGCGGGCTGGGCTACAGCGAGATCATCACCTACTCTTTCATCAGCCCCGCCTACTACGACAAGATCAACCTGCCCGCCGACTCTCCCCTCCGGAACTCCATGAAGATCTTGAACCCCCTGGGGGAGGACACCTCCATCATGCGCACCACCACCCTGCCCTCCATGCTGGAGATTCTGGCCCGGAACTGCCACTACCGGAACAAGGCCGTCCGGCTCTACGAGCTGGGCCGGACCTACTTCGCCAAAAACGACGGCTCCGGCATGGCCGACGAGCCCAAGGTCCTGTCCCTGGGGGCCTACGGCGGCGGCATGGACTTCTTCGAGCTGAAGGGCGCCGTGGAGACCGTGCTGGAGGGACTGCACATTGAGGGCGTCCGCTTCGAGGAGGAGACCGGGAACCCCTCCTACCACCCGGGCCGCTGCGCCAGGGTTTACCGGGGCGGCTTCCTCCTGGGCATTCTGGGTCAGATTCACCCCGCCGTGGCGGAGAACTACGACGTGGACTGCGAGCTCTACGCGGCGGAGCTGGACTTCAACTCCCTGCTGGAGAACATGGGCGGCACGCCCGTTTACCAGCCCCTGCCCCGCTTCCCCGCCGTCACCCGGGACATCGCCCTGGTCTGTGACAAGTGCCTCCCGGTGGCGAAGCTGGAGGAGTGCATCTGCCGGGGCGCCAAGGGCCTTTTGAAGGGCGTGCACCTCTTCGACGTCTACACCGGCAAGGGCGTGCCCGAGGGAAAGAAGAGCGTGGCCTTCAACCTGGAGCTCCGGGCCGACGACCGAAGCCTCACCGCCCAGGAGGCCGACGAAGACGTGAAGGGCATTCTGGAGCTGCTCTCCAAGGAGCTGGACTCCGTCCTTCGGTGAGAGTCCGGCGGGTCTCCCAGTAAAAATCTTTCGTAAAAATCCCGCTGAAACCCTTTACAGTCTGAGAAAAATCGAGTATACTAGGACGTAACCAGAAAGGAAGGTGGTGTACCTATGGACGATTTCACCAGAAAGTTCAGTCTCGCGTTGGAAAAGGACGAGGAGATCCATCAGATTCTCTCTTCCGTCTACAAGTCCCTGGAGGAGAAGGGTTATAACCCCATCAATCAGATCGTGGGCTATATCCTGTCCGAGGACCCCACCTATATCACCAACCACAACAACGCCCGGACTCTGATCCGCAAGATCGACCGGGACGAGCTGCTGCAGGTGCTGGTGCGGAAGTATCTGGGTCAGTAACAAAAAGAGTTACAAATTGTCATCAATTTCGACGCGCATCCCGTGGAAGACGGCCTGCCGCCCCCTCTGGCGGAGGCCGTACTCCACGGGATTTTTTCGGTTTTTGTCAGAAGTGCTATGATGTTCAGCTGCTTTTTCGTCAAAATGCTCAGCTCAGAATGTTGACAAAACGGGAAAAAGATGTTACAATTTGGTTACAAAATTTCTGAGGGAGGTTTTTTATGGCTGGAAGCAAGAACAGCAAAACCGAGGGCCTCGTGTATAAGGGCCATCCGCTCCGCCGGGCAGGGAATTTGATCTACTACGGCACGATGGCTGAAAAATATATCATCATGATGCAGGTGCTGGAGACGAAGAAGGAGCAGGACCTGGACCTGGCCTCCAAGGTCTCCATCCAGCTCCAGCTTACGGACCCGGATTTGAAATCCCGGGACCGCGTTGTCAAGAAGAGCGAGAAGGACAGCCTTTACGCGGCGATGGACATCGCCACCGTCTGGCTGAACCGGGCCCTGGCGGGCAAGGAGAAATAAAGCCGGCCGTTTCCCCCAACCGTTTTACAGAAGATACGAGAAAGGAAGCTACCACTTATGAATCGACTTGCAGGAAACGCCGCCAAGGTTCTGGCGCTCACCCTGATGACCATGCTGTTCCTGACCGTTACGGCCTTCGCCGCCGACGGCGACCCCCTGGTGGTAGGCATCGGCAAGACCACCGGCTCCTCCCTCCGCCTCCGGTCGGACCCCTCTTTGGACGCCTCCGTCATCACCATGCTGGACAAGGACTGGATCATCGCCGTGCTGGGCGAGGAGGACGGCTGGTACCACGTGGCCCACAACGGCAAGATCGGCTACGTCTCCGCCGACTTCTTCACCAAGGACGAGGCCACCGAGTTCGAGTACTACGGCCGGATCAATGCCCGGGGCGTCAACGTCCGGGCCGAGGGAAACCTGGACGCCGAGATTGTCAACAACCTGGGCCTGAACAGCGGCGTCACCGTTATCGGGATTGAGAACGGATGGTATAAGATCACCGGACAATACGGCGACGGCTATGTCCGCAGCGACTACATAAGCCTGACCAACGAGACTCCCCTGACCCCCGGCGCCAGCGTGGGCGACAGCAATATCGTGGACTTCGCCCGTCAGTACCTGGGTACCCGGTACGCTTACGGCGGCGCGGCCCCCGGCGGCTTCGACTGCTCCGGCTTCACCATGTACGTGTACAAGCAGTTCGGCGTGTCCCTGCCCCACACGGCCACCGGCCAGTGGCAGAGTGGCTTGGGCACCCGGGTCTACAGCCTGGGCGAGCTCCAGCCCGGCGACCTGGTGTTCTTCAACGACCCCAGCCGGAACGCCGGCAAGGCGTGCTCCCACGCGGGCATCTACGTGGGCGGCGGCCAGATGATTCACTCCTCCTCCTCCCGGAGCGGCGGTGTGATCTACTCCGACCTGACCGACGGCTACTACAATACATACTTTGTGGGCGGCATCCATATCTGATGTTCTTCTGAATATGAGCAAGAGGCACGGCAAATGCCGTGCCTCTTTTTGTGTCTTCGTTGCCGTCGCTTTAGCCAGGTTTACCACCAGGCTGTCAGAGCGTGTTAAAGTTCCTTTGGTTACTTTCCTTTCAAGGAAAGTAACGCCGTGCCTCAGCGGACAGCCACGGCCTTGCTCAGGTCGATGGGAGCCTCGAAGAGGCCGTATTCCTCGTTCCAGTTCTCGCCGCAGCAACCTAGAGGGTATCTTGAAATTCGAACAATTCAAACGAGGATGGCCTCACCGGTCAGCACCAGGTCAGCGGCAGTGGAAAGAGCAGCTGGTCCATTCGACAATCACCAAAACCCCCGCCTGCAAGGGCGACCATCACCCCTCCGCCTCCGGCGGATTCTCCAAATCCAGCACATACCGCTCATAAGCGTTAATAATCGTCGTCTCCCCCCGCCGGAGCACCCGGGGGATCTGAAACCCATAATTCACATGGACGTGTCCATGAATCAGATACCTCGGCTGATACTTGTCCACAAGCGCCAGCAGGCTCTCAAACCCCCGGTGGGCATAGTCCTCCCCGTCCCCATAGCCCAGCATGGGGGAGTGCGTCAGCACAATATCCACGCCTCCCGCCCGCCAGAGGCGGTACCGGAGCCGCCGAATTCGGCGGGCCATCTGGGCCTCCGTGTACTGGTGGGGCCCGCCGCTGTACTCAATGCTTCCCCCCAGGCCCAGGATGCGGAGCCCCTTTATCGTCACCAGCTGGTCCTCCACGCAGTCGCAGCCCTCCGGCGGATGCTGGTCATAGGTTTTATCATGATTCCCATGAACATACAGCAGGGGCTTCCCCGTCATGGTCACCAGAAAGGTGAGATACTTGGAGCTCAAATCCCCACAGGAGAGGATCATGTCGATCCCGTCCAGGCGGCCGGGCCTGTAATAGTCCCACAGGTATTCGCTCTCTTTATCGGACAGTAACAGCAGCTTCACAGAATGGGGTCCTCCTTCTCCGGGGGGATGGCGTCCCGATAGACGCCCTGGAGCCGGGCGAGGGAACGGGCCATGGGCAGCAGGTCCTCATATTTGGGAATGCTTCCATGGACGCAGTCCAAAAGGGCGTCCATGTGCAGGATCTTTTCCGGCGTGGCCCCGGGGAAGGGCTGGATGGACCCGTCAATAATTCCCTTGCGGAGAATGGCCGCCAGCTGGCGGACGCCGGCGGGGAGCTCGTCGCTCAGCAGAATGTCCACCGCCCGGATGTTCATGCCCCACCAGTAGTTGACCGCCTGGCCCTCCGGCGCGGCCAGGGACTCCCAGCCGCCGCTCAGAATGCCGCGGACCAGATTCGTGTAGACGTTGCCCCAGTGCCAGTAGGGGGAGGCCAGGGAACGAAACTTCCCGTTTTCAATGCGGCACAGGCCCCAGGGCTCCCGGACGCGGTCCGGCGTGGGGATGTCCCGGTTGGAGATCAGAGACACGCCCTCCCAGGCCAGGGCGTCCATGGCGTTCTCCTCCACACAGGACCAGCGGAGGGTAATCTCCGCCCGGGGATTCGTCAGCTGGGCTCCCAGGGCGAAGGCGTTGATACTGGCGGGAACGCCGAAAATGGGGTTGCTGGCCACGTAACCGATGCGGCCGCTGCGGCTCAGGGCCCCGGCGATGGCGCCGGCAATATATTTTGCCTCGTAAATGCGGCTGTAATACGTGCGGACCCCGGCGTAGGGCATGGAGACCGAGCAGTTCAGAATGCGGACCTCCGGGTGCTTCGCCGCCGTCTTCCGGCAGGCCCCGATCAGCGGCGGCGTGATGGCAAAGAGGAGCTGGGCCCCGTGCTCGATGGCCTCCTCCATAGCGGCCTCCGCCTCCTCCCCGGGCCGGACGCCGTAAAAGGTTTCGGTCTCCACCCGGTCCTCCAAGACCGTCTCCAGATACTCCCGGCCCAGGTCGTGGGCCCGAGCCCAGTCGCTCTGGTCCGGCAGCTGGTCGCTGATGAAGGCCACGTGCAAACGGCTGAGCTGCTTGGGCTTGAAGATGCGGCCCAGAAGGTTCTCCTCCTTGGCCTCCGGCGTGTCCGTGCGGACGGCGATGGGCTCCGACAGGGCCTTCACGTCTGCCCAGACGGCCTTGACGCTTTTCAAAAGCTCCGCCGAGGGCAGGGAGATCAGGTCGTCAAAGCTGTAGACCTTCAGCCACACCAGCATGGCGTCCGCCGTGGTGATGGGCAGCTCTCCGCCGCCCAGCTTCAAAAAGGGCTCCTGGAAGTAGGTGTAGCCCGCGGCGAAGCGGCGGCGCTCGTCCTCCGTCCAGACGTGGTCCGGCTCATAGCCCAGGGCCTTCTGGAGCTTGACGAAGCTCCCCGCCCGGGTGAAGCGGGTCCGGTACAGCCGCGTCTTGGGGAAGGACTGCATAAAGTCGTAGTAGGCCGCCACCGCCGGGTCCTCCGTCCAGACGGGGATCATACGGATGACGTAGGCGGGAATGGTGGGCGCGTCGTAGCTCCGCAGGACGCTGACCCGCTTGTTCCCCTCCTGAACGTAAAAGCGGCCGAAATACTCGTAGCACCGGATGGGGTCCCGGATGCCCTCGTCCCCCAGGTGGGCCTCGCAGAGGCTGATCCACTTTCCGGCGAACTCCGTGTCCGGGTCCAGCAGGGGCAGGAAGTCCGCCGAGAAGGCGGAGCGGCGGCCCGCCGTCTTGGTGCCCACGATCTGGTCGATGGGAATCTCCATGACCCCCAGCTCCGTCTGACCCGCCACCATGGAGTCGCTGATGATTTCGTCCAACACCTGGGGATAGGGGTAGCGGCCCCGGACCAGGGCCTCCTTATAGGATTTTCGGCCCTGCTTCAAGGCGCTGGCGTACTGTGAAATTGCCTCCTGACGGCTCATGCGGACATCCTCCCTTGCGCTTCGATCCATGTGTTTTCAGGGAATCATTGTACCCTGACGGCCCGGAAAATACAATGGTATTTTTGCCGAAAGCCCGGCTCTCCCGCCGGGAAGGTCCGGGCCTTTTTCCAAAAAATGACGGACGGGTCCCAAAAAGCGGAATTTGAAATTGGCGGTACCAAATCCCGGAGGGCTGTGCTATAATGAGGGGGACATCCCAAACAGAAAGGAACGGTGCCCTTATGAAAGATCAAACCTGCGGCTACTGCACCCGGAAGCAGGAGCTCCTGGACGGCTTCGGCATCTACGTCTGCGACCTGCCCTCCAGCGTCCTGGTCCTCTTCAAGGAGCAGAGCCACCCCGGCCGCTGCATCGTGGCCTACAAGGAGCACGTCAGCGAAATGGTGGACCTCACCGACGAGGAGCGCAATGCCTTCTTCGCCGACGTGAACCGGGTGGCCAAGGCTCTCCACGCCGCCTTCCACCCCGACAAGGTCAATTACGGGGCCTACGGCGACACCAGCGGCCACCTGCACTTCCACCTGGTCCCCAAGTACAAGGACCAGGCAGAGTGGAACACCACCTTCGCCATGAACCCGGGAACGGTCTTCCTCACCCAGCCGGAGTATGACGAGATCATCGCGAAGCTCAAGGCGAACCTGTAAGCGGTACATAAAAAGCGCCGGACGCGCTGCGTCCGGCGCTTTGCCGTTTTTTGGTCAGTCCTGGGTCTCCTTGCTCAGGTCCAGACTGCGGATGATCTTCCGCAGGGGCAGGACCGAGGCGGGGGAGACGCTCAGCTCGTCCACGCCGTAGCGGAGGAAGGTCTCCGTCAGAGTCTGGTCCGCGCCCAGCTCGCCGCAGATGCCCACCCAGCAGCCGTGGCGGTGGCCCGCCTCGATGGTGTGGCGGATCATGCGGAGAACCGCCGGGTGATGGGAGTCGTAGAAGTTATCCAGCTTGGGGTTCTGCCGGTCGATGGCCAGGGTGTACTGGGTCAGGTCGTTGGTGCCCAGGGAGAAGAACTCCACCTCCTCGGCCAGCTCGTCGGCCATCATGACGGCGGCGGGGGTCTCCACCATGATGCCGATCTCCACCTCGCCGAAGGCCACGCCCCGCTCGGTCAGCTCCGCCTTGCACTCCTCCAGGATCTCCTTGGCGTCCCGGACTTCCCGGACGGAGATGATCATGGGGAACATGATGGACACGGTGCCGAAGGCGCTGGCCCGGAGAATGGCCCGGAGCTGGGTCTTGAAGACCTCCTTCCGGGTCAGGCAGATCCGGATGGCCCGGTAGCCCAGGGCCGGATTCTCCTCCTTGTCCAGCTCGAAGTAGTCCGCCTGCTTGTCCGCGCCGATGTCCAGGGTGCGGATGATGACTTTCTTCCCGGCCATGGTCTCCACCACCCGCTTGTACAGCATGAACTGCTGGTCCTCACTGGGGTAGTCCTGGGAGTCGAGGTAGATGAACTCGCTGCGGAACAGGCCGATGCCCTGGGCGTCGTTCTGGAGAACCAAACCCACGTCCCCGGCGTTGCCGATGTTGGCGTAGACCTTGATCTCCTTGCCGTCCAGGGTGACGTTGGGCTTTTTCTTCAAGCTCTGGAGGAGGGCCTCCTGCTTGAGGTCGTTGGACCGCTTCTCCTCCATGGCGGTGAGGAGCTCCTGGGCGGGCTCGATGTAGACGCAGTGGTTATAGCCGTCGATGACGGCCAGCTTGCCGTCCCAGTCATCCTGGAAGTCCACGCCCACCAGGGCGGGGATGTTCATGGTCCGGGCCAGGATGGCGGTGTGGCTGTTGGAAGAGCCGTGGCGGGTGATGAAGCCCAGGAGCTTCGTCTTGTCCAGCTGCACGGTCTCGCTGGGGGTCAGGTCGTCCGCCACCAGGATGGCGGGCTTGTCGTCCATCATCTCCGCGTCGCCCACGCCCAGCAGCACGTTGACCACCCGGCGGGAGATGTCCTTCACGTCGGCGGCCCGGGCCCGCATGTACTCATCCTCCATGGCGGCGAAGGCGGCGGCGAAGTTCTCCCCGGTGGTGGACACCGCGTATTCGGCGGTGGCGTTCTGGGTCTCAATGATGCCCTTCACGGCGTCCAGGTAGTCGTCGTCATCCAGCATCATCTGGTGAATCTCAAAGATGGCGGCGTTGTCCTCTCCCACCTCGTCCAGGGCCTTGTCATACAGGCCCCCCAGCTGCTCCTGGGCCTTGACCCGGGCGGCGTCGAAGCGGGCGTACTCCTCCTCAGGGGTCAGCGTGGAGGTGACGGCGGTCTGGGCCTCCGCCTTCTTGTAGATGCGCAGGGGTCCGATGGCAATGCCGTTCAGAATGGATTTGCCGGTTGCAACTTGCATAACGGTTCCCTCCCCGCAGCCTTACATATTTTCCTTGCAGAACTGCTCCATGGCGGCGGCGCTGGCCTCCTCGTCTCCGCCCTCGATGGTAAAGGTGATGGTCTCGCCGGTCTTGACGCCCAGGCCCATGACGGCCATCAGCTTGGTGGCGGCGGCGGACTTTTCGCCCTTGGTGATGGTGACGGTGCTGTCCAGGGCCTTGGCGGCCTTTGCCAGCATACCGGCGGGACGGGCGTGGATGCCCACAGGATCGGTAATGGTATACGTAAACTGTTTCATGAGACTGCTTCCTTTCTGATCGTGGTGGCCGGAGCGCCCGGCGTCTTGTCTATAGAATACCACGTCCCCGGCCCATTTGCAAATATAATTTAATCGATTACCTAAATTTTGCGTAAAAAACCCCGCCCCTTTCCGGGACGGGGCCAAACATCTTTATTCCCGCAGCAGCCAGGCGAAGCCGTTGGGCCACAGCTCCACGTCCCGGAGGCCGTCGTAATGGGTTCCGTACATCAGCTCGGAGTAGCCGCCGTCCCGGTCCACTCGGGCATGGACGAACTCCCCGGCAAAGTTAAAGAGGCACACCAGCTCCCGGTCCTCGATCCTCCGGCAGAGGGCCAGAACATGGGGGCTTCCCGCGTCCTCCACCCGCACGTCCGCCCGGGCGTCGAAGCAAGGCTCGGCGGCCCGAAGCTCCTCCAGCCGCCGGAGGCCCCGGAAGAGCTTGCCCTGCCAGGCATCCGGGGCCGTCCGCCGCTCCGCCAGGTCCCACTGGAAATTCCCACGGTGGATATAGCGGCTGTCCTCCCGCCTGTCGGGGTCGTCCCGGTAGCTCCAGTCGTTGAGCCGCCCCACCTCGTCGCCGCTGTAGATCACCGGGATGCCGCTCTGGCTGAGCATCCAGGCGTGAAGGGTCAAAGCACAGGCCACGGCCCGTTCCAGCCGGAAGGGGTCGTCCTCCGCCGCCTCCACGCCGCAGAGGGAAGCGGTGGTGCCGCAGAGGCGGGCGTCCCCCAGGCGGGGGTCGTCGTTGTAGAGCTCGCCCCGGCTGGGGCTGCCGGGCCATTTGCCGGTAAACCAGTCGTTGAGGTATTTCTTGTGGGCCACCTCATCCGTGCCGAAGGCCCGCGCCAGCCAGGGGTAATCCAGGCCCCAGCCGATGTCGTCGTGGCAGCGGAGATAATTCAAAAACAGGAAGTCCTTGGGCAGGCCGCAGACAATCTCCATCTGCCGCTTCAGCAGCGACGCGTCCCCGGTGGCCAGGGTGTGCCAGGTGGTGGCCATGGTGGTGACGTTGTAGAGCATATGGCACTCGGGCTTCTCCGGGGTGCCGAAGTAGGGGGCCACCTTGGCGGGCTCCATCACCACCTCCCCCAGCAGCAGCACGCCGGGGCAGACGATCTCGCAGACCATCCGCAGCATCCGGGACAGCGTATGTACCTGGGGCAGATTCCGGCAGTCCGTCCCCAGCTCCTTCCAGATATACGGAATCGCGTCCAGGCGGATCACGTCGATGCCCCGGTTGGTCAGGTACAGCAGGTTCTCCGTCATGTCCCGGAACACCGCGGGATTGGCGTAATTCAGGTCCCACTGGTAGGGGTAGAAATTCGTCATGACCACGGAGCCGTCCGGGAGCTCCGTAAAGCTCCCCGGGGCGGTGGTGGGGAACACCTGGGGGATGGTCTTCTCAAACTCCCGGGGAACGTCCCAGGAATCGTAGAAGAAATAGCGGTCCCGGTACTCGGCCTCCCCGGCCCGGGCCCGCTTCGCCCAGGCGTGGTCCTCGCTGGTGTGGTTCATCACGAAGTCCAGGCACAAGCTGATCCCCCGGCGGCGGCAGGCGTCCGCCAGGGCCTCCAGGTCCTCCATGGTCCCCAGGGAGGGCTGGACCCTCCGGAAGTCGCTGACGGCATAGCCCCCGTCGCTGCGGCCCTTGGGGCTCTCCAGCAGGGGCATCAGGTGCAGGTAGTTCACGCCGCACTCCTGGAGGTAGCCCAGCTTTTCCTTCACGCCCCGCAGATTCCCGGCAAAGGCGTTCACGTAGAGCATCATCCCCAGCAGGTCCCGGCGGCGGTACCAGTCCGGGTCCGCCTCCCGCTTTCGGTCCTGGTCCCGGAGGGGCTTCTTCCGCTCCGCCCAGCAGCGGCGGAGCATTTCCACAAAGTCCGCGAAAGCCGCCTCGTCCCGGTAGAGCTCACAGTAGAGCCATTTCAGCTCGTCAACATGCCGGGCCAGGCGCCGGTCGAACACGGAGGCCCTCACGGCATGCGCCCTCCCTCCAGTTCCGCCAGGGTGGGCATGGCGGGGATGGCCCCGCTGCGGGAGCAGGTGAAGGCCGCCGCCCGGTTGGCGAAGGCCAAAATGCCCTCCAGCTCGCCCCGGGTCAGGCCCTCCAGGGGCTTCTCCCCCCGGGCACAGAGGCGGCTGAGAACGGCCCCCAGGAAGGTGTCCCCGGCGCCGTTGGTGTCCGCCACCTTCACGGGTACGCCGGGCTGACGCCAGGACTCCCCCTTCCAGCGGCAGAACACGCCCTCGCCGCCCAGGGTGACCATGATGAGGGACAGGCCCCGGTCCTCCAGAATGCGGGTCCCCGCCTCCAAATCCGAGGTGCCGGTGAGCAGGGGCAGCTCCTCCTCCGCCAGCTTGATGATGTCCACCAGGGGCAGGGGGATGGTCATCCACTCCGCCGCCTCGGCCTGACTGGCCCAGAGGGCGGGACGGTAGTTGGGATCATAGCTCACAAGGCCCCCATGTTTGTGGGCCGTCCGGGCGGCGAAGATGGTGGCGCTGCGGCTCATGCCCGCCGTCAGGCTGACGGAGCCGAAGTGGAGGATCTTCGTCCTCAGCACCGCGTCCTCGTCCACCTCCTCGGGACAGATGTCCCGGTCCGCCCCCCGGAGGAAGCGGAAGCTCCGCTCTCCGGTATCGTCCACAGAGACGACGGCCATGGTGGTGGGCTGGCTTCCGGTCCGCAGGCCGGAGTGGTCCACGCCGTTGTCCGCCAGCACCTTGCGGAGGTAGGCTCCAAAGGCGTCGTCCCCCACCTTGCCCCAAAAGGCGGACTTCGCCCCCAGGCGGGCCGCCGCCACCGCCGCGTTGGCAGGCGCCCCGCCGGGGTTGGCGGAGAACTGGGGCACCCCCGCCGCGTTGACCCCGGTCTGGGTCAAGTCAATCAAAATCTCACCGATCGCTGTTACGTCCATGATTCCGGCCTCCTATCGTTTCAGTGTATGAGCCGAAGCGGATGAATGTCCTTTTTTTGCCAATTGCCCGCTCCGTAATCGTTTTTCCCGGATTATATCAAACTTTTTCCTCCTTGTCTAGTACTTTGTCAAGGCTAACTTCCGGCATTTTTCGACGTTTCTTTTCCTGTTTTTAGGGAAAAAATAAAAGAAAGAGGCCCAGCAAGGCCTCTTTCCTAACAAATTTACATTTTTTGGAAAATTTATCCGTTCTTGCCCAAGTACGCCTCCCGGACCTTCTCATTGGCCAGGAGCTCCGCCCCGGTGCCGGACATGGTGATGTTGCCGGTCTCCAGCACATAGGCCAGGTCCGCGATCTTCAGGGCCATGTTGGCGTTCTGCTCGATGAGGAGCACCGTCACGCCCTGGCGGTTGATCTCGCCGATGATGGAGAAGATGTCCTGGACCACCAGCGGGGCGAGCCCTAAGGAGGGTTCGTCCAGCATCATCAGCTTGGGCCGGGACATCAGCGCCCGCCCCACGGCCAGCATCTGCTGCTCGCCGCCGGAGAGGGTTCCCGCCAGCTGCCAGCTCCGCTCCTCCAGCCGGGGGAAGAGGCTGTAGACCCACTTCACGTCCTCCTCCACCCCCGCCTTGTCCTTGCGGAGGTAGGCCCCGATGCGGAGGTTCTCCAGCACCGACATGTCGGCGAAGACCCGCCGCCCCTCGGGGCTCATGGCGATGCCGGAGCCCACGATCTTGTCGATGGACTTGCCCAGCAGCTCCTCCCCGTTCCACTGGATGGAGCCGGAGGAGGCCTTCACCAGGCCGGTGATGGTGCGGAGGGTGGTGGACTTGCCCGCGCCGTTGGCGCCGATCAGCGTGACGATCTTGCCGTCGGGCACCTCCAGGGAGATGCCCCGCAGGGCCTGAATGCCGCCGTAGCTGACGTGGAGGTTTTCAATTTTAAGCATCCTCGCTCACCCCCAGATAGGCCTCGATGACCCGCTTGTCGTTCTGAATCGCCGCCGGGTCCCCCTGGGCGATCAGCTTGCCGAAGTCCAGGACGTAGATCCGCTCGGAGATGTTCATGACCAGATTCATGTGGTGCTCGATGAGGAACACCGTCATGTGGAAGCGGTCCCGAATCTCGCCGATGAAGGCGGTCAGCTCCTCGGTCTCCTGGGGGTTCATGCCCGCCGCCGGCTCATCCAGCAGCAGCAGCTTGGGCTCCGCCGCCAGGGCCCGGGCGATCTCCAGCCGCCGCTGCTTGCCGTAGGGCAGGGAGGTGGCCAGCTCGTCTTTCACATCCGCCAGGCCCACGGTCTCCAGCAGCTCCAGCACGTTCTCCCGCTGCTGCGCCTCCTCCTTCCGGTTCAGGCGGAAGGCTGCGGAGAACACGTTGCTGGTGGTCCGGCAGTGCTTGGCGATCAGCACATTGTCAAACACCGTCTGGCTCTTCCACAGCCGGATGTTCTGGAAGGTCCGGGCCATTCCCAGGCGGGTCACCTTGTCGGGGGTGGGGGCCAGCACCTGGGTGTAGTCTCCGGCGTGCTCGCCCTTGTACTGCTGCTTCATCTTCCCCTGGGGGTGGTTCTCCACGATCTTTTCCCCCTGGAACCAGACGGCCCCGTTGGTGGGCTGGTACACGCCGGTGATGACGTTGAAGGCCGTGGTCTTCCCCGCGCCGTTGGGGCCGATGAGGGCCACGATCTCCCCCTGGTTGACCTCCAGGTTCAGGTTATCCACCGCCACCACGCCGCCGAACTGCATGGTGACGTTTTCCACTTTCAATACGTTCTCGCTCATTTCACCGCGCCCTCCTTCCGGCGTTTCTTCAAGAGGTCCGGCAGCTCCTTGTCTCCCATGATGCCCCTCCGGAAGAACAGCACCACGATCATGATGACCACGGAGAACACCACCATGCGGAAGCCGTTGCGCAGCAGCGGCACCTTGACCCCGCCGATGAAGGTCTCCGCGTCCAGGAAGCGGAGCCACCACTCGCTGGCCGCCACGTACAGGAAGGCCGCGATGCAGCTGCCCGACACGGAGCCGATGCCGCCGATGACCACGATCAGCAGGATCTCATAGGTCATGGCAGTGGTGAAGGTCTTGGCCTGGGCCTGGTTGGCGAACATGGCGAACATGCCGCCGCCGAAGCCCGCAAAGAAGGAGCTGATGACAAAGGCCAGCCGCTTGTGCCTGGAGAGGTTGATGCCCATGGCCTCGGCGGCTACCTCGTCGTCCCGGATGGCCTTGAAGGCCCGGCCGTAGGTGGAGTTGATGAGGAGCACGATGACGGCAATGCAGACCCCCGCCAGCAGGAAGGCCACGAAGGTGGAGAGGCGCAGAACGGTCTCCCCATTGGCGTTCTGAATGTTGAAGCTGGTAAAGGTGGGAAAGTTTTTCAACGCGTTGGCGCCGTTGGTGACGGGGCCCAGCTTATCCCACTGGAACACCGCCCGGATGATCTCGCCGAAGCCCAGGGTGGCAATGGCCAGGTAGTCGCTTTTCAGCCGCAGCACGGGCAGGCCGATGAGCCACGCCACGACGGCGGCCACGCAGCCGCCCAGGATCAGCGCCAGCAGGACACCCAGCACCAGGCCCACCGCCCCGCCGCCGAAGAGCTCCGGCAGGGAGAAGTTGATGGCCGAGCCGTTGTAGATATAATACACGGCGTCCCGCTGGGACGTGGGAATGGTCAAAATGGCGTAGGTGTACGCGCCCAGCAGCATGAAGCCCGCCTGCCCCAGGGAGAACAGGCCCGTGAAGCCGTTGAGCAGGTTCATGGACACCGCCACCAGGGCGTAGACCGCGCCCTTTTTCAGGGCGGTGAAGACCATGATGTTCTTGTTGGGGTCCAGCACGTTCTCCAGGACCACCACCGCCGCCAGCAGAGCCGCGATGCAAAGCAGGCCAATCCAGGCGCCTTTCTTGGAAGTGTTTTTCATAACCGTCCGCCCCCTTACACTTTGTCGGTGACCTTTTCACCAAAGAGGCCCGTGGGCTTCACCACCAGGATGATGATGAGCAGGGCGAAGGTGAAGGCGTCGGAGAAAATGCTCCAGTTTGAGCCTTTAATAATGCTCTCGCTGAGGCCGATGATGAAGGCCCCCACCACGGCCCCGGGGATGGAGCCGATGCCCCCGAACACCGCCGCCACGAAGGCCCGGAGCCCCGGCAGAGAGCCGGACAGGGGGACGATGGACTGGTAGTTGGTGAAGTACAGCACGGAGCCCACCGCCGCCAGGAAGGAGCCGATGATGAAGGTGACGGAGATGACGGCGTTGATCTTGATGCCCATGAGCTGGGCAGTCTCGAAGTCCTTGGCCACGGCCCGCATGGCCATGCCCACCTTGGTGTGATTGATGAGCTGGGTCAGGGCCGCCACCAGCACCAGCACCAGAACGGGGGTCACGATAGTAACCCACTTGGTGGAAACTCCGGCGATGCTCACCGTGGCGGAGATCCCCGGAATCTCCGGATACATCTGGGGCAGGCCGCCGGTGATGTAGGTCGCCAGGTTCTGCAGCAGGTAGCTCACGCCGATGGCGGAGATCATGACGCTCATCCGGGGCGCTTCCCGCAGGGGCTTGTAGGCTGCCCGCTCGATGACGAAGCCCAGCAGTACCGTCAAAATCAGCACCAGAGGAATGGATACCGCCAGGGGCAGACTGGCGGTGAGGTAGACCATCATCAGGCCCGCCACCATGAACACGTCGCCGTGGGCGAAGTTGATCAGGCGCAGAATGCCGTAGACCATGGTGTACCCGATGGCGATGAGGGCGTACTGTCCGCCCAGGGACACGCCGGAGAGCAGGATGGAAATGGCGTATTGCACGAGGGAACCCTCCCTTGTCATTTTGATTATGGGAAAAGCGCGGGGACACGGGACCGTCCCGAAAGAAGCCGCCGGCCGGAAGCCTTTTTCGGGGCGCTCCCGTGAAACGCCGATGCCTGTCGGGGGATTTTCCCCCCGACAGGCCAACGGATTTAAGCGCGGGTATTCGGTTCTTATTTGGCGGTTTGGACGGTCTCCAGGGTCCAGGCGCCCGCGGCGTTGTCCGCCGTCTTGATATAGGCGGTGTCCCGGATGGCGTCGCCCACCTCGTCAAAGGCGATGTCGCCGGAGACGCCGGTGTAGGTCAGGCTGGGCAGGGCGGCCTTGACGGCGCCCTTGTCGGTGGACCCGGCGGCCTTCAGGGCCTCCAGGGCCACATAGTACGCGTCATAGCCCATGGCGGTGACGGCGGCGATGGTGTCGTTTCCGCCGTTGTTGGTCATGGCGGTGGAGTCTTCCGCCAGCCACGCCTTGATGCCGTTATCGAAGTCCGGCGCGCCGCCCTCCTGGTAGAAGGTGGAGACGTAAATCTGGACGTTGGAGCCCTTGGCGGCCTCCAGGACCATGTTGCTGTCCAGGGTGTCGGAGCCCAGGATGGGGATCTCCAGGTTCATGGAGGCGGCCAGCTTCACGATCTGGGTGGAGTAGGCGATGGACACGGGGCAGAAGATGACGTCCGCGCCCTCGGCCACGGCCTTGTTCAGGTAGGTGGAGAAGTCGGAGGTGTTGGTGGGGAAGGAGTCCTTCACGCACGTGCCGTCAAACGCCTGCTCGAAGTAGTTCAGCAATCCCTGGTCGTAGTCGTTGCCCAGCTCGCCGAGGAGGTAGGCCTTTTTGGCGGAGAACTTCTCCTGGGCGAAGTTGGCCAGGACCGTGCCCTGGAAGGGGTCCAGGAAGCAGATGCGGAAGTAGTAGTCGTTGCCCGCGGTGACGCCGGGGTTCGTGCAGGTAACGCCGATGGCGGCAAGGCCCGCCTCGCCGAAGATGGGACCGCCGGCGATGGCGGAGCTGGAACCATAGGTGCCCAGCACCAGGCTCACGTCCTGGCTCACCAGCTGAGAGGCGGCCGTGGGGGCCTTGGAGGCGTCGGAGGCGTTGTCGGCGTAGACCAGCTCGACGGTATAGGTCTCGCCGCCGATCTCCACCGTGGGAGTCTCCTTATTGCCGTACTGCATGCCCAGCATCTCCTGCTTGCCGCCGGCGCCGGAGTCGCCGGTGGCGGGCTCAAAGACGCCGATCCGGACCACCTTGTCCCCGCCGGAGCTGCCGCCGCCGGAGGGCTGGGAGCTGCCGGAGCCGTCGGAACTGCCGCCGCTGCCGCCGCAGGCGGCCAGGCTCAGCACCATGGCCAGAGCCAGAAGCATCGCGAAAAATTTCTTCATTCTTTTCATCCTCCTATACAAATAGGACCTTCGTCCTGGTATGCCGCTTATTTTACGTCTTTTTCTCCGATTTGGCAAGGTAAATTCTTCACAGAAAGATTTCCCGGATTTTGCCACTCCCGGAGCGCCACGCTTTCAAACCGGTGGCCGATTGTCTTTCAATGGAGGACAATCCAAAACACCGGGAAAAGATTTCCCTTTCAGCGTCTCTCTCCGGCGGACAATCGTTTTCGTGATTTTGCTGAACAGAAGGGGATTGGGAAAAAATTTCGATGTCATTTTCTCGGTTATTATTGCAATATCATGGAAATATGCTATAATAAAACCATTGCTCAATCGAAAACGGAGTGGGAGGATATATCGTTTATGAACATGAAAAAAAGCATTAAGAGAACCGTGTGGATCCGCACCGTTGCGGCCCTTGCCTCGATCCTGCTGTTCAGCTTCGTGACAACGGCGAACATCCTGCGCATCCAGAGCGTGCAGGGCGCCAACACCCGGGCCGCCACCCTGCTCCAGCGGGCCCAGGGGGCGGAGACCGCCCACTATAAGTGGGCCAGCAGCCTCAGCAGCGCCCTCTACGCCGGAACGGAGTTCACCGGCAGCACGGATCCCACCGGATGCACCCTGGGGCAGTGGCTCTACGGCGACGCGGAGACCGATGACCCCACCATTCTGGCCCTGCGCAGCGAGCTGGAGCCCTTACATAAGGAGATCCACCAGTCCGCCGCCCAGGTGCTGGATCAGCTGAAAACCAATCCCGCCCAGGCGCAAAACTACTATCACCAGACCATTCTTTCCAATATCAACACCCTGGTGGGCAAGCTGGACGAGGTGGTGAAGCTGGAAACCGAGGCTACCAACGCCGGCCTTGATAAGATGCACTCCCTCATCCTTCAGACGCAGCTGGTGTGCTTTATCTGCCTGGTGCTGGCCCTGACCTGCCTCATCAGCCTGGTCACCTATGTGGGCAAGCATGTGGTGAAGCCCATCCTTCTCATCACCGACCGCGCCCGTCCCCTCCAGGAGGGCCATCTGGACCTGCAGATGGACTACCATTCCGAAAACGAGCTGGGCGAGCTGGCCGGCACCGTGGAGAAATCCATGGCCCTGATTCACAGCTATGTGGAGGATATCAACCGCGTTATGGGCCAGCTGTCCCAGGGGAATTTCGACGTCTCCACCTCCGCGCCCTACATCGGCGACTTCCAGTCCATTGAGACGTCCCTCAACAGCTTCACCGCCACCATCTCCGACACCCTGGGCAGCATCGTCCAGACCCAGGGCCGGGTCTCCAGCAACGCCGGCCAGCTCTCCAGCGGCGCCCAGGCCCTGGCTCAGGGCGCGACGGAGCAGGCCAGCGCCGTGGAGGAGCTGTACGCCACCCTGGACGACCTGTCCAAGGGCGCGACCCAGAACGTCCAGTCCGCCGCCGCCGCCCTGGAGAGCGCCCGTCTCACCGGCGAGCAGGTGACCATCAGCGGCCAGCAGATGGAGCAGATGGTCTCCGCCATGAGCGACATCACCAAGTCCTCCCAGGAGATCGGCCGGATCATCGCCACCATCGAGGACATCGCCTTCCAGACCAACATCCTGGCTCTGAACGCCGCCGTGGAGGCCGCCCGGGCGGGCAGCGCCGGCAAGGGCTTCGCCGTCGTGGCCGACGAGGTGCGCTCCCTGGCCACCCGGTCTGACGAAGCCGCCAAGGCCACCAAGGACCTCATCGACAACTCCGTCCAGGCAACGGCCCAGGGCAGCCGCATCGTGGGCCAGGTCTCCGAGTCCCTGAAGAAGACCCTGGACCTGGTGATGCAGTCCAACACCACCATTAACACCATTGCCGAGGCCGTCCGGGCGGAATCCGCCTCCATCGCCCAGGTCACCGAGGGCATCGGCCAGATCTCCGCCGTGGTCCAGACGAACTCCGCCAGCAGCGAGGAGTCCGCCGCCGTCAGCTCGGAGCTCTTCGAGGAGGTCCACAAGCTGGAGGACGAGACCCGGAAGTTCCGTCTCAAAAAGGGCCGCTGAGCACCGTAAATGGAGCCGCCTGGGCGTTTGCCCAGGCGGCTTTTCCCTACTCCATCAACCCGGCCCGCCGCATCTGGGCCGTCTTGGACTGGAGGCGGGCGAAGGAGGTCACGCTGTCGTCCTCCTCCAGCAGCTTCCTGGCCTCCGGGGACAGGGTCTGGAAGAATTTGTAAGCCGAGGGGTCCTGATCCAGCAGGTCCTCCAGGCTCAGATATTCCACGCCGTACATCCAAATCACCTCCGGGCCTAGTCTGCCCGGTTTTAAAGGGAGGGCTTCATGGATTTTCGCACAATTTCTGACAACAAACGGGACTTTCTCCCCCTGCTCCTCCTGGGAGACGAGCAGGAGGACATGATAGCCCGCTACCTGGACCGGGGGACGCTGTGGACCCTCTGCGACGGCGGAGTTCTCCGCTGTGTGTGCGTGGTGACGGAGGAGGAACCCGGAACGTTTGAAATCAAAAACCTCGCCGTGGCTCCGGAGAGCCAGCGGCGAGGCTATGGGCGGGCTATGGTGGAGTATGCGGCCCGCCAGTGCCGGGGACGGGGAACACGCCTTCTGGTTGGCACCGGGGACAGCCCGCTGACGGTTCCGTTTTATGAGGCCTGCGGCTTCCGGGAGTGCGGACGGGTAAAGAACTACTTCACGGAACACTATGACCACCCCATCTTTGAGGCAGGACGGCAATTGACGGACATGGTACGGTTCTCCATGGAGCTATAAACAGGAGGCGCGCCCGAAACAGGGCGCGCCTCCTTCGCTTGTATTATTTCCGAACTAAAAGTTCGGAAATAATACATTTGATTAGAGCCGTTTTTCTCGCCGCCGTTTACGGCGGCAACCGAAAAACACGGCAATATTACTTCCTACCTTTCAGTTCGGAAGTAATACAGGCTTACTCCTTCACGGCGGCCTTCAGGGCCTCCACCCGGTCGGTCTTCTCCCAGGCCACGCCCAGGTCCTCCCGGCCCATGTGGCCGTAGGCGGCCAGCTTGCGGTAGATGGGCTTGCGGAGGTCCAGGTCCCGGATGATGGCGGTGGGGCGGAGGTCAAAGACCTTCGCTACGGCCTCCTCCAGCTTGCCGTCGCTGACGGTTCCGGTGCCGAAGGTGTCCACCATGATGCTGACGGGCTTGGCGACGCCGATGGCGTAGGCCAGCTCAATCTGGCAGCGCCGGGCCAGGCCCGCGGCCACGATGTTCTTGGCCACCCAGCGGGCGGCGTAGGCGGCGGAGCGGTCCACCTTGGTGGGGTCCTTGCCGGAGAAGCAGCCGCCGCCGTGGGGGGCGCTTCCGCCGTATGTATCCACGATGATCTTCCGGCCCGTCAGCCCCGCGTCGGCGGCGGGGCCGCCCTTGACGAAGCGGCCGGTGGGGTTCACATAGTACTTGGTGTTCTCGTCCAGCATGTCGGCGGGGAGAACCTCCTTCGCCACCAGGTTGATCATGTCCCGGCGGATCTGGTCCAGGGTCACGTCCGGGTTGTGCTGGGTGGAGATGACCACGGTGTCGATGCGGACGGGGTTGTTGTTCTCGTCGTATTCCACAGTGACCTGGCTCTTGCCGTCGGGGCGCATGTAGGACACCAGGCCGCTCTTGCGGACCTTGGTCATCTGGAAGCAGAGCTTCTGGGCCAGGGACAGGGGCAGGGGCATCAGCTCCGGGGTCTCGTCGCAGGCGTAGCCGAACATCATGCCCTGATCGCCCGCGCCGTGGTTCAGCTCGGACTCCTCGTTGTTCTTGTTCTCCAGGGATTTGTCCACGCCCAGGGCGATGTCGGCGGACTGCTCGTCGATGGAGGTGATCACGCCGCAGGTGTCGCAGTCAAAGCCGTACTTGCCCCGGTCGTAGCCGATGTCCCGGACCACCTCCCGGGCAATCTTGTCGATGTCCACATAGCAGGTGGTGGTGATCTCGCCCATGACGTGGATCAGCCCGGTGCAGGCCGTGGTCTCGCAGGCCACCCGGCCCTGGGGGTCCTGGGCCAGGATGGCGTCCAGGACGGCGTCGGAGATCTGGTCGCAGATCTTGTCGGGATGTCCCTCGGTAACGGACTCGGAGGTGAAGAGGTAATGTCTTGCCATAGCGTTCTCCTTCTCGCTTTCTCGGAAGCGGCGCGCTGTTTCCTCCCGCGCGCTGGGACGATTTTCTGCCGGCTGAAAGGCCCCTGAGCGGCAAAGAAAAACCGCGCGTTTCGACGCGAAACGCACGGGAAGTTCTTTCTCGTTCCTCATCTGTCGTTTCCGCCGGATTTGGCACCTTTCAAACGCAGGTTGCCGTGGCTTCATCGGGCCGTTCCCTCCGCCACTCTCGATAAGGATATTTACTTAATTTCTATTGTATCAGGTCCGGGCGGTTTGTCAAGGGTCCCCGCGGCTTTTTTCGCCGGATTTTTTTGCCGTTCCCCCCCAATGTTCAAAAAATATTGGTGACTTTTTCCTGGGAACGGGGTATAATGCTCTTTACTTCTAAAAAATTTGAACCGGGAGGGAGCTTCCTTGAGAAAGCTGAACAGCGCTATGGAGCGCTTCGCGCTCCGGCACCCCAACTTCGGCATCCCCAATCTCATGCTGTACATCGTCATTGGAAACGTCGCCGCCTTCTTCCTGCTGCGCCTGACCAATTACCAGGCCTACCTGGCCATGGTCTTCGAATGGAGCAGCATCCTGCATTTCCAGCTCTGGCGGCTGGTGTCCTTCATCTTCGTGCCCCAGTCTACGGAACCCTTCAGCCTGATTTTGTCCCTCTACTTCATGTACTTCATCGGCTCCATGCTGGAGCGGGAGTGGGGCACGCCGAAGTTCAACCTCTACTATCTCTCCGGCGTGGTTCTGACTATCCTCACCGGCATCATCAGCCACTACGCCTTCGGCGTGGGCATCCTGGCGGGGACCTATTATGTGAATATGTCCATGTTCCTGGCCTTTGCCGCGCTGTACCCCGACGCCCGGCTGATGCTGTTCTATATCATCCCGGTCAAGGCCAAGTGGTTGGCCTTGGCGGACGCGGCCCTCTTCGCCGTGGACACCGTCGCCGCCCTGCTGCGGGGGGACTGGCTCAGCGCCCTGCTGCCCGTCATCGCCCTCTTGAACTTCCTGATCTTCTTCTGGTGCGAGATCGTGGACCAGATCGACCGGCGGCGGGGCTATGCCCGGCACCGGAACTCCCACCAGACCATCCAGTTCAAGTCCGCCGTCCGCCAGCAGCGGAAGAAGGAGGCCCAGCAGGGCTACCGCCACAAGTGCTCCGTCTGCGGCCGGACCGACACGGACTATCCGGACCTGGAATTCCGCTACTGCTCCCGCTGCGCCGGATACCACTGCTTCTGCGCGGACCACATTTTTAATCACGAGCATTTCAAGGAGTGAGCCTGTTTGAAATATCGCCTTTCCCTGCCCCTCTCCCTCCTCGCCGCCGTACTCCTGTCGGGGGGGATCACCCTGCTGGCCCTCTGGTGCCAGCCCAATTCCTTCCGGGGGCTGCTGTCCGGCTTCCTCCGCCAGCCCCTGCTGATCGTCCTGAACGCCCTGCCCATCGGCCTTTTGGTTCTGGCGGCGGCGGCGTTGTTTCGCAATGTCTTCTTCGGCGCGGCGCTGGTGAATCTGGCCGCCGGGGCATTGTCCATCGCCAACCGGGTGAAAATCGAGGTCCGGGACGAGCCGGTGTTCCCCCGGGACTTCGCCCTGCTCAAGGAGGTGGGCAGCGCCCTGGAGAGCTATGACATCCGCTTCCCCGTCCCGCAGATCGCGGCGGTGGTCCTGGTGACCGCCGCCCTGCTGGCACTGGGCGCGCTTGTCGGCTGCGAGCCCTTCCCTGTGAAGAGCCTCCGGGGCTGGGTGGGAAGCCTTTTGGGCTTTGCCGCCGGCTTCGCGGCCCTGACGGGGCTGATCTTCACCCTTTACGCCTCCAGGGACCTCTATCAGTCCTTCCACGTCAGCAACGCCGAGTATGTCCCCGCCGTCTTCAATGACCTGGGCTTTCCCTACGCCTTTTGCCACCACTTCACCACCTATCTCGTCGACCGGCCCGAGGGCTTCAGCCGCGCCGAGGCGGAGGGCTGGGAGACCGGGGACCTCCCCGGCCAGGGGAAGGCCGTCAGCGTCGTCATGGTGATGAACGAGGCGTTTTCCGACATCACCGACGCGGACGTATTCTCCTTCTCGGAGGAGGACGACCCCCTGCCCAACCTCCACGCCCTCCGGGAGGACCCCCACGCCCTCAGCGGCCACGTGATCGTCCCCGGCTTCGCCGGGGGCACCGCCAACACGGAGTTCGACGTGCTGACCGGGATGCAGACCAACGCCCTCTCCGCCTCCACCACCTCCGCCATGCGGGTGGTGAACCGGAACCTGGACAGCCTGTTCCGGGTCTTCGGGAACGACGGCTATGAGACCTCCTTCTTCCACCCGGGGGACAACTGGTTCTACAACCGGGAAAACGTCTACCGCTGGTTCGGCGCGGAGGAGACCCGGTTTGTGGGGGACATGGAGGCCCCGGAGTACAAGGGCCGCTGGGTCACCGACGACTACGCGGCGGGCCTCATTGAGGAGGACTTCGAGCAGGCGGAGGGCCCCCTCTTTCACTTCACCACCACCATCCAGAACCACATGTCCTACACCGCCGACAAGTACGGGCCGGACTACGACTTCCCCCCCACGGGGGTCCCCGGCCTCTCGGAGGAGGTGGAGACGCTTCTCAACGTCTACGTGGAGGGTCTCCGGGACGCGGACGCCATGCTGGGCCGCCTGTGGAACTACTTCAACACTCGGGAGGAGCCCATGGTCCTGGTCTACTGGGGGGACCACCTGCCCTACCTGGGAAACGACATGCTGGGCTACAAGCAGCTTGGGCTGGACGTGGCCCCCGGGCCGGAGGGGCAGGAGAACCTGGCGGCCTACCAGACCCCCTTCGTCATCTGGGCCAACGCCGCGGCGGCGGAAGCCCTGGACTGGGAAAACGCCGTGGAGGCCCTGGACCTTAAGGAGACCGTCTCCGCCTGCTTCCTGGGGGCGGCGGTACTGGAGCTGACGGGCCGGGGGGAGGAGAGCCCCTGGTTCTCTTTCCTGAACCAGCTCCGCCGGGAGCTTCCCGTGGTGCAGAAAACCGTCTGTCAGCTGCCCGACGGTTCCATGACCGAAGAGCTAGGTCCCGAACAGCAAGACCTTCTTCAGAAGTGGCGGCGCTGGAGCTATTACAAGCTCCAGTACAAGGAGGTCCCATGAGGGCCCGGCCCCTGGCCCTCTGCGGCGTGCTGACGGCCCTGGCGGTGGTGCTGCTGTGCCTTGGCGGCGTGATTCCCGGCGCGGTCTTCTGCGCCCCCATCCTGGCCATGGCCGCGCTCCTGCCGGTATTGGAGGAGCTGGGCCCCAAGGCCGCCGGGACGGCCTACGCCGCCGTGTCCATCCTGGCCCTGCTGCTGGTGCCGGACCGGGAGACCGCCTTCGTCTACCTGTTTTTCGGCTGGTACCCCATCCTCCGGCCCAAAATCGCCGCCCTGCCCTCCCGGCCCCTGCGGGTCCTGGCCCGGGTCGCGGTGTGCAGCGCCGCCGCCCTGGCGCTCTACGGGCTGGTCCTGCGGCTCATGGGCCTGACGGAGGACCTGCTGAATTCCGTCTGGTACGTCAACGCGGCGCTGCTGGCGGCGGGGAACGTGGTCTTCCTGCTGACGGATTCCACCCTGGCCCGGCTGACCAATATCTGGCACTGGAAGCTGAAAAAATATTTATACCGATAAGGATTTTTATGAGGTGATACCATGAAAACCGCGCTGGTCCTGGAGGGCGGAGCCCTGCGGACCATCTATTCCTCCGGCGTGTGTGACGCCTTTCTGGACGGCGGTCTGCCCCTGCCGGACTACACCCTGGGGGTTTCCGCCGGGATCGCTTACGGCGTCAGCTACCTCTCCCGGCAGAGCCGCCGGAACCTGCAATTGATCTGCCGCTACGCCGGCGACAAGCGCTATATGGGCTGGCGGAATCTGGCGAACCCCAGAAACCGTTCCTACTTCGGCCTCAAGTTCGCCTATGAAACCATCCCCAACGAGCTGATCCCCTTTGACTACGACGCCTTCGCCGCCTATCCCGGCCGGGCGGAGGCGGTGGTGACAAACCTGATTACCGGGGAGGCGGAATACCTGCCCGTCCCCCGGCGGGACTCCCCCAATCTGCTGCTGGAGGCCACCTGCGCCATTCCGCTGATGTTCCCCGTCATCCACATCGGCGGCCAGCCCTATCTGGACGGCGGCTGCGCCGACGCCATCCCCTGGCGGCGGGCCTTCCGGGAGGGCTGCGACCGGGTCGTCGTGGTGCTAACCCGGGAGCGGGACTACTACAAGAAGCCGGGCCGGTCCGACCGGGCCATTGCCCGGGCCTTCAAGCGCTACCCCAACTTCCAGGAGACCATGCGGACCCGGTCGGAGCGGTACAACGCCTGCCGGGAGGCGCTGTTCGATCTGGAGCGGCAGGGCCGGGTCCTGATCATCGCCCCGGAGGACACCTTGGGCTGCTCCCGGACGGAGAAGGACCTGGACACCCTCCGTTCCCTGTGGCAGGAGGGTTACTTCGACGGGCGGCGGGAGCTGGACCGGGTCCGAGAGTTCTGGACCAAAGAATAAGGAACGCCCCCTGATGGAATCCATTCCACCAGGGGGCGTTTTCTTCACCTGAAAAACTGCGTTGCCGTCGCTCCGGCCCGGTTTCTCACCAGACCATCAGAGCGTGCTAAAGCTCTTTTTGCTAACTTTTTCTCTCGAGAAAAAGTTAGTCCTCGCACAAACCGGCGGTGATGATGGCCATGGAGTAGACCTCCTGGGCGTTGCAGCCCCGGGAGAGGTCGTTGATGGGGGCGTTCAGACCCTGGAGAATGGGGCCGTAGGCGTCGAAGGAGCCCATGCGCTGGCAGATCTTGTAGCCGATGTTGCCGGCGTTGATGTCGGGGAAGATGAAGGTGTTGGCCTGGCCGTGGACGGGGGAGTCGGGGCACTTGGTCTTCATGACCCGGGGAGACACGGCGGCGTCGAACTGCAGCTCGCCGTCCACCACCACGCCGGGGAGGGCGAACTTCGCCTTCTCGCAGGCATTGTGCATCTTCTCCACGTCCTCGCCGGCGCCGGAGCCGTGGGTGGAGTAGCTGAGGAACGCCACCTTGGGGTCGATGCCGAAGGTCCGGGCCGTCTGGACGGTCTCCACGGCGATCTCCACCAGCTCGTCCTCGGAGGGCTTGATGTTGATGGCGCAGTCCGCCATGGCAAAGACGTCCGGGTCGCCGGTGGCGGAGGGACGGACCAGAATGAAGCAGCTGGAGACAATCTTGCAACCGGGCTTCGTCTTGATGAGCTGGAGGGCGGGGCGGACGGTGTCGGCGGTGGAGTAGGTGGCGCCGCCCAGGAGGGCGTCGGCATAGCCCATCTTCACCAGCATGGTGCCGAAGTAGTTGCCCTGCTTCAGGGCGGCACGGCACTGGTCCTCGGTCATCTTGCCCTTGCGCAGGGCCACCATCTCGGCCACCATCTTGTCCATGTCCTCGAAGGTCTCGGGGTCCAGAATCTCCGCGCCCTTGACGTTGAAGCCCACTTCCTCGGCGGCGGCCAGGATCTCCTCCCGGTTCCCCACCAGCACGGGCATCAGAAACGTGGCGGACAGCAGGCGGGCGGCGGCCTCCAGAATGCGGGGGTCGGTACCCTCGGTGAACACGATCTTGCGGGGGTGGGCTTTCAGCTTTTTGATCAGAAATTCAAACATGTCTCTTCCTCCAGATGTACAAGTCTTTGCCGGGGTTTTATGATTCCATTATACACCTTTGCCCGTTCCGGTCAATCCAAAATTTCGGGGATTCCCCATAAAAATTTACGGTTTTGTCACCAATTCCCAGCCCCGGTGTGGCACACTAAAGCCGCCGCCCGGGACGTTTTCCGTCGAAAATGCCGGAAAACTCCGGAAGGACCCCGTTTTTTTGCCCCTCCCGGGACTTGACGGACCGGGAAAAAAGCGGTATGATAGGCATTGGTAACAAATTGTAACTTTTTTAGGACATTCCACCCTCCCATTCTCCGGGAGGGCCCCATACAAGGAGACCTCATGAGCGAAGACAGGAAAAAAACCACCGTCCAGGCCCCGCCCCCCCAGGGCGGCAGGCCGAAGCCGGAGACCGCCGGAGGGCGGGAGGATTTCCCGGAGGGCTGGAGCCCCTGGAAGGACTGGGACCTCCCCCCCTCGATCCGGGACTGGGAGCCGGAGGAGGGCGAACGCCGGCCCCCGGAGCGCCGCCGCGCCTCCGCCTCCCGCGGCCGGGACCGCCGGAGTCCCGCCCCCAGGAAGCCCCGCCCGCCGGAGCGGAAGGAGAGCCGTTCTCCCCGGCAGGCCATCGCCGAAAAGCGCCTGCACTTCCGCCGCCGCTGGCGGCGCATCGTCCGGGAGAACAAGGCCCACCGCTTCCCGGAGTCCGAGCGGCTGCCCATTCAGCTGATGCTGTTCTTCTGGGGGCTGCTGCCTATGTGGGCCAGCCTCCTCCAGGAGCGTGTGCTGCAAAAGAACAGCGCCTCCCGGCAGAAGAGCGCCCAGAGCGCCCAGAAAAAGCGCCGCTGGCGCATTCATCCCCTCGTCTTTCTGGGCGGGGGCTGCGTCCTGGCGGCGGCGGTGCTGTTCGTCTCCACTTACACCAACGGCGTCACCGTCACCTACGACGGAAAGGTGCTGGGGGCCCTCTCCAGCGAGGCGGAGGCCGAGGAGGCCCGGGCGGAGCTGGAAAAGGCCACCGCCCAGACCCTGGGCCGGAGCTTCACCATTGACGACTCCCTGATCCAATACTCCCCCGGCCTGCTCCGCCGCCAGGATCTGGTGGACAAGGCGGCCTATGAGGAGGCCCTGGGCCAGGAGGTGGGCATGGTCACCACCGCCTACTGCCTGTACGTGGACGGGGAGCGCATCGGCGCCACGCCCTACAAGGGGGCCCTGGAGCAGCTGCTGGAGCAGATGCAGCTCTCCGCCACCAACGAGGGCACCATCTCCGTCTCCTTCGCGGAGAACGTGGAGGTGAAGGAGGAGTTCGTCGCCACCGACAGCCTGATGAACCTGGGTTTCCTGGCGGAGACCCTGTACAGCACCAAGACCGCCGAGGTCACCTACACCGTGGCTAAGGGGGACACTTGGTCCGAGATCGCCGAGGATCACGGCCTCACCTCCAAGGAGCTGCTGTCCCTGAACCCCGGCTATGACATCGACAAGCTGCAGATCGGTGAAATTCTCACCATGTCCGCCTCCGTGCCCTACCTGACCATGACCGTGGTCCAGCAGGAGCGGTACGTGGACAGCGTGGCCTTCGACGTGGAGTACACCGACAGCCCCGACATCTACGTGGGCGACTACCGGGTCACCTCCGCCGGGCAGTACGGCGCGGCGGACACTGTGGCCAACGTCACCTACGTCAACGGCGAGGAGACGGAGCGGACGGTCCTCTCCAGCGTCACCCTCCGCCAGCCCGTCACGGAGTACCGGCTCCAGGGCACCAAGCCCCGGCCCACCTGGCTGCCCACCGGCAGCTTCCGCTGGCCCACCACGGGGCGGATCAGCTCCCGCTTCGGCGGACGGCGCTCCCCCGGCGGTATCGGCTCCACCAACCACAAGGGCATCGACATCGCCGTCCCGAGAGGGACCCCCATCTACGCCGCGGACGGCGGCACCGTCACCTACGCCGGGTGGATGAGCGGGTACGGCTACCTGGTCCAGATCGACCACGGCAACGGCTTTGTGACCCGGTACGGCCACAACAGCAGCCTGACGGTCTCCGTAGGCCAGAAGGTCTACAAGGGCCAGCAGATCGCCCGGGCCGGCTCCACCGGCAACTCCACCGGCAACCACTGCCACTTCGAGATCCGCTACAACGGCGTGGCCCGAAACCCGCTGAACTACCTGTAGCCCATAGTAAAAGGACCGCCGGAAGAACTCCGGCGGTCCTTTTTCGTCTCTGCTCGAGCTTTAAGGAAGCTTGTACTTCTCCAGGTCCTTGTCCAGGGTCTCGGTAAACTCCCCGGCGGCCTTGAAGTCGTGGAGGTAGGCGTGGCGCTGCTCGGCGTGGTCCTCCCGCTCCTCGATGACGCAGACGGCGATGTTGGAGCAGTGGTCGGATACCCGCTCCAGGTTCGTCAGCAGGTCGTTCAGGATAAAGCCCAGCTGCACGGTGCACTCCCCACTCTGGAGCCGGTGGATGTGCCGGGCCCGGATCTCGTCGGTGAGCTGGTCAATGGTCTCCTCCAGGGGCTCCACCAGCTTGGCGGCGATGGGATCGTCGGCCTGGAAGCAGCTCACCGCGGCATTCAGGATGTCCTCCAGGGCCTGTTCCAGCACCCGGAGCTCCGCCTCCGCCGCGCCGGAGAAGCTGAGGCCCTTCTCGTGGAGCTCCCGGGCGGACTCCTGAATATTCAGGGCGTGGTCCCCGATGCGCTCGAAGTCCCCGATGGCATGGAGCAGCCGGGAGACGGTGTGGATATCCTCCATGGAGAGGCCGTGCTGGGAAATCTGGACCAGATAGCCGCTGAGGCGGTCCTCGTAGATATCCAGCTTGTCCTCACTCTCCAGGAGCTCCGCCTCCAGGGTCCCGTCATAATTGGCAAGCTGGGCCAGGGAGGCAACCAGGCTCTTCCGGGCCAGGTCGCCCATCTTCCGGGTCATGGAGGCGCACTCGCTGACCGCCGCGCCGGGGGTGCGGAGCAACAGGGGGTCCAGGAAGGCAAACTGGGGAGTCTTGTCCTCTTCCTTGACAGCCGCCCGCGCCAGCCATTCCATCTGGCGGGAGAAGGGCAGCAGCAGGGCGGTGGTGCCGATGTTGAAAATCGTGTGGCACAGGGCCACGCCCACGGCCCCCACGGCGGAATCCATGAAGGGGAAGTGGAACAGCAGGTCCCCGCCGCAGAAGACGATGAGGCCGATGGCCGTGCCGATGATGTTGAAGGCGATGTGGATGACGGACACCCGTTTCGCCCCCCGGGAGACCCCGATGGAGGAGATCAGCGCCGTGACGCAGGTGCCGATGTTCTGGCCCATGATGATGGGGATGGCCACGCCGTAGGTGATGGACCCGGTGAGGGCCAGCGCCTGCAAGATGCCCACGGAGGCCGCCGAGGACTGGATGATCCCGGTGAACACCGCGCCCACGGCCACGCCCAGCAGGGGATTGCGGAAGGCCGTCAGCAGGTCCGAGAAGCCCGGCATTTCCGCCAGGGGGCTGACGGAGTTCTTCATCATCTCCATGCCGGACATCAGGATAGCGAAGCCGATGAGGATGCGCCCCACGTCCCGCCGCCGCTGGCGCTTGGAGCCCATGATCAGCAGGATGCCCGCCAGGGCGAAGAGGGGGGAGAAGTTCTCGGGCTTCAGGAGGTTCAAAAAGACGCTCTCGCTCTCAATGCCGGTGAGGGACAAAATCCAGGCCGTCAGCGTGGTGCCCACGTTGGAGCCCATGATGACCCCAATGGTCTGGCCCAGCTCCATGACGCCGGAGTTCACCAGGCCCACCAGCATCACCGTCACCGCCGAGGAGGACTGGACGGCGATGGTGATGCCCGCGCCCAGGAGCAGGCCCTTCACGGGGTTGGAGGTCATGCGCTTCAAAAGGCGCTCCAGCCGGCCGCCGGCCATCTTCTCCAGGCTTTTGGACATGGTGGTCATGCCGTAGAGGAAGAAGGCCAGGCCGCCGCAGAGGGTAAACAGGGAGAAAATATCCATGCAGAAACTCCTCACTTCCGCGCCCGCGCCAAGGCGGACGCTCCATCTTATGTGACGGCTCCATTATATATGTGGAGGGCGGGCGCGGGGAATCGGCGGAATGACCAAAACGCAAACTTTGCGTAAAATTTTGGCATTTTAACCAAGATCATTCTTTCTCTTTGGCGGTTTCGCTGGGTTCTTCCTCCTCCGGCTCCGGAATCCAGGGGCAGCGGCCGTAGAAGGATGTCTGTGAGCGGATCTCCTCCGCCAGCTCCGCCGTGATTTGGCCGGGCAGCAGGCGCCATCGCCAGTTGCCCTCCCCCACGCCGGGGACGTTGATGCGGCTCTCGCTGCCAAGGCCCAGGTAGTCCTGCATCTGAGCCACGAAGAGCTCGGCGACGCTGCCCTGGCCCGCCCGGAGGAGGGCCTTCCGGACGTTCTCCGCCCCGGAGACGCCCAGGTACTTCTCGGCGAAGGCCCGCTCCCGCCTGGGGGCGGCGGCGTACCACCCGGCGGCGGTGTCGTTGTCGTGAGTGCCGGTGTAGCAGACGCAGTTCGGCCGGTAGTTGTGGGGCAGGTAGGCGTTGGAGGGGTCGGAGAAGGCAAATTCCAGCACCTTCATTCCAGGCAGGCCGGACTCCTCCCGGAGCCGGTGGACATCCTCCGTCAGGATGCCCAGGTCTTCGGCGATGAAGGACACACCCTGGAACCAGGAGGACAGCACGCCCAGGAGGTCCATGCCGGGGCCCTTCTCCCAGGTCCCCACCCGGGCGGTCTCCGCCTCCGCCGGAACCGCCCAGTAGCTCTCCAGGCCCCGGAAGTGGTCGATGCGGATGACGTCGAAGAGCTTGCCGGCTCCCTCCACTCTCCGAATCCACCAGCCGAAGCCGTTCCGCTTCATGGCGGCCCAGTTGTAGAGGGGATTTCCCCAGAGCTGGCCGTCCTCGGAGAAGTAGTCCGGCGGGACCCCCGCCACCTTGGTGGGCTTTCCCTCCTCGTCCAGAAGGAACTCCGTCCGCTCGCTCCACACGTCGGCGGAGTCCAAGGAGACGTAGATGGGCAGGTCCCCGATGAGGCCCAGGCCCAGATCGTTGACGTAGGTTTTCAGCGCCGCCCACTGGGTGAAGAACCAGTGCTGGACGCAGATTTGGAAGGCCGTCTCCTCCGCCAGCTCCACCCGCCAGCGCTCCACGGCCTCCGCCTCGTGGCGGCGGAGGCCCTCGTCGGGCCACTGGAACCAGGGGAGGTTCCCGAAATGCCGCTTGGCGGCCCGGTACAGGGCGTACTCCCGTACCCAGGGGTGTGCCTCGGCAAAGGCACGGGCGGCCTCCGCCGTCTCGCCGCTGACCCGGGAGAAGGCCGTCCGCAGCAGGGGCTCCCGGCTCTTTTTCAGGGCGGCGTAGTCGATCTTGTCCCGGTTGGGGACCCTGGCGGAGGCCAGCTCCCCCTCCGTCAGAAGGCCGTCCCTCGCCAAGAGGTCCAGGTCGATGAACAGGGGATTTCCGGCGAAGGTGGACTCGCTGGCGTAGGGGGAGTCTCCGGCCCCGGCGGGGCCCACAGGGAGAATCTGCCACCAGGACTGGCCCGCGTCCTGGAGGAAGTTGGCGAAGGCCCGGGCCTCCGCCCCCAGGGACCCGATCCCGTACTCGGAGGGAAGGGAGAAGATGGGCAGGAGAATGCCCGCGGAACGTCTCATAACGAAAACCTCCATGATGAGTAGTGTACCCTCCCATTGTAAAAAAACGCCCCCCGGTTGTCAAGAACCGGAGGACGTCGGATTTACAGCTTTTTCTCGTAGCAGTTCAGGATCTCGTGGATGTAACCCTGGAAGAAAAACTCCGTGCTCCCGGCGAAGCGGTAGCCGATGGAGGGATATAGATGATTGGCGGGGATGTTTCCCTCCCAGGTGTCCAGGCGGATGACGGTCTTGCCTTGGGCCCGGGCGGTCTCCTCGCAGAAGGCCGCCATCTGCTTGGCGTACCCCTTCCCGGACCGGCCGGGGTGGATGCAGAGGGTGTGAATCACCCCCACCTCCTCCCGCTCCGCCGGGATGGACCAGGGGATGTTGTCGTACTCGGGAAGCTGAATCCCGTTGAGGTTCACCACGCCCCAGAGGGCGCCGTCCTCCTCCCCCACGTAGAGGGTCCCGGCCTCCAGCACCTGGCGGGCGCTGTCCACGGTGGGATAGGTTCCCCGGAGCCAGTTGGTATAGACGGGGCCCTGGTCCTCCTTGTCGAAGATGGCCTCGTAGATGGCCCCGATCCCGGGCAGGTCAGCGGTCGTGGCTTTACGAATCATTCCGTTTCTCCTCTCCATCCGGTTCCGCTTCCGGGGACGGCTCCGCGGCCTCCGCCCCGGGGGCCTCCTCCGGCTGCAAGGCGGCCTCCGCCTCCCCGGGGGCCAGAATCTTCTCGGAGATCATGTGGACCTTCTTCGCCGCCGGCTCGATTTCCGCCGGGCGGGTGGAGGCGTAGGGGTTCTCCACCAGGGCCGGGTCCCGGCCCTCGATGATGGCCACCATCTCCGCGCCGGTGATGGTCTCCTTCTCCAGGAGGTAGGCCACCACCTTGTCCATGTCCTCCCGGTTCTCCCGGATGACCTCCACGGCGGTCTTGTACGCCTCGTCCAGCAGGACCTTCACCGCCTTGTCCATCCGGGCGGCGGTGTCCTGGGCGCAGTCCATGCCGTAGCCCCCGTCCAGGTACTGGTTCCGCCGGGAGGCCAGGGCCATCATGCCGAACTCCTCGCTCATGCCGAACATGGCCACCATGTTCCGCGCCACGTTGGTCGCGTCCTGGATGTCCTGGGACGCGCCGTTGGTCATGGTGTCCATCACCACCTCCTCGGCGGCCCGGCCGCCCATGGAAACGGTGATCTTCGCCATCAGCTCTTCCTTCGTCCGAAGCTCCGTCTTGTCCTCCTCGGGCATCAGCAGAGTGTAGCCCAGGGAGCCCTGGGTGTGGGGGACGATGGTGATCTTCTGCACCGGCTCGGTGTTCTTCTGCTTATAGGCAACCATGGCGTGGCCCACTTCGTGATAGGCCACCAGCTTCTTCTCGAACTCCGTGAGGACGCTGCCCTTCTTCTCCGTGCCGGCGATGACCAGCTCGAAGGCGGCCAGCATGTCCTCCTGGCTCACCAGCTTCCGGCCCTTCCGCACGGCCCGGAGGGCCGCCTCGTTGACGAGGTTGGCCAGGTCCGCGCCCACGCACCCGGCCGTGGCCAGGGCGACCTTTTTGAGGTTCACGTCCTCCCCCAGCTTGATGTTCCGGGTGTGGACCTCCAGCGTCGCGATGCGCCCCGCCAGGTTGGGCCGGTCGATGGTGATGCGCCGGTCGAACCGGCCGGGACGGAGGAGGGCCTGGTCCAGCACCTCCGGGCGGTTGGTGGCCGCCAGAAGGATGACGCCCTTGGTGGGGTCGAAGCCGTCCATCTCCGCCAGGAGCTGGTTCAGCGTCTGCTCCCGCTCGTCGTTGCCGCCCATGCGGTTGTCCCGGGATTTGCCGATGGTGTCGATCTCGTCGATGAAGACGATGCAGGGGGCGACCTTGGACGCCTCCTTAAAGAGGTCCCGGACCCGGGACGCGCCCACGCCCACGAACATCTCCACAAAGTCGGAGCCGCTGATGGAGAAGAAGGGCACGTTGGCCTCCCCCGCCACGGCCTTGGCAAGCAGCGTCTTGCCGGTGCCCGGAGGGCCCACCAGCAGGGCGCCCTTGGGCAGCTTCGCGCCGATCTCCGTGTACTTGCCGGGGTTGTGGAGGAAATCGATGATCTCCGTCAGGGACTCCTTGGCCTCGTCCTGGCCCGCCACATCCCGGAAGGTGACGCCGGTCTGCTTTTCCATATAGACCTTGGCGTTGGACTTGCCCACGCCGCCGATGCCGCCGATGCCGCCCATGCCCTTTTTGGCCATCCAGTTCATCACCAGGCTCATCACCAGGATGATGATGAAGAAGGGGGCCAGGTTCACCAGGAACAGCAGAATGGGGCTCATGGGGGGCTGGTAGTCCTGGTTGATGCGGATGCCCTCGCCCTCGGCATAGTTTCCAGACTGCCGGTTCAACTCCTGAATGTGCTCCACAAGGGCGTCGTAAGACTGGAGCTGGACGGTGAAAAACTCCAGGGACAGCTTCAGCTCCCGGCCCTCTGCGTCCTTGTGGGTGTAAACGGCGGAGCCGTCCTCCAGGGTGGATTTGGTGTATTCCATCCCCTCGCTGTTGGTGTAGACGTAGCCGTCCACGGGGGTAATAATGATAATGGACTCGCTGTTGTCAAAGTCCACTCCGGCGACCTTGCCGAAGTCCAGCATGTCCAGGAACTCGCTGTACTCCAGCTCCACAGAGCTGGCCTGGTGGCCCATGCTGGTCATGTAGGTGGTGGCGTAGCTCACCAGCACCGCCAGCAGCACGGCCCAGCAGATCAGGTGGATAAAGCCCCGCCAGTTGCTGTTTTTGTTCTGGTCCGGCTTCTTTTTGTTGTTGTTTTGGTCCATGTATGCAATTGCTCCTTTCAAGGAAAAGCGCACGGTATCTGCAAAAGCGTGAAACCCGGCGAAATACTATCGCAGTATATCACAGAACCTGGAAACTCACAAGGAGGTTTCATGAAGTTTCTGTAAATTCCCGCTTTATTATCCTCCCGGGTTATGGTATACTGAAGACGGTATCGACAAATTTTTCAGGCCGGGTCCCCCGGCCGGGAAGGAATCCCCTATGGACGACCGCAGAACCCCCGCCCCCGAGGCCGACGGGATCATCGAGGGCCGGAACGCCGTCATCGAGGCCCTGCGGGCCGGGACGGCCATTGATAAAATCTACCTGCAAAAGGGCGAGACGGACAAGACCCTGGGCCATATCGCCTCCAGGGCCCGGGCCGCCGGGGCGGTGGTGGTGGAGGCGGATAAGCGGAAGCTGGATGCCATGAGCCGCACCCACGCCCACCAGGGCGTCATTGCCCTCAGCGCCGTCCGGGAGTACGCCACGGTGGAGGATATCCTCCGCTCGGCGGCGGACAAGGGGGAGCCTCCCCTGCTGGTCATTTGCGACGAGCTCTCGGACCCCCACAATCTGGGGGCCGTCATCCGCACGGCGGAGTGCGCCGGGGCCCACGGCGTCGTCATCCCCAAGCGCCGCAGCGCCGGGCTGACGGCGGTGGTGGCCAAGACCTCGGCCGGGGCCGTGGCCCACGTGCCTGTTGCCCGGGTGCCCAACCTCCCGGCCCTGCTGGACGATTTGAAAAAGCAGGGCGTCTGGGTCTTCGGCACGGCGGCGGACGGGACCACGGCCCTCTACGACGCGGACCTCAAGGGCCCCGCCGCCATCGTCATCGGCAGCGAGGGCAGCGGCATGGGCCGGTTGGTTGCCGAGCGCTGCGACTTCCTCGTCAGCATCCCCATGCGGGGGAAGCTTAACTCCCTGAACGCCTCCGCCGCCGCCGCGATTCTGCTCTATGAGGCCGTGCGGCAGCGGTCGCTCTCCTGAACATTCACGGCGTCCATTCTTTAACTTTGTACCGCGGAGGGAATTTTGATGGTGACGGTTCGCGATGCCACGGTGGAAGACGCCGGGCGTATCCTGGAAATCTACGATTACTATGTAAAAAACACCGCGATTACGTTTGAATACGAAACGCCCACCCTTGACGAGTTCAGGGGGCGGATGGAAAACACCATGCGGGCGTACCCGTATCTGGTCGTTTTGCAGGACGGCCGGATCGAGGGCTACGCTTACGCGGGCGCCTTTGTGGGCAGGGCCGCCTATGACTGGTCCTGCGAAACCACCATTTACCTTGACCGTAACGCCCGGAAATGCGGAATGGGCCGGATCATCTATGAGGCGCTGGAAACAGCCCTGCGCGATATGGGGATTCTCAACCTGTACGCGTGCATCGGCTATCCGGAGCGTGAGGACGAGTACCTGACGGCAAACAGCGCCAATTTTCACGCGCATCTGGGCTATGTGAAGGTGGGCGAGTTTCACAGATGCGGGTATAAATTCGGCCGCTGGTACAACATGATCTGGATGGAGAAGGCCATCGGAGAACATCAAGCGAAACAATCCCCCATTACCCGCTATCCGGAATTGAGGAACGCCTGACGGCAGCCAGGGCGCCTCTTTGATCTACCCCTTTCCTAAGGAGGGAACCCCCATGACCCCGAAGGACAACAACATCAACGCCCCGGAGGAGGACTATTCTCTGGAGGAAATCCTGGCGGAGTACGGCGGCAGCCTGGAGCATCACCTGCTTCGGGAGGCCGAAGCCCCCGCGGAGCAAGAGCCGCCCGCCGCCTCGGCGGAGCCCGCTCCAACCCAGGAGCCGGAAGCGCCGCCCGTTCCCGAGCCCCCGCCGGAGGAGGAAGCGCCGCCGGCCCCGGAAGCCTCGCCGCCTCCGGCTCCAGCCCAAGAACCCCCTCCTACTCCGGACCCCCTTCAGGAGGCCGAGCGGGCGGCGGAGGCGGGCGTGGCCCGGCTGAACATCCCCCATCCCCGCCCCATCTCTCTGGAGGACGTGGTGGGCAGCACCGTGGACGCGGTGATGGAGGAGGCCAGGGAGCCCATCCTGCCCCCGAAACGGGGCCTGTTCTCCCGGAAGCCCCTGGAGGAGACGGAGTCCCTCCCCCCGCCGCCGGAACCCGAGCCGGAATCCGACCCGGAGCCCATCGGCCCGGAACCCACCCTCTGGGAGGCGGCCCACGACGCCCGGCAGCTCTACATCCGCCGGAAACACACGGTGGTCCTGCCTCTGTTTACGGCCCTGCCCCCCACGCTGTTCCTGCTTCTGGAGCGGTATCAGGTGAAGGTGCCCTACTGGTCCGGGGACCGGGAGGTCCAGTGCGTGGTTTTGCTTGCCTGCCTGGGACTGACGGCGCTGCTGTGCCGCCATGTGTTCCTCAAGGGCTTCGGCATGCTGCTGCGCCGCCGCTGCGTGGCGGAACTGCTGGTGTCCCTCTCCGTTCTGGTCTCCGCCGCGGACTGTGCCGCCCGGCTTCTGGGCGGAGAGCCCGGCGAGGTCATGCCCTACGCCTCCGTCAGCTGTCTGGCCCTGGTCTTCGCCCAGTGGGGCGTCCGCCGGGAGAGCAAGGGGAACTACGACATGCTCCGGGCCGCGTCCCTGGACGAGGACCCGCCCTATCTCGTCACCAACACCCCCCAGGGGGCCTGCAAGCAGCGGGGCTCCGTCCCCGGCTTCTTCACCACCGCCGCCCGCAGCGACGTCGCCGCCCTCTGGCAGACGGCGCTGCTGCCCGCCTTCCTGGCGGCGGCCCTGGTCTTCGCGGCCTTAAGCTCCGCGGGGCAGGAGCGAAGCGGCGACTTCCTGCTGAACCTCTCCGCCATCCTTCCAGCGGCGGCCACCTTCTCCCTGCCCCTGTGCTGGGCCCTGCCCTGGTCCAAGCTGTCGGAGCACCTGCAGCGGACCGGCTGCGCCGTGGCGGGCTGGTCCGGGGCCCAGAAGATCAGCGCCCAGCGGCGGATGATCGTCACCGACGGGGACCTCTTTCCCCCGGGCACCGTCCAGCTCAACGGGCGGAAGCTCTACGCCGAGACCCAGGAGCAGGCCGTCTCCCTGGCGGCCTCCATGGCCCGGGCCGCCGGGTCCGGGCTGGAGCGGCTCTTCAACAACCTGGTCCGCAGCGAGGGGGGCCGCTATGAGAAGGTGGACGATTTCAGTTTCTATGAGGAGGGCGGCTGGTCCGGGACCATCAAGGGCGAGTCCGTGCTGATGGGCGGCGCCTCCTTCATGCGGAAGATGAACGTGCGGCTGCCGGCGGACGTAAACCTGCGCACCGGCGTGTTCCTGGCGGTGGACAAGGAGCTGACGGCGGCCTTCGCCGTGAAGTACAATCCCTCCGAGAACGTGGACTTCGCCATGAAGATGATGCAGCGCAGCCGTATCCAGCCCATTCTGGCCTCCCGGGACCCCAACATCACCCCCTCCCTCATCAAGCGGAAGTTCAACCGGGGCGTGCATATGGAATACCCCGGCCTCTCGGAGCGGATCGCCCTCAGCGAGGCGGAGAAGGACCGGGACCTACCCCGGGCTCTGCTGTTCCGGGAGGGGCTGCTGCCCTACGCGGAGACGGTGGCGGGGAGCCTCCGGCTCTGCAAGGCCGTCCGCCGGGCGGCGGCCATCTCCCTGCTGGGAAGCTGGGCGGGGACCCTGCTGACCTTCTACCTCACCAGCCTGGGGGCCTACGAGCTGCTGCACCCCCTGGCGCTGGAGGTCTTCCTGCTGCTGTGGACCCTGCCGGTGCTGCTCATGGCGGACTGGACGGGACGTTATTAAGAAGGAGCTGCTTTTATGGGAAAATTTGACGGCGTGCTGCTGGCCAGCGACTTTGACAACACGCTTCTCTACACGGAGGAGTCCCTCCGCACCGGCGCGCCGGTGCCACCCCTGCCGGAGCGGAACCGGGAGGCCCTGGAGTATTTCTGCGCCCAGGGGGGCCGCTTCGCCATCGCCACGGGCCGGGCCCTTCCGGCCTTCCTCCGCCACGCGGGGGATGTGCCCATGAACGCCCCCGGCGTGGTGTGCAACGGCGCGGCCATCTACGACTTTGAGAAGGGCGAATACCTGGAGGCCGCCATGCTGGACGCCGCCGCCCGGGACCGGGGCCAGGCGGTGCTGGACCGCTTTCCCGGCGTGGCGGTGGAGGCGTACCACATCGACAACGTGATTCACGTGGTCCGGCCCAATGAGATCTCCCGCCAGCACGAGCACATGACCCACGTAGAACTGACGGAGGCTCCCTCCCTGCCGGAGGTACCCCTGCCCCTGGGGAAGCTCCTCTTCGAGGCGGACCACGGGACTCTGGAGCAGGTCCTGGCCTTCCTCACCGAACAGGGCTGGGCGGAGGACTACGAGCTGATCTTCTCCGTCTCTCATCTGCTGGAAATGACCATTAAGGGGGCCAGCAAGGGCGGCATGGTCCGCCGCCTGGCCGCCCGTCTGGGAATCTCCATGGAGCACGTCTACTGCGCCGGGGACGAGGCCAATGACCTCTCCATGCTCCAGGCCGCCGCCGAAGGCTTCGCCCCCGCCAACGCCTCCCCCGCCGTCCTGGCCTCCGGGGCAACGGTGGTCTGCGACGTTCGGGAGGGGGCCATCGCCGACATCATCGGGATTCTGGATAAAAGGTACTCCTGAAATACCGCAAGCCCCGGCAAAGCCGGGGCTTGACAAGAGGGGCGGTGGGGCCTATAATGGATACAAGAGGGTGCCGTCGGCAGGCGGTCGGCCCGGTTAGAGGTTTATCTTAACTGAGAAACCGTCACCGTGCGGGGTGGCGGTTTCTGCTCTTCACAATGATCGTAACGGTAAACCGCCCGATATGTAACGTGATTCGCATACAGCTCCACCCCCTTCCAAAAGGGAGTGACCCACCGCCTGCCGTTTGACACCCAGCGATATTATACCATAGCCCTCAAATAAAGGCAAGCCCGGCCTGGGCCTGCCTTTTTTCTTTCCCCGCCCCTTGCATTGCTCCATTTAAAGTGCTACAATAAACGCCGTAGTAAACGAGTGCGAACCTACCAAACGATTCTTTAAGAGAGGGTGACACAAGCAGCATGGAATGGACAATGACGGCCAACGCCCCCGGCCAGGTATGCCTGATGCAGGGCAACGAGGCCATTGTGCGGGGCGCGGTGGAGGCCGGAATCAACTTCGCCGCCTCCTATCCCGGCTCTCCCTCCTCCCAGGTGCTGGGAATGCTGGGCAAGATTGCCCGGGAGCGGGGCTTTTACGCGGAGTGGTCCACCAACGAGGTCTGCGCCCTGCAGGCCTGCACCGGCGCGTCCCTGGCCAATGGCCGGGCCCTGTGCGTGGTGAAGCAGAACGGCCTTTTGTGCACGGCGGACGCGCTCCACTGCGCCGCCCAGGCCGGCGTGAAGGGGGGCCTTGTGATCGTCTCCAGCGACGACCCCAGCGCCCACTCCTCCACCAATGAGTTCGACTCCCGCTGGCAGGCCATGTCGGCGGGCATCCCCCTGCTGGAGCCCACCACCATGCAGGAGGCCAAGGACATGATCCCCTACGCCTTCGAGCTCAGCGAAAAGGTGGGACAGCTGGTGCTGATCCGGGTGACCACCCGGGTCTGCCACGGCCGGGGCAACGTGACCCTGGGCCCCCTGCCGGAGAAGCCCCGGGCCCTAGAGCGGGTGAGGGAGTGGGACCGGATGGTCTGCGTCTCCTACATGCACGGCCCCGCTCTCCAAAAGCTGGAGTCCCTCCGCGAGTGCTTTGAGACCAGCCCCTGCAACCACTATGAGGGCCCCGAGGCCCCCAAGAAGCTCATCATCGCCGGGGGCACCGGCCGGCTCTACGGCCAGGAGGCCCTCCGCCGCCTGGGCGTGGACAAAGAGACCGGCTTTCTCTCCCTGGGCACCCTCTGGCCCTTGCCGGAGAGCTACATACTCAAACGCCTCCGCTCCGCGGAGGAGGTCCTGATCCTGGAGGAGGTGGACCCCTTCCTGGAGCGGGCCGTCCAGGCCCTGGCGGGCCGGGAGGGCCTGCGGGTCAAGTTCCTGGGCCGGGACAACGCCCTGCCTGCCGTTGGGGAGCTGGACCCGGACGTGGTCACGTCCGCCATTTGCGCGCTCACCGGCGCGGCCCTGCCGGAGAAGAAGCCCACCGGCGAGCTGGAGCTCCCCGTCCGGGAGATGAGCTTCTGCGCGGGCTGCCCCCACCGGGCGACGTTCTACCTCCTCAAGCGGGCCATGCGCCAGGAGAAGCACCCCGGCGTCGTCGTGGGCGACATCGGCTGCTACTTCATGGCGGGCCAGTCTGCCGGGCAGTACGCCTGGCAGACCTGCAACTGCATGGGCTCCGGCGTGAACGTGGCCGAGGGCCTGGGCCAGCTGACCAACTACGGCCTGGACCAGAAGGTGGTCACCATGTGCGGCGACTCCACCTTCTTCCACACCATTCTTCCCGGATTGGTGAACGCCACCTATCATAACGCCAACATGCTCCTCATCGTTCTGGACAACTCCGCCACGGCCATGACGGGCTTCCAGCCCCATCCGGGCACGGGCCTCACCGCCATGGGGGACCACGTGAAGCCCATGGATATCCCCAAGATCCTGGACGCCGTGGGCTGTAAAGTAGAAGTGGCGGACCCCTTCGACGTGGTGGAGGCGGAGAAAACCCTCCGCTGGATGCTGGACCAGCCGGGGATGAACGTCCTCATCATGCGTCAGCCCTGCGCCACGCTGATGACCAAGGAGCGCAGCAAGAAGCCCGTCCGGGTCTACGTGGACCAGGACGTGTGCATCGGGGACGGCTGCGGCTGCGACAAGTACTGCTCCCGGGTCTGGGGCTGCCCCGGAAACACCTGGGACTTCAAGAAGAACAAGGCGCTCATCGACCCCGTCACCTGCGTGGGCTGCGGCGTGTGCGCCAAGCTGTGCCCCTCCGGGGCCATTAAGGTGGAAGGAGGTGAGGAGGCGTGAAGCTGAAATACGATCCCCTGAACATCGTAGTCTGCGGCATCGGCGGGCAGGGCAACGTGCTGGCCGCCGAGACCCTGGGCACCGCCATGTGCGACCGGGGCTGCCGGGTGGCCGTGGGAGAGACCTACGGCGCCAGCCAGCGGGGCGGCTCCGTCATGAGCCACGTCCGGGTCTCTGAAACCTGGGACCCCAGCGTTCTGATTCCCGCCGGAGAGGCCCATATCATCATCGGCTTCGAGCCTCTGGAGACCCTCCGCATCGCCCGGAAGTATGCCGGGGCGGACACGGTCACCGTCTACGACCCCCGGCCCGTCTATCCCCTGGGCGTCCTCCAGGGCGTCCAGACCTACCCGCCCCTGGAGGAGCTCCAGGTGGAGATTGCGGACCTTTCCACCATGGCCCTGGCCATTCCGGCGGCGGATATCGCCATGGAGGCCGGGGACTCCCGGGCCGCCAACATCGCCCTGCTGGGGGCGTTCAGCACCCTGTCCGCCGCGCCGCTGAACGGCGAGGACCTGGAGAAAATCCTGGCCCAGCGCTTCCAGGGCAAGGTGCTGGAGCTGAACCGGCGGGCCTTCGCCATGGGCCGGGAGGCCGCTAAGAAAGGGGGCGCGGTGTGATGAAGACCATTCGCGTCGTATTCCGCCACCCTCAGGGCAAGGTTCCTCTGACCCTGGACCTGCCCCGGGACACCCCGTTTTCCGCCCTGACGCCGCTGCTCTACCAGCATGACTTCGTGGAGCGGCAGAAGCCCGGCTGGCGCTGCCTCTATCAGGAGCACCTGTGCGGCATGAAGCACCGTCTCATGGACTACGTGCCGGAGGACGCGGAAGAGATCGCGCTGGACCTCTTCGGCTTCTCCCAGGTGCTGGTGTAAAGGAGGAGTGGAACCATGTTAAGTACAATTGCACTGGACACTCAAGTCCTCCGCCCCGGCCTTTGCACCGGCTGCGGGGCCTGCCAGGGGCTGTGCCCCTACTGGGGCAGCGTGGATGGGCGGACCGTCTGCTTCTTCGACTGCGAGCGGACGGACGGCCGCTGCCAGCGCTTCTGCCCCCGGATGCCCACAGACCTGGACGCGCTTAGAAAGCAGTTCTTCCCCGAGGACACCATCCTCCCGGAGATCGGCCCCTTCCGGGGGCTGTACCTGACGCGGGCCGCCGACGAGTCCATCCGGGCCAAGGCCCAGCACGGCGGCAGCATGACCGCCCTGGTGGAGCTGGCCCTGAAGGAGGGCTTCCTGGACGCGGCGGTCCTCACCCGCTCCCGGGGCGGCCTGAACCCCGAGGGCGTTCTGGCCACGACGCCGGAGGAGGTCCGGGCCTGCTCCGGCTCCAGCTTCCAGGTGCCGCCCACCCTGGCGGTGCTGAATCAGGCGCTGAAGGAAAACAAATACCACAGCATCGGCGTGGCGGGCACGCCCTGCAAGACCCTGGCGGTCTATAAAATGAAGGCGAATCCCCTGCCGGAGAACGACAACCACGCCGGGAACATCGGCATGGTGTTCGGCCTCTTCTGCGGCTGGGGCCTGGACTGGGACGGTCTGAACGCCCTGGCGGCGAAGCACGCCGACCCGGCGAAGGTCTCCCATATGGACATCCCCCCCAGCAAGTACCACTCCCTGGAGCTCCGGGAGGACGGAGAAACCGTCTCTGTAAACCTGGACGAGGTAACGCCTCTGGTCCGCTCCGGCTGCCGGTACTGCGCCGACATGACGGCGGAGTTCGCGGACCTCTCCATCGGCGGGGCCCGAAGCGCCGACGGCTGGGATGTAGACAAAGGCTGGAACCAGATCATCGTCCGGTCGGAGAAGGGCCAGCAGCTTCTGGACCTGGCCCGTGAAAAGGGCGTGCTGGAGTTCAAAGACGCCATGGAGGGCGGCCTGGAGAAGCTGAAAAAGGCGTCTCTCGGCAAGAAGCGCACGGCGGTAAGGAACCTCCGGGAGCTCACCGGCAGGCCGGACGACCTGGGCTACCTGAATCCCAACCGGGAGCTGTTCCAAGATCTGTAAAAAGCCGCATCCCCTATAATCGCGAGGAAAAGGGTGTATGCGGGAAAAACCACGGCGGGTTTTCCTGCATGTCCAATCACCCGCCGCATCGGCGTCTTTTGCCAAAGGCAAAAGACGGTCACCAAAAAGAGAGAGACAGGCCAAAGCCTGTCTCTCTCTTTTTGGTGACCCAGCGGGGATTCGAACCCCGGACCCACTGCTTAAAAGGCAGTTGCTCTGCCGACTGAGCTACTGGATCATCATCGTCGGAACAAACTGCACTCCATGAATCCCGCCCTGCGGGCAGGCTTCACTCCGTTCCGTTTGTTCTTCCTCTCCCCACAAAATCTGCGGATTTTGTGGGGGGTACGCGGGGAAACGCTATGCACGGCTTCGCTGCGCTGCCTCCGTTCCAACTCCCGCCCTTCGGGGCCCCCGCCGCAAACCAGCGCAGCGTTTGCGGTGGGGAGAGGAGGGGCAAAGGAGCGGAACGCAGTCCTCGCCAGAAGCCGGAGGCTGGCGGTGGGGACGGAGTGGAGCGGATTTCGCCCCGACGACTTGGCAGGGACGGCTGGACTCGAACCAGCGCATGAGGGAGTCAAAGTCCCTTGCCTTACCGCTTGGCTACGTCCCCGTGCCGGAAATAAGCGCGGGGACCGGGGAAAAGCCCCGATCCCCTGCTCCTGTGGGGTGGGAGATGGGACTCGAACCCACGACACCCGGAACCACAATCCGGTGCTCTAACCAACTGAGCTACACCCACCACATATCAACTGTCTGGAAGCCGCTGGACGAACGCCCTGGGAAGAGCTTGGCACGCCAGAAGGGACTCGAACCCCTGGCCTACTGCTTAGAAGGCAGTTGCTCTATCCGGCTGAGCTACTGGCGCAAATTTGGATGGAGCAGGTGACGAGAATCGAACTCGCATCCCCAGCTTGGAAGGCTGGTGCCCTGACCATTGTGCTACACCTGCGTAAGTCCTGGCCGCAAGGGTTCGGCCTTCCCTGGAAATTGTCAGCTTGGATATCATACCATGAAAGCCTTCGACTGTCAAGCGTTCTTGGGCGGTTTTCCCGCGAATTTCGGAAATTTTTTCTCACCGCCTCCATTCCAAAAAGGCCCCCATCAGCCTCCGTCCCGGGGCGCGGTCCCCCAGGCGCTCCGGGTGCCACTGGACCGCCCACACCGGCAGCCGCTCATGGCACAGAGCCTCTACCACGCCGTCCCCCGCCCACTGGACGGCCCGGAGGCCGTTTCCCAGCCGGTCCGCCGCCTGGTGGTGAGCGCTGTTTACCGTCAGCTCCTCCCCGAAGAGGCGGCCCAGGGGCGAGGGGGTGGTCCTCACGGCGTGAAGCCGGTCCGTCCCCTCCACGGCCCCGTGGCCCGGGATGTCCTGAAGCAGGGTCCCGCCGAAGAAGACGTTGATCGTCTGGAGTCCCCGGCAGACCCCCAGCACCGGCTTTCCGGCGGCCATGAAGTCCTGGAGCAGCCGGAATTCCGCCTCGTCTCTCTCCGGCTCCAGCCCCCGGGAAGCCGTGTTCTCCTGCCCGTAGCGCCAGGGCTCCAGGTCCCCGCCGCCGGGGAGCAGCAGCGCGTCCCAGCGCAGTCCCTGCCCCCCGGCATCCTCTCCGAACACCGCCCGCCCCCCCGCGGACTCCACCCAGTGCCGGTAGTTGGCAAAGCGCCGGGGACTCCCCCAGATATACACCGTCTTTCCCATCCGCGTCCCTCCCAATTTGTCTCCCTCCAGCTTATGCGGCGGGCAATTTCCACGTTACGGATATTGACTTGAACGGCCGTCCGTAGTATGATTTTCTCCAGGCCGCGAGGCGTCTGAGGTTCTATGCGAACCTTGCGGAATTCCGCCGCCAAAGCAGCAACGCCCCGAGGATATAGAATGGAGGATATTCTGCGATGAAACGACTGTTTTCCCTGGCCATGGCGCTGGCGCTGCTCCTGGCTCTGGCCGCCTGCGGCTCCAGTGCATCCGGCAAAAGCAATGATATTTACGCCGAAAACGGCTATGCTGAGGCCCGCATCGGCGATCTGGTACATTCCTACTTCATGAACTTCACCGTAAACAGCGCCTACACCACCGCCGACTACCACGGCCACACCGCCCCGGAGGGCATGAAGGTGCTGGTGGTGGAAATGACCATTCAAAACACCTTCAGCGAGAGCCTTCCCATGTACGACGACGACTTCCAGGGCCAGTGGACCGCCAGCTCCGACACCGACGAGTTCGCCTGGCCCATCACCGAGGGCGAGGGCGGCGGCGACCTGGACACCGTGGCGGAGGAACAGCTTCCCGCCGAATACGAGCTGGCGGTGAATGAGACCCGCACCGGCGCCCTGGTCTTCGACGTGCCCGCAGATGAGAAGGACTTCTCCATCTCCCACCTGGAGCTCTTTGACGATGACAGCGAGGGGGACACCTTTTTCGTGTTCTTTACCGCCGAGGAGCGGTAAGCCTGGCTGAAAAGCGGAGCGGCTTTGCCGTTCCGCTTTATTTTATCCCGGGGCAGCGGGACCCAATCCCGAAATTTTGCTGGTTGCTATTTCCAGCCGGGCTTGTTATAATGCCCTTAGAAAAACAGGCTCGATGGGCCAAAACGGATAGAGAGGAGACCGTTTTATGGATCGCTGCGCACTGGCATATCAATATCACAAGGAGGGCTGGAACTGCGCCCAGTCCGTGGCGGCGGCCTGCGCCGACCTGGCCGGACGGACGGCGGAGGAGGTCCTGCCCCTGTTGGGCGGCTTCGGCGGCGGCATGGGCGGCAGCCACGAGGAGGTCTGCGGCGCCGTCAGCGGCGGCGCGCTGATCTTGAGCCTCTGCTTCCCCTTCGACAAGCAGGGAGACCTGGAGGCCAAGCGGAATGTCTACCGGATCACCAAGGAGTTCCGCCGCCGCTTTTCCGAGGTCTTCGGCCACACCCGCTGCGGGGACCTCCTCCGGGCCCGGCCCGGCGTGACGGACAAGAACCCCGCCTCCCAGCGCCTGGGCGTCACCGCCCACTGCGACAACATGATCGTCACGGCGGTGGAGCTGCTGGAGGCCCTGGTCCAGGAGGAGCGGAACGCCCGGGGAGGTACGGCATGAGTCACGATCATAAGAAGCGCCAGTTCAGCAGCCAGTGGGGCTTTGTCCTCTCGGCGGTGGGGTCCGCGGTGGGCATGGCCAACGTGTGGGGCTTCCCGGCAAAAATGGGCAGCTACGGCGGCGGGGCCTTCCTCATCGCCTATCTGATCTTCATTGCCCTCTTCGGCACCGTGGGCCTGGCGGCGGAGTACGCCGTGGGCCGCCGGGCCCGGACAGGCACCCTGGGGGCCTATGAAATGGCCTGGAGCACCCGGAAAAAAGAGCTGGGGAAGGCCGGGGGCCTTTTGGGCTGGCTCCCCCTGGCGGGGTCCATGTGCATCGCCCTGGGCTACGCGGTCATCATCGCCTACGTGCTGAAGGCCTTTGCCAGCTCCCTCACCGGGGAGCTGATGACGGCGGACACCGCCGCCTGGTTCGAGAGCTTCTCCCTGGCGGACTACTCCGTCATCCCCTTCCACGCCATTGTGGTGGTGGGCACCCTGCTGACTCTGCTGCTGGGGGCCAAGAGCATTGAGAAGAGCAACAAGGTCATGATGCCCCTGTTCTTTCTGATCTTCCTGGTCCTGGCGGTGCGGGTGGCCTTTCTCCCCGGCGCGGCGGAGGGCTACCGCTACATGTTCTCCCCCCGGTGGGAGGAGCTGCTGGACCCCATGGTGTGGATCTGGGCCATGGGACAGGCCTTCTTCTCGTTGTCCATTACCGGCAGCGGCATGATCGTCTACGGGGCCTATCTGGACACGGCGGAGGACGTGGCGAAGCTGGCGAAGCGGACGGCCCTCTTCGACACCATCGCCGCCTTGGTTGCCGCCCTGGTGATGATTCCCGCCTGCTTCGCCTACGGGCTGGACATCGGGGCGGGGCCCTCCCTGCTCTTCGTCACCCTGCCCCGGATTTTGCAGGACATCCCCCTGGGGCGGCTGTTCGCAGTGATTCTGTACGTGGCCATGATCTTCGCCGGGGTCAGCTCTCTCCAGAACATGTTCGAGGCGGTGGGGGAGTCCCTGCTCCACAAGTTCCCCAGGCTGAGCCGGAAGGCGATGCTGGTTCTGCTGTGCGTGGTGTGCCTTGGCATCGGCCTCCACATGGAGCCCATCTTTAAATGGGGCCCCTGGATGGACATCGTGTCCATCTATATCATCCCCATCGGGGCCACGCTGGGGGCGGTGAGCTGGTTCTGGATCATGCGCCGGGAGGATCTGATGGACGAGGTGGACAAGGGAGCGGAGAAGGCTCCCGGGGCCTGGTGGTACAACATTGGGCGGTATGTGTACGTGCCCTGCGCCATCATCCTTTGTCTGGTGGCGCTGTGCATGAAAGTGGCCTTTTAAAAAAGGCATGAGAAGAGGCGGCGGGAAATTTCCCGCCGCCTCTTTCTTTTGAAAGCAGGCTCACAGCAGCCCTTGGATCAGAATGATCAGCACCAGCACCGGCAGCACAAACTGGAAGTAGGGCCACAGCCGCCGGGGCATCTTGATGCCCTCTCCGGTATTGGCCTCCTCCAGGTAGCGGTCGTAGCCCCAGCCCTTTTTGCTGACGCAGAACAGCAGGTACACCAGGGAGCCCAGGGGCAGCAGCAGATTGCTGACGATAAAGTCCTCGCTGTCCAGCACGTCCCGGCCGCCAATGAGATGCAGGCCGCTCCAAAGGTTGTAGCCCAGGACGCAGGGCATGCTGGCGCTGAGAATGAAGACGCAGTTGATCAGCGCCGCCTTCTTCCGGGTCCAGCCGAAGTTATCAATGGCGTTGGCCTGGAGGTTCTCAAAGACGGCGATGACCGTGGAGAAGCTGGCGAAGGTCATGAACAGGAAGAACAGCGCGCCCCAAAGGCGGCCGCCGTGCATGTTCATGAACACCTTGGGCAGGATCATGAAGATCAGGGTAGGGCCCTGGTCCGGCTGCACGTCAAAGGCGAAGCAGGCCGGGAAGATGATGAGGCCCGCCATCAGGGCCACGAAGGTATCCAGCACGCAGATGCGCACCGCCTCGCTGGTGAGGGTGTTGTCCCGGCTCATATAGCTGCCGAAGATCTCCATGGCGGCGATGCCCAGGCTCAGGGTGAAAAACGCCTGGTTCATGGCGGCGGTGGCCACATGGCCCAGCCCCACCTCCGCCGCCCGGTGAAAGTCCGGCAGGAGGTAGAACTTCGTGCCCTCCATCCCGCCGGGGAGGGTCAGGCTGTGGACGGCCAGCACCACGATCAGGCACAGCAGGCCCAGCATCATCCACTTGGTAATCCGCTCCAGGCCCTTCTGCAGGCCGAAGCTCACCACCAGGAAGCCTGCCAGTACCGTCATGGCCATCCAGGCGGTCATTTCCAGGGGATTTCCCAGCATGGAGAAAAACACGCTGTCCACCGCCTCGCCGTCAAGGCCCGAGAAGGCCCCGCCGGCGAATTTAAAGAAGTAGCCCAGCATCCAGCCGGACACGGTGGTGTAGTACATCATCAAAAGGCAGCAGCCCGCCACGCAGAACCAGCCGTGGATGTGCCACTTGCTTCCCGCCGGCTGGAGGGCCTGATAGCCCTGGACGGCGCTTTTGCGGCTGGCCCGGCCCACCGCCAGCTCCATGGTCAGCACCGGCACGCCCATAATCGCCAGGAAGAGCAGGTAAAACAGCACAAACACGCCGCCGCCGTTCTCCCCGGTGACATAGGGAAATTTCCACACATTGCCGATGCCGATGGCGCAGCCCGCGCTTACCAGAAGGAAGCCCAGGCGAGACTGAAAACGCTCCCGTTTCATAAGATTCTCGTTCCTCTCTTGTATGTTTCATTGCAAAACCCACAGGCGGAAAACACGCCCCGGGCAGATTCTCTTATGATAACGGGCATTGGCGGAAATGTCAATCCTTTATAACGGAAAAGGGCCGCAAACGCAAGCCCCGGCCGAAGCCGGAACTTGACGGGCAGGCCATGCCGGCCTATAATGAGTCCGGGCGCCGCCGAGCGTCTCAAAAGGCGGCGGGCCCGCGGATGGACTTCCGGCCGGAGACCCGGAATGGCGAAGCGCGGATAAAAAACATCCGGATGTTCTGAATGGATTTCGTTTCGCCAATCGTATTAGTAGTGAAGCCGGAAACGGCTATCAAAACGGAACGGAGGAACATTATGAAGAAAGCGCTTTTAGGAGTTTTGTCCACGGCCATCGTCTTGTCCGTATGCGCGACCACCGCATTTGCGGCGGGCCCGGGGCACGGGCGCCATTTCATGGACGCGGACGGAGATGGGATCTGCGACAACGCCGGCCGCGGGTGCGTCTATGCCGACGCGGACGGCGATGGTCTCTGCGATGTCTGCGGCGCGGAGCATGGAAGCTGCCTGACCGGGGAAGGAGCGGCCTTTGTGGACGCGGACGGAGACGGGGTCTGTGACAACTGCGGCGCGTCTCACCGGTGCGGGACAGCCGTAGGCGGCAATTTTGTGGACACGGACGGCGATGGAGTCTGCGACAATTTTGGTTCCGGCCAGGGACGAGGCTGCGGACGCGGCGGCCACTGCGGCCGGGGAAGCGGATTCCGGGGAGGCCGGGGCCGGTAAACAAGCGGCAGGAGCGGGTATGCGGAGCGAACAGGAGGCAGTTCGGGCCATTGAACGGTATTCCGATACCGTCCGGCGGCTCTGCGCGGTACATTTGAAAAATGAAGCCGACACCGAGGACATATTTCAAACCGTGTTTTTGAAATATGTCCTTAGCTCCGTTTCCTTTGAAAGCGACGAACATGAAAAGGCGTGGTTTATCCGCGTTACGATCAACGCCTGTAAGGATTTGCTGAAGAGTTTTTTCCGCCGCACGGTCTCGCTGGACGAGCTGACGGAACGTCCGGCGGAGCCGCCCCCGGATTACAGAGACGTCCGGGAGGCTGTGTTCTCCCTTCCGCAGAAATACCGGGACATTGTGTATCTCCACTACTTCGAGGAGTATACCGCTCCTGAGATCAGCCGGATCCTGGAAAAAAACGTCAATACAGTTTATACGCTCCTGACCCGATCCAAACAGATGCTGAGGGAAAAACTGGGAGGGGGGTATGATTATGAATAAGGCGCTTAAAGAGCTCTTCGGCCCCATCCAGGCAGAGGAAGCGTTAAAGGACCGCACCAGGGCGTTTCTTGCGGAGCGGATTCGAGGCTGTGCCCGCTCCGGCGCAAAGGCCCGCAGATATCATGCTTACGCCGCAGTCTGTGCGTGTGTGCTGCTGGCGCTGCTGGGGGGACGGCGGCTTTACTTCACGCCCACAGCGGAAATCAGCATTGACATCAACCCCTCCATAGAGTTGAGCGTCAACCGGTTTGACCGGGTGATTCTTGTAAACGGATTGAACGAGGATGGGCAAGAGCTCTCCAGCCGGCTTGACATCAAATACAGACCGTACGCGGAGGCCGTCGAGCAGATCCTGAACGATGACGGCGTAGCGGCGCTGCTGTCCGGCGATGAGATCATGACCATTACGGTTGTCGGCTCGAACGGGCGGCAGTCCGCCAGCATCCTTTCCGGTGTGGAGACGTGCGCGGCGGGCCGGCACAACATCGATTGCCACGCCGCCCTGCCGGAGGAGGCCGCCGCGGCCCATGAGGCGGGCCTTTCCTGCGGGAAATACAGGGCCTTTTTGGAATTGCAGCGTCTCGACCCGGATATCACGCCCGAAGCCGTGCAGGGCATGACCATGCGGGAAATCCGGGATAGGATTGACTGCCTGTCCTCTGGCGGCAGTGATTCCCCGCCGTCCGGCGGCTGGGGCGGCGGGCATCACGGCTATGGCGGCGGTCATGGAAACGAATGGAAAACCGCAGGCGCGGAACAGCGGAACGCCGGGGAATAGCAAAGGCCCCGGCGCGGCGCTCAGCGGCACAGGAAAGGAGGCCCTCTCATGACGGACTGCCGGACCCGTTATCCCCTTTTGCTCATCCATGGACTGAACTGCCGGGACGACTGGATCTTCCCCTACTGGGGCCGGGTGGCGGACATTCTCCGCTCTCATGGGGCCTCGGTCTACCTCAGCGGCCAGGACGCCTGGGGCAGCGTCCCCGGCAACGCCCGGGCCCTCCTCCGCCGGGGGGAGGACATCCTGACAGAGACAGGCGGCGAAAAGCTGAACTTCATCGCCCACTCCAAGGGCGGGCTGGAGGCCCGGTATCTCATCTCCTCCCTGGGCTTCGCCGGAAAAACCGCCTCCCTCACCACCATCTGCACCCCCCACCGGGGCTCCAGGGCGGCGGCGGAGTGGTTAAAACGGGAGCGGGTCTGCGGCTTCGCGGGCCGGGGAATGGAGGGCTTCTGGCGGGCCCGGGGGGACCGGGACCCGGACTTCTGGGCGGCGGCGACCGCCTTAACCCCGGAGGCCATGACCCGCTTTAACGAGGAGAACCCGGACAGCCCCCTGGTCTACTATCAGAGCTGGGGCGCCCGGCTGGACCGCCCCGGCTGGGATCCCATGGACCGCTTCCAGCTCTGGCTGACAAAGGCCGACGCGCCCACCGACGGCCTGGTCTCCCCAGAGTCCGCCGTCTGGGGGCATTGGCGGGGGACCCTGGAGGGCGTGTCCCACCAGGACGGCGTGGGGGGCCGGCGGCGGAAGCGCCCCGGCTTCAATCCGGGGGAATTTTACATCCGCCTGGTCCGGGAACTGGCGGAGATGGGTTTTTAGCGCGCTCTAGACCCCGGCGGGAATCAGGGCTCGCCGCACGACAACGACAGTCCGGCAGGAAGCGGCCGTCTTGAAAGGAGAATCGCACATGAGGAAGATGCAAGCGGCCCCGGCGAAGGTCAACCTGGCCCTGGACGTCCTGGGCCGCCGCCCGGACGGCTATCACGACATGCGCATGGTGATGCAGACGGTCAGCCTCTGCGATACCGTCGCCCTGGAGGAGGCCGGGGAGGGCTTTGTCCTTTCGGCCCGGGGAATCATCCTCCCCTCCGGAAAAACTCTGGAGCAGCGGGCGGCGGAGGCGTTCTTCGCCGCCCTTGGGCGGCCGCAGCCGTCCCTCCGGGTGACGCTGGAGAAGAAAACCCCGGCCTACGCGGGCCTGGGGGGCGGCAGCGCCGATGTGGCGGCCCTGCTGCGGCTGCTGCGGCAGCAGTACGCCCCGGCACAGTCGTCGGAGGACCTGGAGGCCGTAGGCGGGCAGATTGGCAGCGACATACCCTTCTGCATCCGGGGGGGCACCGCCCTGGCGGAGGGGCGGGGGGACCTTCTGACGGACCTGCGACCCCTGCCGGACTGCCGTTTTGTGATCTGCAAGCCGGACTTTGATCTACCTACAGGGCCGATGTTCGCCCGGCTTCGTTTTGACCAGGAACGTTTCCGCCCGGACGTGGACGGAATGCTTGCCGCCTTGGAGCGAGGGGACCTGGAGGGTGCGGCAAACTGTGTGGGCAACGTGTTCGAGGCGGTCCTGGAGCCGGACGAACGGCGGGAAATTGAGCGGATCAAGGAAGTACTTCTCCGCCAGGGGGCCCTGGCCGCCGCCATGTCCGGCTCCGGTCCGGCGGTCTTCGGCCTCTTCGCCCCGAACGCGGAGACCGCCGGGGCCATGGAGGAGCTGAAACGCCGCTATGCCCAGGTCTTTGAGGCCAAGCCGGTAAGCCGTCTGCTTTAGAGCAAGACAGGGACCTCACGCCGGATCTCCAGACTCTCCGGCATGACGGTGCAGTCGTACGCGCACACCCGCACTCCGCGGGCCGCCGCCTCCCGCAGGGCCGCGCCGAAGGCGGGGTGGGTCTCGTCGTTGGGGGCCACGCTCCTCATCCCTTCCATCTGCACCACGAAGAACAGCGCCGCCCCCAAGCCGGCTTCCGCCGCCCCTTGCAGCTCTCGGATGTGCCTCACCCCCCGTTCTGTAGGGGCGTCGGGGAAACGGGCCGCGCCGCCCTCCTCCAGGGTGACGCCCTTGACCTCGATCAGGAAGAGGCCCTGGGCGCTCTCTACACAGAAGTCCAGCCGGGAGTCCCCGTACCGGTATTCCCGCCGCAGGACCGCCCCCTCCGGGAGACGGGGAGTTAGCCACTCGGCAAAGACCCGGTTGGGGGCCTGGGCGTCCATGTTCACCAGCAGATCCCCCTTTCGGACGGCGATAAGGTCATAGGCCGTCTTCCGGCTGGGGTTCGCGCTTTTTTCAAGATACACGGCCGCTCCGGGGATCAGCAGCTCCCGGCAGCGGCCGGTGTTTTTTACGTGGACGGTCCGGACGGCCCCCTCCGTCTCTACCTGGGCGACGAAGCGGTTCGGGCGGCTCAGGAAGCGCCCCGGGACCACAGTTTGATACTGCATGGCAAGCTCCTTTCCGGCGGCACGAAACCGCCAGGCGTTTTTCGGTCACGGCGGAATTGTACCATCTTTTGGGCCGTTCGTCGAGTTCTCTAAAAAAACCATGTAAAAGCCTTGATAAAATTTCCGCAAAGTCATTGTTTTTTTGGGCAGAAGTTGATACAATAGCCCTGCATCACATTTTTAGGAGGGAACATATGCCAGAATATGGAAGTTTATTTGTTTGCCTGATGGGCATGGGCACCGTGTTCTTTGGGCTCATCTGCCTCATCGTCCTGACGATGATCATGGGCAAGATCGTCGGCGGCCGCGCGGCCCCCGCCGCCGCTGCCCCCGTCCCGGCCGTGACGGCCCCCGCCGCCGCCGAGGGTAACCGTCAGGAGATTGCCGCCGCCGTCGCCGCCGCCGTCGCGGAGGAACTGGGCACCGGCATCACGGGCATCCGCATCGTATCCATGAAAAAACTGTAAGGAACAAGAAGGAGAGAGCATCATGAAAAAGTACAGAGTCACCGTCAACGGCACCGCCTATGAGATCGAGCTGGAGGAGCTGACCGGCGCCGCCCCTGCGCCGGCCGCCGCCCCCGCCGCCGCTCCGGCTCCCGCGCCTGCCGCGGCTCCTGCCGGAGGCGAGCAGGTCACCAGCCCCATGCCCGGCACCATCCTGGACGTGAAGGTCAGCCAGGGCGCCTCCGTGAAGAAGGGCGACGTGCTGATGATTCTGGAGGCCATGAAGATGGAGAACGAGATCATGTGCCCCTGCGACGGCAAGGTCGCCTCCATCCACGCCGCCAAGGGCGCGGCGGTGGAGTCCGGCACGCTGCTGTGCGTCATCCAGTAAGGCGCTGGAGGGACACAAATGGAAGCTATTCTCGATTTTGTAAACAGCTCGGGATTCGCGCTGTTTGCCCAGGGGGACAACTGGAAGTGCCTGTTGATGATCGGCATTGCCTGTATTCTTCTCTACCTGGGCATCGTCAAGAAATTTGAGCCGCTGCTGCTGGTGCCCATCGCCTTCGGCATGCTCATCACAAACCTCCCCGGCGCGGACATGTACCACGAGATCTTCTTCGCCGGAGGCCACATTCACTGGGACCTCATCGGCGGCGCGCCGGTGACCCAGGAGTTCATCAATGAGCTGGCCGCCGTGGGCGTCTCCGACGCGGTGCTGGCCACCGCCCCGGTGGGCGCGTCCATCACGGCGGGCCTCATCGACATCCTGTATCTGGGCGTGAAGCTGGGCATCTACCCCTGTCTGATTTTCATGGGCGTGGGCGCTATGACGGACTTCGGTCCCCTGATCGCCAACCCCAAGAGCCTGCTCCTGGGCGCGGCCGCCCAGCTGGGCATCTTCATGACCTTCGTGGGCTGCCGCATGTCCGGCATCTTCTCCTCCGCCCAGGCCGGGTCCATCGGCATCATCGGCGGCGCGGACGGCCCCACGGCCATCTACGGCGCCACGAAGCTGGCCCCGGAGCTGCTGGGCCCCATCGCCGTGGCGGCGTACAGCTACATGGCCCTGGTGCCCGTCATCCAGCCGCCCATCATGCGCCTCCTCACCACCGAGGCGGAGCGGAAAATCGTCATGAAGCCCCTGCGCCAGGTCTCCAAGACCGAGAAGATCATCTTCCCCATCATGGTGGCCGTGTTCGTGGCCCTGCTGGTGCCCTCCGCCGCTCCCCTGATCGCCTGCCTCATGCTGGGGAACCTCTTCCGTGAGTGCGGCGCGGTGGAACGCCTGAGCAAGACCGTGCAGAACGAGCTCATCAACATCGTCACCATCTTCCTGGGCGTGTCCGTGGGCGCCACCGCCACGGGCCGGACCTTCCTCAGCCTCCAGACCATCGCCATCATGGCCATGGGCATTGTGGCCTTCGGCTTCGGCACCGCCGGCGGCGTGGTCCTGGCCAAGATCATGAACCTCTTCCTGAAGGAGAAGATCAATCCCCTCATCGGCTCCGCCGGCGTGTCCGCCGTGCCCATGGCCGCCCGGGTCTCCCAGGTGGAGGGCCAGAAGGCCAACCCCGGCAACTTCCTCTTGATGCACGCCATGGGCCCCAACGTGGCCGGCGTCATCGGCTCCGCCATCGCGGCGGGCGTCATGATCTCCCTCTTCGGTTAATAGGAGGTAGCGTAAATGGCTATGGAATTTTTGTCTAAGAAGCCCCTGTATATCACCGACACCATTCTCCGGGACGCCCACCAGTCCCAGGCGGCCACCCGCATGCGGGTGGAGGATATGCTCCCCGCCTGCGAGGTGCTGGACTCCATCGGCTATTGGTCCCTGGAGTGCTGGGGCGGCGCGACGTTTGACTCCTGCATGCGCTTCCTCAACGAGGACCCCTGGGAGCGTCTGCGGAAGCTCCGCAAGGCTCTGCCCAACACGAAGCTCCAGATGCTCTTCCGGGGCCAGAACATCTTAGGCTACAAGCACTACGCCGACGACGTGGTGGACGCCTTCTGCCGCAAGTCCATTGAAAACGGCATCGACATCATCCGGATTTTCGACGCCCTGAACGACGTGCGGAACCTGGAGCAGGCCATCAAGTCCACCAAGAAGTACGGCGGCATGGTGGAGGCCACCCTCAGCTACACCATCTCCCCCATCCACAGTGAGGAGTACTTCGTCAAGCTGGCCCAGGAGCTGGAGCAGATGGGCGCGGACGTGATCTGCGTCAAAGACATGGCGAACCTGTTGCTGCCCATGGACGCCTACTCCCTGGTGAAGAAGCTGAAGGAGACCGTCAAGATTCCCATTCACCTGCACACCCACAACACCACCGGCACCGGCGACATGGTGTATCTCATGGCGGCCTACGCCGGCGTGGACATCGTGGACACGGCCCTGAGCCCCTTGGCCAACGGCACGGCTCAGCCCGCCACCGAGTCCCTGGTGGCCACGCTCCAGGGCACCGTCCGGGACACCAAGCTGGACCTGAACAAGATGAGCGAGGCCGCCGCCCACTTCCGCAAGGTGGCCCAGAAGCTCAAGGAGCAGGGCAGCCTGGACCCGAAGGTGCTGAACGTGGACACCAACACCCTCCTCTATCAGGTGCCCGGCGGCATGCTGTCCAACCTGATCTCCCAGCTGAAGCAGGCCAACAAGGAGGAGAAATACTACGACGTGCTGGCGGAGATCCCCCGGGTCCGGAAGGACTTCGGCTATCCCCCGCTGGTCACCCCCACCAGCCAAATCGTCGGCACCCAGGCCGTCATGAACGTGGTGGTGGGCAAGTACAAGACCTTCCCCAAGGAATCCAAGGCCCTTTTGAAGGGCGAGTACGGCAAACTTCCCGGCGAGGTCAACGAGGAAGTCCGGGCCCTGGCGGGCATCAAGCCGGAGGAGGTCATCACCTGCCGCCCGGCGGACCTGCTCCAGCCGGAGGTGGAAAAGTACCGGGAGGAGTTCAAGGGCATCGCCAAGAGCGACGAGGATGTGCTGTCCCTGGCCCTGTTCCCCCAGGTGGCCCCCAAGTTCCTGGCTTGGCGGGACGGGCCCCACGACGAGCCCGCCGCGCCTGCGGCCGCTCCGGCGAAGAAGCCGACGGACCCCAACGCCGTGCGGGAGCTGTTTGTGGAGTTTAAAGGCTAATCCGAATTTCATGAAACGAGGACGGTATCGTACGATACCGTCCTCGTTTTGTTTCCCGCATATCAGGTATAGGACCGCTCCACCCGGACCTTGGCCTGGAAGCCGCTGTCCAGCACTTGGACGGCGCTCTTGATCTTCTCCTCCACCTCCTGGTCGTTGAGGCGGAAGTCAAAGGGCACCGCCGCGTCAAAGATCACGTGGGTATGCCCTTTCCCCTCCCGGGGTACCATCCGGAAGTCGTGGATGGTGATGCCGCTGTCGATGCATCGGACCAGGGCCTCCACCCGCTGGCGGGTCTCCTGGGTGATGCCGTCGTCGGTGCACACCGGGTCCATGTGGATCACCGCCTCACAGCCCAGCCGCTCCCGGAGTTCCCGCTCCACGTGGTCGATGCGGCTGTGGAGCGCCAGCAGCTCCCCGCTGGCCGGAACCTCGGCGTGGAGGGAAATCATCCGCCGCCCGGGGCCATAATCGTGGACGATGATGTCATGGACCCCCAGGATGGGCTGGTGGGACAGGACCAGGGACCGGATCTCCTCCACAAACTCCGCCGAGGGCGGCGTGCCCAGCAGGGGGTCCATGGTAGTCTTGACCGCCTGGACGCCGGACCAGAGGATGAACAGGGCCACCAGCAATCCGCCCCAGCCGTCCAAAATCAAGTTCGTGTACCGCTCGATCAGGGAGGCGATGAGCACCACCGCCGTGGCGGCGCAGTCGCTGAGGGAGTCCAGAGCGGCGGCCTCCATGGCGGTGGAGTCGATGCGCTTCCCGATCCGGCGGTTATAGAAGGCCATGTAGAGCTTCACGACGATGGCGGCGCAGAGGATAACCGTCACCTGCCAGCCTCCCTCCGCCGGGACGGGGTGCAGGATCTTCCCCAGGGAGGATTGGGCCAGCTCAAAGCCCATCAGTAAAATCAGCATGGCCACCACCAGGCCGGAGAGGTACTCCATCCTCCCGTGGCCAAAGGGATGCTCGTGGTCCGGCTTCTGCTCTGCCAGACGGAAGCCCAGCAGGGTGACCACAGAGGACCCGGCGTCGGAGAGATTGTTCACGGCGTCGGCCACCACGGCGATGGACCCGGAGGCCAGACCCGCCGCCAGCTTGCCCAGGAACAGCAGCAGGTTCAAAAACACGCCCACCGCGCCGCAGAGAATGCCGTAGCCCCGCCGCAGCTGGGCCTCCGTCTTCCCCTCCGGCTTGAGAAACAGGCGGGTCAAAATCGAAATCACGAAACCAACTCCCCTCTCAGGAACTTGCAAATACCACAGGATATGCGGGGCGGCGGTATGTTGATACCGCCGCTCTCCGATTATTTCTTTCCCGGCAGGACCAATTTCATGTGACAGCACAGATCGTCCAGGTCCCGGTCCGTGGCGGCGGGCACCCGGAGCTTGGCGCCGCAGTCCCGGCAGATGAGGTCCACGGCGGACCGCCGGATTTCCATGCCGTAACAACTGCTGCCGCAGGCGCAGGAGATCCCGCCCCGAGCGGCGATGTCCCGCAGCTCGGACAGGACCTCGTACATGATCACGTTGTCCAGGAACGCCTCGTTCTCCCCCTGCTTCTTCTCCTTCTCCGCCAGAATGGCCAGCTCCCGAAGCTGCTTCTCCACCGTTCCCTCGGGGCCGATGAAGCAGCAGAACTGCTTTGTCCCGGCGCAGGCCAAGGCGGTCCCGGCTCCCTCCAGCACCTGCTCCCGCGAGCAGACGGCGGTATGAGTCTCCCCGCAGAGGCCGCAGGGAACGGTCAAACGGTAGCGCTCCCCGTCAAAGACCGCCGTCAGGGCAGAGCCGCCGCAATCGCACTCTACCTCCGCGCCGGAGGCCTCCAGGGCAAAAACGGACCGGGTCCTCATCACCGTCTTTCCACATTTCGGGCAGAGATATCCAAAGGTGCGCATCTCCTCGCGCATACCAAAGCACCTCGCTCAAGCTTTCCCGCAGAACCGGGAAACCGTATAGTTTGACTTTGAAGTATACCACAAAGCCGGACCGAAGTCCAGCTTTTTTACAGAGGGAGCGAGGCTTTTCTCCGGTCGTTCCAGCCCCCATCCCCCGCGTCCCATTCGGCCGAAAATCCAGCGCAGCGGATTTCGGCCGAAAGCGAAGGAATTCCCCGTCCGGCGCAGTTTTCCGCCCCTGCGGGGCGGGAAACGAAGCGGTAAGGGGAATTCCTGAGCTGGCACCCTTGAGAGGATTCGAACCTCCGGCCTGCCGCTTAGGAGGCGGCCGCTCTATCCTGCTGAGCTACAAGGGCGGATAGCGTCTCTATTTTACCCGCTTTCCCCCCGTCTGTCAATCCCAAATCCCGAGCCGTCCCTCTGGACTTTTTCTCCCGCCCGCGCTATAATAAGGCCATTCCCAAAAGGAGGGTGACCACCATGACCCCAGAGAAACACGACAACAAGCTGACCCGCTGGCTGCTGACGGCCACCATCGCCCTTCTGGCGCTGGTTCTGTGCCTCCAGCTGTGGCAGATGTTTGGAAGAACAGCCCCCGGAAATGCCGTGAGCGCCCCGCCGCTTACCCAGAACGCCCCGGAACCTCCCCAGGCCGCCGGGCCCGCGCTTTCCTCCGGCAAGGCCGCCATGATCGAGGACGTGCGGGCCCTAAACGCGGACCTCTCCGCCGACGACCTGGCAAAGCTCTCCGCCCAGGAACTGGAACAGCTCTGGGAGACCGGCGCGCCGGGCCTGCCCATTGGCGTTTCCGCCGCCGCCCAGGCCGCCGAGGAATACGCCGGGACCCTGGCGGTGGATTCCGTCACCAGCGAGACCGACCCGGAGCTGGACGAGGCCCCCGCTCACTATGAGGTAGAGCTCCGCCACCCCACTCTGGGGGACTTCGAATATAAGATCGACGCCTACACCGGCGAGGTGCTGGAGGGCCTTCCCGACATCCTGCAAAGCGTCCAGACCTCCGGCGCGCCCCAGCAGGTCCCGGACGCCTCCCCTGAGCCCCAGACGCCCTCCCCCGCAGCTCAGGCCCCCAGCGCCCAAACGCCCTCTTCCGAGGCCCAGGCTCCCGCCTCCGGCGCGCCCGCCCAGCAGCCCGCCGCCGCCGGCGAGGAGACCGCCAAAAACGCCGCCTTCACCCATGCCGGGATCCCCGCCGACGACGCTGAGGCCGTCCGCTGCAAGCTGGACTGGGACGACGGCCGCCAGGTCTACGACATCGAATTCCGGGTGGGCAATATCGAGTACGACTACGAGATCGACGCCTCCACCAACGCCGTGCTGGAGGCCAAGCAGGAGCAAAGCGGCCATCACGGCGGGGCCGCCGCCCAGCAGCCCGGCGGTTTCGTCGGCGAGGAGGCCGCCAAGAGCGCCGCATTGGCCCATGCCGGAGTCTCCGCCGACGATGCGGGCTATGTCAAGTGCGAGCTGGACGAGGACGACGGTCGCTGGGTCTACGAGCTCGAGTTCCGGGTGGGAGGTGCGGAGTATGACTACGAGGTCGACGCCTCCTCCGGCGCGGTGATCAAGGCGGAACAGGACCACTGAGGCCCCGATTGAAAAAGAACTGTAAACATTTGGGCTTTTTGTTGCGTTTTCCGAAAGGATACGCTATACTGGATTTTACGGACATGACTAAAACCGGACCCCAGCGGGTCCGGAATATGAAAGGGGTACAACAACCATGGCGTTTAATTTTGATGAACTGACCCGCAAAGCAAAGGACGTTGCCAACAGGGCCGCCGACCGCACCAAGGACGCCGCCGAGCTGGTGAAGCTCAACGTGGCCATCGCCGGAGAGCAGAAGGAGATCGACAAGAACTACCGCGCCATCGGCGAGTGGTTTGTCAGCGAGTACGAGGGCGAGATCCCCGACGCGGTGCGGGAGGCTGTGGAAGCTGTCAACGCCAGCAAGGCCAAGATCGCTGAGCTGGAGGCCAGCAAGCCCGTGAAGGAGGAGTCCGCCGAGGCCGAGGAGGAGGCTCCCGCCGGGAAGAAGTGCCCCATCTGCGGTGCCGAGTCCGACAGCAAGTTCTGCCCCCAGTGCGGCGCGCCTATGGGCGAGTGAACGCAGCAGCATAAGAGAGCCGGGACCCGCGGGTCCCGGCTCCTTTTTGCGCGCGGAAGAAACTGGATGGGCAAAATATTTCAAAACCGGGAGAAAACGGCGGACTTCGTTGACATTCGGCTTTTTCACTGATATACTGACCATATCAGTTCCCCCAAATTGGATAAAGGAGCGGTTTTTATGGGAAAGTTCGCGATCAAGACGGTGAAAACCGGCGTCAAATTTGACCTCAAGGCCGGCAACGGCGAGGTCATCGCCACCTCGGAGGTTTACACCTCCCGCACCTCCTGCCTGAAAGGCGCGGAGAGCGTACGGAAGAACGCGCCCATCGCCAAGCTGGAGGACCAGACCGAAGACGGCTTCGAGACGGTCACGAATCCCAAGTTTGAGGTCTACAAGGACAAGGCCGGGGAATTCCGCTTCCGGCTGAAGGCCCGCAACGGGGAAATCATCGCCGTATCCGAGGGGTACAAGGCCAAGGCGTCCTGCATGAACGGCATCGAGAGCGTGCGGAAAAACGCGCCCGAAGCCGAGATCGTGGATGTTGAGGACTGAGCGCTGGGCAAGTTGAAAAGGGACGGTGGCGAGAGCCGCCGTCTCTTTTGTTTGACAGGGAACAGATTTCCAGACATCACCAAGCCTTTCACCGGCATAAGCCTGGGAAAACAGCGGATACTAGCTTTTGCCAGAGCGACATAACACCATCACTTTATCAAAGGAGTTTTCGATATGAAGGCAACTGGAATCGTGCGGCGGATCGACGACCTCGGCCGGGTGGTCATCCCCAAGGAGATCCGCCGCACCATGCGTATCCGGGAGGGCGACCCCCTGGAGATCTACACCAGCCGGGACGGCGAGGTTATTTTTAAAAAGTATTCCCTGCTGGGCGGCGTGGAAGACTTTGCCGGGCAGCTCTGTGAAACCATGAGCCGCTCCACCGGCTGCATCTGCGCCGTGACGGACCGGGACACCGTGATCTCTGTGGCCGGAGGCGGCAAGCGGGAGCTGCTGGGCAAACGCATCACCTCCGAGCTGGAGCAGATCATGGAAAGCCGCCGCATCTATCAGTACAGCGGCGAGGGAGACCCCATTCCCGTCTGCGACGGCACGGACAAGCTGGTAACCAACGTGGCCGCCCCCATCCTCTCCGAAGGAGACCTGCTGGGCATGGTGCTGTTCGTGGGCACCACCCCCGGCATCGCCACCGGCGAGGCGGAATACAAGCTGGCCCAGACCATCGCCGCGTTTTTAGGGCGGCACATGGAGGCATAATCGCACGCAAGGCCGGAGCCCAAAGGGCTCCGGCCTTGTTTGTTCAGGCGTAGGTGTCGATATAATCTCCGACGCCGGGGGTGGGAGGAAGCATTTCCAGCTCTCCCATCGCCTGCTGCTCCATGTCCGACATCACGTTCTTCTGCAGGCTCATGGCATACTGAGTTGCCAAGCGCGCAGAACTTATCTCCATCGAAGAAATTGCAACATCGTTCATCATGGTCTCGATTCTCCTTTCTTTTGCTTTTTGCTAACAGGCATTCCGCCCAGCAGCCCCAGCAGCTCCGCGGGAGCCGCTTCCTCAGTGGCGGAATCCTGGTTGGCCAGCTTTGCATCCAGCAGCTCGCTGCGGAGGATGGACACCTCCGGCGGGGCTGAAATGGCCAGGCGGACCCGGCCCCCGTCAATGGACACCACGGAAACCCGGATGTCCTCTCCGATCACCAGGGACTCGCCGGTCCTGCGCTGTAAGATCAGCAAGGCGCGGCCCCCTCCCCGCGGCTGAACTCGGCCAGGGGATGCCGCATTTCATACCGCTCCATAATGACCTGCCGGGCCTCCCGGGTCTCGGGGTGGACAACTAAGGGGCATTTCAGGTTGACCGTGCTGTCGGAGACCGGATTCTTCACCGCGCAGAGCACGTAAAAGCCCAGCTCTCCCGCGTCCTTCACGCCGAACGCCTTCAGCTCCGCGGGCTCCAGCTCCGGCTCATAGTCCGGCTTCAGCGTGAAGGGGTCCAGCGCCACGAAGGCCAGGGCGGGGCTCTTCACGCTCTGGAGGCAGAGCATCCCGCCGCCGTCGAAGGGCAGGAGCAGGAACCCCTGCTCCTCTTCAAAGCCAAAGAGGCCCTCGGGAAAGTGGATCACGTCCCCGGCCTCGTACTCGATCTCCCCGAAATACTTGGTCTGGAGCTTCAATGTCTCTGTCATGCCTTCACATCCACCGGCTCATAGTCGGGATCGGCGGAGGGGGGCACGTACAGCGGCCCGCCGACATACTTGATGATAACTTCCGCCTTCTGCTTGACGGAAATTTCAATGTCCCCGGGGACAAACTCAAATTCCGTCTGGTTAATCCGCCAGTCGAAATTCAGCTTATCCATCTCATAGCGGATGTTCATCTCTCCGGGGTTCCAGTCGATCTCCGGACCCTCGGAGGGAATGAACTCCATGGCGGGCTGACTGAACATCTCCTTACTGATGGCGGTCTTGGCCAACTGGGCCTGCACGTCTTCCCCAAACTGGGCTTTCAAGTAGAGCTCTCCTTCCTGCGCGCGGGCGGCGGTGGCGCTGTAAGCGGCCTGCCGGCCCTTCTGGGCGCTCTGCTCAATGCTGCGGGCCGGGGTGGGGGTAATGGACTGGCGCATCTCAAAGGTATCCATGTTCAGCTGGATGGGCCTGCTCTTGATGCTCAGGCCCCCTTTGTCCCGGGAAACCTCCAATTCCGCTGTGCCCCGAGTGTACTGCAGCTGCGCCCGGGAGGTCCGCATCTCAATTTCAATGGGGACGCTGGTGATTTCAAGAAGCTGTCTCATAGGTCATGGCGCACTCCTTCCTCTGAAAAATATATCGTCTCTTTTAGAAATTCATATAGTCCATCAAGCTCTGGGACAGGACGCTGTTGCCCACCTTTAAGGCCGCGTCGTAGCAGTACCGGGCGAACATGAAGTCCGAGATCGCCGCCGCGGGGTCCGCATCCTCCAGCTCCATGTACTGCTGCTGCAGGGAGTCCTTCGTGTCGGTGAGGAGCTCGCTGTTGTCCCGGAGGAAGCCGCTCTGGGTGTCCATCTCCGTCCAGCGCTCCCGGAACGCGCTGCATCCGTCTTCAAACTCGTCTACCAGGGCCTTGAAGCGGAACTGGTCCTCCTTGCTGGCCCAGGCGCCGTCGTCCTTTCTGCAGCGCTGGAGGATCTGGCCCATCTCATTGACAATGGAAATCACATTCTTGGGGATGTTGTCCACGACCATGGTCTCTTTGTTGCCTTCGTCGTCCTCGATCTCCACTTTCACGCCGTTCTTGGTGCCGTAGCCGCCGGCGAAGTAGATGCCCTGGAGGGAGCTGTCGAAAACGGTGGAGGAAACCACCTCGCCGTCCGTCTCCTTGTGGCCCAGACCCACGTCGATATACTTGGACTCGCCTTTCAGGAAATACTCCATCTTCTCCACGTCCGCAGGATCGTTGGAGTCCACGGGCACGCCCCGGTAATAGAGGACCTTGGCGGCCTCGTTTTCGTCGTTGGTCCCGGTGCCGTCCGTTTTCAGGTATTTGAAGGCGGCGGTGTCGTCATACTTTTCGTTTTCCTTGGGAACCTGATTGGCAATATCCGGGTTCGTGGTTCCCTTTCCATCCGGGGTCAAATACTGGCCGTAGCGCGGGTCGTCCACATCCGCCACGGTGGCGTTTTTGGTAAACTCCTCGTCGTAGTCGGGATTTTCCTGGGGCACCTGCACAGCTTCATTGGGGTCCTTGGTATACAGTACGCCGGCCGCGACCTTTTTCGGGTCGGCCTCATACTGGAATGCCGCCGCATGGTCGGGATTTGTGGCGACAGGCGTTTCAATATATGCCGGATTCTCCTTGGCCTCCCAGGTAAAGGGGGCGTTCAGGGTGTCCGCCCCGGCGAAGACGTAGTTCTCGCCGTAGCGGCCGTTCATGATCTGGGCCAGGTCCTTCGCCTTGGCCTCCAGGGACTGCCCCAGGGCGGTGCGGCCCGGGCCGGTGGGATCGCTCAGGGCCCGGATCACACTGGTATAAGCCGTATCCTCGGCCACGGCGTACAGGTCCGTGGACATATTGCTCAGGGACTCCCAGGCCACGTCGTACTTGTGGCGCAGGGACTCGTTCACATTCAGCTGGCTCTGGGCCTTCCAATAGGAATTGCGGATCTGAAAGCACCGGGTGGCCAGGGCGGGGTCCTCGGCGTAGGAGTTGAAAAGCCGCCGGGTGAGGACCATGTTCATCGCCTTGGTCATGGTATTGTTGGAGCCGTTCAGGCTGTAGCGGTAGTTTTTCAGCGTGCCTACCGTGGTCATTCTTGGGATCATAGGGCTTCTTCCTCCTTATCAGGTCGTCATGCCGGTGTTGTTGATGAGTTTATCCAGCACGCTGTCAATGGTGGTCATCAGCCGGCAGGCGGCGTTGTAGGATTTCGAGTACATCATCAGGTTCATGGCCTCGTCGTTGAAGTCCACGGAGGACACGGAGTCCCGTTCCGTGTCCACGGACAGGAGGTTCTTATAGTGGGTCTCCAGCATGGTGCCGGTGTACTTCTGGTCCTCGCCCAGCGTCGTCCCGATGCTGTTCCACATCTCGAAGAAGGTGCCGTTGAGCATCGGCACGCCGCTGGCGTTCTCATAGCCGTCCAGGTCCGTGGGGATGAAGTCAAACTTCTGCTCGCCCACCAGGTATTCAAAGTGGCGGATGTTGTCGCTGGCGCCGGAGGCGGGCTCCGTGCTTCCCGGAGGGCAGGTGTAGTCGCACACCAAAAGGTGGGTCGTATCCCACGTGTTGGAAATGGAGATGTTGGCCGCGGTGATCCCGGAGGGATCGTCGTTCCCCGGATTGTTGCTGAACAGCACGCCGCCCCGGAAGAAGCCGATGGGGATCTCCTCGCCGGTGTTGGGGTCCTTGCCTCCGCCCCGCTTCAGATAGTCCGCTACGGACTCAATCGTGGGGTCGTTGGCCTGCATCGCCTTCTGTGCCTCCGGGTCCAGGTCCTCCCACTTGGTGTCCTTGGTCAGGGTAATCGTCTTCTGGGCTCCGCCGGCGTCGTTGTAGGTCACCGTCACCGGCACGCCGATCTCTTCGCCCTGGTCGTTTTTGCCGGTGGTGATATAATTTCCGTCCGGGTCCATCAAAAAGCCCTGGTTCGCCTCGTTCATGACCTTGGCGAACTGGTTCGCCAGCAGGTCCAGGGTCCTCTGGTAATAAGGGATGCCCCGCTTGCCGCCGGCGTTTTCGTCCACGTCCGCGATCACGTCCCGGTCCGTAAACTCGCCCTGCTCCGTGAGCATCTCCCGATGGGCCTGGATCTTGCCGCTGAGGTCGTTGTCGTCCAGGCTGACCGGCCTGGAAACCTCCTGGGTGATCATCTGCGCGGTGTAGGCGTAGGTCCCGTTGGACAGCAGGACCCGCTTGTAAACCATCAGCGTGGTGTCCCCCGGGTTCGGCAGGTCCGGCGTCGTCACCGCGATCCGGTTCTTGGTGGGGTCGTTGACCATCTGAGCTTGGTCCAGGTCCGCCGTGGGCTTGCCTGCTGCATCCATATAAGGTTTGTAGTTGGGGTTCTGCTTGGGCCTAAGGGCGGCGTGGGCCTCATCCGTAGGCTCTCCGTCCTCGTTCAGAAATTCCGAGTTGGGGTCTTTTCCATCCCACTTCAGGTTTGGCACCTTCTCCTTGGTAGCCGCCGCGGCGGTGGCCACCGCCACATTGTTCGCATCGTCCCAAAACGGCAGCGTCGTCGAGTCCTTGGGGTCGACCTTCCGCGTCTTCGGCACCTTGAACAGCTCCTTGATGGCCACCTGCTTGCCCTGGCCGTCGTCCACCAGGCGGTCTCCCGAGACCGCAACAGGGGTCCCCTTGTTCATGGCCACGTATACCTCGCCAATCTTGTTTTTCAGCTCGGTGATGGTCATGCTGTAATTGGGGTCCGTGACCTTCTGGGCCTCCGAGAGCTCTGCTGTGGGCTTCCCGTCCGCGGTCAGGTAGGGCATGTAAGCGGGGTTCGCCATCGGCTTCTCGGCGGCATTGGCCTCATCCGTGGGATTTCCGTTCGCGTCCAGATACCGCAGGGCCGGATCGTCGCCCTGGGTCCAATTCGGGTTCTCCACCTTTACCATGGCGGCCTGCGAAAGGGCGGACGTCGGCTTACCGGTGTCCTTATGCAAGTAGGGCCAGGTGGCCCGGTTATTCGGGTCATACTCCGCGTCCGGGTTCTTCACCGGCAACTTATCCAGCTTGATCTGGGCGCCGAAGATGCCGTCGATCAGCAGGGACTCGTCGGTGAAGACCTGGCTGTCCGGGTTGGCGTTGTCCAGGCGGATGGTCAGCTTTTCCACCTTCAGCCCCCCGGCGATCTCCTCCTCGCTGTAGGTCACGTTGATGTCGATCAGCTCGGACAGCTTGTCGATCTGGAGGTTCCGCTCGTCCCGGAGCTCCAGGGCCGGGTCCCCATGGATCTCGCTCTTGCGGATCTCCTCGTTCAGGGAGCGGATGGTGGTCAGGTAGTCGTTGACCTCCTCCAGGTTCTGCTCCAGCTTCGACTCGGTGTTCTCCCGGACCTCTTCCAGCCGGTTGGCATATTTGTTCAGCATGGTGACCAGGTTCTTGGCGACCTGCCGGACGGTGTTGTCGTACTCCTGATGTCCGGTCTGGTCCACCAGGTTCTTGAACGCCTCGGCCAGCTTCTTGAACTCCAGGCCCAGGACGCCGTGGCCGCCCTCGCCCTTGCTCTCGTCGCCCGAGCCCACCTCGTCCAGAATCTGCTGGATCTCGTTCAGAGTCTCCAGGCGGCCGTCCGCGTAGCCCATCTGGGCGTTCAGCGTCCGGTAGCGAATGTCCAGGTAGGGGCTGCGGATCTGGGAGAGGCTCTTCACCAGCGCGCCCTGGCCGGTGCGGATGTCGCCCGCGGAGTAATAGCGGTCCGCTCCGGCGGTGTAGAGGCTCACCTGATTCAGCCGCTGGCGGGTGTAGCCCGGGGTGTTGATATTGGAAATATTGTTGCCCGTCACAGTGATGCCGGTCTGGGCGGCGTAAATCGCCAGCCGGGCCTGCGTGAAGGAGCCAAACGTACCAATGCCCATATTGAAAATACTCCTTTTTCGTCTTCGCGTGTCAGGCGCGGAAATCCGTCTTCATAGAAGGGGGCGGTGCGCTGCTCTCCGGCTCCCTGCCGTAGCCCGGGCCGCCCGGCCCGCCGGCGGGAGGGCCGCCCAGCTGCACGATAATGTTCTCCACCTCATGAAGGTTCTGCTCCAGCAGCGTCCGCGTCTTTCCGGCGGCCTGCCGGTAGGCCGCGTAGCGGTCCTTCAGTTCCGCCACCGCCTGGCGGGCCTCCTCCTGCATGGCAGGAGGGAAACGGCCGGGGATCTCGCTCATCGGCACGCCCTCCAGCCCCAGCTGGGGCAGCAGCTTATCCCGAGTCAGTTCCAGGCCCCGGAAATTCAGGGCCTGAGCCTGCTCCTGGTTCAACAGCTCGTTCAGGCCCATCAGGTCGTCCGCCTGGGCGGCGGCCAGCTTCTTTCCGTTCAGCTCGGCAAGGCTCTCCAGCCCCCGGCACATGGAGCGCAGGAAGTTCAGGTAAGAACGGTACAGCTCATCCATGTCATTCCTCCACCAGGAACAGCATCCGGCCCGCGATGGCCATGGGGTCCGGCCGGTACTCCCCGGCGGACACCTCCCGGCGCAGCTCCTGGATATCGCCGGTGGTGTTGGCGGTCCGCACCTCCCGGGAGAGACGGCTCACCATCTCCATCTGGAAGCTCTTCCGGCCCGCGGGGGCGGAAAACTCCGCGGAATCATAGTTGTGCCCGGTGAGGGGCAGGGTGGTCGTCCCCCGCTTTTGGGCGGGGTAATAGGTTTTCGTCCGGCCGATGGAAGAGATGGGGCCGGAACCGGTAGAAGTCAGCATGATCACTCACATCCTTTGCTCTTGACAGCATTCCACTTTTTATCACTTCATTATTCATATCGGCAAAACGCCGGGAAAGTTAAGAACGGCAGGGAGAATTTTCTTGATTCGCCGAGAAACCCCGGGACCAGCGTCCCGGTTTTGTGACAAAAACCATCCCCCGCCTCCGGAGGGAAGCGGGGGATGCGCAAAGGCCGTTTTCAACTCAGTGCAGGGTCTTCAAATGCCGGATCAGCACGTTCGCCACGTTGTCGCAGGACGCCTGGATGCAGACGGCGCCAATGTCGTTGGCCACCATGGGCATGCCGTACACCACGCTGGATTCCTTGTCCTGACCGATGGTGTAGGCCCCCTTCTTCCGCATTTCCAGCAGCCCGGCGGCGCCGTCCTGGCCCATGCCGGTCATGATGATGCCCACCATTTTGCACCGGACCACGTCCGCCATGGAGTGGAACAAGGCGTCCACCGACGGGCGGTGTCCGCTGACCTTCTCCCCCGGCGTACAGGAGACGGTGTACTTGTCTCCGATGCGCACCACCCGGCACTGGAGATCCGCCGGGGCCACCAGGGCCAGCCCCCGGCGGAGCTCGTCTCCGTTCCGGGCCTCCCGGACCTCCATCTTGCAGATGCGGTTCAGCCGGTCGGCGTACATCTGGGTAAAGCCCTTGGGCATGTGCTGGACGATGACCATGGGCGGAATGTCCGCCGGCAGGCGGCGCATAACCTCCAGGGTCGCCTCCGTGCCTCCCGTGGACGCCCCCAGGCCCACCAGCACCCGGTCCAGGGCCGAGCCGCCGCCCAGGTTGGGCGTGGCCACCGCCACGGAGGGACTCCGCAGCGGGGCGGAGCGGGGCTTCGCCATGGAGGCCACCAGCACCTTCTGGGTGAGGTTGGCGATGAAGACCTCCTTGCTCTCCTGCACGTCCGGCTTGCGGACAAAGTCCACCGCGCCGGCGTTCAGCGCGTCGAAGACCTTCAGGTTCAGGGAGGAGCAGAGGATCACCGGCACCGGGTTCGTAGGCAGGTACTCCTTCAAAAAGTCAATGCCGCTCTGTCCGGGCATTTCCACGTCCATGGTGACCACGTCCGGCTTCAGGCGGGGTATCTTCTGTTTTGCATCCAGGGTGTTGATGGCGTAGCCGATGACCTCGATCCTGGGATGGGCGGAAAGGCCCTGGATGATCAGGTTTCGGGCCAGGGCGGAGTCATCCACCACCATTACGCGGATCTTTTTCCCCAGTTCCATGTTGAGGGAACCACCTCCTTGTTATTTTTGGAAGGTCGCCGTAGCCAAACGGCGATAGGGCGCGTTCTGGCTCAGGTTCTCCGAGGCGCTGATCAGCAGATAGCCGCCGGGGACGGTGGCGTCGTAAAAACGGCGGACCAGGGCGTCCTTGGTGGGCTGATCAAAGTAGATCATCACGTTCCGGCAGAAGATCACGTCGAACTTCCGGCGGAATTTGATGGGGTCCATCAGGTTGAAGGTCTGGAAGATCACGTTGTTCTTCACCGCAGGGGTCACGGTGTGGGTGCCGTCCCGGCCCGGGGTGAAGTACTTCCGCTTCCAGTCCGCCGGGATGGTGTCCGGCAGGTTGTAGGTCCCCCGCCGGGCGCTGGCCAGCGCCTGGGCGGAGATGTCCGTGGCCAGGATGCGGGTATCCCACTCCTTGGCCCGGGGGCCCAGGTAATCGTAGAGGAACATGGTGATGTTATAGGGCTCCTCCCCGCTGGAGCAGCCCGCGCTCCAGATGGCCAGGGTCTTGTCGCGCTCGTGCCGGCGGACGATCTCCGGGATGATGTTGTTGCAGAAATAGTCCAGGTGCTCCTTCTCCCGCATGAAGAAGGTGTAATTGGTGGTCAGCTTGTTGAGCACCAAGGTGACCTCGTCGTTCTCCTTCTTGTCCAGAAGGTGGTTGACGAACTCCCCAAAGCTCTTGTACCCCAGCTTTTTCAGGGCCGGGGAGAGGCGGCTGGTAATGAGCTGCTTTTTCTGGCTCAGGTCGATGCCGTAGGTGGACTGGATGAAGTTTACCATCCTGCGGAAGTCCGCGTCGGAAATCGTCATAGGCCCGAAGCCGCCTATATTCTCTGTCTTCTTTGCCGTATCCATAAGTCCTTGTTCACCGCTTTGTCAGGAAAATTAGTCGCCGTAACCGTGGGCGATCAACTGCTCGCAGTCCAGCACCAGCATGGTGCCGGAGCCGTCGGGCAGGGTGCACATGCCGGAGACCAGCTTCTGGGCGCTCTGAGAGGGGATGGGAACGATGCTTTCCACGGGAATGTCCAGCATCAGGTCCACGGAGTCCACCTGGATGCCCAGCTGGTTGTTGTTGTAGTCAATCACAATCAGGAGGCCCTCCTCCGCGGGGGGCTTCCCCAGGCGGAGGCGGATATCCATGATGGGGATGATCTGGCCGCGCATGTTGTAGATGCCCAGGATGTAATTCGGCATCATGGGGAGATAGGTGGCGGTGTAGACGTTCAGGATCTCCACCACCTGCTCGGCGTCGATGCCGATTTTCAAATTGTCCACGGTAAAAATCAGGTGCTTCCGGCTGCCCGCGCCCTCATCCTCGGGGACGGCCTTCTCCACCTCGTCTTCCTCTACTTGGAACAGGACGTTTTCACTACTCATTGCGTTTCCCTCCTTTGGCGCTTAACCCCGGGTCGCCTTGTAAAGGTCGCCCGCGTCAAGGATGATGCTGATGTTTCCGTCTCCCAGGATGCTGCACCCGGTGATGCCGTAATTCTTGATGTCGAAGTTGTTCACATAGGCCGGCAGGGGCTTGACGACGATCTGCTGCTCGCCCAGGAGCTCGTCGACGAACAAGCAGTAGGAGCAGTCGCCGGACTCCAGCCACATCAGGATGCCCTCCTCGATCTTCTCGGCGCCGCTGGGGAGATTGTAGAAGTCCTTGGCCCGGATGACGGGGTAATAGCCGTCCAGCATTTTCACCATCTCCCCGTTGACGGAGTCGTGGAGGATGGCCGCCTCTGTGGTCTTGATGCTGGAGCGGATGTTGTTGATGGGGATGGTGAAGATGGAGTTCCCCACGGAGACCTCCATGCCGTCCATGATGGCCATGGTCAGGGGGATGCGCATGATGGTGGTCATGCCCTTGCCCTGCTCGCTGGTAATGCTGACGGAACCGCCCAGGCTCTCCACGCTGCTTTTCACCACGTCCATGCCCACGCCCCGGCCGGAGAACTCCGTCACCTGGGCGTTGGTGGAAAAGCCGGGGGCCATGAGGAAGTTCAGGATCTCCTTATGAGAGTATTCAATATCCGGGGAGGCGATGCCGTTTCGGATGGCCTTCGCCAGAACGGCCTCGTCGTTGACCCCGGCGCCGTCGTCGGAAATCTGGATAATAACCTCGCTGCCCGTATCCTGGGCGGAGAGGAGGATCTCGCCCACGGGGTCCTTCCCGGCGTCGATGCGGTCCTGGACGTTCTCCTCAATTCCGTGGTCCATGGAGTTGCGGACCATGTGCATAATGGGGTCGCCGATGGAGTCCACGATGGTCTTGTCCACCTCGGTGTCCTCCCCCACCAGGGTGAGCTTCACCTGCTTGTTCAGCTTCTTGCACATATCCCGGACGATGCGGTTCATCTTCTGGAAGGTATTGGATACCGGGATCATCCGCAGGGACATGGACACGTCCTGCAGCTCGTCCGTCAGCTTGCGCAGCTGCCGGGCGGACTTGGAAAAGGCGTCCAGGTGGAGGCCCTTCAGGTCCGGGGAACCGGTGACCATGGCCTCGGTGATGACGATTTCGCCCACAATGGCGGAGAGCTGGTCCAGTTTGCTCAGGCCCACGCTGATCAGGCTCTCCTTCTGGCCCTGGCCCTGGTGCGGCTGGGCGCCGCCGGACGGGGCCGCCGGGGCGGCCGCGGCCTTCTGAGCGGCGGGGGCGGCCTCATGGGCGGCGGGGGCGGGCTCCGCCGCCGGGGGCGGGGCGGGAACGTAGTTCTGCTCCTCGTAGGAGTGGACGGAGCCGGCGGTCATGACGATGGGTACAGCCCGGGCCCGGTCCGCCTCGCTGCGGAACTGGAGGAGGAAGCCGTGCTCGATCACCACCTCGGACAGGGCGGAGTCGCTCTCCACTCCGGCGGGCTGATAGGTGAAATCCGTGTCGGCGCAGAAGCCCTGGACGGAGGTGACCAGCATGAAGGCCCGGAGGTTTTCCATGCCGCAGCCCTCGTCGAAGAAGACCCGGAGGCCGTAGGGGAACTCGGCGCTGCCCTCCGTGGTCTGGGCGGGCGCGGGGGCCGTGGGAGCCGCCTCCGCCGCGGGAGCGGGGGCTGCCTTGGAAGCGGGCTCCGCTGGAATTTCTTCCCCCTTAATTTTGGCGATTAAACTATTAATATTTCCAAGGAAACTGTCGACATCTTCATTAAGGGGCTGCTCTGCCTCCACCTTCTCCATTTCCTCCCGGAAATAGTCCACAGAGTGGAGCATGATGTCGAAGAGCGCCGGACGGTCCTCGTCTTTCACCACGGACATGGTGCCCTCCCGGATGAGGAAAAACATGTCCTCGATGCGGTGGGAGACCCGGGCCAGCGTGTCGAATTCCATCATGGCGGAAGAGCCCTTGATGGTATGCATGATGCGGAAGATCTCATTGACATTGTCCTGAGAGAATGTATTTTCCTTTTCCGCGTCCAGAACGATGCTCTCCAGCTGCTCAAGAAGCGTATTGGTTTCGTAGATGTACATATCCAGGATATCATTGTTGCTCACGAAAACACCACCTTATCAGCCTTTTTCATTACTATCGACCTGTTGCGCTAAAAAAATAAGTAGCGGCGGCAAGTTTTTTCTGTGAGGTGTCATGAATGCCCGATCTGCTCGGCGCCACCAATCCGGTACCCGGTTATGACAAGACCACCGTCAACCGGAATATCACGGTCTCCCCGGACAACACGCAAATCCAAAACGTCCCCGATCCCAGCAAGGTCGTCCGTGCCGACGGACGGACGGAACAGCAGGACAGCAACCTCCAGGGGGACGGCGGGATCCGCTACGACTCCAACTTTCAGACCTTCCTCCAGCGGCTGCGGGACACCCCCGGCCTGGCGGACAGCCTCACCCGCATCTTCTCGGGGCGGGAGGGCATCGTCGTCTCCTCCGGCCTCAGCGCCGGCATCGCGGAGGAGATGGGCCAGCTGCTGGAGATGCTGCGGATGGACGAGGGCCAGCTGCTGAACTTTCTCCAGGGTCAGTTCAAGACCGGCACCCGCTTCGGCGGGGCCCTTTTCGCCCTGCTCCGCAACGCCTATGACCGGGCCGCCTCCGAGGGGGTGCGGACGGACATCCTGCAATTTTTGAAGGCCTACGTGGACTTCGACTCCACCAAGCACATTGAGGGCAATCTCCTCCGGGACCTCCAGTCCATGGCGGACGCCATGCCCGCCAGCTGGGCGGAGAAGCTCCGGGACCTGACGGCCCAGCTCCAAAACGGCATCGCCGCCGGAAACCGGCAGGGAAACCTCCAGCTGCTCCAGCGGGAGATCTTCCCCTACATGTCCTCCTACGTGGAGCGGACCCACGACATGGGCACCCCCCGGGCCCTGCTGACCATGCTGGCGCTGAACGTGGCCCGGTATGAAAACGGCTCCGAGGAGAAGCTTCTGGAGGGCTTCCACCAGCTCAGCGGCTACGGCACCCTGAAGGGCCAGCTGGGGGGCATCGACGACCAGTCCCTCCTGCTGCTGCTCAGGAGCCGGGGGGGCGGGGACGAGATTTCCAAGGCCATCGAGTTTTCCAACCACCTGGCCTCCGCCGCCGCCCGGGCCTTCCGGGGAGAGGGCAGCGCCGAGGTGCAGCAGGCCTTCCAAAACCTCATTGCCGCCATGCTGGTGAACGAGAGCGTTTACATGCCCGTCAACCACTACCTCCTCCCCCTGGAGTGGAACGGGAGGATGCTCTTCTCCGAGCTCTGGGTGGACCCCAACGCCGAGGATGAGCAGGGACGGGCCGGCGGAGGCGGTAAAAAAACCATGCGGTTCCTCTTTAAGATGGACGTCCAGTCCCTGGGTCTGTTTGACGTCATCCTCACCGCCCAGGGGACCGACGTGGACGTCCAAATCGCCTGCCCCGACGCGGCGGTCCCCTTCTCCAAGCAGATCGGGGACGCCGTGTCCCAGATTCTGACCCGGAACGACCTGAAGCCCGCCCGGGTGGCCGTCCGGCGGATGGACCGCCCGGTTACGCTGACCGAGGTGTTCCCCAAAATCTTTGAAGGGAAGAACAGTATCAATGTCAAGATCTGAAGGAACCACCCGGGCCAAGAAGGCGGTGGCCCTGCAATACGGCCCCGGGGACACCGCGCCGGTGATCGTGGCCTCCGGCATGGGCTACATGGCGGAGAAGATCGTGGAGACCGCCGCCGACTGCGGCGTGCCCATCTACGAGGACAATTCCCTCTCCACCATCCTCACCCAGCTCCAGCTGGGGCAGGAGATCCCGGAGAGCCTGTATCAGGCCATTGTGGAGATCTACGTGTATTTCCTCCACTTCGACCCCAGCGGAAATTTGAAAGCCCAGCAGGAGCGCGGCCAGACGCCGCCCAGTGAAACGGAGGAACCCACATGACGAGCAGCCGAACATACCTGATCCTGGACACCCAGAACCACGCCCTGGCCAACGGCGAGCTGGCCACGGCGCCGGACGCCAGCCCCATGCGGCTGAACATCCTGAACAACAAGGTGGACGACGTGATGGCCCACGAGGTGATCACCCTGTTCAGCGCCAGCAGCGAGGAGCTGCCCATCCAGTGCCGCATCCTCCGCCAGCGGGGGGACGCGGTGCTCCTGGAGAAGATCGCCACCCTGGACCCGGAGGTCCGGCGGAACCTGCGGGTGCCGGTGAAATTCGACACGTTTCTCTACGCCCTGCCCAGCTCCTCCTGGACCGGGCGGCGGAGCGCACAGTCCATCGACCTCAGCTGCGGCGGCATCGCCTTCTATGCGGACTGCCAGCTGGAGCTCCACGAGCAGGCGGAGATCGTCGTCACTCCCACGGAGGAGCCGGTGATCCTGCGCTGCGAGGTCCTCCGCAAGCAGGAGCTGCAGAATGACCGCTTTTTGTACGCCACCAAGTTCGTGGACATGTGCGAGGACGAGGAGGTCGTGGTGCGGGAGGCGGTGTTCAGCCTCCAGCTGCAAAGCCGCGACGCTCAGAACTGACGGATCGAGGAGGAATCAAATCATGACTCAGAACACCCGCGCCCGCCGCGCTCACGTACCAGGGTCCGTCCGTCTGGCGGCCCTGGTTCTCACTGCCCTGACCCTCTGCGCGTTTCTCACCGTCCGCCCCGTTCAGGCGGCGGAGTGGATGACCCCCTACCTGGAGCAGGTCCAGGAGTGGGGCGTCATGCGGGGGGATTCCCAGGGCAATCTCCACGAGGACCGGAACATCACCCGGGCGGAATTCGTCACCCTGGTGAACCGGGCCTTCGGCTATACGGAGCCCAGCCCCAACAACCCCTTCACCGACGTGAACCCCAACGACTGGTTCGCCGAGGACATCAGCATCGCCCGCCAGGCGGGCTACTTCAACGGCACCAGCGCCAACACCGCCTCTCCCTACGCCCTGGTCACACGGGAACAGGCCGCCGTCCTGCTGGGCCGCTGCCTCCGCTTCCAGGGCGTCACCGGCGCCGCCAACTCCACCTTCACCGACATGCAGGACATCGGCGGCTGGAGCCGCGGCCTGGTGCAGGAGGCGGCGGACCTGGGGATCATCCAGGGCTACGCCGACGGCAGCTTCAAGCCCGGCCTGCCCATCACCCGGGGCCAGATGGCCTGCTTCCTGGTCCGCGCCCTGGGCACTTTGGTCCAGGAGCCCGGCGAGCAGACCTCCGGCGGCGTGTACGGCAACCTGACCATCACCACCCCCGGCGTGAAGCTGAAGGACACCACCGTCACCGGCAACCTCTACCTCACCGGCGGCGTGGGCCTGGGGAACGTGGAGCTGGAAAACGTCAACGTCCTGGGCAAAATCGTCATCTGCGGCGGCGGCGAGGCCGAGGGAGGCAAGCAGAGCGTGCTCCTGCGCAACGTCACCGCCGGGGCCCTGGAGCTGGACAGCCTCTCGGACCAGTTCCTCTCCATCCAGGCCGAGGGCCTGACCAACATCGCCGACGTCACCATCCGCACCTCCGGCTACCTGGAGGACCGGACCGACGACGGCCTGGGCCTCCAGACCATCCGGCTGGACGGCGCCGAGGGCGCCCGGCTCCAGCTGGCGGGCAACATCAAGCGGGTGATCGACCTGACCCCGGGCTCCTCCATCCAGCTGGCCCAGGGCGTGGCCGACGTCATCACCATGGACGAGAAGGCCGTGGACGCCACGCTGACCATCGACAACCGGGCCTCCATCCGGGAGCTGAACCTGGACCGGGCCACTCGGGTGGACGGCGAGGGCGACATCAGCCACCTGAACATCAACGCCGCCGGCTCCACGGTCTCCATGCTGCCGGACACCATCTACATCCGGCCCGGCATCACCGGAAACGTCAGCAACCAGAACATGGACAATATCGCCGCCGCCGAGTCCTCCGAGGACCCCCGGCTCCTGGCGGGCTATCCCAAGGCCAAAAACGTCGCCCCCACCTCCGCCGACGCGGCGTTCAGCACCAACAAGACCGGCACCATCCACTGGGCCCTCACCGCCCTGATGGACGGCTCCGTGGGCGAGGAAGAGCTGATGAACCCCAGCGCCTATCCCAAGATCGTCCGCAGCGGCACCGTCCGGGCCACCGCCTCCAACACGGAGATCACCGCCCGGCTGACCGGGCTGACGAAGCAGGGCTCCTACTACATCTCCGCCCTGCTGGAGGACGCCAGGGGCCGCCGCAGTCCCGTGAAGATCGCGGCCTTCACCACCCCGGACGACACCGCCCCCAACTTCGTCACCGGCTATCCCCAGAACCCCATCCTGACCACGGACGCGGACAACGAGCAGGTGGCCCAGATCATGGTCATGGCCAACAAGGACTGCCAGATGTACTACGCCCTCTTCCCCAGGGGCGCCACGGCTCCCACGGCGGCGGACTTCCGCACCGGGGCCCTGCCCGGCAACCTGGGCCACGGCGTGGTGGAGCTGCGGAAGAACACTCCCTTCCTGGTCTCCCGGATCAACACGTCCCACCTCCAGGAGCAGACCCAGTATGACCTCTATCTCTGGCTGAACGACGCGGACAACGGCAAGAGCTCCGCCGTCCGCCGGGTCCAGTTCACCACCAGGGACATGACCCCGCCCAACATCCTGAAGCTGGAGCCCCAGACCACCGCGGACCGGTCCGTGACCTTCAGCTTTGAGCTGAACGAGCCCGGCACCCTCAGCTGGTTCGTAACCAAGCAGGGCCAAAGCGTGGGCATCAACAAGGAGAACCCCACCCGGCAGAACCAGATCATGATTGAAAGCGCCATGGCCGACGGCACCAGGATCATTCGCCGGGGCGGCCCCGTCCGTTTCGCCCGGGCCGGCACCTCCGTCACCTTCACCGTCACCGGCCTGGAGAGCGAGACCCCGTACGACCTCTACTACATGGCCAAGGACACCGCCGGGAACTACTGCGTCTACAACAAGTCCATTGAGTTCCCGCTTCCCTTCAAGACCCGGGACGTCAACGGCCCCAAGGTGGAGGTGAACTACAGCCACACCAACCCCGGCGCCACGGAGAACGATCCCCCCGTCCCCCGGGTGGACACGGATCTCCGCCTGGAATTCACCGAGATCATCCGGGGGCACCACGACCAGAACAGCGATCCCGAAAACCTCCTGACCCTCTACCAGAACGTCCAGAACAGCTCCGGCGCAAACCTGGAGCGTGCCAAGAACGCCTGGGGCCGGGCACTCCACGGGTATGTCCAGCTCTATCCCGGCACGCCGCCCACCGGGCGCGAGCCCTCGTCGGACGAGGTTCCCTTCAGCGACGGCGCCGAGGTCCTGACGAACCCCGACGACCTGCCCGCCTGGATCGACTACCGGGAGGCCCGGATCGAGGAGGTGGGGGGAAAGACCACCATCATCTTCCCCGGCAGCAACAGCAAAAACACACAGAACGGCATCGCCCCGGCCCTGAAGCTCCAGAGCGGCGCATCCTATTTCTTCCGTCTGGAGGACATTGAAGACACCACCAACAACCCCATGAAAAACACGCCGCCCAATGTCATCTTCACTCCCAGGTTCACCATGGACTACGCCACCATACACCTGAAATGGGATGAGAACATCACCACCATCCCCCTCGACGGCGAAACCAAAAACGCCCGGGTCTTCACCATGACGCCGGAGGGCACCGAGGCCGTGCCCGACGGGACCCGCTGGGATATGCTGATCTGGACCACCCACCGCATGAAGTATGACCTCTGCGTCCGGGATTCCGACAGCGCCCCATGGCAGAAGCTGGGCTCCATCAACACCAACCCCAGCACCGCGTCGCCCCGGGTCTTCAGCGGCCTGAACGGCAACTTCCTCCAGCAGTTCCTCGACACCGGCATCATCGACAAGCCGGAGGACGGCGGCGCGCCCCTGCTGACGGACTTCAAGGAGGGCACCGTCATCCAGGTCGCCATCGTCCCGGAGGACACCTCCTTCACCACCGACGTCTTCTGGGATATCCAAGTCTACGCGGGCACCAAGGCGCCCATCGAGTCCCTGCTCCGGCCCCAGGCCGACGAAAAATTCCTGAAGGATAAGGACCTCACCGTCATCAACGAGCCCACGCCCTACCTCCATATCCCTTATGAGCTCCCGGCGGTGACGCCTAAGGTGTGGGTCGCCGAGGACGACGCCATCATCCAATCCAACATCGCCAAAATCGGCGTGAGAGTGGATATCCCAGGCACGACTGTATACTATTTCGCGATTCCCCTGAAAAATGTCCAAACGGACGCCGACGGCAAGCCCGCCGGCACCAGCTACACCATGGCGGAAGAAATGTACCCCGCCGTCAACAATGTAAAGCCCAAGTTGGAAGATGTCCCCACGGCCGCGGAAACGAAGGACCCCCTGATGCTGGACCGGTACGCCCCCGACACCTATCAAATCGCCATGGATGAGCCTCAACCCAGTGATCCCTCGACAAAATATGGTTACAAGCTGATTGCCAGCAAGGGCGATCAGCTGGAACTCAAGGATTTGGCCGCGGAGACCACCTACCTCCTCTACCTGGTGCCGGCGGACCAGGGGAACAATCCGGCTCCCCAGGTCTCGTGCTACAAGTTCACCACCGACCTGGCCCTGCCGCCCCTTCTCAAGGTTAAGCCCTCCGGAACCACCGCCGCCACCATCGAGGTATCGCCACCGTCCACAGTGTCCTACATCCTGGTAAACTCCAATAACTTCACCTCGAAAAATCCAAATCTCATTTTCAACGCCCCCTTTACCGGCTCCTATACCCAGGGCGGGCTTCAGCCGCTGCCCAGCGGCTGGTCCGGCACCGTGCTGGACGCTATGCGGGAGGATTTCCAGTATAAGGGCAGACTGTACTCCATCTTTGATATGTGCGCGAGCCCGCAAACCAAAATCGATGTCGCGCAGAATATCATCAGATATGAGTACGCCTTCCCGGGAAATTCGACTCCCGCCCATTCGCTGACAGAAGAGCCGGACTTCACGAGCAGAGCGTTTCCCTTTAATAACATGACGGGCACCAACAGCTATACGCTGCTTGTCGTAGCGGAGGATACGACTGTCCAAGCGGAGGACGGAACGATTCCGCCCCAAAAACTCCTTCAGAGGTACGGTTTCCGGGCGTCTCAAACTTACAAAAAGGTTCCGGACAGCTACCTGTATGTCATAGATGTGGGTTTAACTGGGCCAACGGAAACAGAGAACACCCAGTTTGGATACTCCGACGGCATATGGATCATGTTCAGCGATTCTCTTCACTACAGCTACAGCAATAGAAATATTGAAAAAACCTACCAGGTCGACAGCTGCAATGGGGATTCGAAAACACAGCATACGCAAATCGGTGACGAGAAGCTGCACCTCTCTTCAAAGGAATACCTGCGTTTTGACAATATTATGGAATCTGCCTCTTTTGAGCTGACGGATCCCGGTCCGGGAGTACATGACACACTTTTGAAAAAAACGCTGACATTCTCCCTAAAGCCGAACATGAAATCCATTTTGGCAGATCAAGACGGCACGCTGCTGATGAGCTTCAACTCTAGAATCTGTGACGCCGACGGCGGAGTGCGCGACGACGGACCGCCCTTGATCATTAAGCTCTACAGAACTCCAATCCCTAATACAACCAGGGTCAAATGGGAAGTGAAGGTCGATCCCGAGAAGTCCGCTACCTGGACCAGCCCCACCGGCTGACAAAAACCCCCTCAGAGGGCGGGCGTTACCGCCCGCCCTCGTTTCGCTTTTCAAAAAGGAGTGTATGCGTTATGAAATCTCGTTTCCTCTGCCGGGCCGGGTCCCTGCTGCCGGCCCTGGCGCTGGTCTTCTCCCTGCTGGCGCTTCCGGCAGCGGCGGACGATACGGTCATCAACGTGCCCGTCAACGGCATCTCGCTGGACCCATCCACCCTCACCCTGACCTCCGGCGGCTCGGAGCAGCTTACCGTGTTGTTTGAGCCGGCCAACGCCAGCAACAAAAACGTCACCTGGTCCAGCTCTCCCGAAGGCGTGGTCACGGTCAGCGGCGGGCTGGTCACCGCCCAGAGCGTCACCAGCACTTCTACGGCCATCGTCACCGCCACTTCGGAGGAAGGGGGGAAAACCGCCCAGTGCACCGTCACGGTGAATCCGGCCGCCGCCTCCATCCAAATAGAACCCAAAACCGCCTCCGTCCACGTCGGGGATTCGGTCAGCCTCACCGCCACGGTCACGCCGGACGGCTCCTCCGTCTCCTGGTCCTGCGGAGCAAGCGGAGTCAGGCTCAGCCCCAGCACCGGGACCGCCACCAGGGTCACCGTCTCCGAAACTTACAACTACAAGGAGCACCCCACCTTCAACGTGGAAGCCAGGATACCGGGCACCGCCGCCTCCACCGTCTGCGTCATCTATGTCGGCGAGCCCCGGGCCCCTGAGGTCCGGGAGGTGCTGATTTCCAGCCCCAACACGCCGGCCTACCAATACGTGGACCCCGGCGCCACCCTTACTCTGGAGGCCGCCGCCTATCCCCTGGACGCGCCCCTGGAGGACCGAAAGCTGGTCTGGACTTCCTCTAACGAAGACGTGGCCACGGTGAACTCCGAGGGCGAGGTCACTGGTGTGGCCCCCGGCAAGACCACCATCCGTGCCACCGCCGCCGGGAACAAGGACGCATACGCCGAGCGGGAGATCGAGGTCTCCGGCCTCCTGCTGAGCTACGTGAAAAAGTCCACCTCCGGCGGCCGGGGCGAAACCGTCCAGCTCACGGAAAACTCCACTGTGGAGATCTTCCAGTACCGGGACATCCAGGTCCTGACGGAGGCCCTCGGCAACGCCCGGAATCAGGTCATCAACTGGGAGAGCTCCAACAATACCGTGGCCCAGGTCATCAACGGCCGGGTCACCGCCAACTACCCCGGCACCGGCGCGGTCATCACGGCCGCCGTGGCCGGGACCGGCTACAGCTCCAGCTTCAAGGTCGACGTGCAAGAGGACGTGGCCCAGGCCATCACCGTCAACATGGGCTCCGATCCCTCCTACTCCTTCTCCGGCCTGCTCAGCCAACTGAACAGCCGCTCCCAGGACAAGGCCGGAGGGCCTCTGGACTGCGTATACAGCCTCAAGGTCTCCACCGAGAACGGCGTGCTCCATTACAGGTACGCCTCCGAGCAGAACCCGGGCCACGGCGTGGGCGGCACGGACCGTTTCTACTACCAGGCCGGGCAGGGCCAAATGGCCCTGCGGGACGTGACCTTCGTCCCCCTGCCGGGCTTTGACGGCACCGCTGTGGTGGACTACAACGCCGTCTCCACCAACGGCACCACCTTCACCGGAACCATCCGCATCGAGGCCACCGCCATCGGGGACGTCAACTACTCCACGGCGGCAGACCAGCCGGTGGACTTTGCCGCGGAGCACTTCTCCGCCGTCTGCAAGGGCCGGACCGGTCAGGCCATCCGCTACGTCACCTTCGGCCTGCCCTCCTCCAGCCGGGGCACCCTCTACTACAACTACGACCCCTCCGGGCAGTACTCCCCCAAGGTAAACAACTCCACCCGCTATTACGTCACCAGCAGCCCCTCCATCGACGATATCACCTTCGTCCCCGCCGCGGGCTACGTGGGCGATGTGGATGTTCCCTACCGCTGCACCGACAGCACCGGCGCCACTTACAGCGGCACAGTCCGCATCCGGGTCTACGGGGCCAACGGAGAGGGCAGCAGCAACGTGGAGTACTCCACCGGCCGGAATCAGCGCCGGACCTTGAACGGCAGCGACTTCAACGACGCCTGCCAGCGGGCCGCGAACGGGACGCTGAACTACATCCGCTTCACCGGGCTGCCCGCCTCCAGCGCCGGAATCCTGTACCTGAACTACAGCAGCAGCTCCAGCACGCGGGTCACCACTGACCGGAACTACTACCGGAATTCCACGCCCCGCATCTCCGACATCACCTTCGTCCCCGCCTCCAATTACAGCGGAACCGTCACCGTCCCCTTCACCGGGACCACCACCACCGGGACCACCTTCTCCGGCGACCTCATCCTCCACGTGGACGACGGCGCGGGCACCGTGCACTACAACACCCCCAGGGGCCAGGCCGTCACCTTCGGCGCCGGGGACTTCAACGACGCCGGCTACGCCATCACCGGGAGGTCCCTGAACTACATCCGCTTTACCAGCCTGCCCTCCTCCAGCGCGGGCATCCTCTATTACAATTACAGCAATTCCTCCAGCTCCCGGGTCACCACCGGCACGGACTACCGCCGGAGCGGCTCTCCCTCCATTTCCAACGTCACCTTTGTCCCCGCCGGGAGCTATACGGGCACCGTCACCATCCCCTTTACCGGCTATGACGAGGACAGCGTCCGCTTCAACGGCACCGTTACCGTCTCCGTGGGCGGAGGCGGCGGTCAGATCATCTCCTACACGGCCGCCGCCAACGGCTCTGTCCGCTTCAACGCCTCGGACTTCAACAGCGCCTGCCGCAGCGCCACGGGGGACGCCTTGAGCTACGTCCGCTTCGACCTCCACTCCTCCCAGTACGGCACGCTGTACCACCAGTACAACAGCGCCAGCCGCACCGGGAACGCCGTCACCAGCTCCACCAGCTACTATTACTCCAACAACAGCCGCCTGGTGGGCGACGTCAGCTTTGCCGCGGCCTCCGCCTCCGGCACCGCCGCCTTCGGCTACACCGGCTACAGCACCCGGGGAGATTCCTTCACCGGCACGGTGGAGGTCACGATCTCCGGCTCCACCGTGTCCAGCTCCGTCATCCGCTACACCGGCAGCGCCGCCCATCCCATCCCCTTCCGGGGCACGGACTTCCAAAACGCCTGCCAGGCGGCCCTGGGGAACCCCCTGTCCTATGTCCAGTTCAACACCCTGCCCTATGCCGGGCACCTGTACCAAAACTACAGCAGCCCCGCCCGGACGGGCACGGACGTGAACAGCGTCACCCATTACAGCGCCTCCCAGCTGAGCCAGATCAGCTACCTGCCCAAGGCGGAGTACCAGGGGACCCTGACCATCCCCTACACCGCCTACGACACCCAGGGTGGAAGCCACTCCAGCACGGTGGAGCTCCAGCTCTCCAACGGCTACTGCTCCGCCACCTTCGCGGACACCGCCTCCGGCTGGGACTGGGCGAAGCCCTCCATTGAGTTCCTCCGCTCCAGCGGCATCACCAACGGCTACAGCAACAACACCTACCGGCCCGGCCAGTCCATCAGCCGGGGGGAGTTCACCCTGATGATCTGCCGGGCCTTCCAGTTCCCCACCGGCGGCTCCTCCGGCTTCCCCGACGTGCCCGCAAACAGCACCTACGCCGGGGCCGTGGCCGCCGCTCGGGACTTAGGGATCGTCCAGGGGAACAACGGCCGCTTCCAACCCGACCGGCCCATCACCCGCCAGAGCGCCATGACCATGATCTGTCGGGCCATTGAGGCCGCGGGCCAGTCCCTCCCCGCCGCGGACAGCAGCCTCCTCTCCTCCTATGCCGACGGGTCCCAGGTCTCCGCCTTCGCCCGGCCCTCTGTGGCCGCCCTGGTTCAGATGGGCGCCGTCCGGGGGAACAGCGCCTCCCGCCTGAATCCCGGCGCGGCCATCAGCCGGGCGGAGATGGCCGTCATCCTGCACCGGGTTCTGACCCGCTGACAAGGAGGGAAACGCCATGGCCTTTTTCAAATCCCTTTTCAAGAAGGAAGAGCCCGTCTCCACCGTCCCGCCGGACGACTTTCCCGATCTCTACAACGGCATGAAGGTGGAGGTCCTGACCCCCGCCAACGCCCTGATCTTCGTGGGGCGAATCCGGCTTCTCACCGGAAATCAGGTGGACGTCCTGGGAGAGACCGGCGGCTTTCTTCCCCGGGCGCTCTACAACCAGCGGGTGAAGCTCCGCTGCTTCCAGCGGGACGGGGACACCTTCACCCTCAACGGCACCGTGGGCCCCAACGACCCCAAATTCTGGCGGATTGAAAAGCTCCAGTCCCTGCAAAACAGCGAGAACCGCAGCTTCTTCCGCCAGAACATCGGGGTGGAGGGCCAGATTGTCTCCGCCTCCGGGCAGAAATTCCCCTGCAAGGTCCTGGACATCAGCGCCGGAGGGGCCCGGGTCCTGACCTCAAAGCTCTTTCATCTGGAGGGCACCTTCCAGCTGGAGGCGTCCTTCCTCCCGACGGAGGAGCCCTTTGCCCTCACCTGCCGGGTCAAGCGCACCTCCGTGCGGGCCCAGACCGCCAGCCCCATGAAAAAATTCGAGTACGGCTGCCAGTTCGTGGACGTTCCTTCCCGGGAGCAGGAACGCCTGCTCCAGGTCGTCTTCACCCTCCAGCGAAAGGCCCTCCGGGCCCGGCGGGAGCAGGAGCAGTAACGGCTTCGTAACATCAACAAAGAGGAAGCGGCGCAAGCCGCTTCCTCTTTCTTTCATCCGCTTCTAATTTATCCCATTTTTGGGAATACTGTCCGGGAAAAGGAGGGCTCACCCATGAGCATCACATTTTCCCAATTCTGTTCCAGCGGACCGGAGGCCCGGGAGGTCCTGCGCCGCCGGGTGGACGAGCTGGGCCGGCAGGGCCGGAGCTATGAATTCTCCGACTGCGAGCTGCCGGAGGGCTGCGTCCCCCGGCGGGTCGTCCTGGGCTTTTTGCAGCGGGGTCAAGGGTATCTGCTCTACTGGCGGCCCGCCGCCGTCTACCGGGGGACAAACCCGGTGCTGGCCGCTCTCTTCGCCCGGAGCGTCTGGCGCTTCGACAGTTACGAGGCCATGATGGGCCGCCTGTCCTCCCTCCGGCGGGACGCGGCGAGGCCCGAGCCCTTCCGGCCCCCGACTCTGTCGGCGGAGCCTGCTTTCGTCCCCCCGGCCCGTTCTCCCGACTCTCCCTGGCCGCCGCTCTATCTGAAACTCCGAGCGGAGCTGGAACAGCGGGTCCTGGGGCAGCCCCGGGCGGTGGAGGCCGCGGCCTTCCGGCTCTACAGCCACGCGGGAAAGCGAAATCCGGCCCGGCCCCTGTCCCTGCTCTTCCACGGCCCCACAGGCGTCGGAAAATCGGAGTTGGGGAAGGCCCTGGCCCCGGCGCTGGAGCGCTGCTGCGGGCGGCGGTATTCCTTCGTCTGGACAGAGCTGAACACCTTCACCGAGGCCCACTCCGTCCACCGTCTCACCGGCGCGCCGCCGGGCTACGTGGGCTATGAGGACCAGCCCGTCTTCGAGGCGGTGCGGCAGGACCCTTTTACCGTCTTCATGTTCGACGAGCTGGAAAAGGCCCATCCGGAGGTGCTGAAGGTCTTCATGTCCATTCTGGACGAGGGTCGCTGCACCGCCCGCAAGGCCGACGGGGAAGGCAGCCGGGAGCTGGACTTCCGCCGCTGCGTTTTTGTCTTCACTACCAACGCAGACCTGACGGCGGCGGGGGGCCGTCCCCTGGGCTTCTCCCAGGACCGGCCCGCCCCCCGGGAGAAGGCGGCGGACCCGGGAGCGCCCGCCACCCCGGCGGAGCTGGCGGAACGCCTCTACCGGCAAAACGAAGAAGCACGCCGCTGCCTGGTACGGCGCGGCGTGCTTCCGGAAATCGCGGGACGTTTCGGCGGCATCATCGCCTTTCATGCCCTGGACGAGCAGTCCCGTCTGGCCGTTACGGTCAAGCAGATCCGCTCCCTGGGCCGGGAATACGGCCTGAACATCGTCCAGGTGGCCCCGGACACCGCCCGGGCGCTGACCCCGGCGGGAGACGCCCACTCCGTCCGGTCCTCCGTCTGCGTGCTGGAGGGACTGCTGTCCTCTCTGCTGGCGGCGGCCTCGGACCAGACGGCCTATTGCCTCGCGGGGCTGCCAGGAGCTCTCCGGCTGCTTCCGGCTTACTCCCAGTCCAGCTCCACCACCGCGTTGGCTTCTTCGTCCAGCTTGTAGAGCTTTCCTTCCGTGGACAGGAAATAGCTTCCCACAAACTGATTGTTCTTGTCATAGACATTCACCCGGGTGCTGATAGCCCCGGCAATGCGGAAGGAGCCATCTTGGGGAATCAACTTGTAAGCCTCCATGGACTCGCCCGGCAGGCCCAGCTTCGAGGGATGGATGTTCTCCAGATCCGACAAGCCCCGTCTGGGGGCGGCGGGCGCGGGCGTCTCCGGCTTCGGGTCGTGGACCCGGCCATCCGGCGTATCAAGGAGAACGGAGCAATTGTTCCCCTCCCAGCTCAGCAGCAGGGAATGGACCCCGCCGCCGGTGCCGTCCTCCGCCTGGGGGACATTCCGGGCCAGCTGGAGGGAACCGCTGGCGGCGTACTCCTCCGGAGGGTCGATCCGCAGCAGCGTCTCGTCCACCACGGAGAAGCCCGCGTCCTCGGTGCTCATCACCGCCGCATAGGCCGAAACCAAGCTGACGGGGTCCTTCAGGCCCTCGTAACGGTAGAGGATCTTGGCTGGTTCCTCCGCCGCCGCGTCCTCCGCAGGGGCCGCATCCCCGGAGGCTTCGCCGTCCGCCTCGGTCTCGCCGGCCTGGGCGTCTCCCTCCGGTTCCCCGGCGGGCTCCGGCAGGACTTCCTCCTGGTATACCAGAACCTCTTCTCCCCACACCGGCAGCGCGGTGATGTGGGCCTCGTTCAGCACATACTCGGCGGGAGCGGCAATGGGCTCCAGCGGAGTCTCTTCCTCTTTGCCGCCCTTCAAAAAGAAGAACGCGCCCACGCCGACGGCGGCGGCCAGCACCGGGATCGCCACCAGCAGCAGCTTCTTTTTGCCCTTTTTCTTTTTTCCGCCGGCGGCGGCCTCCTCGCCGCCCTCTCCCCCTTTCCCGGACGCCGCAGACTTGGCGGCGACCTTTGCCAGGGTCTTGGCCTTTTTCTCCTCGGCCTTTTGGGCGGCCAGCTGGGCCTTCTTGGCCACGGCCTCGGCCTTTTTGGTCTTGGCGGCGGCCTTTTTGGTGGCGGCCTTGGCGACCTTGGCGGCTTTCTTCTGGTCCTGGGCCTCCTGTTTTTGCCTCGCCGCCTCAGCCTTTTTCCCGGCGGCCTCCACCTGCTGAGCGGCTTTCTTCGCCTTGAGCTCGGCTTTTTGTATGATCTTATCAGCCTTATCCTGTTTCAACGCTTCACTCTCCTACCTATACTCAAGCGGTCCGCCCTCAGCGGATGGTGATGGAATCCCGGTCCTTCACCGCCTGGCTGAACCCGCATTCCACCCCGTTCACCGCCAGGCGGACGGGACCCTCCAGCGTCTCAAAGTCCACGCCGGAGCGCTCCAGCAGGTCCATGAGGTAATAGGGCTGGCCGTTCTCCTTGGGCGGCAGGACCATGGGCTTGCCGTTCAGAAGGATCTCCACCTCCCGCTTGCGGATCAGGGGCCTCACCGGCTGAGGGGGCGCCGGCGGCTCTTCCCTGACAGGCTCCTCCGGCTGGGATACCGGGGCCGGCTGCTCCGGCGCGGAGCTCTCCGGCGAGGCCGGAGGCTCTTCCGGCGGCGGGGGCGGAACCACGCCGGCGGGCCCCTCCAGGGTCAAGATCACGTCCCCCTGGCGCAGAGGGGCCTTCAAGTCCCCCTCCCGGTTGTTCAGCAGCACCCGGCCGGAGAAGTCCTTCCCCAGCAGCTCGCCCAGGGTCTTGGCGGCGTCTTTGCCGCTGCGGGCGGGCTGGAAGCGGATGCTGTCCCCGGCGTGGACCACCGCGTTGATGGCCGCCTCTTCCCCGTTCACCCGCAGGATGGCGGGGGCGGCGGGCTCTCCCCGGAGGACCATGCGCCGCCCATTGAGGGTCACGCCCAGGTTCTTCCCGGAGCGGCCCAGCATATCCGCGTAGGTGTAGCCGTTCATCAGCAGAATGTCCCGCACGGTGAGTATGCCGCTGCGGAAGAGCTTGGCGGTCTCCCCGTTGAGGGTAATGACATAGCTGTCGTTCAAAAGACCCAGGGCGGCGGAGACGGCAATGCCCAGCGGCGTTGCGTACTCCGGATTGTTCAGGTCAATCTCGTCGGCAAAGGCGCTCTTAGTGAAATTGTTTCCGGCGATGGCCACCCGGCGCTCGTCCATTCCCAGGCTCTGAGCCACCTTCACCCGGAGGCCGTCCAGCTTGCTGCCGCCTCCCGCCAGGAACAGCGCCGAGGGCGCGCCCCCGTTGAGCTCCGACACCTGGGCGGCGATGGCCTCTGCCAGGCGGCCCATGGGCTCCTGGATGGCGGCATGGATCTCCTCGAAGGCGGCGGTGTTCTCCAGGCCCAGGATGTCCGTATAGTGGGCGTCCTCCCCGGGGCGGAGGTTCCGCTTCATCTCTTCGGCGGTCTGGAAGTCCACCAGGAAGGCCCGCATAATGGCCTCGGTGATCTCGTCCCCGGCGATGGTCGCCATGGTGTATCCGGTAACGCTGCCGTCCCGACAGACGGCAATATCCGTGGTTCCCGCGCCGATGTCCACCAGCGCCAGGTTCAAAAGCCGCAGCTCGGCCGGGATGGCGGCGTTCATGGCGGCGATGGGCTCCAGCGTCAGGCTGGAAACCTGGAGACCCGCCGTCCGCATGGCGGCGTACAGGCTCTCCACCACCTCCCCGGGGAGGAAGGTGGCCACCACGTCCGCCTCCGCCTTTTGGCCGCTGTGGTCCAGAAGAGAGGCCAGGGGGTAGTTGTCCAGCCGGTACTGGGCCACGGTGTAGCCCACCATGAAGAACTGCCGCCGAACCTCGTCCTCCACCTGCAGGGCCTCCTCGGCGGCGGAGAGGGCCCCCGCCTCCAGGCGGCTGATGGTCTCGGCGCTGATGGTCTTCTCGGCGCTGATGTCCATGGTGAAGCTGCCGCTCTGGGTCCGCAGGGCCCGCCCGGCGGCGGCCACGCAGACCCGCTCCAGGTGGATGCCCAGACGCTCCTCCAGACGGTCCGTCACGGTACGGGCCAGGGCCCCCACCTGGTGAATGTTGTCGATCTGCCCGTCCAGCATGGCGCGGCTCTCGTGTTCCGCCATCTCGATGTCCAGGGCCTTGAACCGGCCCCCGGAGGGTCTGCCCACAACGCCCACGACGCTGCGTGTCCCGATATCCAGGGCGAAAATCAGATCCCGCTCCTGGGCTCTCAAATCCTTCATAAAGAGACGCTCCTTTTCAATGCCTTTAGAGGCACAAATGATGCCAGAAAGCGGCACCGAACCGCCTTCTGGCATCATGGCAGGGAACTCTACTGCCAGTGCGGGATGGCGCGAGTGGTCCTGCGTTCATTCCGTGTCCACGGCAGCTCGCGTCTTAAATTGGCCTGCCCGGCGGGAAAGCTCTTAATACTTGCTGAATGCGCTTCCGCCGCCGCTGTAGCCGCCGTCATAGGAGGCCTCAGCGCTGCTGTCGTTGGAGTAGGCGGGGGCGCTGTAGCTGCTGGAGCCGCTGTCGTTGCGCAGACGGAACTTGCTCAGCAGATCCTTCATCAGGCTGGCCTGGCTGCTCAGCTCCTCGCTGGCGGCGGCGGACTGCTCGGAGGTGGCGGAGTTGGTCTGCACCACGCTGGAGATCTGGTCAATGCCCTCGGTAACCTGGGCGATGGCCTCGGCCTCTTCCTCGACGGCCTGGGCAATCTCCTGGAGGGCGGACATAGACTCGTTGGTGGCCTCCACCGTCTTATCCAGGGACTCGGAAACCCGGTTCACAATTTCGCTGCCGTCCTGAACGGAGGTGATGGAGTTGTCGATCAGCTCCTTGGTCGCCTTGGCGGCCTGGTCGGACTTGGTGGCCAGATTCCGGACCTCATCGGCCACAACGGCGAAGCCCTTGCCGGCGCTGCCCGCCCGGGCGGCCTCCACGGCGGCGTTCAGGGCCAGAATGTTGGTCTGGAAGGCAATGTTCTCGATGGTGGCAATGATCTTTCCGATCTCCTCGGAGGAGCTGGAAATTTTCTCCATGGCCTTGACCATTTCATCCATATGCGCGGCGCTCTCGCGCAGGCGCTGGCCGGCGTTCTTGGAGTGCTCCATGGCCTTCTCGCTCCGCTTGGCGTTGCTCTGGGCCTTGGAGGAGATATCCGCGATGGTGGCGGACAGCTCCTCGACAGCGCTGGCCTGCTCAGTCGCGCCCTGGGCCAGGGCCTGGGCACCGGTGGACACCTGATCAGAGCCGGAGGAGACCTGCTCGCCGCTGAGGCTGATCTGGGTCAGGGTATCGCTGAGGCTGCGGTTGATGACACGCATGGACTTGAGCATATTGGACAGCTCGCCCACGTAGAGATGCTCCACCTCGGTGCGGACGTTGAAGTTGCCGCCGCCCATCTCCTCCAGGAGGCGGCAGGCATCCTTGATAACGCCGTCCAGGGTGTGCTGGCTGCTCCGCAGCGCGTCGCACATTTCGCCCAGTTCGCTGGTGCTCTCGTAATCCACAGGAATATCCAGCTTGCCCTCGCTGAAGCCCACCAGGGCGGCCCGGACCTTCTCCGTGGGGACCACGATGCTCCTGATGATCGCCAGGGCAATCCGGATCACCACGATGGTGGCGATGACCATCGCCACGATGATGCAGATCACCGCGATGGTGGAAACCGTGTTCTGCCGCTCGATAATCCTGGCCTGTTCGGACTGCAGCTTCTCAGCCAGCACGGTGCCGGCGTTGGCCATTTCGTTCAAAACAGGGGTGCAGTCGTTGACCAGCATCGTCGCCGCCTGCTGCTGGCTGGTGCGGGCGGTATTGCTGATGACGGCGGCCTCCTTCTCCCAGGACTCCACCAGGTTGACGAAGTTGTTCAGCTCGGTCTTATCCGTCAGGGGATACATGCCCGACAGTTCCTTCAGATGCGCTTCCAGCTCCTCTATTTTGCTGCTGGTCGTGTCCAGACTGGACATATTGCCGGACAGCACCGCGTCCCGCAGATTCCGGGCGGCAATGTTGTACGTGATGCGGCTCTCAGACACCAACTCGTTGGACGCCACATACTGCTCCAGGATATTGGTATACTGGCCCTTCTGGACCGTCATCAATACCAGCGAGATCACGATAATGATTACGGAGACTACGATGGTGATTCCATACCCCATGATCAGGCTTTTCCTGACCTTCATGTTTTTGATCATTTGCGTCTTCCTCCTCTTTATTACTGGCTTTCTATCCTTATCTATGATCATCGGCTCCGGGGCTACACCACGTCGCCGTATCTTCCTTTCTCGACGTCGCCGAAGATCTTCCCGTCCACCAGCGTGATCACCCGCCGCCGCATGATGTTGACATAGCGGCTGGCGTGAGTGGCCATGATGACGGTGGTGCCCTTGCGGTTGACCTCCTGCAAAAGCTGGAACATATCCCAGATATTATCGTCGTCCAGGTTTGCCGTGATCTCGTCCAGCACCAGGATGGGAGGGCTGTTGATCAGAGCTCGGGCCAGCTCTACCCGGCGGCACTCCCCGATGGACATCTCCACCGGATACCGGGCCTCCACGCCCCGCATCCCCACCAGACCCAGCACCTTCTTCACTCGGAGATCCACGTGCTTGCTGCTCTCGAAGCGGCGGCGGCCCACCTGGGCGGCCACCCAGAGGTTCTCCTCCACGGTCATTTTCCGAATGAGGCTGTGCTCCTGCTGGACCTTGCCGAAGAGGACGGCCATGCGGTTCTGGCTCCAGGGGATCAGCTTGGAGAGGTCCTTTTGGTCCAGACACACCGTCCCCTTGTCGGGCTTGAGCTTCCCGGAGATCAAGTCCAGCAGCGTGCTCTTTCCCGCGCCGCTGCTGCCCACCAGGAAGACGAATTCCCCCTGCCGGATGGTCAGGTTGACATCCTCCACGCCGACCTCGTACTTCTTGCCCTTTTGCTCCTTCTGCTGCCGGCGGTCCAGCTTATAGTTCTTTGTAACGTTTTCCAGCGTGATCGTGGGCATACTCTGCGCTCCCGTAGTCTTGAATCATATCCCGGGCGGAGGGATTCCCTTTCCGCCGGGCAGTTACCCGGTATTCGTCCCTACGCGCGCAAAGGCGGGAGCCCGGCCGGACCGGCCGGCCGGAGCTCCGGCTTTCGCGGTTTTTCTTATTGGTAAATGGACTTCTCGCGCGCCAGCTTGCGGTTGACCACCCGGTCCAGCTCCACAAGCTGCTTCAAGACCCGTTGGTTCACGCCCACCTGCGCCGTCAGCGGGCCTTCCTCCGCCGTCTCCGCCTCCGCGCCCTTCAAAATGGCGGAGAGGCGGGCCGCATCGCCGGCGGGCAGGGACTGGCGCTGCTGCTCCAGCGCCTGCCGGGCCTGGGCCAGCTTGTCGGTGGGTTCCTGACGCATGGAGACCAGCATCTGCGCCGAGATCTGGTCGTCCCGGTCCACAGCGTCCGCCAGTTGGCGGGTCAGGTCCAGGGCCTCGTTCAGCGCGGTGTAAACTCGCTTGAGCTGTACATGGGCGTCCATCAGCGCCGCTGCTTCCATCCTGATCCCTACTTTCCTGAGTCTCCGCTCTTTTGCGCCTGGCGGAAGGCGTCCCGCAGCTCGCTCACCATGGTCTTTACGTGGGTCAGGACCTCCTTGCGGCGGCCGATCTTCGCCCGGCCCAGTTCATAAGTAAAGTACTCGTACAGCTGCGCCAGGTTCCCGCTGATGGGATACTGGTGGTCCAGCGTGGAATCCAGATAGTCGATGATGGCGACCGAACGCTCAATGGAGGCTTCGTAAACGGGGTAATTCTGCTGGTCCAGCATGAGCTCCGCCTGGGACAGGCGCTTATACAGCTCGTCATACAGCAGCAGCAGCAATTCCCCCTGGGTCATCGTGTTGACGCTCTGCTCCTTGTATTGCTGGTAGCCTTTCATATCCATTGTTTGTGGATCACCGCCTTTTTAAGATCAGCCGCCCATCAGCTGGGAGAAATAGGAGCTCTGGGAGTTCATCTGCTGGATCAACTGCTCCAACCGGGAGAACTGGCTGGTGTAGTGGTCGATCTGGTCTTCCATCTTGTCCTGCCAACGCTCGATCTGCGAGTCGATATTATTGAGCTCCTTTTGGATGGTGTTGTTGTACATGGTGCTGGGAGCCAGGGGAGAGCCGGCCTTTTCCACCAGCACGCCCTTGCCGCCCTCGGTCTTGCCGAAGACGTCCAGGGGCTGCTTCAAAGCCTGCATCAAGCCATTGCTCTTGGCGCCGGAGTCCACGCTGGCGGTGAAAGCGTCCCGGACCTTGTCGGGGTCGTTGTTCAGGGCGGCCCGGAACTTATCCTCGTTGAATTCCAGGGTGCTCAGGCCGTTGGAATAGCTGACGGTAATGCCCGCCTCCCGGAGGGCCGCGCCGTTCTCCCCGGTCATGGAAATGGCGGAGGTCATGCGCTGGTAGAGGGAGGCCAGGTCCCGGTCACCGAAGAGGATGCCCTGCTTCGCTTTCTCCGTCCAGTTTTTGACGGCGCTCTCGCTCATGTCCTCCTCGTCCTCGGCGGTCAGGGGCTCGTAGTACGCGCCGTTGGACCGCTGGGCGGGAAGGGTGGAATAGGCGTCCTTGATCTCCTTGGCCATGGCGTTGTAGTCTTCCACCATCTGCTTGACCACGTCCACGATCTTGTCCGCGTCGGAGCTGGTCTCGAAGGTGACGCCCTCGGCGCTCTTGTCCACGACCGGCTGCATGACATCGCTTTCCGTCACTTCGGTCTTGAAATCAACGGACGGGTTTCCATTAAAATTCTTGGTGGTGGAGAACCAGTTCCCCTGCTGGAGATAGACCTGTTTTTCGTTGCCGCCGTCTTTGTCCGTCATGTAGAAATTCAGTTCTCCGGTCTTCTCGTCAAATTTGCCGTACACCGCCGAGCCCGCATACGGGTTCGAGGTGTCTGCGGGCTTATATTTCAAGTCGATCCCTTTGCCGGAGAGTTCCACAGTGCCGTCACTGCGTTCCTTGCCGTAGATCTCCCTGCTGCCGTCGGCAGTCTTGAAAACAATCTGTCCTGCCTCATTTCTATCATACGAGTACGTTTTTTTACCGGAGGGCTCCATTTCGATTTCGCCGTTCTCCTTCGTCTGATAGCCGAAGGTCCCCTTCAACGTCACGGTCATGCCGTCCATTTCCACCTCGTTGGAGCTGCGGGTGATCTCCCCCAGGGGGGAGCCGTTGACGCTGGCCTCGAAGATGGCGTCCTTGCCCTCGCTGTAATTTTTAGAGCCTTTATCCACCTTTCCGAACAGCGCCTCCGACAGGGAGCTCTTCTTTATATTCTCCGGGTTTCCAAAATCAACCCCGCTGGCCGCGCCGGTATCCTTGGCGGTGAAGGTCAGCTCATTGGTCAGTTTGGAGTAGGCCACCTTTACCTCGGAGTCGCTGTTGCTGTTCATGGCGTTGAACACCGTGCTCAGGGAAGTGTCTTCGTTGAACTGGCCGATCTCCTTGCCGTTGACCCGGAAGGAGTACAGCAGTTTCCCGTTGGCGTCCTTGGCGTCTTCTTTTCCTATGACTTTGCCGTTGGCGTCCTTTTTGTCCACCTGGGCCACTTCAAATTTGCTCCAGTCGACCTTGCCGTTCTTCATCGCAATGCCGTCTTTGTCCTTAAGCAGGTCGCCCAGGGTCTTGCCGGTGTTCAGATAGCTGGTGATCCGGTTGCTCTCACCGAAACCCAGGACCTCGCCCTTGGAGGAGTTGATGGCGAACGTGGAGCCTTTCTGAGTAGTCTCAAACTTGAAGCTGATCCCCGTTCCGGCTTTGCCCGCGTTTGCGTCGCTTACCGTCAGTTTATTCTTCCCAAAGGCGTCTTCGATATTTTTATTGAGCGCGTCTATAAACGCTTTGTCCCGGTCCTTCCCCTTGAGTCCCCCGTCAATATCGTCCTCTCCCGGCAGCTTGACGGTCTTGGTCTTGCCGTCCAGGGTGATCTCCATGCTGGCGCCCCGAGTGGAGAGGTACTCCAGGGTGTTCATCTTCGTCGTGCCCAGGGCATCCTTCGACAGCGTCAGGGACTTGATCTGCTCGCCGGCCTTGGTGCTGGGCTCCGCTCCGCCCAGCAGGTGCTCCTTGGCGGAGCCGGTGACGCCGCTGACGTAGACGCCGTTTTTCTTCGGGTCCGTGAAGGTAATCTGGCCGTCGGAGCCCACCTCGGCCTTCAACACATTGTTCAGCAGGTCCTTGCCCGTGTAGGTCTTGGTGCCGATGGAGACGCTCTGGCTCTCCAGCTGCTTGTTGATCTCCTCCACCAGGGCGTCGGCGTTCTTGAAGGTCTTGGTCTCGTCAAAATTGAGGCTCAGGTAGCTCGTGGCGTTGGAGCCGCCATAGGCCAGGGTCAGGGAGCCGTTCAGGTTGCTGATGGGGATCATCTCGTCCAATTTTAGTTCCCCGCTGGCGGCAGCGGTGACATTCCCATCCTCAAAGGCGGCGGTGGTGCCGTCCAGCGCGGTGCCGCTGAGCTTATAAGTGGCGGCGGAGGCCAGCTGCCTCACCCGGTCGATGCGGATGTCGCTGCTGGCCCGGCCGGTGGCGGACACCAGGTCCTTGTTGGCCCCCTTGGTCACCGTCTTCACCGCCGAGTCGAAAAAGCTGGTAGACATCAGGTTGTTGCTGGACCGGTAGGAAGTGTACTTCGAGAGGAAGGAGGACATCTTGCTGATCATACCCTGATACGCTTCCTGCTTCCACTCCGTCTTCGTCCGTTTCTGCGTCAATGCCGAGATCTTGTTTTTGTACGCGGATATCGCGTTTTCGATCATGCTCTCCGTGTCCATGCCACTGGCAAGGCCGGTGATGACATTCCGAGTTCCGTAAATGCTGCGGGAACTGCTTACTCCGCTGACTGCCATATGCTGCAACTCCTTTCAGAGATTCCGGCAGACCCGGCCCCCCGGCCCGGGCCCATCGAACTTAGAATTTTTTTGATATTCCTCTATGTTTTTTTATCGACATATAGTATAATAAAAATAAGAGGTCCCCGTTTAGTTTTTACAGTAAGGAGGAAAATCCTTTGACACAGGTCATCACTGTCACGAATCAAAAGGGCGGCGTGGGCAAAACCACCACCGTTTCCGCGCTGGTCTGCGGCCTGAAGCAGCGGGGCGCGCGGGTCCTGGGCGTCGATCTGGACCCCCAGGGCAATCTCGGCTTCACCCTGGGACTGGACATCGGCGAGTGCAAGACCGTTTACGACGTGCTCACCGGCGCCTGTCCCATCGAGCGGGCCATTTCCCACACGGAGTATGGCGACATCCTCGCCTCGGACATCATGCTCTCCACCGCCGAGGTGGAGTTCACGGCCCCCCGGCGGGAGTTCATGCTCTCCCAGCAGCTGGACGTGGTGAAGCCAAACTACGACTTCATCATCATCGACACCCCCCCGGCGCTGAACATCCTGACCATCAACGCGTATGTTGCCTCCACCGGGCTCATCGTCCCCATGGAGGCGGAGGTCCTCAGCCTGGTGGGCGTCTCCCAGATCCAGGACACCATCGACACCGTCCGCAAGTCCTTCAACCCGGACCTGAAGGTCCTGGGCATCTTATTAAATAAGTATGACCGACGCCTGACCCTCTCCCGGGAGATTCTGGACCTGGCGGAGTCCGTGGCGGAGCAGCTGGGCAGCCAGGTGTTCCACACCAAGGTTCGCCGCAGCGTCAGCGTGGCCATGGCCCCCGCCCACGGGCAGAGCGTCCTGACCTACCAACCCGGGGCAAAGGCCTCCGCGGACCTTCGGAAGATCGTGGATGCCGTGGCGGGCCCGGCCTTCCCGGCCCCCCGTCCCGCCTCCCGGGGCAAATGGTTCTGATCGTTTGACTTTTCTGATATAAAGGAGTTCTGATTATTATGGCATCCAACAACAGCAGCAAAACCGCCCATGTGATGAATCTGCTCAGCAAGAACCGGGGCGGCGCGGCCGAGCCTCAGGCGGCGGAAGCCAAACCGGAGCCCGCCGCGCCCCAGGCGCAAGCCGCCCCGCAAACGGGAGCCGTCCCCATGGAGGCGGAACCCGCCCACGCCGCGCCGGTGGCGCCCATCATCTCCTCCATCACCGCCGATGCCGCCGTCTCCTCCCAGATCAAGAACGCCCTGGAGGCGGAGTTGGAGGAAACCGCCCCGGTCTCCAAGCCTCCCGTCCAGCAGGCGGCTCCCGTTCAGCAGGAAATCCCTGCTCCGCAGACAGCCCCTGTCCAGGAAGCGCCCGCCGCGCCGGTCCAGGAGGCGTCCGCTCCTCAGGCCCCTGTTCCGGAAGATCCGGAGGAGGAAAAGCCCAGCTATATCAACGTCATGCAGATCCTGGTGGATGAAAAAGCGGATGAGTACATGAAGATGTTCGGCATCTGCTGCTGCGACAAGTGCCGGGTGGATGTCCGGGCCTACGCCCTGAACCACCTGCCTCCCAAGTACGTGGTCCTGAGCCAGAACGAGCGGGTCCCCCGCCTCACCGTCTATGAAAGCCGCTTCGCCAGCGACGTCACCGCCCAGCTCATCCAGGCCTGCAAAAAGGTCATGCTCACGCCCCATCACTCCCGGCCGGAGTAAAGCCCGCCTTGACGGTCCTATTTTATCATGCCCCCGTCAAATGTTCAACTCATTTGCGGCGGCGCTTCAAAAATTTGTTCAGCCCGGCGAAATCACGGTTCGCCGGGCTGTTCAAATTGCGCATCTTGTGTCTCCCGCCTTACTCGCCGCTCTTCGACGCCGCAGGCGTTTTTTCCGGCTCCACGCCGGCGGCGGTACTGCTCAGCTGCTCCCAGAGAATGTTGACGTTCTCCATGCAGTTGAAATACACGTTGGTCAGGATCTGGTTGGGAATGCCCAGCTCCTCCGCCAGGGAGGTAATGGCGTTCCAGTTGGCCGCCTCATAGCTCAGCAGCAGCTCGTAGAGCTTGCCGCAGCGCCCTTCTCTCTTGGTGAGGGCGTTCCGCACCTCATCCGACACGGGCAGCTCCTCCAGGATTTCCTCCAGAGGGGCGTCTACCAGGTGGTTCAGCGTGGAGAACATACCCATGAGATAGGCCTCCGCCTGGGTGATCGGCATATTCTTGGCGTACTTCATCAGTTCCTTGCAGAAGGAAGCCCGCATGAAGGAGCGCTTCAGGAATTCCTCCGTCCCGACCTCGGCGGACTCGGTGCTGACGCTGGCGCTGAGGAGGTAGATCCACTGCTTCAGCTGCCCGAGGCCCAAGGTCATAATGGCCTGATGGACCGTGGTGGCCCGGTTCCGCAGGGCGAAGTAGGCGGAGTTGGCCACCTTCAGCAGGTTGTAGGTCAGGCTGGCGTCCATGGAGATCAGCTGCTCGATCTCGTCCACATCCGGCTCGTCCCGGGTGATGGCCACCATCAGGCGGAAGAAGCTGGACTGGAGATAGGCGCTGGAGTGGACCCGGGTGGTCATCTGCTCGGCCACGTAAGCGCCCTCCAGCCCGTCGGCCTTCAGCAGCAGCGCCTTGCGGTACTGCTCCTCCGTGTCGATGCTGGTGACGATGCACTTTTTCTGCATGCTGTGGGCCACTTCCACAATGTTGTGCATGGCCAGCTCCGGCGTGGTCTGGATGTTCACCTTGATGTAATCAATGCTGTCCAGCAGGGCCAGATACCGGGGGGCGAACTGGAATTCGTTCACCGCGATCTTATAGCCCTCCTTGGCGAATTGGTTGACAAAGTGCATGGACAGCGGATGGATGATGACGCTGTCGTTGATCTGGATCACCAGCTCCGACTTGTCGAACAGCCGGGGCGTCTTCTTCATCAGCAGCGTAGTCGTGAAAGTCATGAAGTTCAAGGAACCTCTCAGAGTCGTCGTGCTGTTCTGAGTGAGGAAGCTGTAGATCGTATCGGCGGAGGCAAACTCCTTAGCCTGGGGATTTTCCACGGTGAACGCCTGGTTTTCCCCATGGTACAGGATCTCATGCCCCAGTATCTTCCCCTCGGGGTCCTTGATCGGCTGCCTTACGATGTATTTACTGCTCATGATATCCCTCCGCGCTTATTCCCGCCGCCCGGCTTCTTCCAGCAGGTGGTCGATGACCCGGACCAAATGTCCGATCTCCGGCTTGCTCATCTGCTCGTCGGCGCCCAGCTCCTTGCCCTTGCGGCGCATCTCCTCCGTGATCAGGGAGGAGAAAATGATCAGCGGCAGATGCTTGAAGTCCTTGTCGTCCTTCACCAGCTTGGTCAGCCGGTGGCCGTCCATCTGGGGCATCTCAATGTCCGTGATGATCAGAGACACCTCGTCGTCGAAGTTCTCATGGCCCCGCAGGCTGTTGAGGAACTCCCACAGCTTGCTGCCGTCGGGGAACATCCGGGTGTTGACATAGCCGGACTTGTGGAGGGCTTCCTCGATCATCTTGCTCAGCAGCACGGAGTCCTCCGCCACCAGAATGACGGCGTCGCTCCGCTTCCGCTCGCCCAGCTGCTCGATCTCGGACATCTGAATGGTGGTTTCCGGGGCGATCTCCGCCACGATCTTCTCAAAGTCCAGAATGGTCACCAGGTCGTCGCCGCACTGGGCAATGCCCGTGGCGATGCCCTCGTTCCCTCCGGCCACGGTTTTGTCCGGCTTCTGGATGCTCTTCCAGGAGATGCGGCTGATACCCACCACCGTGTGGACCCGAAAGGCGATGTTCATCTTGTTGAAATTGGTGATGATGAACAAATCCTTGGTTTTCTTCTCCCCGGCCTCTCCCAGCAGGTAGGTGGGCAGGTCCACCACGGTGATCACCTTGTCCCTGGGCTTGAAGATGCCCTCCACCGCCGGGTGGGCGTGAGGCATGTGCTTCACCGGCTGGGAGACCAGAATCTCCTTGACCTTCGCCACGTTGATGCCGTACAGGCTCTCATTGATGGTGAACTCCATGACCTCGATCTCATTTGTGCCCGACTCCAGCAAAATGCCCCGCTTGTCCTCTTCCAACAACATTCCGAACACTCCTTTCAGTGGTTGTCTCTATCTCATACAACGATGTTCCATGCCGGCCCGTTAAATGATCATTTCCGGCCGGCCGTAGCACCGGACGCACGCCTGTCCGGTGGCGGGATCAAACAGCAGCGTCCGGGCGACGGAGCCGCCCACGTCTTCCTTCAAGAGCTGGATGCCCTCCCGCTTCAGGTGCATGTGGACGCTTTCGATGTTGCGCTGGCCGATGTTCCCCAGGTTTCCTCCGCTGACCTCGAACATCTTCGCCCCGCCGGCGATCTTCGCCGTGATGCGGGACCGGGAGGCCCCCTTGGCCTCCATCATTTTCAGCGTCTCCCGGATGCCGGTATCGGCGTACTTCATGGTGTTTTTCCGCCCCGGCTCCATGTTCAGCGGCAGCATGATGTGGACCAGCGCCGCAAGCTTGATTCTCTGATCATACAGGCAGATTCCGATGCACGATCCCAGGGCGTAGGTGATCAGCATGCCGCTGCCCTGGGCCATTTTCATATCCGCGATTCCAACTGTGATCTTACTCTCCACTGTTCACGCCCAGCTTCCTTAATAAAAAGTTCAGCGACCGAATATCCGGCGACAACAGCAAACGGCAGGGGATCTCCTTTCCATTGCAGATAAAGTTTCCGCCGATGGTCATGATATAATTGGACTGTCCGCCATACTCCGCCATGGGCACGGCCATAATGGCGCCCTGCATATCCACGGTGAAGGCAGGAACCGTCAGGTCGATCTCGAGATCCGCCAGGCCGCTGAGGGCGTTGATAAAGGTGGAGATCATGATGTTGCCCACCTCGGTCAGGGCGGAGCGCTCCATCTCTCCCAGCTCCATGTAATCCTGGATGGTTTTTCCCATCATGCTCTCCAGCACCAGGTTTACAAACTCGATCTGCTGCACCGACAGCATGATGCCGCTGAGCTGCCCGCTCATCCCCACCAGCACGCCGGCGGTGATGGGCTCCGGGCCGCCGATCCACTCGATGGCCTCGTTGTACTCCATAATGCGGACCTCCGGCTGCTGGATGCGCACCGGAATTCCGATCAGGGCCGACAGGCTGGTGGCGGCGTTGCCGGTGCCGATGCTGCCGATCTCTTTTAGGGTATCCAGCTCCAGGGAGCTGAGCTCGTCATAGCTTTTGATGGTCATTCTCTGCCTCCCTCTCAACCGCGCAGGCCGTTGATGGTCGTCTCGATCTCATCGGAGGTCTGCACCATCTTCAGCGCCATGCCATAGGCGCGCTGGGACTCGATTACCTTGGTCATCTCTTCCGCCAGGTCCGCGTTGGACATCTCGATAAAGCCCCGCATCAGCGTTCCCCCGCCCTGGCGGATGCTCCCGTTCTTCTCCACGGCCTGGAAGCGGGTGTCATACACGTGCTCCATGCCGTCGTAGTTCATATAGTCGAAGATGCCCACGGGCTGGGCTTCGTGCTCGTCCCCCACCTCGATCATGCCTCCCGTGTCGCTGAGGACGAAGCGCCCCTCGTTGTCGGAGAGGTAATAAATCCGCTCCTGGATCTCTTGGCCGTCCTCGTCCACCTCGCCGGTGGGCCGCATCAGCTCGGAGATCACGAAGCCGCCGTTCCGGGTGAGGGTGATCTCTCCCGTGACCAGGTCCGCGATGGCGAAGAAGCCCTCCCCCGCGATGGCGTAGTCCTGGTCCCGCCGGGTCTCCTCCAGCGCGCCGCTCTTGAAGTCCGTGTCCGTGGTCCACAGCGCCGCGCCCACGCCGGAGGGGAGCGTATCGAAGCCGTTGGCGCCCTCTCCGGCGCCTTCCGTGGCGGTCCCGACGCTTTTGACGTCGTCGTACATCAAGGACGCGAAGCGGCTCTTCTCCGCCCGGAAGCCGTAGGTGTTCAGGTTGGCGATGTTGTTGCCGTGGACCCCCAGGCGCTTCAGCTGCTGATGGGCCCCCACGGCCGCGATGAAAAAGGATTGGTTCATAGGCTCCCTCCTTAGGCGAAGCGGCCGACGTCGCTGGCGGCCCTGCTCATCAGCTGGTCATACATCTTCGTGACCTGGGCCGCGCTCTGCAGCGCCCGCTGGTAGGTGATCATTTCCGTCATCTGCTTGACCATGTCGCTGTTGGAGCGCTCCAGGTACTTGTTCCAGACCTGGAAGTCCGTGCTCTGCTGGGCGCCCTCCCCGGTGAAGAGTCCCCGGTCGTTCCGCTCCAGGGCCTGGTTGTCCTCGAAGCGGTAGACCCCCAGCCGGCCGATGGCGGTGCCTCCGCCCTGCTCCGGCGGCTGGTCGAAGTAGATGATGCCCTGGCTGTCCCCCCGGATCTTGTCGGTGCCCAGGTAAATGGGCTGGCCCTCAGGGTCCAGCACCTGGCCGAAGCCGGGGAGGCAGAGGTAGCCCTCGTCATCCAAGCTGAAGTTGCCCATCCGGGTATAGCCGATGTTGCCGTCCGGGTCCTGGACGGCGAAGAAGCCGTCCCCCACGATGGCGAAGTCCAAGGGCAGCTCCGTGGGTTCCGGGATGCCCTGGCTGTAGTCGGTGTAGATCTCGCTGGCCGCCCGTATGTAGCTCTGCCGTCCGATCTCCGTGCCGCTGCTCTCATTCACCGTCAACCGGCTGTACATCACGTCGTCGAAGGTCGTGGCTATGTAGCGGTCCTGCTTGTAGCCCGCCGTGGAGATGTTCACCATATTGTTGCCGATGACATTCAAATTCTGCTGGTGAGTCAGCATGGCGGAGGTCAGATTATAAAAGCCCTTATACACGGTTATCCCTTCTTCCTCTTAGGTTTCGGCTCCGGTTCGTCGCTCAGGTAATGTTCCATATAAGTCCGCAGCTTCTGAATGGCCCGGGTGTGGATCTGGGAAATGCGGGGCTCGCTGAGCTCCATCACCTGAGCGATCTCCTTCAAGTGCAGGTTTCGTTCATAGTACAGCGAGAGGACGATCTGCTCATTCTCCCGCAGGGAGGCAATGCCCTGGGCCAGGGCCCGCTGCATCTCCCGCTCCTGGAGCACCAGCTCCGGCTGGCTCTGGGCGTCGCTGGAGGGGACCTCCATGGGATAGCCCGCGGCCTCCCGGGTGTCCATCAGCACGTCCAGGGAGAGGACGTTGCTCAGCGCGATGTTGGCGGCGTCCTTCTGGTACCGCTCCTGGGTGATCCCCAGGTATTCCGCGATCTCCCCGTCGGTGGGGCTCCGCCCCAGGGAGGCGGACAGCTCCGCCGAGGCCAGGTCGATCTCCTTGGCCCGCTTGCGGACGTTCCGGGGAATCCAGTCCTGCTTCCGGGCCAGGTCGATGACCATACCCCGGATGCGCTTGGAGACGTAGGTCTCGAACTTCACGCCCTTGTCCGGGTCAAACTTGTCGATGGCCCCCAGGAGGGTGATGATCCCCTCGTTGATGATGTCGTCGATCTGCGCGAAGCTGCTGTACACGCCCCGGATCTGCATGGCGGCGCTTTTAATCAGTCCCTCGTACCGCAGGACCAGGGGCCATTTTAAGCTCTCGTCCCCCGTCTCCTTGTAGAGCCGGAGGAGGTCGTGGGTCTCCATCGCCTCGATCTCCCGCTCACTGTAGCGGACGGCGGTCGTCTGCTCCCTCATGTTCCCACCGCCCTTCTCTCCGGCTTGGCGGCAGGCTCCAGAGTGATGTTTCCAATGGCCTGGATCTGCACGGCGCTGGTGATCTCATTGAAGGACAGGACGTAAACGCCGGGGTAGAACTGGGTGATCATCTTGGAGAAATAGCCCCGGATCACCTGGCTGACCAGGATAATGGGCGTCTGGGAGAGGTCGTTGAACTTCTTCATCTGGTTGGCCAGCTGGGAGACGATCTGCTGCATCAGCTCCGGGCCCATAGCCAGATACACGCCCTGCTCGTTCCGGGTGAGGGAGGCGATGATCTTCTTCTCCACCTCCGCGTCCAGGGTGACGACGCGAAGCTGCCCGTCCTCGCAGAAGCGGCGGGTGATGGTCCGGGCCAGCGCGCCCCGGACCTGTTCCGTGGCGGCGTCGATGTCCCGGCCCTGCACCAGGGCGTCGGCCAGGGTCTCCACGATGGCCCCCAGGTCCTTGATGGGCACGCCCTCCTTCAGGAGGTTCCGCAGCACCTTTTCCAGCGTGGCGTAGGAGATGATGGCGGGAATGGCCTCCTCCACCAGCTCCGGGGAGGAGCGCTTCAGGTTCTCCACCAGCTGGATGGTCTCCGTCCGGCCCAGCATTTCGTAGGCGTATTTCTTCACCGTCTCCGACAGGTGGGTCAGCATGACGGACAGGGGGTCGATGACGTTGTAGCCGTAAATCTCGGCCATTTCCTTGTTCTCCGGCAGGATCCACCGGGAGGGAATGCCGTAGGCGGGCTCGATGGTCTCAATGCCGTCGATCTCCCCCAGGGGGTTCGCCGGCTCCAGGGCCAGGTAGTAATCCACCAAAATCTCGCCCCGGGCCACCTCCTCGCCCCGGATGCGGATGACGTACTGGTTCGTCCCCAGGGAGGACGCGTCGTGGAGGCGGATGGAGGGGAAGACGAAGCCCATGTCCTGGGCGTACTGGCGGCGGAAGATGACGATGCGGCTGATGAGCTTGCCGCCGTGGCTCTCATCCACCATGGGGATGAGGCTGTATCCGAACTCCATCTCGATGGGCTCCACCGAGAGGAGGTTATAGACGTTGTTGATATCCTTGTAATAATCGGTCTCGCTGGGCGCGGCGGCCTCGCCGGCCTGCTGCTGCTCCTCGGCGGCCTGGATGGCCGCGGTCTCCTGCCGCTCCTGCTCCATACGGCTGCTGACGAACCAGCCCAGGCCCAGGAGCAGCCCGCCGCCGATTGCCAGGGCGAGGCGGGGCGTATTGGGGATGGCCGCCAGGAAGAGGAGGATGACGCCGGTGGTCATGATGGCCCGGGGCTGAGCCTTGAACTGGCCGATGACGTCCTTGTTAAGGCTCCCCTCGGACACGGATCGGGTGACGATCATGCCCGTGGCGGTGGAGATCATCAGCGCCGGAAGCTGGGAGACCAGGCCGTCGCCGATGGTGACGATGGAGTAGCGGGAGATGACGTCGGAGAAGGTCCCGGCGTTCATCACCATGCCGATGATGGTGCCGCCGATGAAGTTGATCATGGTGATGATCAGGGACATCGTGGCGTCGCCCTTGACGATCTTGGTGGCGCCGTCCATGGCGCCGTAGAAATCCGCTTCCTTTTGGATCTTATATCGGCGGCTCTTGGCCTCCTGCTCGTCGATGAGGCCGGAGGAGAGGTCCGCGTCAATGGCCATCTGTTTGCCGGGCATGGCGTCCAGGGTGAACCGGGCGGCCACCTCGGCCACGCGCTCGGCGCCCTTGGTGATGACGATGAACTGCACCAGCACGATGATCAGGAAGATGACCACGCCGACGACGATGTTGCCGCCTGTGATCAGGTTGCCGAAGTTTTGGATGACCGATCCGGCGTAGCCGTGCCAGAGGATCTGACGGGTGGTGGAGACGTTCAGTCCCAATCGGAACAGCGTGGTGATCAGCAGCAGCGACGGGAAAATGGAGAATTCCAGCGCCTCCGAGATGTTCATGGTGATCATCAGGATCATGATGGAGAGCCCGATGTTGACCACCAGCAGGATGTCCAGCAACTGCGTCGGCAGGGGAATGATCAAAAACAGGACGATGACCACGACGGCGAGGGATATTACGTTGTCCATGATCCTTCTCAAGCGCCGGTCACCTCCTGTTCCGCAGATTCCTTTCCGCCCCGGCCCGTCTCTCTGGGCCAGCCTTATCCTTTGGACAAGGCGGCAAATTTATTTTACCAATTCGTGCTTTTCGTTCAGCCGGAAGATGTAGACCAGCACCTCCGCCACGGGGTTGTAGAGCTCCGGCGGGATCTCCTGGTCCAGCTCCGCGTCCGCGTACAAGGCGCGGGCCAGGGGCACGTTCTCGATGGTTGGGATCTTGTGCTCCTCCGCCACCTTCACGATGCGGAGGGCCAGGGAATCCTGTCCCTTGGCAAGGACGATGGGGGCCGTGTCCTGGTCCGGCTTGTACCGGAGGGCCACGGCGAAGTGGGTGGGGTTTCGGATGACCACGTCGGCCTGGGGGACCTGCTGCATCATGCGGCTCTGAGCCCGCTTGCGCTGCATTTCCTTGATCTTTCCCTTGATCTGGGGATCGCCCTCGGTCTGTTTGTACTCCTCCTTGATCTCCTGCTTGCTCATGCGGAGATTCCGCTCGTAGTCCCACCACTGGTACATGAAGTCCAGGGCCGCCAGGGCGATGAAGGCGATGCCGATCTTCACGATCATGCTCATGCCCTCCGAAAACAGATGGCTGGCGGAGGCCCGGAGGTCCACATAAAGATATTTGGCGCTCTCATGAAACATGCCGTCGATGCTCATATAGACGATGACCATGAGAATGCAGATTTTCAGCAGGCCCTTCAGGGCATTGATGACGCTTTTCAGGGAAAACAGCCGCTTGAAGCCCTCCAGGGGGTTGATCCGGCTGAATTTCGGCTTCATCAGCTCACTGCTGACCAGCAGCCTGGTCTGGGCGAAGGTGGCCACAATGGCACAGCCCGCCGTCACCAGCGTAATGGGGAGCACGGAGCGGGTCAGCAGGCCCAGGGCCTGCATCACCAGCTCGTGGAGCATATCCTCAATCCCCAAGCCGCCGGCCAGGTCCACCTTGGTAAAGCAAAAGCGCATATAACCCGCCAGCTGGTCCCCGATCCGCCCGGCCAGCAGCCAGAAGGCGCCGAAGGAGCCCAGCAGCGTGACGACGGCCACGGCGTCCTGGCTCAGAAAGACGTTACCTTTTTTTCGTTCGTCTCTTCGCTTTTTTGGGGTTGCTTTTTCGGTCTTAGAACTGTCCGCCAACGGTGATCCCCCCTTTCGGACGTCCGCGCGGCGGGAAGATGGCTACGCCATCAGCCGCAGCATGGCTTGGAGGCTGCCCAGCATGGTCTGCTCCGCCTCCAGGAGGAACTCGCTGATGGGAAGCATCAGCATCAACAGCAGGCCCAGGCCCACGATGACCTTCAGCTCGATGTTGATGGAAAACACATTGATCTGGGGGATGACCTTCATCAAAACGCCCATCCCCAGCTGCCCGATGAGCTCCGCCGCCAGGATGGGCATGCAGAGCTTCACCGCCAGGACGGTGCACTCAACAAACAGCTCCAGCGCCAGCTCCGTCAGGTCGTTCCCGATGGAGACGCCGCCGTAGCCCACCACCTCGCCGGAGGTAATCATGATCCGCAGCAGCGTGTGGTGGCCGTTCCCGGCGAAGAAGAGCAGGATCATCAGGGTGTTGATCAGCGTGCCCGTTACGGACATGTTGGACCGGGAGCCGGAGTCGTAGATCTGGTTCATGGTCATGCCCATCTGGGTGTCGATGGCCAAACCCGCCATCTGCGGGATATAAAAGAAAAAGTTCACCACCATGCCCAGGACAAAGCCCACGGTCAGCTCCAGCAGGATGGCCCCGGCAAAGGGCAGCACGCCCGCCGGAGGCTCCAGCCGCCCGCCGGTCACCGAGTAGGTGAAAGCCGACAGAAGCAGCACAAAGCCCGCCCGGAAGGTCCCGGGGAAATTCTGGCGGCTCAGCAGGGGGTTGAACATCACAAAGCCGCTCATCCGGGCGGTGATCAGCAAAAAGAGCGTCAGGGCCCCTTCGTCTATCATAGGCGCCTCCGCTAGATCTGCGTCATCAGGTCAAAGACCTCCCGGGTATACTCCTGAAGCGTCGTCAGCATCCAGCCGCCCGCCACCAAGAGGACACCCACCACGATGACCACCTTCAAAATGAAGGAGATGGTCTGCTCATGAATCTGGGTCACCGCCTGGAAAATAGCGATCAGCACGCCGGCCAGCATACTCAGCACCAGCATGGGCCCGCCCAGCTTGATGACCACGCCCACGGCGTCCCGCATCACATCGGTTATCATTCCCGTATCCATTCGTCAGCCCTCCGCTAGTAGAAGCCCCGGACCAGGGTGGAGAACAGCAGCTCCCACCCGTTCAGGGTCACGAACAGCAGCAGCTTGAAAGGCGCGGAGATCATAGACGGCGGCAGCATAATCATGCCCATGGACATCAGGGTACAGGACACCACAATGTCGATCAGCATGAATGGAATGTACAGCAGCAGTCCGATGGTAAACGCCTTCGACAGCTCACAGGTCACGAAGGCGGGCACAAGGATCCGCAGCGGCAGCGTATCCACCACCGTCCGGGTATTGACCTCCGCCGGCATATCCACGTGGGCCAGCTCGCAGAACATCTCCAAGGTGTTCATCTTGGTGTTCCGCACCATAAATTCCGACAGGGGCACCACGGCACGTTCCAGGAACTCCTCCTGGCTGATCTCCTCCGCGGCGTAGGGCTCGTAGGCCTCCTCCTGTATCCGGGTGATGGTAGGGGACATGGTAAAAAACGTCAAGAACAGCGCAAGACCCACCAATACCAGGTTGGGCGGCGTCTGCTGAGTGCCCATGGCGTTGCGCAGAAAGGAAAAGGAGATGATAAACCGGGTAAAGGACGTCATCATCACCACGAGAGAGGGCAGGAGCGTGATTGCCGTCATCAGGAAAATGATTTCCAGCGCCTGCACGTTCTCGCCGTTTACATTGATCAGCCCTTCCGGCACCTCCGATTCACCTCCGCTCTCTTTGCTTCATGATGGTGAGAAACGCCTCCTTGAATCCCGGCTTTTCTCCCTCTTCCGCCTCCGGCGGCTTCCAGGCGGCAGCCTCTTCCCCGGTGAGCTCCGCCAGCAGGGTCACCCCTGTCGTTCCGGCCCCCAGGAGCAGGTACCGCTCGCCCACCCGGGCCAGGACCACGCTCTGGTCCCGCCCCAGGGGCAGCCGGTCCAGGACCTCCATCCGCCGTCCCCCGGAAAAGGCGCCCAGCGCCCCCCGGCCCGCCACGTACTTCGTGAACCAATAGGCCAGACCGATAATCAGGACGACGCAGACGAGCATCCACACAAAGGAGGCCAAGGCCGCGTCACCTTCCAGGTCCAGCATCCCGTCAGGGGTTGCCCAGGATGGTGCTGACGGTCTTGAGAACGCGGTCGGGCTTGAAGGGCTTGACGATGAAGTCCTTCGCGCCGGAGCGCACCGCGTCCATGACCATGCTCTCCTGGCCCATGGCGGAGCACATGACCACATTGGCGCCGCTGTCCTTGGCGCGGATGGCCTTCAGGGCCTCCAGGCCGTCCATGTTGGGCATCGTGATGTCCATGATTACCAGATCCGGGCCGATCTCGCTGAACTTCTCCACGGCGTCCGCGCCGTCCACGGCCTCGAACAGCTCGGTATACCCGTTCTTGCTCAGGGTGTCCTTGATCATCTTCCGCATAAAGGCGGCGTCGTCGACCAGCAAAATCTTCTTAGCCATAGTCTTGTTCCTTCCTTCTTATCCAAAAATAATCATGTATGCCAAAAGTTGTTATCTGAAAAGCGCCCGGGGCGGGCCGCTTATTTCTTCACCAGCTCGATCACGGGATCCTGGACGATCTCGGTGATGCGGACGCCGAAGTTGTCGTCGATAACCACCACGTCTCCCTTGGCCACGCATTTGCCGTTGACGAACAGGTCCACCTGGTCGCCCGCCAGCTTGTCGAGAACCACCAGAGACCCCTTGGAAAACTCCAGGATGTCCTGCACCTTCCGCTGGGTCCGTTCAACATATAGGGATAGGTCAGCAGGCGGGCCGCCTCGCTCATGTCGCCCGCCAGGATCCGTTTGCGGATCCACGAGGAGCTGATGGCCTTCCCGTTTTCGAGATAAGAG
>JAETSB010000013.1 GCA_021769865.1 Oscillospiraceae bacterium
AGGATGTCAAGCCCTGGTAAGGTTCTTCGCGTTGCATCGAATTAAACCACATAATCCACCGCTTGTGCGGGCCCCCGTCAATTCCTTTGAGTTTCAACCTTGCGATCGTACTCCCCAGGTGGGATACTTATTGCGTTAGCTGCGGCACGCAGGGGGTCAGTCCCCGCACACCTAGTATCCATCGTTTACAGCGTGGACTACCAGGGTATCTAATCCTGTTTGCTCCCCACGCTTTCGCGCCTCACCGTCAGTTGCTGTCCAGCAGACCGCCTTCGCCACTGGTGTTCCTCCTAATATCTACGCATTTCACCGCTACACTAGGAATTCCGTCTGCCTCTCCAGTACTCAAGATCAACAGTTTCAAATGCAGTTCTGCGGTTAAGCCGCAGGATTTCACATCTGACTTGTCAACCCGGCTACACGCCCTTTACACCCAGTAAATCCGGACAACGCTTGCCACCTACGTATTACCGCGGCTGCTGGCACGTAGTTAGCCGTGGCTTATTCGACAGGTACCGTCTTCTACTCTTCCCTGTCAAAAGAAGTTTACAACCCGAAAGCCTTCTTCCTTCACGCGGCGTTGCTGGGTCAGGCTTGCGCCCATTGCCCAATATTCCCCACTGCTGCCTCCCGTAGGAGTCTGGGCCGTATCTCAGTCCCAATGTGGCCGGCCAACCTCTCAGTCCGGCTACTGATCGTCGCCTTGGTGAGCAGTCGTTTCCAACTGTTGTCCCCCTCCGAAAGGCAGGTTCCTCACGCGTTACTCACCAGTCCGCCACTAAGCATTCCTATCCGTTGTCCGAAAACTCCTTCAAGGGTGCCCCGTTCGACTTGCATGTGTTAAGCACGCCGCCAGCGTTCGTCCTGAGCCAGGATCAAACTCTCTATAAAATGGTATCTAAACGAACTCTCGTCCGCTTAAACCAACATAGAGCTATTTGTCATAGCTTCAAGCATTTTTTCGGTTGCTGCTTTCGGGGCAATTGACTAAACCCCTACTCACCCACAACCTTGGTTCCCTCGCTGTGATTTCTCACAACTCGGGCTCCGTCTGGTGCTTTCTTTTCGTTACGTTGTTTAATTTACAAGGTACACGCCTCATCGGCGGAACGTTTGCTATTCTAGCACGTTCATCCCCGTTTGTCAAGCGCTTTTTTCAAATCTTTTTAGATTTCTTTTCGCCTGGCTTTTCGTTCCGGGTCCCGTACCGGACAGCTTTGTTAGATTACCACGTTGCTTCCGCTTTGTCAAGCGGTTTTTTTAACAGGGACTGTTCCTATTCCAGCGGCCCTGTTACCACGACCAGGAAGCGCTCCTTCGCCGCCTCCGTCAACTCGTCTGGTCTTCCCAGGGCCTCCAGCAGCGTCCGGTACGTTTCGGCGCTTAACTCATAACGGTGCTCTTCGCCGCTCTCCCACACCGGGTCGAAGCCGTCCAGCAGGTTCCCGGCCTCTTCCGCCGTCAGATACAGCGCATCCGTTTCTTTCTGGGCGCTGTCGTCCATTGCGGCCTCCGGGGCCGCGGCCGCCGGGGCGGCCGCCAAAACCTGCTCGTTATTGTAAAGGTCCATCGCCTTTGACCTTGCCGTCTGCTTTTCCTCCAGCGCTTCTTCTGACGGCGCTTCCACGGATTCCGGGGCCGCCTGAGAGGCGATCCCCGCCTCTCCGCCTTCCGCGACGCCGGCCGTATCATAAGCGGCGCCGTCTCCCCCAGCGGGCGCGGCGGCTTCGTTGCCGGGCCCGGTCCGCACCAGGATCACCAGCGCGCAGCAGGCCGCCAGAGCCGCCGCCGTTCCCATCCAGCGCCGGATTCCCCGCCGCCTCAGCTCCACGTTCTTCCGATCCTTGGCAGAATTCTCCCGAATGCGCTCCATCACGCCCTCGGCGAAGCCCTCCGGTACGTCGGTCTCCTCCACATCCGGGAAACCGGCCCGGATGGACAGCGCGTCGTCCACATAAGCTTGACAGCCGGGGCACTCCGCCAGGTGGTTCCTCACCCGCTCCAGCTCGGGCCCCGCCAGCTCGCCGTCCACGAACAGGTCCAACAGGGCCGCGTACTCTTCACAGTATTTCATGAACGGCCCTCCTTTCCTGTCTCTTTAGACGGAGGAGGCGGTGAAAAGTTCCCCCGCTCCAGCAAAAAACTTCGCAGCTTTTTCCGTCCCCGGCTGATGCGGGACTTCACTGTCCCGATGTCCAGTCCCAGGGCCTCGCCGATCTCGTCATAGCGCAGCTGCTGCATCTCCCGCAGCACCAGCGCCGCCCGGTACTCCGGCGGCAGGGCCCGGAGGCCTTCCTCAATCTGCTCCCGCAGCTCCCGGCGTTCCGCCTCCTCCTGGGGGGAAGGGATGGAAGTCGGGAACTCCAAATTCAGGTCCTCGTCGTCCAGCGATACGGCCCCCTGCCGCTTCCCCTCCCGCCGGAGCAGGTCCACACAGGCGTTGGAGGCCAGCCGGTAGAGCCAGGTGGAAAAGCTGCTGTCCCCTCGGAAGTTCCTCAGTCCCTGCCACGCCGCGAAAAACGCCTCCTGGGCGGCCTCGGCGGCGTCCTCCGGGTTTTGGCACATCCGCCGGGTCAGGGCCAGGACCCGCTTCTCATAGAGCCGGACCAGCTCCTCGAAGGCCTCCTGATCCCCCTCCCGGGCGGCGGCGATCCACTTCTGTTCCCGCAAGTCCGTCATAGGCGTCCCTCCCGTCCGTCCCGCAGGTCCCGCTTGATGCCCTGGGTCACCCGGTACACATCCTCTAAGGTGTTCATCTGGACAATCTGCTCCTTATAATAATTGGCGTAGGGCACGCCCTTGAGGTACCAGCAGTAATGCCGCCGGGCCTCCAGAACGGCCAGCCGCTCTCCTTTATATTCCGCCGCCAGCTCAAACTGGCGCACGGCCAGGTCGCACCGCTCCGCCAGGGGCGGCAGGGGCGGGACGGGCTCGCCCTCCAGCACGGCCTTGGCCTGCTGGAAGATCCAGGGGTTCCCGAAGCAGCCCCGCCCGATCATGGCCATGTCGGCCTTGGTATGCTGTAAAATGCGGATGGCGTCCTCCGGCTTCCAGATGTCCCCGTTGGCGATGACGGGGATGGAGGGGACCGCCTCCTTAACGGCCCGGATACAGTTCCAATCCGCCTGGCCCCCGTAGACCTGGGCCCGGGTCCGGCCGTGGACCGCCACGGCGAAGACCCCGGCCTGCTCCAGGACCTGGGCAAACTCCACGCAGTTGCAGCTCCCCAGGTCCCAGCCCCGGCGGAATTTCGCCGTCACGGGGATGCCGGGCAGGGCCTTCACCACGGCCTCCACGATGCGTCCCGCCTTTTCCGGGTCGCGCATTAAGGCCGCGCCGTCGCCGTTGTTGACGATCTTTCCCATGGGACAGCCCATGTTGATGTCCAGGATATCCGCCCCGGTGTACTCCATGGCAATCTGGGCGGCCTCGGCCATGCAGGACGGGTCGCTGCCGAAGAGCTGGACGGCGGCGGGGTGCTCCCCCGGAAACTGCCGCAGGAGGGAAAAGGTCTTCTTGTCCTTATAGCAGAGGGCCTTGGAGGAAATCAGCTCCGTGCAGGTGTAGCCCGCCCCCAGCTCCGCGCAGAGCTGGCGGAACGCCGCGTCGGTGACGCCGGCCATGGGGGCCAGCGCCAGCTTCGAGGGGATGGACACGTTTCCAATGTTCATAGGCCGGGCTCCTCTCCTCCCCCGCCGGGGGAAAGGGTTTTTTGATGCTTGCATCATAGCATGGATTCTTTAAAATGTCTACTTTGGGGTTTTCCCATGGGGAAGGGCTTATACTCGCCCTTCGGGCGGGGTGGATGGGTGACCAGCGATGGCTGGTTCATTGCACCCCCCATTTTCTCTTTTTCTTCCAGAAGAAAAAGAGAAAACGGGCCGTGCACGGTCCAAAAGAGAAAAAGAAGTAAGGCCGCCGAAAACGGCGGCCCTTTTCGCGGCTTGCTTTAGCCCTTCTTCTTTCGGTCAATCGCCCTCAGCGAGGACTCCCCCGCAAACCGGAACAGCATGTCGCTTATCACCTGTTCCGCCGTCCGGCCCGCCCCGCTTCCTACCTTTTTATAGAACTCATACAGGTAGTCCTCCAGTTCAATGGTAACTCTTTTCATATTCTTCCTCCTCCCTTTTCCAGATAAAGGCATTATACATGCTATTAGCATATATATCAATGTTTTTATCCCATTCCCAATAATTTCCTCAAATGCTATCATAATAGCGTTGAGGGGGGTGACGGCTGTTTATGAACGGAAACAAAGAAGAATTCCGGGAGGAGTTTCGTCTCCTGGGCCTGCGCATTGCCTATTACCGGCGAAAGCTCGGCCTAACCCAAGAGGAACTGGCGGACCAAATCGGGTGCAGTTGGAGCTTCCTCAGCCAGTTAGAGGCCAACAACGGCAAGCGTATTCACGCGCCCTCTCTTTTACTGCTCTTCCGCATGGCCAAGTTTTTTGACATCCCCGTCACAAAATTATTTGAAGACTGATCCGCCGCGGCACATGCTGCTATCGTTAGTAGGCAAAAGAGGAGCGTGTACCAGATGGAAAAATATCGGGAGCAGTATCGAATGCTGGGACTGCGAATTGCATTCTATCGCAAGAAAGCCGGATTAACCCAGGAACAATTTGCCGATCTAGTTGGCTGCAGCATGGGGTTCCTCAGCCGCATTGAGGCCAATAACGGCAAAAAGGTCTCCGGGATTTCCCTGCCCATGCTTTTTCGTATGGCCGATGTTTTAAATGTTTCCGTCTGCTGCTTTTTAGAAGACCGCAACCAAATCACCCCGCCGCCGGGATCCGGCGGCGTTTTTCTTTTGCGCGCTCCCGCCGGGCCTGTTCCGTTACCGTTTTGTAACCTTTCCCCATTCCACTCCCGAATCTTTTCCAGTCAATTCTTGTCCAATTGGGTCTAAAGTGGGGATAATCATGCTTCCAAGGCCCAAAAGGCTTGACAAAAGTGGGGCACAGGTGTATACTGAGCGCAGTTTTCCACTGGTAACAAAAGTTACAAGCCGCCTTTTCCAACGGGCGGCCGCCCAATACTCCCCTGTGGGGGACCAGCACGGCGCTTCTCCGCTCCCCTCCCTGGCGCGGCCTGGAGGCTCTTCCAAGGGCCCGCCGTGAAATCACCTTACTAGGAGGTATCCACGTGAACACCGACCAACGACCAAGCGTATTATACAGCCTGTGCCGGCGCGGCGGCATGATGCTCTTCTGCCTGCTCGTCGCCGCCGTCACCGGCCTCTCCGCCACCGGCTGGGCGGACTCCCTGTTCCTCATCACCGGGACAGAGGACGAGGCCGCCATCATCCTGGACCCGAAGCAGAAGGACCCCCCCGACCTGTCCTCCCAGATGGTCTACGTCTCCAATGGCAGTCGGGGCTATGACATCACCCTCCAGGAGGGCACCTCCGTCACCGTCCGGCACGAGGGGTCCGCCGTCACCGTCCAGTCCCACAAGGAGAGCGTCTCCTCCCTGATCTCCCGGCTGCACATTTACCCCAGCTCCCTGGAGATGATCGGCGTGAAGCTCTCCGAGAACGGCGTGGAGGTGAACGTCGCCTCCGAGCTGACCTATTACGACTATGTGACCGAGACCGCCCCCTTCTCCACCCAGCGTGTCGCCAACCCCGACATGCTGGAGGGAGAGGAGAAGGTGGTCCAGGAGGGCGTCGACGGCGTGCGCTCCTCCGTCTACGAGGTGGTCTGGTCCAACGGCGCCCAGCTCTCCCGCCAGTTCGTGGAGGAGCTGGACACCACCGCCGTGGACAAGATCGTGGAGTATGGCACCGCCAAGCCCAAGCCGAAGCCCAGCGAGGTCAAAAAGGATGACCCAGACGACATCCTGGCGGAGCACGGCGAGACCGGCGGCGGCATCGCCAACGTCGCCGAAAACGCCGACGGCAGCGGCGTCCTGACCCTGAAGGACGGCACGACGCTGAACTATTCCGGCATCCGCTCCATGACCGCCACGGCCTATACCACCGGCCACGGCGGCGTGGGCACCCGCACCGCCAGCGGCACCGCCGTCCACGTGGGCTCCGTGGCCGTGGACAAGAGCGTCATCCCCCTGGGTACCCGGATGTATATCGTCGCCGGCGGCAGCGTGGTCTACGGCCTGGCCGTGGCGGAGGACACCGGGGTCAAGGGCAACAAGATCGACCTCTACTACGACACCTACGAGGAGTGCATCCAGTTCGGCAGGCGGAGCTGCACCGTCTATATTCTGGAATGACTGTTCGGGGGGCTCCCGGCTGAAAGCCGGGGGCCCTTCCTGTTTTTGGGGCTGTTTTGCGAATCCTTCACAAGCCGGGGGCGGAATCTCCTTATGAACTGTCAATTTTGTCAATTGCGGTCCGGCCCGGAAATCGATACAATAGGTATGACCTATCCGCCAGAGGGCGATCCCCCGGGATCTTCATCAGAACGAGGTGCACGGAATGAACACTCATACATCCCATACCAAGGCCATCCGCGCCCAGCTTCTGGAGGCCATGCGCACCGGCGAATACGCTCCGTGCGAGCGTCTGCCCCGGGAGAGCGTGCTCTGCGTGAAGCTGGGCATCAGCCGCACTCAGCTGCGGGACATTCTGGCCTCCCTGGAGCGGGAGGGCTTCATCACCCGCCGCCACGGCGTGGGCACCATCATCAACCGCCACGTGCTGGACGTCCACACCCGCATGGACATTGAGGTGGAGTTCCTGGACATGATCCGGCAGAACGGCTTTACCCCGGCGGTGGCCTCCATCCGCTTCTGGGAGGAGCCGGCGGACGAAAAGACCGCCGCCCAGCTCCAGCTCCCGGAGGGAACGTCCATGCTCCGGGTCTCCCGTCTCTGCACCGCCGACGGCCGCCCCGCCATCTACTGCGAGGATGTCATTGAAAAGGCCCTGATCCGGGAGAACTACACGGAGGAGGACCTGAAGCCGCCCATCTTCCATTTCCTCCAGCAGTCCTGCGGCATCTACCCCTATCTGGACCTGACGGACCTCCGGGCCGTTCCGGCGGATGAGAAGCTGGCGGACATTCTTCAGGTTCCCGTGGGGACGCCCCTGCTGTATATGGAAGAGGTGGACTACGACATCGACGGCAAGCCGGTGTTCTGCTCCGCCGAATACTTTGCCGACGGCATTTTCCGGCACACGGTCCTGCGAAAGAAGCTGTAAATCATAGGAAGGGAGACTTCACGATGAAAAAAGTCGCGGTACTCATGGGCTCTGATTCCGACTGGCCGGTGGTCCGGTCCGCCTGCGCCCAGCTGGACGCCTTCGGCATCCCCTACGAGGCCCATATCATGAGCGCCCACCGCAGCCCCGCCCAGGTGGCGGAGTTCGCCAAGTACGCCCGGAAAAGCGGTTTCGGCGTGATCATCTGCGCCGCCGGCCTGGCCGCCCACCTGGCGGGGGCCGTGGCCGCCAACACCACCCTGCCCGTCGTCGGCATCCCCATGAAGGGGGGCGCCCTGGACGGGCTGGACGCTTTATTGGCCACCGTCCAAATGCCCAGCGGCATTCCCGTGGCCACGGTGGCCCTGAACGGGGCCAAGAACGCCGCCATCCTGGCCGCCCAGATCCTGGCGGTGGAGGACGGGAACCTGGCCTCCTGGCTGGACGCCGCCCGGCGGGACATGGCCGCCCAGATCGAGGAGAAGGACGCCGCCCTGCAAACGGAAATCTGACCCGGTACTTTATCCATCCATATTTTACTTGACGGAGGAATCGACTATGCAAAAGCTGGAGCAGCTCTATGAGGGCAAGGCCAAGAAGGTCTTCAAGACCGACGACCCGAACCTGTACATCGTGGACTACAAGGACGACGCCACGGCCTTTAACGGGCTGAAAAAAGGCACCATCGTAGGCAAGGGCGTCATCAACAATCAAATGACCAACCGCTTCATGGCGAAGCTGGAGCAAGCCGGGGTCCCCACCCACTTCGTGGAAGAGCTGAGCGAGCGGGAGACCGTGGTGAAGAAGGTCTCCATCGTCCCCCTGGAGGTCATCATCCGCAACCTCTCCGCCGGGTCCTTCGCCAAGCACTACGGCGTGGAGGAGGGCATCGTCTTCGACGCGCCCACCATCGAGTTCTCCTACAAAAACGACGATCTGGGGGACCCCCTTCTGAACGAGTACCACGCCCTGGCCCTGAAGCTGGCCACCAGGGAGGAGATCGAGACCATCAAGAAGTACGCCTTCCAGGTCAACGACTTTCTCAAGTCCTTCTGGGCCTCCTGCGGCGTGACGCTGGTGGACTTCAAGCTGGAGTTCGGCCGCCTGGAGGATGGGACCATCGTCCTGGCGGACGAGATCAGCCCCGACACCTGCCGCCTCTGGGACTCCAAGACTCATGAAAAGCTGGACAAGGACCGCTTCCGCCGGGACCTGGGCGGCGTGGAGGACGCCTACGCCGAGGTCATGCGCCGGATGAACGAGGCGCTGTAATGGGCGGTTTTTTTGGCGCGATTTCAAAACGGGACGTGGTGCTGGACGTGTTCTTCGGCACGGACTACCACTCCCACCTGGGCACCCGCCGGGGCGGCATGGCCGTCTACGACGGGGCGGGCTTCCACCGGCAGATCCACAACATTGAGAACACCCCCTTCCGCACGAAGTTCGAGAAGGACCTGGCGGAGTTCCGGGGCTGCTCCGGCATCGGCTGCATCAGCGACACAGACCCTCAGCCCCTGCTGATGCGCTCCCACCTGGGGCTGTACGCCATCTCCACCGTGGGGATCATCAACAACGCCGAGGCGCTGGTGGAGCGCTACTTCTCCGACCACGGCCATCAGTTCATGGCTATGAGCAGCGGCAAGGTCAACGCCACGGAGCTGGTGGCCTCCCTCATCAACCAGAAGGACGACCTGGTGACGGGCATCCGCTACGCCCAGGAGCAGATCGAGGGCTCCATGACCATCCTCATCCTCACAACCGAGGGCATCTACGCCGCCCGGGACCGCCTGGGCCGCCTGCCGGTGCTCGTCGGGCAGAACGCCGAGGGTTGCTGCGTGTCCTTCGAATCTTTCGCCTACCAGAAGCTGGGCTATGAGGACGCCTACGAGCTGGGTCCCCAGGAGATCGTGAAGATCACCCCCGAGGGCTGGGAGACCCTCTCTCCCGCCGGGAAGGACATGCGCATCTGCGCCTTCCTCTGGACCTACTACGGCTACCCCAACTCCTGCTACGAGGGGATGAACGTGGAGGTCATGCGCTGCCGCAACGGCGAGATCATGGCCCGGGACGAGGTCCAGCGGGGCCAATTGCCGAAGGTAGATTACGTGGCGGGAGTCCCGGACTCCGGCGTTCCCCACGCCATCGGCTTCGCCAACCGCAGCGGAAAACCCTTCGCCCGGCCCTTTGTGAAGTATACCCCCACCTGGCCCCGGTCCTTCATGCCCGAGAGCCAAAATGTGCGGAACCAGGTGGCCAAGATGAAGCAGATCCCCGTCCATGAGTTGATCAAGGGCAAGAAGCTCCTCTTTGTGGACGACTCCATCGTCCGGGGCACTCAGCTTCGGGAGACGGTGGAATTTCTCTATGAGTCCGGCGCGGAGGAGGTCCACATGCGCTCCGCCTGCCCGCCCATCATGTACGGCTGCAAGTACCTGAACTTCTCCCGGAGCAACTCCGACATGGAGCTCCTCAGCCGGAAAACCATCCAGGCCCTGGAGGGGGACGAGGGCCAAAATCACCTGGAGGAGTATGCCGACGCCTCCACGGGGCGGGGCCGGTGCATGCTGAAAGCCATCTGCGAGGAGATGGGCTTCGACTCCCTGGGCTATCAATCCCTGGACGGCCTGCTGGAGGCCATCGGCATCGACAAAGATAAAATCTGCACCTACTGCTGGACCGGAAAAGAATAACACAGGAGGTACACCATGGAAAACTCCCATTCCGCCGCCTACGCCGCCGCCGGCGTGGATATCACCGCCGGTTATGAGGGCGTGCGGCTGATGAAGCCCTTTGTGGAGCGCACCAGGATTCCCGGCGTGGTCTCCGGCATCGGCGGCTTCGGCGGTCTCTTCGCCCCGGATCTCTCGGGCATGAAAGAGCCTGTCCTGGTCTCCGGCACCGACGGCGTGGGCACCAAGCTGCGCCTGGCCCAGCTGCTGGATAAGCACGATACCATCGGCGTCGACTGCGTGGCCATGTGCGTCAACGATATCATCTGCTGCGGGGCAAAGCCCCTCTTCTTCCTGGACTACATCGCCATCGGCAAAAACGAAGCGGTGAAGGTGGCCTCCATCGTCTCCGGCGTGGCAGAGGGCTGCGTCCAGTCCGGCTGCGCCCTGATCGGCGGCGAGACCGCCGAGCACCCCGGCGTCATGGCCCCGGACGACTACGACATCGCGGGCTTCGCCGTGGGCGTAGTGGACAGGCCGAAGATCATCGACGGCAGCCGCGTCCGGGAGGGAGACGCGCTCATCGGCCTGACCTCCTCCGGCGTCCACTCCAACGGCTTCTCCCTGGTGCGGAAGGTCTTCGACATGGAAAACGCCGACCTGACCGCCCCCCTGGCGGAGCTGGCGGGCAAGTCCCTGGGGGAGGTCCTGCTGGCCCCCACGAAACTCTACGTCAAGGCCGTTCAGGCCCTGCTGGAGGGGGGAATCGACCTCCACGGCGCCAGTCACATCACCGGCGGCGGCTTCTTCGAGAACGTGCCCCGGATGCTGCCCAAAGGTCTCGGCGTGCGGATTGTACCGAACGTCATTCCAAGGCAGCCCATTTTCGACCTGATTCAAAGGCGGGGGAACATCTCGGATCACGACATGTACAACACCTTCAACATGGGCCTTGGCATGGTGCTGGCGCTGCCTTCGGAGCAGGCAAACCACGCGCTGGAGCTTCTGGCGGCGGCGGGCGAGCCGGACGCCGTCTGCGTCGGCAGCGTGACGAAGGACCCCCGGGGCGTGGCGTTTGACGGCGTATGAGCAGGGCAAGAATCGCCGTCCTGGTCTCCGGCGGCGGAACAAATCTGGAGGCCCTTCTGAACGCCCAGGAGGCGGGCAAGATCCCCCACGGCGAGATCGTTGTGGTCCTCTCCAGCGCCCCCGGGGCCTACGCCCTGGAGCGGGCGAACAACCACGGCGTCCCCGGCTTCGCCGTCCCCCGGAAGGGATGCACCCAGGAGGAATTTGAGGCCGGGCTGGCGGAAAAACTCACCGAGTACCGGACGGACATGATTATCCTGGCGGGCTTCCTCTCCATCCTCTCCGAGGCGTTTGTAAAACGCTGGCCCGAGCGCATCCTGAACGTCCACCCCGCCTTGATCCCCTCCTTCTGCGGAAAGGGGATGTACGGCCTCAAAGTCCACGAGGCGGCGCTGGAAAAGGGCGTAAAGGTCACGGGGGCCACGGTGCATCTGGTCAACGAGATTCCCGACGGAGGGCGCATCCTCCTGCAAAAGGCGGTGGAGGTCCTTCCCGGCGACACGCCGGAGGTTCTCCAGCGCCGGGTGATGGAACAGGCGGAATGGGTGCTGCTGCCCCAGGCGGCGGAACTGGTCGCCCAGGGCCTGGCCACGGATTGAAAGGACGGTTTTTTATGAAGGACTTCTCTCAGCTTCACGACTTCCACCCGCATTCCTCCGGTCTGGAGCGGGATATTCAGTCCCTGCTGTCCCGCTCCAGAAGAGAGCGGCGGCCCTGTGAGCGGGACGCCTTCCTGGCCCTGCTGGCGGGCGTTCCCGCCCTGCGGAAAACCCCCGGCCTCCCGGAGGTCAAGGGGACGGACTATTTCACCACCCTGCCCCTCTGCGCTACGGAGGCGGACGCCGCCGCCTGCCGGGCGCATTTGAAGGCGGTCTACGGCGTCAAGGACAAGGACAGTCTCCTGGACTTCTGCGACCGGCAGTTCCGCTGCCAGGACAACTACCTGGATTTCGAGGCCGTCTGGGAGGGCCGCCCCCTCTTTGACCCCGCCTCTCTGAACCCCGACGCCGCCGGGTTCTTCCTCCAGGCCCGGGACTTCTCCGCTCAGTTCTATCCCCTGGTAGGGCACCAGGGGTATCTCGCCTGGGACGTCAGCGAGCGAATGGGCCACCTCCGGGCGGGGCTGGCCTGCGGCCTGCTGACCCGGGAGGAGTTTGACGAATTGGCGGAGGAGCAGCTTTTCCAGGCCCAGGCCTTCGGAAGCTGGGAGGAGTACGCCGCCAGCCTGGTCTGCGGCGCGCTGTACTGGGACTTCCGCCAGGGGACCCCTCTGCCGGACCTCCAGAAGGCCCAGCGGCTGTGGATGGACCTGGTGCGGGCCCTGCTGGCCAACGACGCCGCCTGGGACAGCGGCTTCTGGTACACGCCCAGGCGGGAAAAGGAAGTCCGCCTCTGGCCCTCGGAGATGAAGCTGTACCTCCCCGGCTGGGAGGGACCCAACGGCTGCTTTGTCACGGACCGCGTCGCCGTGGACGGCTGCAAGGTTGGCTGGTGCTACCGGGAGGAGCCGGAGGCCTCCTTCCCCGACAGCGGCTGGCGCTTCTTCTCCGGCGACGAGAGCGAGGAGTATATCGCTGACATCGGCCATACGGGAATCTTCGACCTGAACACCGTCTGCAACCTGGACCCGGACGTCGTTCCCCTGCTGACGGCCCCCTATAAGAGCGCCTTCGTCCGGGAGGACGGGAAATTCCGTCCGGAGCCCTTCGAACTGACAGAGGACTGACGCAGAGTCCCACCAACACACATACAAAGGAGCGCGGACATGAACGAGCTGGAACTGAAATACGGCTGCAACCCCAACCAGAAGCCCTCCCGCATCTTCATGAAAGACGGCGGGGACCTTCCCTTGACCGTCCTGAACGGCAAACCGGGCTATATCAACTTCCTGGACGCCCTGAACTCCTGGCAGCTGGCCCGGGAGCTGAAGGAGGCCACCGGAGGAATTCCCTCCGCCGCCAGCTTTAAGCACGTCTCCCCCGCCGGGGCCGCCGTGGGCCTGCCCCTCAGCGAGACGGACCGGAAGCTCTACTTTGTGGAGCCGGAGGCGGAGCTCTCCCCCATCGCCTGCGCCTACATCCGGGCCCGGGGGGCGGACCGCCTGTGCTCCTACGGCGACTGGGCGGCCCTCTCCGACGTGTGCGACGCCGCCACGGCGAACTACCTCAAGGTCGAGGTCTCCGACGGGATCATTGCCCCGGGCTACACCGACGAGGCCCTGGAGATTTTAAAGACCAAGAAGAAGGGCGCCTACAACGTGGTCCGGATCGACCCGGCCTACGCCCCCGCCCCCCAGGAGTACAAGGACGTGTTCGGCGTCACCTTCCAGCAGGGCCGGAATGAGTACAAGATCGGTCCGGACCTTCTCACCAACATCGTGACCAAAAGCCACGACCTCCCCGACGCGGCGAAAACCGACATGATGGTGGCCCTCATCACCCTGAAATACACCCAGTCCAACTCCGTCTGCTACGTGAAGGACGGCCAGGCCATCGGCGTGGGGGCGGGCCAGCAGAGCCGCATTCACTGCACCCGCCTGGCGGGCACCAAGGCCGACAACTGGTGGCTCCGGCAGCACCCCCAGGTCCTGGCCCTGCCCTTCATCGACGGCATCCGCCGCCCGGACCGGGACAACGCCATCGACGTCTACCTCTCCGACGAGTGGGAGGACCTGCTGGCGGACGGCGCGTGGCAGGGCGTGTTCAAAGAGCGTCCCCAGCCCCTGACGGCGGAGGAGAAGAAGGCCTGGATCGCCGGGCTCACCGGCGTCACCTGCGGCTCCGACGCCTTCTTCCCCTTTGGGGACAACGTGGAGCGGGCCCGGAAGAGCGGCGTCCAGTACATCGTCCAGCCCGGCGGGAGCATCCGGGACGACCACGTGATTGAGACCGCCGACAAGTACGGCATGACCATGTGCTTCACCGGTATGCGCTTATTCCACCATTGAGGAGGACTTCCATGAATTTACTCGTCGTCGGCGGCGGAGGCCGCGAGCACGCCATTATCAAAAAGCTGAAAGAGAATCCCCAGGTCGAAACCATCTACGCCCTCCCCGGCAACGGCGGCATCGCCGCAGACGCGGTCTGCGTCCCCGAGATCGGGGCCAAGGACATCGAAAAAATCGTGGATTTCGCCAAAACCCACGCCGTGGATTTCGCCGTGGTGGCCCCGGACGATCCCCTGGCCCTGGGCTGCGTGGACCGGCTCCACGAGGCGGGCGTTCCCTGCTTCGGCCCCAGCGCCAAGGCCGCCCGCATTGAGGCCAGCAAGGTCTTCGCCAAGAACCTGATGAAGCGATACGGCATCCCCACCGCCCGGTACGAGGTCTTCGACGACCCCGCCAAGGCGCTGGCGTACCTGAGAGAAACCGCCTCCTTCCCCATCGTCGTCAAGGCCGACGGCCTGGCCCTGGGCAAGGGCGTACTCATCCCCCAGAATTTGGCCGAGGCCGAAGCCGCCGTCAAATCCATCATGGAGGACAAGACTTTCGGCGACTCCGGGAACGAGATCGTCGTGGAGGAGTTCCTCACCGGGCCGGAGGTCAGCGTCCTGGCCTTCACCGACGGCAAGTCCATCGTCCCCATGGTCTCCTCCATGGACCACAAGCGGGCCGGGGACGGCGACACCGGCCTGAACACCGGCGGCATGGGCACTGTGGCCCCCAATCCCTGCTACACGCCGTCTATCGCGGCGGAATGCATGGAGAAAATTTTTCTCCCCACCCTGTCCGCTATGCGGGTGGAGGGCTGCCCTTTCAAGGGCTGTCTCTACTTCGGCCTGATGCTCACCCCGGACGGGCCGAAAGTGATTGAGTACAACTGCCGTTTCGGCGACCCGGAGACCCAGGTGGTCCTGCCCCTGCTGAAAACCGACCTGCTGACCGTCATGCGGGCCGTGGAAAACGAGACCCTGGGGGACCTCCAGGTGGAATGGCACAGCGGCGCCGCCGCCTGCGTCATCCTGGCCTCCGGCGGCTACCCCGGCAGCTATGAAACGGGGAAGGAAATCACCCTTCCCCAGGACCTTCCCGCCAACGTCACCGTCTACCACGCCGGGGACAAGCCGGCGAACGGAAAACTGGTCACCAGCGGAGGCCGAGTCCTGGGCGTCTCCGCCACGGGCGATACCCTGCAAGCCGCCCTGAGGGACGCCTACGCCGCCGCGGAGCGCATCGGCTTTGAGGGCAAATACCTGCGGCACGACATTGGACAGCGGGCCCTGCGGGCTCTGGAGGGCGGAACATGGTAAGGCGCGTATACGTGGAAAAGCAACCCGCTCTCCGGCTGGAGGCCCAGGGCCTTTTGACGGAGCTGCAAACCATCCTGGGCGTCTCCGCCCTCACCGGCCTCCGGCTGGTGAACCGCTACGATATGGAGAACATCGCGGACGAGGTCTTCCAAAAGGCCAAGGCCATCGTCTTCTCCGAGCCCCAGGTGGACCTTCTCTACGAAGAGGACTTCCCCGTCCCCCAGGGGCCCCACACGGTCCTGGCGGTGGAGGCCCTGCCGGGCCAGTTTGACCAGCGGGCGGACTCCTGCGCCCAGTGCGTCCAGCTCATGGCGGGGGTGGACCGCCCTCTGGTGTCCTACGCCAAAGTCTACCTGCTGGAGGGAACCCTCTCCCCGGCGGACTTGGAAAACATCAAGGGCTATGTCATCAACCCCGTGGAGAGCCGGGAGGCGGCCCTGGAAAAGCCCATCACTCTGGCCCGCACCCACGCCGCCCCCCAGAAGGTGGAGACCCTCGCCGGCTTCACCGCCATGGACGGGGCGGCCCTGTCCGCCCTGCTGGAAAAGCTGGGCCTGGCCATGGATCTGGACGATCTGACCTTCCTGCAAGCCTACTTCCGAGACACGGAACACCGGGACCCCACCATCACGGAGGTCCGGGTGGTGGACACTTACTGGTCCGACCACTGCCGCCACACCACCTTCTCCACCCACATTGACGGCGCGGAGATTTCCGACCCCGCCGTCAAGGCCGCCTACGGCCGTTATCAGGAGCTCCGCCGGGAGGTCTACGGCGAGAAAGCCGCGGACCGCCCGGAAACCTTGATGGACGTGGCCACCATCGCGGCCAAGGCCCTGAAAAAGCGGGGCCTTCTCCTGGAGCTGGATGAGAGCGAGGAGATCAACGCCTGCTCCATCCACGTTCCGGCGGTGGTGGACAGCGAGGCCCAGGACTGGCTCCTCATGTTCAAGAACGAGACCCACAACCACCCCACGGAGATCGAGCCCTTCGGCGGCGCGGCCACCTGCATCGGCGGCTGCATCCGGGACCCCCTGTCCGGCCGGGCCTATGTCCACCAGGCCATGCGTGTCACCGGCTGCGGCGACCCCCGGACCCCTATCGAGCAGACTCTCCCCGGCAAGCTCCCCCAGCGGAAGCTCTGCCAGACGGCGGCGGCGGGCTACTCCTCCTACGGCAACCAGATCGGCCTGGCCACGGGCCACGTGGCGGAGGTCTACCACCCCGGCTACGTCGCCAAGCACCTGGAAGTCGGCGCGGTGGTGGGCGCGGCCCCGGCGGAGAACGTCCGGCGGGAGCGTCCCGCCCCCGGGGACGTGGTGATTCTCCTGGGGGGCCGCACGGGCCGGGACGGCATCGGCGGGGCCACCGGCTCCTCCAAGAGCCACGACCGGAAATCTCTCCAGACCATGGCCAGCGAGGTCCAGAAGGGCAACGCCCCGGAGGAGCGGAAGATTCAGCGCCTCTTCCGGGACGGGAAGGTCACCTGCCTTATCAAGCGTTGCAACGACTTCGGCGCGGGCGGCGTATCCGTCGCCATCGGCGAGCTGGCGGACGGATTGACCATCGATTTGGACGCGGTACGCAAGAAGTATGACGGCCTGGACGGCACGGAACTTGCCATCTCCGAGAGCCAGGAACGCATGGCGGTGGTCGTCGCCCCCGAGGACGCAGAGAAATTCATCGCCGCCGCCCGGGCGGAGAACCTGGAGGCGTATCAAGTCGCCGTGGTGACGGCGGACCCCCGCATGGTCATGCGCTGGCAGGGGGAGACCATCGTGGACCTGAGCCGGGAGTTCCTGAACTCCAACGGCGCGGTGAAGCATGCCCGGGTCTCCGTCCCTGAAATCCCCCGCCGCCTCCCCGTCGGCGATTCCGGCAGCCTCCGGGAAATTGCCTCCAGCCTGCAAAGCGCCTCCCGCCGGGGACTGGTGGAGCGGTTTGACTCCACCATCGGCGCGGGCAGCGTCACCATGCCTTACGGAGGCAGATATCAGCGGACCCCCGCCCAGTCCATGGCGGCTCTTCTTCCGGTCCTGCCGGGCCAGGAGACGGAACAGGCCAGCGTCATGGCCTGGGGCTTCGACCCGGAGGTCATGAGCGAGGACCCCTACACCGGGGCCATGAGCAGCGTGGTGATTTCTCTTTCCAAGCTGGTCGCCTCCGGCGCGGACTATAAGACCGCCTACCTCACCTTGCAGGAATACTTTGAAAAGCTCCGTCAGGACCCGGAGCGCTGGGGCAAGCCCCTCGCCGCCCTCCTGGGGGCCATGGACGCCCAGATGGACTTCGGCGCGGCGGCCATCGGCGGCAAGGACTCCATGTCCGGTTCTTTCCTGGACTTGGACGTGCCCCCGACGCTGATTTCCTTCGCCATCGCCCCCATTCAGGCCGGCGAAGTCCTTACGCCGGAGTTCAAGGAGGCCGGGCATCCGGTCTATGCGTTCGGCGGCGGCAATGCGGAAAACCTGAAAGCCGCCTGGGAAGAGTTCCATCAGCTCGTCCAAAGCGGGAAGGTGAAAGCCGCCTGGGCGGTGGAGCACGGCACGGCGGAGGCGGTCATGAACATGTCTTTTGGCAATCGCATCGGCTTCACCGCCCAGCCCGATATCCCCCACCGCTGGTACGGGCTGAACCGCGGAACCATCGTGGCGGAGCTGACGGAAGACCTTGACCTCCCCTGCGCCAAGCGCATTGGCATCACCACGGCGGAGCCGGTGATTACCATTTGTGATGATTCCGCCCCCATCAACGAGCTGTTATCGCTGAACGAGGCGGTTTTGGCGGATGTCTACCCCACCCGCGCCGCTTCAGAGGGTGAGGCCCCCTTCCTGGACTGCCCCGCCTTCACCCACCCCGCCCCCAAAACGTGCGCCGCGAAGCCCAAGGTCCTGATCCCCGTCTTCCCCGGCACCAACTGCGAGTATGACAGCGCCCGGGCCGCTCAGAGGGCGGGTCTGGAGACGGAGATTTTCGTCATCAAAAACCAGTCCGCTAAAGACGTATCCGAATCCGCCGCCGCCTTCGCCCGGAAGTTGCGGGAAAGCCAAATTCTCTTCCTCCCCGGCGGCTTCTCCGGCGGCGACGAGCCCGACGGCTCCGGCAAATTCATCACGGCCTTTCTCCGGGGCCCGGAGACCTCCGAGGCGGTGATGGACCTGCTGAAACACCGGGACGGCCTGGCCCTGGGCGTTTGCAACGGCTTCCAGGCCCTCATCAAGCTGGGCCTGGTCCCCTTTGGTGAGATCGTGGACTGTGACGAATGCTGCCCCACTCTGAGCTTCAACGTGATCGGGCGGCACCAGTCCAGGATCGTAAACACCCGCGTCGTCTCCAACAAGTCCCCCTGGCTGGCCCGGGTGAAGCCCGGCGAGGTTTATACCGTCCCCATTTCCCACGGCGAGGGCCGCTTCCTCTGCCCGCCGGACCTCCTCCGAAAGCTGGCGGCAAGCGGCCAGATCGCCACCCAGTACGCGGACCTCTCCGGCGCGCCCTCTATGGACCCGGACTTCAACCCCAACGGCTCCGTTTGGGCCGTGGAGGGCATCACGTCCCCCGACGGGCGGGTCTTCGGCAAGATGGGCCACGCCGAGCGCGTCGGCCCCGGCCTGTACAAGAATGTCCCCGGGGACTATGACCTCCACCTCTTCGAGGCCGCGAACGATTATTTTGCCGTTCTCTGAGCAGGGGCTTGACAAGCCTCCCCGCATCGTGTATACTGCGTAAAATTTATTAAAACGAGGTGTCCGCCATGGCCTACTTTTTCTCCGAGCCCTCCCACACCTTCAGCGAATATCTGCTGGTCCCCGGCTACTCCTCCGCCGAGTGCATCCCCGCCAACGTGTCCCTGAAAACGCCGGTGGTGAAGTTCAAACGCGGCGAGGAGTGCCCCCTGACCATGAATGTGCCCATGGTCTCCGCCGTCATGCAGGCGGTCTCCGGCGAACAGATGGGCATCGGCCTTGCCAAGGAGGGCGGCATCGCCTTTATCTTCGTCTCCCAGCCTGTGGAGCAGCAGGCGGAGATGGTCCGCCGGGTGAAAAACTACAAGGCGGGCTTTGTCACCAGCGACTCCAACCTGCGGGTCGGGGACACCCTGGCGGACGTGCTGGCCCTGAAAGAACGCAGCGGCCACTCCACCATGGCCGTCACCGACGACGGCACCGGCACGGGGAAACTCTTAGGGCTGGTCACCAGCCGGGACTACCGGGTCAGCCGCCTGGATCCCGCCACCCCTGTCACGGACTTCATGACCCCCTTCGACAAGCTGATCTACGCCCCCGAGGGCACCAGCCTGAAAGAGGCCAACGATATCATCTGGGACCGGAAGCTCAACGCCCTGCCCATCGTCTCTCAGGACGGGCATCTGGTCAGCTTCGTCTTCCGCAAGGACTACGACTCCCACAAGGGCAACCCCCTGGAGCTGCTGGACAGTCAGAAGCGCTATGTGGTGGGCGCGGGCATCAACACCCGGGACTATAAGGAACGGGTCCCCGCCCTGGTGGACGCCGGGGTGGACGTGCTGGTCATTGACTCCTCCGAGGGCTACTCCGAGTGGCAGGCCCGGACCCTGAAGTGGATTCGGGACCGCTACGGCGACACGGTGAAAGTGGGCGCGGGCAATGTGGTGGACGGCGAGGGCTTCCGCTTCCTGGCGGACGCCGGGGCGGACTTCGTGAAGATCGGCATCGGCGGCGGCTCCATCTGCATCACCCGGGAGACCAAGGGCATCGGCCGGGGCCAGGCCACGGCGGTCATCGACGTGGCGGCGGAGCGGGACAAGTATTTTGAGGAGACCGGGGTCTACGTCCCCATCTGCGCCGACGGCGGCATCGTCCAGGACTATCACATCACCCTGGCTCTGGCCATGGGCGCGGACTTCTGCATGCTGGGCCGGTATTTCTCCCGGTTCGACGAGTCCCCCACCAGCAAGATTCTCATTGGCGGCAGCTATATGAAGGAGTACTGGGGCGAGGGCAGCGCCCGGGCCCGGAACTGGCAGCGCTACGACTTGGGCGGCGCGGCGAAGCTCTCCTTCGAGGAGGGCGTGGACTCCTACGTTCCCTACGCCGGAGCCCTGGCGGACGGCATGGCCACGACCCTGGCGAAAATTCGCTCCACCATGTGCAACTGCGGCGCCCTGACGATTCCGGAGCTCCGGGACAAGGCCAAGCTGACCCTGGTCAGCTCCGTTTCCATCGTGGAGGGCGGCGCCCACGACGTGCTGCTGAAGGACTCCGCCGGAGCAGTGGGAAGAAACTAAACTCTATAGAAAAGAGCCTCCACGTTTTCGTGGAGGCTCTTTTTCGTATTACGCAGACGAAATCAAACTCTCTTCCAGGAGGCCCCGCCCTTCACGTCGGTGACCTCAATGCCCTGGGCCTTTAACTCATCCCGAATCCGGTCCGCCTCGGCGAAGTTCTTGGCCTTCTTGGCCTCGTAACGGGCCAACACCTTCGCGTCGACGTCCGGGTCCCCCTCGCCGGTGATGACATAGTCCCCGCCGCCGGACTGGACCGCCTGGGCCGCCTTTTCCCGGAGGGCCGCCGCCTTTTCCAAAAGGCTCAGGGACAGCACCTGGTCGAACTCCCCGATGATGGCCAGCTTCGTGGCGTCGTTGGTTTTCGCCTTCAGGGCATCGAACACCGCCGTCACGGCCATGGAGGTGTTCAGGTCGTTGCCCACCTGCTGGAGGAACTTTTCCCGGTACTCGCCCAGCACCGCCTCGTCCACGTCCCCCTCGGGTTTCAGCGCCGCGATGCGGCCAAGCAGCTTGTTGTAAGCCGCGGCGGCGTTGTCCAGATTCTCCCAGGTGAAGAGCAGGGTCTTGCGGTAGTGGCTCTGGAGGCAGAACCAGCGGTAGGCCAGGGGATCGTATCCCTTCTTCTCCAGCAGGGAGACCGTCAGGAATTCGCCCTTGGACTTGGACATCTTCCCCGCCGGGTCGTTCAGGTGGTGTACGTGGAACCAGTGGGGACACCAGGGATGGCCCAGGTAGCTCTCCGACTGGGCGATCTCGTTGGTGTGGTGGGGGAAGGCGTTGTCCACGCCGCCGCAGTGGAGGTCCAGGTACTCCCCGTTGTACTTCAGGGAGATGCCGGAGCACTCGATGTGCCAGCCCGGATAGCCCACGCCCCAGGGGGAGTCCCACTTGAGGGCCTGGTCCTCAAACTTGGATTTCGTGAACCAGAGGACGAAGTCGTTCTTGTTCCGCTTATTGGAGTCCTCCTCCACGCCCTCCCGGACGCCCACGGCCAGGTCGTCCTCGTCGTGGTCGTTGAAAATGTAATACCGGGCCAGCTTGGAGCTGTCGAAGTACACGTTTCCCCCGGCCAGGTAGGCGTAGCCGGTATCCACCAGCTTGGAGATGATCTTGATATACTCGTCGATACAGCCGGTGGCGGGCTGCACCACGTCGGGAGTTTTGATGTTCAGCTTCCGGCAGTCGTCGAAGAAGGCGTCGGTGTAGAACTTGGCGATGTCCATGACGGTCTTGTTCTCCCGCTTGGCGCCCTTGAGCATTTTGTCCTCGCCGGTGTCGGCGTCGCTGGAGAGGTGCCCCACGTCGGTGATGTTCATGACACGGTTCACGTCATATCCGGCAAAGCGGAGGTACTTCTCCAGCACGTCCTCCATGATATAGCTCCGGAGGTTGCCGATGTGGGCGAAGTGGTACACCGTGGGCCCGCAGGTGTACATCTCCACCCGGCCGGGGGTGTGGGTCTTGAACTCCTCTTTTTTGTGGGTCGCGGAATTGTAAAGATACATGATCTCATCCTCCATTTTGCGGGGCCACCGCTCCGGCGGCCCTCTTTTTATAAATTACTTATGCGGGCCGCCGCTGATGCGGCTCTCCCATGGACCGCTCCAGCGCCTCCACCTGGCGGGCCAGCCGTTCCAGCTCCTCCCGCACAGGGTCCCGGACGCTGATCTGGTCCACGTCGTCGGCGTAGTACACGGGGCAGCCGTTCACCCGGACGATCCGGGCGGGCACGCCCACGGCGGTGGAGCCCGGCGGGACCTCGCTGAGCACCACCGCCCCGGCGGCGATGCGGGCGTTGTCCCCCACTTTGAAGGGCCCCAGCACCCTGGCTCCGGAACCCACCATCACATTGTTTCCCAGGGTGGGGTGGCGCTTCCCCTGGTCCTTCCCGGTGCCTCCCAGGGTCACTCCCTGGTAGAGGAGGCAGTCGTCCCCGATCTTGGCGGTCTCGCCGATGACAATGCCCATTCCATGGTCAATGACCAGCCGCCGGCCGATGGCGGCGCCGGGGTGGATCTCGATGCCGGTCTTCTTCCGGGCGTGCTGGGAGATCCAGCGGGCCAGGAAATACCGGCGGTGAAGGTACAGCCAGTGGGCCACACGGTGCCACAGCAGCGCGTGGACGCCGGGGTACAAAAGGAAAATCTCCAGCTTGCTCCGGGCGGCGGGGTCCCGGCGCTGGTAGGCGGCCAGCAGGCCGCCGAGACGAGTCAGGTACATCATTGCTTCACTCCTTGCCGGGCCGGGAGGAAACAAGAACGCCTCCCGTACCGAAGTACGAGAGGCGACGAATCGCGGTTCCACTCTCATTTATCACTCAAGGGGCCCTTGACGGGGGCCGGGCGGAGGGATCTCTCCCCTCCCGCTCACGGACGCACTTCGCGGCCCCCTCCGCAGGCGCGCTTGCAGCCGGTGACGCGCCCTCTCTGTTCTTTGGGTAGACCGTTACTCTTTCCGATCATCACGGTATTCACTTGACTCTCTCAGTATATTAGCAGGAGTTGTCCGCCGTGTCAAGTTTTTTCATTGCTCAGTCTTCCGCCTTGAGCTGATAGCCCAGCTCCTGGACCCTCTGGCGGATCTGCTCCTGGCGGACGCCGGTGGAATCGTAGTCCACCGCCACGCAGCCCCGGTCGCTGAGGCTGACGGAGGTGACGCCAGGCAGCATGTCCAGCCCCTGCTTCAAGAGCTTCTCGTCGTGCTTGTCCCCGGCGTTTTCCAGGGAGAAATAGGTGCTCAAATGGGCCATGGGAATCTCTCCTTCCAAACGTTTGGAGTAGCTTTCCCAAGCCGCTTATTTTCATTCTCAGCCCTTTTCCTCCGGCTTGTTCTCGGGCTTCCGCTCCAGCCGGGCGGCCAGCTCATTCAGCTCCGCCCCCGTCTGGTCCAGCGCCCGGGGCAGCTGGCTGAGGGTCACCTCAATTTTCCGCAGCTCGCTGTTCACATGCCCGGCGACGGATTCAAAATCGCTCATCAGCCGCTGATAGCGGCTGCGGAAGTCCTCCAGCGTCCGGCGGGTCTGGGCGGCGGCCTCCTCCTCCAGATCGTCGGCCCGGTTCCGGGCCTCGCACTCGATGGCCCCCAGGCGCTCCCGAAAGCGGGCGTAGCTCTCCGCGTCGGGCTTGAGGGCATCCCGCTCGGCGGTCAGCCGGGCCACGTCCTGTTCCAGAGCCCGCAGGGGCTCCAGGTCCGCCCGGGCGGCGCTCTCCGTCTCCAGCCGCTCCCGGAGGCGGTCCCGCTCCTCGGTCAGCGCCTCCACCCGGTCCTGGAGGCGCTCCAGTTCCTCCGCCCGCTCCTCCGCCTGCTTGCGGAGGGTCTCGTTTTCCGCCTCCAGCTCCCGCTGCACGGCGGCGGCCTTTTCTGAGGACTGCTCCAGATACCGCACCACGTCCTGCTTGTCGAACCCGCCGAAGGCCACGCTTTTAAAGGAATAATTGTCCATAGGGCCACCGCTTCCTCTCAAAATTTCTCTCTGATTCTACCACAGACGACCGCAACTTACAAGGGCCAATCTTATCCGTCCCGGAGACAAAAGGCCCGGCGCTTCCCCATTTGGAAGCGCCGGGCAAAGGGTCAAATCTCGTACCAGCGGATCTCGCCCGCGGCCAGCTCCAGCGGGAAGCCGGACCCGTCTCCACGGAAAACCGTGGTGCTCTGGGGCTGGTCGGTGTTGTTCACCACGCAGAAGCGCCCGCTCTCCACATAGGCGTGGACCTCCGCGCGGCAGTTGGAGGAAAACCATTTCTCCAAGCGGTCCTCCCCGTGGGAGGCCCAGAGAATCGCCCGGTGAAGCAGCCGGTTGTTCTCAAAGGAGTAGGGCAGTCCGGAGACATACACCCCCCGGCCGGAGCCGAAGGCGTTCACCGCCAGCTGGACCTCCTTGTCCCGCTGGACCAGCACCTCCGCCCCCTCCAGGGCGTAGATGCTCTTCTGTCCCTCGCCGAAGTCCACGGGGCCCTCCGCGTCCGCCAGGAGGAAGTGATCCGGGTGTTCCTCCCAGTTGTACTTGTCGTAGCCCAGTGTAAAGCCTGTCTCCTTTTCAACCCCCAGCACCGGGGCCATCTGGAAATAGCGCCCCTGGTACTGGTGACCGGAGGGTTCGCCCACGCCGATGAAGCCGCCGCCGTTCCAGACGAATCGCTTCACCGCGGCGGAGATCTCCGGATCCTCCCAGACAGCCCCGCCGGTGTGGGCGGTGTCCCCGCCGCCGACGTTCAGCAGCACGTCCACGCCGTCCAGAACATGGGGGTCCGCCTTCAGCTCGTCGAAGCTCAAAAAGCGCACGTCGAAGGGCGCGCCGGACAGGGCCTCGATGACCCCGGCATAGGAGTAGTTCTGCTTTTGATACAGGGCGTGGTGGACCATGTGGCAGCCCCAGGACCGGGCCCGGCCCCAGCAGTTCAGCACCGCCACCGTCTTGGCGCAGTAGGGCTTGGCCCCGTTGATGTGCCCGTAGAGCTCCCGGAACTCTTCGCACACGGATTCCACATAGTCGATGAACTCCGGGAACTCGCAGGCCAGCTTCAGGTAGCCCCCGTAGCCGATGCGGTCGATGGGCTTGCGCAATATGGCCCGCCGGGCGGTGACCCAGTTCTCCCGGGCCTCCCCCACCGGGTCCCCACCCTCGTGGAAGGTGTCCGGGAAGAAGTAGGGCAGGAACCGCCCCTCCGTGTACTTTACACCGGGGATGTCGGAAATCAGGCGCAGGGTGGACCCGTTGCCCACACTCCCCACCACGGCGTCCAGGCCGATGGACTGGAACTCCTCCAGATAGGGCTCCGTGCCGATCCAGTGGTCCCCCAGGAACATCATGGCCTCCTTGCCCAGCTGGTGGGTGAGGTCCACCAGCTCTTTTGCCAGGGCGGCCACCTCCCGGCGCTGGAAGGCGCAGAAGTCCTGGTATTCTTTTGTGGGTACCCGATACTGATTGTTATAATACCCCTGATCGATTACAAATTCCGGTCGAAATTGGTAGCCCGCCTCCCGCTCGAACTGCTCTAAAATATAGGGAGACACGGAAGCGGAGTAACCGTACCAGTCCACGTACTTCTCCCGTTTCAGCTCGTCAAAGATCAAAGTGAACTGGTGGAAGAAAGTGGTGTAGCGGATCACGTCCACATAGGGGTGCTCCTGAATGAACCTCCGCAGCCGTTCCATGGTGTACTTCCGGGTCTTGGGCTGGCGGACGTCGAAGGTGATCTGGTGCTCAAAGTCCTTCCAGCCGTTGGTGACGGCGTTGTACATGTGCACCGGGTCCCAGATGAGATACGCCAGGAAGCTGACGGTGTAATCGTGGAACGCCTCCGGCGCGGGGATCACCACGGCGCCGCGTTCCCCGTCGTAGTCCCAGGCCGATCGGGCCAGCGGCTCCCCCGTGGTGCGGTCCATGACCTCCCACCAGCGCTTGATGTCGTCCCGGTCGTTGACTTTCAGCAGCTCCTCGCTGACGCCCTTCAACAGCGGAATGGCCAGCGGCCCGCCGGAGGCGGTGTGGAAGCCGGTCATAATATAGCACTGCTGCACCTCGTCGGGGTTGGCCTTGGCCCAGGCGTTGTCCTTCCGGGTGGTGTAATAGGTGGCGTACACCTTGGCGCCCACGGACTTCAATTCCTCCGGGTAATCCGTGCCGTCACAGTCCCGGATGGCGTCGGCCCCCCAGCGCTCCAGCAGGGCCAGGGTCTCGGGCACCACGTCCACGTCGGTGGGGATGGTTACCCGTCCTCTCTTGTATAAATCGCTCATGCGGTTCTCCCTCACAGCCCGGGGCCCTTGTCGCCCTCAAAGGGTTTGTTGTAAATCATCAGCGCCGCCAGCAGCAGGATGACGCCCAGGATCATCAGCCCCAGCCCCTTCATCTGCCCGGTCAGGGTCCAGCCGAAGATCACCAGAGCCAGCCCCACAAGGAAAAACCCCGCGATGAACAGCACCCGCAGGCCGGTGTGCTCTTTCCAAAATTTCATAATCTCACCCCTTTAAGCCGCCCACGGTCATGCCCTGGGTCAGCTTCTTTTGCACGCACATGTAGAGAATCAGCGTCGGCAGCATCACCAGCACCAGCCCGGCGTAGAGGATGCCGTACTCCGCCGAGGACTGCTGGGCCTGCATCAGGTTCAAAAGGCCCACCGGCAAAGTCTTCTGGCCCTGGGCGCTGCTCATCAGCGTCATGGAGATGATGTACTCATTCCAGAAGGAGAGGAAGTTGAAGAGGATGATGGTGATGATGGAGGGCTGGGCCATGGGGAAAATGATGCGGATCATGGCCTGTCCATAGCCCGCGCCGTCGATATACGCGGCCTCCTCGAAGTCGTGGGGGAGCGTCGCGAAGTAGCCGGAGAGCAGGTAGATGGTGAAGGGCAGGGCCGTGGAGGCGTACACCACCGCCAGCACCACCAGGTTGTTCAGCAGAAAGCCGCTTCCCATCAGGTTTTTCAGCCACAGATCCCCGTCCCGGAGCATCAGGAAAATGGGCACCACAATGTAGTTCACGTTGATGAAGAGCCCCGCCATGAAGCAGGTGTTCAGAAACCGGCCTCCCCGGAAGCGGAACCGGGCCAGACAGTAGGCCGCCGGCAGGGCCACCACCAGCAGCAGAATCAGGGACAGCGCCGTCACCAGGACGGAGTTGAGCATGTAACTGCCCATACTGGCGGCGTTCCAGGCGTCCACGAAATTCTGCCAGTAAAACCCGTCAGGCAGGGCCCAGGGGTTGCCGTAGAACTCGCTGTTCTGCTTGATGGAGGCCAGGAACACCCAGGCCACCGGCACAATGATGACCACGGCCAGGGTAATCAGCACCACATAGATGAAGATCTTATACAGCGTCTCGCCGGACATGCCTTTCTTTTCTGTTGTCATGTACATACCTCCTTATAAAGGTGGTTTCGTCGCCGTCGCTTCGGCCTGGATTATTACCAGACTCGAGAGCGCGATAAAGTTCTTTTGATTCTTTTCTTTCAAGAAAAGAATTACATTTCCAGGACTTCCCGCCGCGTCACCCAGTTCACCAGGGCGGACAGCAGGAAGGAGAACAGGAAGATCACCACGCCCGCCGCCATGGAGTAGCCGTAGAGCCCGGCGTCCTTCTGGGCGTACATGAAGCTCAGGCCCACATCGGCCATGCCCTTGGCCACCATGGCCTTGACGAACAGGAACGCCATGTTGATGGTGGAGATGATGAAGAAGGTCAGGGTGGTGCGGATGTTTGTCCAGATCAGGGGCAGGGTCAGCTGGAAGAACTGGGTCAGCCGCCCCGCGCCGTCCAGCCCGGCGCTCTCGTAGAGGCTCTCGGGCACGGCGGACATGGAGGCCATGTACATGACCATGTAATAGCCGATGGCCTGCCAGACCATGGCGATGATGACGCTGACGATGACCATGGGCTGGTCCTTCCAGAGGACCATGACGGTCTCCCCCTTGAGAAAGGACAGGATGCTGTTCAGCATGCCGTTCTCCGGCTTGTAGATGGCGGAGAAGATACCGGCGATGACCACCACGGAGAGGATGTTGGGGATGTAGAACACGATGCGGAAGAAATTCTGCCCCTTGATCTTCTCCCGGGTCAGGATGGCCGCGAAGACGATGGCGAAGAAGAAGGTGATGATGGTGACGGTGACGATCAGCAGGATGGTATTCTGCATGGCGGTGATAAACTTGGTATCGCCCATCAGCACTTTAAAGTTCTCCATTCCGACGAAGGTCTCCGTGGGGGAGTAGGCCCCCCGCTCAAAGAGGGACATGCGGAACACGTTCAGGGTGGGCAGGATCATGAATACGAAGTACAGGATCACCGCCGGGGCGAGGCACAGGATCATGAACCGCCCCCGGCTCTTGCTGCTGCGCATGGGAAATTCACTCCTTTCAAGTCATGTCGTCGGAACGAAACGGGCGGCGGCGAGCAGAAACACTCGCCGCCGCCCACGGATCACGGACTATGCGGTTTTCGCAGGTCCTTATCCAATGAGATTTGCCCGCATCTGGTCGCTGGCCTCCTTCACGTTGGCAACCCAGTCCTCTTTGCTGAGAGAACCGTTGACCAGGCCGTTAAAGGGATCCTGGAACTCCTCGCGGACCGTACCCAGGCCGGGCACGGAGCCGTAGGCCGCGAAGCCGCCCATGGCCGCCTCCGCGCCGTTGTCATAAACGGAGTAGAACAACTTGTTGTCACCCTCGAGATTGTCTGTCAGGCCGGGCACGGGCTGGATGGCGCTGCCCTTGGCGAAGATGGCGCAGGCCGCGTCGGAGTACAGGAACGCCACGAACTGCTTGGCGGCGTCCAGGTGGGGCGCGGCGGCGGGAATCCACGCCTGCTCCAGCCAGCAGTAGCTGACGCGGGCGCCGGTGCCGGCTGCGGGCAGGGGGGTCATGCCCCACTTGAAGCCGTCCGCCCGGGGAGCATCGGCCATCTCAGCGACGACCCAGGTACCGTTGGGCATGAACAGGGCCTTGTTGTCCAGGATCAGCTGCTGGTTCTGGGTGAAGTCCTGGTCGTTGGCCTGGGCGGGGGTGATGGGGTTGGTGTAGCTGGCCAGCTTGGCGGTGATGTCAAAGAACTGCTGGGCCTCGGGGGTGTCCCAGACGCCCTCGTCATAGCGCAGGGCCTTGTTGTAGAAGTCCACGCCGCCCGCGGAGTACAGCAGGGAGGGGATGAAGGTGTCGAAGTAGCCGGTGGTGGGATACGTAAAGAGGTACAGGTTGGGGTCCTCGGCGTGGGCCTTGTCGCCCAGCTCCCACATCTCGTCCCAGGTGGTAGGAACGGTCCAGCCCTTCTCCTCGAAGAGGCCCGCGTTGTAGAACAGGCCGCAGGGGGAGTAGAACATGGGGGCAAGGTAGGTCACGCCGTCGCCGTAGGGGTTCGTGACGGAGGTCTCGGTGAAGCCGCCGACGATCTTGTCGGAGACCTTGACGCTCTCGCCGGGGATGGTCATGGACAGCACGTCGGTGAGCTCGGCGATGTTGCGGTCCTTGATGAACTGCTCGGTCAGGCCCTTCTCCCGGCCGGTGGCCAGGTGGATCACGTCGGGGAAATCGCCGCCCTGCATGGACGGCCCGATGACGTCTTCCAGGTTCTTGTCGCAGATCAGGTTGACCTTCACGCCGGTCTCGGCGGTGAAGGCGTCGCAGACCTCCTGCCACATGCCGGGATAGGCTTCCTCATAGCCGGAGGCCAGGGCGGCCACGGTGATGGTCACGTCCTCGGCGGGAGGCGGAGTCTGGGCGTCGCCGCTGCCGGAATCGGCGGGGGGAGGGGTGGTGGTCCCGGCGTCGGAGCCGCCGTTCCCGCCGCAGGCGGCCAGGGACAGCACCAGCGCCAGAGTCAGCAAGAGACTGAGAAACTTCTTCATAAGTCTACCTCCTTATAATGTAGGGGCTTCCGCGGGCCGGTTTCCGGCCTTATGGGATTCAGTATAGCGGGTCCCCCGCTGGTAAAGCAATCTCTTTCTTGCGCAACTTTTTAGAGATCTTGCTTTCTTTGCATTTTATCCCAATTTTCCAGGGATACCCCATTGAGTTTTGGATAAAACTGATAATTTTGCAGTTTCCCTCTCTCCCCTCTTCACTTCCTCGACAAAATCCAGGCGGGATAGGAAAAATATTTTATAGAAAGTTGTGCCGCCGGAACAAGGGCGCTATAATAAGGGACAGACCCGGGCGCTGCCAATTTTCAAAAAATTGCGTCCCGGGAGGAGGAATGTCCATGAGCCAGCGCCAATACGCCTTTCAGCGGGAGGCCCCCGCCCCCGGCGGACCGCCCCGGCTGGCCTACGTCTCCCGGGCTCAGTACAGTCCCGAGTGGAACTCCAGCCTCCACACCCACGGCTGCGCCGAGCTGTTCTTCATCACCGGGGGCCACGGCCGCTTCCGCACCCGGAAAGAGGAGTTTCCCGTGGCCATCCACGACGCGGTCATCGTCAACGCCAACGTGCCCCACACGGAGGTCAGCCAGCTGGACAGCCCCCTGGAGTACACGGTCCTGGGGGTGGAGGGCCTGGAGACCCTGGCCGGGGCCGAGGGTTACGCCCTGCTCCACCTCCACACCGGCTGGGAGGAGCTGATGGGCTGCCTCCACTTGATGCTCCAGGAGGCGGAAGCCGCCCTCCCGGGCTATGAGCGGGTCTGCCGGAGCCTCCTGGAGGTGGTGCTGGTCCGCCTGAACCGCCAGCGGGACGCCGCCCTCTCCGACGAGCCCTCCGACGCCCGGACCAGCCGGGAGTGCGGCCTGGTCCGGCGGTACATTGACAACCACTTCAAGGAGAACCTGAGCCTGGACCAGCTGGCCCAGCTGGCCCACCTGAATAAATATTACCTGGCCCACGCCTTCCGCCGGGAGTTCGGGGTCTCCCCCATCAACTACCTGATCTCCCGCCGCATTGAGGAGAGCCGCTTCCTCCTCCGGGAGACGGACCACACCCTGTCCCTCATCGCCCAGATCCTGGGCTTCTCCTCCCTGAGCTACTTCTCCCAGTGCTTCCGCCGGGTGGAGGGCGTCAGCCCCCTGGAATACCGCCGCCGGCACCGCCCGGCCGCTGAAAAGGACCGCGGCCCGTGACCACCGTCACCGGCCGCGGTCCTCCGCTTCACGTCTTCCCCTCCAAAGCGCCCTGCCGCTCCAGCCGGTACTCCCTGGGGGTCACCCCTTTCAGCTCCCGGAAGGTCCGGGCAAAATAGCTCATCTCCTGAAAACCGCAGGCCGCGCCGATGTCCGACACCTTCTCCGCCGTGGACTCCAGCAGCTCCGCCGCCCGCTGGATGCGGAATTGCCGAACATACTGCATGGGGGTGGTCCCGGTCATGGTCCGGAAACAGCGGAGGCATTCGCTCTCACTGACGGCGGCGCTTTGGGCGATTCGGGCCGCCGTGATCTCCCCGGGATAGTGTTCCTGAATAAAGCGGAGCATGACCTTGATGCGCTCTCCGTCCCGCAGAGCCTTTTCCGCCGGGGGCTTTTTCGCCGCCGGACGATGGGCGGAGAGGAGGAACACCAGCCGGGAAAGCCCCTCCCGGGCCAAAAACTCAAAGCCCGGCGGCTCCTCGTCACAGGCCCGCCAGGCCGCCTCCATGACGGCCAGGGCGTCCCGCTCCCAAGGCACATTCTCCGAGAGCCAGACGCAGCGGTTGGCCGCGTCGGCCATCAGGGGCTGGAGGTAGCCCTGCCAGAACACGCTTTCCACGCTTCCCCCCACCAGCCGCGGGTGGAACACCATGGAGTGAAGGTCTACCGTCCCCTCTTTCTCCCGCCAAACGTGGTGGAGGGCCCCGGCGGCGATGAAGCAGCCCTCCCCAGGTCCCAGCTCCCGGCCCTCCCCTTCCACGGAGACGGTGACCCGTCCCTCCCGCACCAGCACGGTCTCCAGTTCGTCGTGCCAATGCCAGGGGACCGTGTTCACCGTCTCGCCGTCATGGCGGTAGCAGGCCAGGGGGAAGGGCGGCGTGCCGTGGCGGACCAGTTCCCGTCTCTGCCGGTCTGTGGTGGAATTGCAGAAACTCAAGGACATCGCTTCCTCCGTTCTGACGGTTTTGTACTAGAAAATTGGCGTTTTCTTTCTACCGTCCCCTGGTTTTTGATGGTATCATTTTATCAGAAACCAAGAGGAACCGCAAGACGGATTTTGGAGGAGGACGGTTATGTTCAAGATCATGATGCTTCCCGACGCGGAGAACTTTTTAAACGTGGTGTCCAATAGCCGGGGGCAGGTGCTGCTCCACCTGCCGGACAACACCAGCTGCGACCTGAAGCGGGACAACACCGCCCGCCAGCTGCTGCGGGCCATGCGCCCCACGGAGGAGGGCCTTTGCATCAGCCTCTCCGACTCCCGGGACGTGCCCGCGTTTCTGGACTACATGATCGGCTCCGCCCGGCGGTTCTGCTGAGGGCGGGCCGGGAAAAGAGCGAATACGAAAGCCCGGCTGTTCGGCCGGGCTTTCGCTGATTCTCCCGCCTCACCGGCAGGTGTCCTGGTACTCCGAGGGGGACATCCCCACCAGCTTCTTGAACGTGGCGGAAAAGTGGGTGATGTCCCGGTAGCCCACCTGCTCCGCCACCTCGTAGACCTTCACCCGGCAGTCCCGCAGCAGCTCCATGGCCTTGTGGACGCGGTAGCGGGTCAGGTAGTTCAGCAGGGTGTAGTCCGTCTCCTTCTTGAAGGTGTGGCTCAAATGCCCCTCGCTGAGCCCCAGGTACTGGGCGATGACCCCGATGCCGATATTGGGGTCGTTGTAGTGCTCCCCGATGTAGTCCATGGCCTCCAGCACGTACTTGCTCTTGTCCCCTTTTTTCAGCCCCGGAAAGGACCGCTCCGTCTCCCCGGGCCCGACGCCCATCCGCCGCCGCAGGGCGGTCACCGCCCGCTCCAGGTCTCCGTCGTGGAAGGGCTTGAGCAGGAAGTCCACCGCCCCCAGGCGCAGGGCGCTCTGGGCGTAGGTGAAGCTGTCGTAGGCGGTGAGGATGATAACGTAGGCCTGATTTCCCCGCTCCCGCAGCCGGCGCAGCATCTCAATACCGTCCATCTGGGGCATTTTCAGGTCGGTGATAATCAGGGACGGGTCCAGCCGCTCCACGGCGTCCAGGGCCTCCAGGCCGTTGGCGGCCTCCCCCACCACCACGCAGTCCAGGGCGGCCCAGTCCACCGCCAGGACGATGCCCTTGCGGATCATCTCCTCGTCCTCCACCACCAGGACTTTCAGCATGTCGTTCCCTCCTCCCGGCGGACCGGCAGCGCCGCCGTCACCGCGGCCCCCGCCGCCTCATTTTCCAGGAACAGCCCGCAGCCGTCCCCGTAGTACTTGGTCAGGATCGTATCCACGTTGTAAAGGCCCAGGTGCTTCCCGGCGGGGCCCTGGCTCCGGTAGCGGCCCACCGCCAATTCCGGCGGCAGCCCCAGGCCGTTGTCCCGCACCGTGACGCGGAGGGTCCCCGCCTCCTCCCGGGCCGTCACCTCCACCACGCCGTTTTCCACGCCCTCCAGGCCGTCAGGATCTCCACCTCCCGCCCCAGGGGGACGAACTCCTCCGGGGAGATGCAGAAGCGTAGGATGTCCGCCAGGTTCGTGGACATCACCGCCACCTGGGGCACCTTGTTGATCTTGCTGATCCACTTCATGGTGTCCAGGGTGTTGCAGAGAAAGTGAGGATTCAGCTGGGCCTGGAGCATCCGAATCTGGGCCTGGTTCAACTCCCGCTGGTTGGCCACCAGGGCCTCCTGGTTCCGCTTCAGGGCCTCCACCATCTCGTTGAACCGCCGGGCCAGCTCTCCCAGCTCGTCCTCCCGCTCCGCCGGGACGCAGACATCCAGGTTGTTGTGCTCCACCTCGCCGATGCCCTGCCGCAGCCGCTGGATGGGCCGGAACATCTGCCCGCTGAGCTTGAAGCTCATCAGCACGGACAGGGCCACGCACACCACCGCGCAGCCGAAGCTGACGGTGTACAGCAGCCGCATGGTCTCCCCGGTGAAGGTCTGGGGCCGCCGGAGAATCAGGTTCAGCCCGCTGGCCTCGTGGCGGGCCGCGGCGTACTGGAAGTCCTCCTCCGGGCTGTCCAACGCCTGGCCCGCCAGCAGGCGGCTTCGGAGCCGGGGGGCCAGGGACTCCGCCAGGGAGGGCTGGACGCAGTACACCGGCCTCCAGTAGGGGCTGAGGAGGATCAGCTCGTTCTGCGCGCCGTACTTGCCCTCCAGCAGCTGGCGGAAGTCGTCGTAGTACATGCTGACCAGGAGATAACCCACCGGGCGGCCCATGCCGTCGCTCAGCCGCACCGCGCCCCGCAGCAGCGGCGCGGAGACGTCCGCCGCGTCCTCACAGGCCGTAAAGCGCGGGGCCTCTCCCGGCTCGGATGCCGCGTACAGCGGCCCCCACTCCGGGGACAGGCGCTCCTCCCGGGGGTCCCGCCGGGTGGAGTAGCGCCGCGTGCCCTCAAGGTCATAGAGGGCGAAGCCCCCGTAGTCCCGGGCCTCCCGGGTGGCGTTGAACAGCTCGTTGTTCACCAGGGTGTCCTCCCCCGCCCGCCCGGCCAGGGCCTCCGCGATGATGGGATTCCCCCGGAGCCGCCCCGCGGCCTGGGAGAAGGCATCGAAGGCCCCGTCCAGGGACCGGGAGGCCACCTCCAGCTGTTCCGCCATCTCCCGCTCCGCGTCCCCCGCCAGCCGGAGGCGGAAAATCTGCAGCAGCATGGCGGAGCAGGCCAGCACGGGGATCAGGGACGCCGCCAGGAACCCGGCGAACAGCCTCCGGCGGAAGGAGGGCTTTGCCACGCGGCTCATCCGTCCTCCTCCTCTCCCAGGTAAAAGGCCCAGGTCATCAGCAGCTCGTCCCGGCGGCCGCTGACCCGCTCCACATCGTAGTCCACCAGAGGAATGTCCTCCAGCGCCGGCAGCTCTCCGGCGGGCTCCACGTCCCCCCGGACGGAGCGTCGGAAAAACTGCTCGGTCAGCAGCCGCTGCACCGCCTCGCTGACCGTGAAGTCCAAAAAGGCCCTCGCGTTTCCCTCATGGGCGGCCCCCCGGATCAGGGCGCTGGCGTCCGGGACGCAGCTGGTGCCGTCTCCGGGGTAGACCAGGGTCAGGTCGTCCCCGGCGGCAATGCGCTTCAGCGCCGTCTCCTCCAGGGTCACGCCCACCAGGGCGCCGCCCCCGGCCACGGCCCCCAGCACGTCGCCGGAGCCCTCCAGCTGCCGCCCGGCCAGGTTCTCCGCCAGGGCCCGGAGCAGGTCCTCCTCCCCGCCGTCCACCGCCAGCAGGAAGGTCCCCAGGGCGGTGAAGCTGGAGCCGGACACCGACGGGTCGGCAAAGGCGATCCGCCCCCGGAGCCCCGGGTCCAGCAGGTCCCGCCAGCCCGTCACCTGTCCCGGGCGCACCAGCTTGGTGTTGTAGATCAGCACCACCGGCAGGGCGGAGAAGGGGGTCCACAGGTCCCCGCCGTCCCGAAACCGAGTCTGGATGTTCTCCGCCTCGCCACAGGCGTAGGGGGCGAAGCAGTCCCGGTAGGACGCCAGACTCTCCACGCCGCCGCCAAACATCACGTCCGCCGCCGGGTGGTCCGCCTCCGCGCGGATGCGCTCCAGCAGCTCGTTGGTTCCTCCCGTCACCACGTCCACCCAGATCCCGGTGCGCTGCTCGAACTCCTTGACAATGGGCCGGTAGACCTCCTCCTTGTGAGAGGTATAGATCACCAGCCGTTCCTCCTCCGCCGGGGCGTAGGCGGCGGTCTCCGGCGCGGCGGGCCCGCAGCCCGTCAGAACCAGCAGGGCGCACAGCGCCGCCGCCAGGCGTTTCCTTCTCACCGCGGGCCCTCCTTTCCGGGCGCCAGAGGACGCCCTTGTCTATCTTGGCTTATACTATACCACATTCACCGGGTCCGTTTCATCTAAATCTGACAAAAATCTCAGAGGGAAACAAAAAAACGCAGATTTACCCCCTGTTATTTTTTTCCACCAGCCTATACAATAAGGACAACGGCGCCGGATCAAACACGCCGGGTTTTGTCAAAAATACCGAAGGAGGAATTGTGATGAAAAGACTCTCTGCGCTGCTGCTGACCCTGGTCATGCTGCTTTCCCTGGCCGCCTGCGGTGGAAACGGCGGCTCCGCGCCCGCCGCCCAGGACACGCCCCCCGCCCAGACCGAGGGAGACGCCGCCCCCGCCCCCAAGGACGAGGCGCCCGCCCCCGCGGACGACGCAAACCTGACGGAGACCCAGAAGATCATCAAAGAGGCCGAGAGCATGAGCCTGGAGGACCTGGCCAAAAAGGCCATCGAGGAATCCAACGGTAAAATGTTCTACGGCGTGGGCAACTCCAGCCGCGGCAAGAGCGCCCTGCCCCTGTTCATTGAGTACTTGCAGTCCATCGACTCCAGCTATAGCATGGAGTTCGAGTGGCAGCAGCCCAAGAACAACAAGATCTTCGACCAGCTCACCGCAGACTCCCTGAAGGATACGGGCACCTTCGCCATGACCCTGATCCAGGACGGCAACCAGATTGAGAGCAAGATGGTCCAGACCGGCATCCTGGACACCTTCATCCCCAAGGAGTGGGCCGAGGCCAACGGCACCTCCGCCGACGCCTATACCGGCTACCTGGCCCTCCAGACCCTGAACAAGGTCTTCATGTACAACAACACCGGCTCCAAGACCTATGACAACTGCTGGGACTTCGTGGCCGAGGGCGAGCACGGCCTGTACATGGACATCGACTCCGAGATCGTGGGCAAGAACTTCCTGTACATGCTCACGGCCGACACCTACGCCGGCTGGCTGAAGGACGCCTTCAACGCCCTGAGCGCCGATGAGCAGGCGTACTTCCAGCCCACCATCAAGGAGATGGAGTCCGAGGCCGCCGACCTGGGCCTGGGCGCCGACGGCGCGTATGCCCTGGCCTGGATCAAGCTGTGGGTGGAGAGCTACAACGCCCAGACCGACGACGGCCCCATCTGCAACACCCTGGTGGACAAGTCCGCCACTGACCAGTTCGGCCTGCTGGTGTACTCCAAGCTGCGCTCCGTGGAGGAGTCCAGCTCCGTCTCCGTCAACAACATCAACGTGGCGGCCTATGACGACGGATACACTGGAATCGGCGGCTACGGCTACTGCCACTACCTGTTCGTCACCGACAACTCTCCCCTGCCCTGGACCGCCTGCGCCTTCATCGCCTACATGACCGAGACCGTGGACGGCTTCTCCGCCTGGGGCAAGGACATGGGCGGCTACTCCTCCAATCCCACCGTGGCCGAGGCCACCGAGGCCCAGTACGGCCACTCCAAGGGCGGCATGGCCGAGGACGGCGTCACCGTGGAGTTCGAGGCCAAGAACGACCGTGGCTACGACTGGTGGACCACCGACGGCAAGCTGGTCCTGGAGGACCCCGAGTACTGCGCCGACGTGGCCTTCACCGTGGGCAGCTGGGTCGAGATGCTGACCAAGTACAGCGCGGGCTGATCCAGAGCTTTCATTCCCTGAAGCAAACCAAGCAGGTCCGGGGGGCGCGGACGCGCGCCCCGGACCTCTCTTAATACCCGAACCCCGGAACGTTAGGAGGAGTGCTTACCATGAACGAACCCACCGCCCTCCGGGCCAGCAAGTCCACCATCTTCCTCAACAAGGTCAAGGCCTTTTTCTCCAAGCCTCACAACGTCATCCTGGTGCTGATGGGCATTGTGCTGACGGTGACCACCGTGGCCCCCATCGTCGCCATCGTGGAGGACACCTTCAAGATCCACCCGGGCACCATCGACGCCCACCTCACCGGGCAGGCGGCGGGCTACACCGTGGTGAACTACGTGGACCTCTTCACCAGCCGCCTGGCCAAGACCAATCTCTGGACTCCCCTGCTGAACACCGTCCTGCTGGCGGTGGGCACCTGCGTGGTGTCCATCCTCTTCGGCGGCGTGTTCGCCTTCCTCATCACCCGGACCAACCTGGCCTGGCGGAAGTACCTCAGCTCCATCTTTATCTTCCCCTACATCATGCCCCAGTGGACCCTGGCCGTGGTGTGGCAGAACCTCTTCAACTCCAACGCGATTACCGGCACGTCCAACGGCCTGCTGGCGGCCACGGCGGGCATCAACATGCCCCTCTGGTGGTGCCAGGGCCTCTTCCCCAGCCTGGTGGTGCTGGGCCTGCACTACGCCCCCTTCGCCTACATCCTCATCGGCGGCATCTTCCGCAACATGGACGCCAACCTGGAGGAGGCCGCCACCATTCTGGACACCCCCAAGTGGCGCATCATGACCAAGGTCACCCTGCCCATGGTGAAGCCCGCCATTCTCTCCACCATCCTGCTGGTATTCGGCAGCTCCATGGGCTCCTATCCCGTGCCCCATTACCTGGGGCTCACCACCCTGTCCACCAAGTACGTCTCCCTGAACTCCAAGTACACCGGCGAGGCCAGCATCCTGGCCATCATCATGATGTTCTTCGGCGTGGCCATCATGCTTTTAAACCAGCTCTCCCTCACCAGCCGGAAGAGCTACACCACCGTCACCGGCAAGTCCGGCCAGATCTCCAAGATCAACCTGGGCCGGGCGGGGAAGTACGTCATCGCCCTGGCGCTGGTGATCGTCACCTTCTTCACCAGCATCTTCCCCATCGTCTCCTTCGCCTTTGAGACCTTCCTGCCCAACCCCGGGGATTACTCCTTCCTCTACACCGGCGACACGGACAACCTCACCACCAAGTGGTGGGTAACCGACGAGAACGTCTCCGAAAACGGCATGTACGGGCAGAAGGGCATCCTCCACAACGAGACCATCTGGCGGGCCTTCAAGGGCACCATCTGGGTCAGCGTCTGCTGCTCCCTCATCGCCGGCACCATCGGCACCCTCATCGGCTACGCCGTGTCCAAGAACCGGCGAAGTAAATGGGCCAATTACGTCAACAGCGTGGCCTTCCTGCCATATCTGATGCCCTCCATCGCCGTGGGCGTGGCCTTCTTCATCCTGTTCTCCAACCAGTACGTGAATCTCTTCAACACCTACACTTTGCTCATCATCACCGGCACCATCAAATACATCCCCTTCGCCTCCCGGAGCTCCCTGAACTCCATGCTCCAGCTCTCCGGCGAGATCGAGGAGGCGGCCATCATCCAGGACATCCCCTGGATCAAGCGGATGACCCGCATCATCATCCCCATCCAGAAGTCGTCCATCATCAGCGGCTACCTGCTGCCCTTCATGACCTGCCTCCGGGAGCTGAGCCTGTTCATGCTTCTCTGCACCCAGGGCTTCATCCTCTCCACCACCCTGGACTACTTCGACGAGATGGGCCTGTACGCCTTCTCCAGCGGCATCAACCTGATTTTGATCATCACCATCCTGGTCTGCAACACGCTGGTCAACAAGGTCACCGGCGCCAGCCTGGACAAGGGAATTGGAGGTTAAATTATGCCTGAGATCCGATTAGAGCACGTGACCAAGCGGTGGGGCAAGTTCTACGCCGTGGACGATTTGAACCTGGTCATCGGCGACAACTCCTTCGTCACCCTGCTGGGCCCCTCCGGCTGCGGCAAGACCACCACCCTGCGGATGATCGCCGGGCTGGAGACCCCCACCAGCGGCCGGATCACCATCGGGGACAAGGTGGTGTTCGACTCCCGCCTGGGCATCAACATCCCCGCCAACAAGCGCAAGGTGGGCTTCCTCTTCCAGAACTACGCCCTGTGGCCCAACATGACCGTATACGAGAACATCGCCTTCGGCCTCTCCAACATCAAGGAGCCCCTGCCCAAGGTGGACTTCGAGGCCAAGAACGCCGCCCGCCTGGCGGAGATTCTGTCCACCCCCGGCGAGGTGGTGAAGGTCCTGGACGACTGCCGGGACAAGACCGGGAAGATTGACGAGAAAAAAGCCTACATCAAGCTCATCGACGCCTTCACCATCTCCCAGTACACGGCGAAAAAGCTCTACGGCTATCACCTGGAGTCCGGGAAGGACGTGTCCGCCGAGGCCGCCGCCCTCCGGGAGAAGGCGGAGAACGCGAAAAAGGGCCTTAATGAGAGCTTCGAGGCCGTCCGGGACGGCCAGGTGGTTCTGGAGACCCGGAAGCTTACCAAGGAGGAGATCGATCTCTCCGTCCGCCGGGTGTCCCGGATCGTGAAGATCGGCATGTTCATGGACCGCTACCCGGCGGAGCTCTCCGGCGGCCAGCAGCAGCGGGTGGCCATCGCCCGGACCCTGGCCCCCGAGCCCTCGGTGCTCTTCATGGACGAGCCCCTGAGCAATCTGGACGCCAAGCTGCGCCTGGAGATGCGCTACGAGCTCCAGCGGCTCCACGTGGAGACCGGGTCCACCTTCGTCTACGTCACCCACGACCAGATGGAGGCCATGACCCTGGCCACCCAGATCTGCCTCATCAACAACGGCGTCCTCCAGCAGTACGACGCGCCGCTGACCGTCTACAACCGCCCCAACAACCTGTTCGTGGCCGACTTCGTGGGCAACCCCTCCATCAACTTCGTGGAGGCCAAGGGGTCCCAGCGGGCGGACGGAGCGGTGGAGCTTACCATACTGGGGGACAAACAGGCGGTGTTCCACCCTGCTCAGCCCCTGGACCTCCCCGGCTGGTTCAAGGCCCGGGACGAGCATGACGCGCTTCTCGCCGAGGAACACAAGCAAAAAGCCGCGGAGAAGGGCTTCGTGGAGAAGGGAAACAAGGACGAGACCTTCCGCTATCACATCGCGAAAGTCGAGGAGGAGGACCTCTCCCTCCAGGAGGAGCCGGTGCTGACCAACGAGGACCTGGTGCTGGGCATCCGCCCGGAGTTTATCGGCATCGCGGACAGCGGCGCCCTGGCCGGGGAGATCTACGGCGCCATGCCCACCGGCATGGAGTCCACCATCAAGGTCCGCATCGGGGACTTCCTGCTCACCGGCGTGGTGTTCGGCAGCACGCTGTTCACCATCGGGACCCAGGTCCACGTGGACGTCTCCGGGGACAACATCATGCTCTTCGACCGCAGGAGCGGCAAGTGCGTGGCCTTCGGCTCCCTGGAGTGCTGAGGGCCCCTTAAACAAATCAATCCGGAGGGCGGGAAATCCCGCCCTTCGGATTTTTTCGTCCCGGCCCGCCGTTGACAAGCGGAGGCCCAAATGATAAGATGAACGGGTGTATGCAACCCGGCGGGCGGGCCCGCCGGGCAGAACGAAAGAATAGGAGAGCGGTATGGCTACGAAATACGTATTTGTCACCGGCGGCGTGGTCTCGGGCCTGGGCAAGGGCATCTGCGCGGCGTCCCTGGGGCGGCTTTTGAAGCAGCGGGGCGTCCGGGTGCGGAACCAGAAATTCGACCCCTATATCAACGTGGACCCCGGCACCATGAGCCCCTACCAGCACGGCGAGGTCTTCGTCACCGAGGACGGCGCCGAGACCGACCTGGACCTGGGCCACTACGAGCGCTTTGTGGACGAGGACCTTTCCGGCAACAGCTCCATCTCCTCCGGCAAGATCTACTGGTCCGTGCTGAACCGGGAGCGTCGGGGGGACTACCTGGGGGCCACCGTCCAGATCATCCCCCACATCACCAACGAGATCAAGAGCCGGGTCTACGCCATGGCCGGGGACAATGTGGACGTGGCCATCTGCGAGATCGGCGGCACCGTGGGCGACATTGAGTCCCAGCCCTTCCTGGAGGCCATCCGCCAGGTCCGGGCCGAGCGGCCCCAGGGGGACGTGCTCTTCATCCACGTGCCCCTCATCGTCGAGGTCCCCGGCTCCGGGGAGCTGAAGTCCAAACCCACCCAGCACTCCGTGAAGGAGCTCCTGGGCCTGGGCATCCAGCCGGACATCCTGGTCTGCCGCTGCGACACCCCCATTACCGACGACATCCGGCGGAAGATCGCCCTCTTCTGCAACGTGGAGCCCGACTGCGTCATCCAAAACGCCACTGCCGAGACCCTCTATGAGGTCCCCCTGCTCATGGCCAGGGAGGGCCTGGACGAAGTGGTCTGCCGGAAGCTGGGCCTCATCACCCACCAGCCGGACCTCCGGGAGTGGACCGCCATGGTCCAGCGGGAGAAGAACGCCAGCAGGCACGTGGAAATCGCCCTGGTCGGCAAGTACGTCCAGCTCCACGACGCGTACCTCTCCGTGGTGGAGGCCCTGAACCACGCGGGCACCGCCAACGACGTGGTGGTGGACATCCGCTGGGTAAACTCCGAGACCCTGACGGAGAAGAATGTAAAACAGGAGCTGGAGGGCTGCGCCGGAATCATCGTCCCCGGCGGCTTCGGCGAGCGGGGCATCGAGGGCATGATCCAGGCGGTCCGCTACGCCCGGGAGAACAAGGTCCCCTACTTCGGCGTGTGCCTGGGGATGCAGATGGCCGTCATTGAGTTCGCCCGGCACGTCCTGGGCTACGCCGACGCCCACTCCTCCGAGTTCTCCGAGACCACCCAGCACCCGGTCATCGCCCTGATGCCGGACCAGGTGAACGTCACCGACAAGGGCGGCACCATGCGCCTGGGCCGTTACCCCTGCGAGCTGAAAGAGGGTACGGAGAGCCGCCGCCTCTACGGCGCGGCGGAGATCTCCGAGCGCCACCGCCACCGCTTTGAGTTCAACAACGACTTCCGCGCCGAGATGGAGGCCAAGGGCCTGGTGCTGGCGGGCCTGTCCCCCAGCGGGCACCTGGTGGAGATTGTCGAGCTGCCGGACCACCCCTGGTTCGTGGGCGTGCAGTTCCACCCGGAGTTTAAGAGCCGGCCTGACCGGCCTCACCCGCTGTTTTACGGGTTCGTGAAAGCCTCGGCGGAGAAGGCATAAAAACAACAGGAGCTCCGGCCTTCCGGAGCTCCTAAGTTTCCAATAATTCTTCTACCGTGACTTCCAGCGCCTGGGCCAGGGCTTTCAGCTCGATGTCCGTCACGAACCGCTCCCCGCTCTCAATGCGCTGGACCGCGTTCTTGTCCACGTCCAGGCCGCCCAGCTGGAGCATGTCCGCCAACCCCCGCTGGGACAGCTTCGGCGTCCTGGCCTTGCGCAGGGCGGCTACCTGAGCGCCGCAAAGATTGTGCTTCCCGTCTGGGGCGTAATTCTTGTACATAAAACCATCCTTGACATTTAGTGATTGTCATTTTAGCTATTTTATGATATCCTGTAAGAACAACTGACATTCACAAAAGGTCATACGGAGGTTTTTATGGAAGAAGTAACACTGACTGCACAGGAGGAACTGGCGGCGGAGGCCATCGGCCTGGAGGCCATGCGGTATTTGAAGCAGACGGAAACTATCCGGAGGATTGCCCAGGAGACAGAGAAGAAGGCCATAGAGGTACTGGAGGAGATCCGGCGGGTGCTGAACGACGACAGTCTGGAGGACCCGGAGTGCTTCCAGCGCATCGAGGCCATCCTGACGGCGCTGGAAAACGCCGGGATTTTCACCAGCCGCCACGACTGGTAACACCCGAAATCCTTTTGCTGATATCAAGGAGTATGTTTATGAAACAAAACCATTTTGCATCGGAGAGTGTCTGCTGACCGGGAGGCTGGCAAATACACACTCCGCCATTCCTCCCGGAAGATTATGGAATATCTTCAGGAGGAACACTCATCATGAACCGTGAAAATAAACGGAAGTTATACGAAAAAGGCTATTACAAAACCCATCCCTGTACCGACGCCTTCACCTGCCGGGTCTGCGGCCGCCTGGTCACACCCGGCGGGGCAGGCGCGGACCACCGCAATCACTGCCCCAACTGCCTCTCCAGCGTCCACCTGGACGTGGAGCCCGGCGACCGGGCGGCGGACTGCGGCGGCGTCATGGACCCCATTGCCGTGTGGGTCCGCAAGGGCGGCGAGTGGGCCGTGGTCCACCGCTGCCGCCGCTGCGGGACCTTGGGCTCCAACCGGATTGCCGCAGACGACAATCCCATGAAGCTGATGAGCATCGCCATGAAGCCCCTGTGCGCCCCGCCCTTCCCGCTGGAGCGCATTGAAGAGATGACCGCTCTCATGGGCGGCAGCGGGTCCATGGGATAGATCAAATTCTACCGATAGAAGAGCAAAAAAAGCCCGAAGGGCCCATACTTCCTTTTCTCTTTTGGACCGTGCACGGCCCGTTTTCTCTTTTCCTTCTGGAAGGAAAAGAGAAAATGGGGGGTGCAATGAACCAGCCATCGCTGGCATCCAATCCATCCCGCGCGTCAGCGCCGAAAAAATCCTTCCCCGCTGGGGAAACAGGAAGGACAGTCTTTCTATGAATCACTACGCCAACCTCGCCGCCGCCCTGGAGGCGGAGGACCTGGACGCAGTCCTCCTCACCGGGGAGGCCAACCGCTTCTACGCCTCCGGCTTCTTCACTCCCGGAGGGGACGCCACCGCCCTGGTCACCCGGAAGGACGCGGTCTTTTTCACCGACGCCCGGTACACGGAGGCCGCCGCCCGCCATCTGGACGGGGCGGAGCTCCGGGAAGTCAAGCCCGGCAAGGGCCTGATGGACCAGCTCCGGGAGGTGCTGTTCTTAAAAGGAGTCCGCCGCTTAGGGATCGAGGACGCCGCCATAACCGTGCAGTCCTACCGGCGGCTGGAAAAGGCCCTGTCGGAGGAGAAATCTCCCCCCCAGCTGGTCCCCGCCTCGGAGGCCATCTTAAAGCTCAGGCAGACCAAAGACCAGGAGGAGCTCCAAGCCATGGAGGCCGCCCAGGGCATCGCCGAGCGGGCCCTGGAGGACATCGTGAAGGAACTCCGTCCCGGCGTGACGGAAAAGGAGATCGCCGCCCGGCTCCAGTACCTCATGCTCAACTACGGCGCGTCGGACATGTCCTTCGACCCCATCGTGGTCTCCGGGCCCAACGGAAGCCTCCCCCACGGCGTGCCCTCGAAAAAAGAAATTCAACCCGGGGAGTTCGTCACCATGGACTTCGGCTGCATCTACGGCGGCTACTGCTCCGACATGACCCGCACCGTGGCGGTGGGGTCCGTGACGGAGGAGATGGAGCGGGTGTACCGGACCGTCCTGGCCGCCCAGGAGGCGGGCATCGCCGCCGCCAGGGCCGGGGTCCCCGGCAAGGCGGTGGACACCGCCGCCCGGGCCGTCATTGAGGAGGCGGGTTATGGGGAGTACTTCACCCACAGCTTCGGCCACGGGGTGGGCGTGGAGATCCATGAGGCCCCCAACGCCGCCTCCAGCAACGACAAGCCCCTCCCCGCCGGGGCGGTGATCTCGGCGGAACCGGGCATCTATATCCCCGGCAAACTGGGGGTCCGCATTGAGGACGTGATTTTGATTACCCCGGAGGGCTGCCGGAACCTGACGAAGGCCCCCAAGGAACTGCTGATACTCTGAGAAGGAGGAATTCTCAATGCTCATGCTCTGGTATCCCAAGTGCACCACCTGCCAGAAGGCCAAGAAGTGGCTGGACGAACAGGGCCTGGACATCCAGGTCCGGGACATCAAGCTGGAAAATCCCAGATTGGAGGAGCTCCGCGGGTGGTGGACCGCCAGCGGCCTGCCCCTGAAGCGCTTTTTCAACACCAGCGGCCTCCAGTATAAGGCCCTGGGCCTGAAGGACAAGCTCCCCGGCATGACCGAGGAGGAGCAGCTGTCCCTCCTCGCCACCGACGGCATGCTGGTGAAGCGGCCCATTCTGGTGGGGGACGGCTTCGTCCTCACCGGCTTCAAGCCCAGGGAGTGGGAGGAGAAGCTGGGATGATCCGGCGTTTCGACTTCGCCCCCCTGGACGGTATCACAAAACGGGTCTTCCGTGAGGTCTGGCGCCGGCACTTCGGCGGGGCGGACCGCTATTTCATCCCCTTCATTTCCCCCACGGACCAGCATGTCATCACGCCCCGGGACCGCCGGGAGCTGGAGAACCCCGAGGGTCTCCCCCAGGTCCCCCAGGTGATGGCGAAGCATGCGGCGGATTTCGTCTGGGCGGCGGGGGCATTGGCGGACATGGGCTACACGGAGGTCAACCTGAACCTGGGCTGTCCCTCCGGCACCGTCACCGCCAAGGGGAAGGGCTCCGGCCTGCTGGCGGACCCGGACTTCCTGGATCGCTTCCTGGACGAGGTGTTTTCCGGCGTCTCCATTCCCGTCTCCGTGAAGACCCGGCTGGGCTACAACACCCCGGAGGAGTTTCCCCGGCTGCTGGAGGTCTTCAACCGCTACCCCATCGCCTGCCTCACCGTCCACCCCCGAGTCCGGCCGGAGAAGTACCGGGGAACGGTCCATATGGACCAGTTCGCCTGGGCCTGCGCGGAGAGCCGGAACCCCGTCTGCTACAACGGGGACCTGACCTCCGTCTCCGGCGTCCGGGCCCTGGAGGCCCGGTTTCCCGACTTAAGCGCCGCCATGATCGGCCGGGGGGCCATTGCGGACCCGGCGCTGTTCCGGCGGCTCCGGGGCGGGCCCGCCGCCTCGAAGGAAGAGCTGCAAGCCTTTACGACGGAACTGTACCGGGCATACCAGGACTTCTACAGTCAGGCCGCCCCCGACAGACAGTCTGCCCCTGCCTCCCAGCGGATGAAGGAGGTCTGGTTCTACCTGATCCACCTCTTTGACGGCGGCGAGCGCCTGGGGGGCCGGATGCGCCGCTCCCGGGGCCCCAGGGCCTACGAAGAGCTGGAGGCCCGGATCTTCCAGGAGCTGGAGCTTCTGGACGCCCCCCAGGGGGAATTGGCATGAAAAGGACGGGTCCGCCGGACGGCGGGCCCCTTTTCCCGCTTGCCTTCCGGCCCGGACTGTGCTACACTAAGATAAAGACACCACCACAAATCAGGAGGCCCTATCATGACGTTTGAACAGATCGACCGGCAAAAATGCAAGTGGGAGGCGGCGGAGCTGCTGCGGGACGCGCAGGTTTCCCCCAAGGCCATGACCGCCCTGTACATGGGACTGCTCATCGTGCTGAACCTGTTTTCCTCCCTGGTGGACACCGGCTTTTTCAGCATTTTCATCTCCATTCTGGTCTCCCTGCTGAGCACCGTCCTGGCCACGGGCTTCGCCCTGTACTGCATGGCCGTCCGGCGGGGCGAGCGGGCGGAGTTCCTGACGCTGTTCGACGGGTTCTCCTTCGTGGGGAAGCTGATTCTGCTGGACATTCTGGTCAGCTTGTTCATCTTCCTCTGGTCCCTGCTCTTCGTCATCCCCGGCATTATCGCCGCCTACCGCTACGGCTTCGCCTTCTACAATCTCTATGAGAACCCGGAGATCGGCGTGATGGAGGCCCTGGAGATGAGCAAGCGGCAGACCCTGGGCTACAAGGCCCAGCTCTTCACCCTGGACCTGAGCTACCTCGGCTGGAGCCTGTTGGCCATTTTCCCCGCCCTGCTCCTGAGCCTCAAGATAAGCCAGGACTTGGCCATGCTGATGCTCTACGGCATCCCCGCCCCGGAGACCTACTTCGGCCTCCCCATCTTCGCCCTGAACGCCATTTTCGGTCTCTGGCAGCTGCTGGTGGCCCTCTTTTACATTCCCAACTGCACCTGTGTCCATCTGGCCTATTTCGACACCGCCAAGCGGACCTCCGGCGTGGGCAAGGACGCGGCCCCTGTCCAATCCTCCCCCTGGGACGGTTGGAACGCCCCGGACGGCTTAGGCTGAACTTCAAAAAGCCGGGACCCTCGGAAGAACGGAGGGTCTCGGCTTTTTTTCTCGCTCACAGGTTGGGAAACTGCTTCCGGACATAGCCGCTGCGCCGAAGGGCCAGGGCCAGCAGTGTGGACGCCGCCGCGCCGAAGGCGGCCTGGACCAGATTGCTGGGAATGCCCGCCGCGCTGGCCGTCAGGCAGAGGCCCAGGGCCCCGCCGCCGGAGGCGGCTGCCAGCAGCCCGTCGAACAGCCAGTAGCCCAGCACCATGGGGACCTCCGCCGCCGCCGCGCTGAGGAGCAGTCCCCTCCGTTTCAGCGCCCGGTACAAACCCGCCGCCGTCAGGGCCATGACGGCCTTGATTACCAGGGTGGCGGGGACATAAACCGCGTAGCCGCTCAGCAGGTCCGCCATGGCGGGGCCCACGCCCCCGGCCACCGCGCCGTACACCGGTCCCAGCAGCCAGGCCCCCAGGATCACCACCGCGTCCCCCAGGTTCATGTATCCGCCGGTGGGGGAGGGCACCTGCAGCACCATGGTCCCCACGCAGCCCAGGGCGGCGAACAGCCCCGTCAGGGCCAGCAGCCGGGCGTCCGCCCGGACCGTCTCCCGCTTTAGAATCTTTTCCATCGCGCCTCGCTCCTTTGTCGGTTGATGTTGCCATCATAGCCCCTTTGTGGTAGGATAGAAATATCCAAAATTGAAATTTTTTATAAGGTCAGAGGAGGGCGCGTCCATGCTGACATACGATCTGGAGGCCCGGGGCGGGTTGTCCCTCTACGAATACCTGTACCGCCGCCTGCGGGACGACATCCTCAGCGGCGCCCTGGCGGCGGGGGAGCGCCTGCCCTCCAAGCGGGCCCTGGCGGAGCATCTGCGGGTGTCCGTCATCACGGTGGAGGGGGCCTATCAGCAGCTGGTGGCGGAGGGCTACGCGGACGCCCGGCCCCGGCTGGGCTTTTACGTGGCCCGGGTGGACCGCCGCCTCCCGGCGGCGGAGCCGGGAGAGCCCGTCCCAGCGGAGGCGCCCCCCCGGTCCTGGCGGCTGGACCTGAAGAGCGGCCAGGCGGACCCCTCCTTCTTCCCCTCGGCCCTCTGGGCGAGGCTGACCCGCCAGGTCCTCTCCGAGGGGAGTCACCTGGCCCCGGTGCCCCACCAGGGCCTTCCCGCCCTGCGGGAGGCCATCGCCCGGGACCTCCGGGATTTCAAAGGCATGGCGGTGTCCCCGGAGCAGATCGTCGTGGGCGCGGGGGCGGAATACCTGTACCTGCTCCTGGCCCAGCTCCTGGGCCGGGAGGAGACCGTCTTTGCCCTAGAGGACCCGGGCTATCCGAAGATTCGCCAGGTCTACGGCAAGTGGGGTGCCGTCTGCCGTCCCATCCCTCTGGACGGCCAGGGCATGGCCCTGGAGCCTCTCTACGCCTCCGGCGCCACGGCGGCCCACCTCTCCCCCGCCCACCACTACCCCACGGGCATCGTTACCCCCATCGCCCGGCGGCAGGCCCTCCTCCGCTGGGCGGAGGAGACGGACGGCGTCATCATCGAGGACGACTACGACAGCGAGTTCCGCTTCGCCGGACGGCCCATCCCTACCCTCCAGAGCATCGACGCCCGGGGGCGGGTGATCTACATGAACACCTTCTCCCAGACCATCTCCCCCTCCATGCGGGTGGGCTTCATGGTCCTGCCCCCCCGGCTGCTGGAGCGCTGCCGCCGGGAGCTGGGGTTCTACGCCTCCACCGTCCCCGCCCTGGAGCAGCAGGTCCTGGCCCGCTTTCTCAGCAGCGGCGGGTATGAGCAGCACCTCTCCCGGGCCCGAAAAAAATACCGCCTCCTCCGGGAGGCGGTGCTGGAGCGCTTCCGGCTCCTTCCCTTCGCCGCCTCCCTCACCGACCGGGGGGCGGGGCTTCACTTCCTCCTCCGTCTGGACACAGAGGAGGGCGACGAGGCCCTCCGCCGTCGGGCGGAGGGCCTGGGAGTGCGTCTTGGGTTTTTGTCGGAGTACGCCGCCGTCCCCGATCCCGCCTACGCCCACACGCTGGTGGTGAACTACGCGGGGCTGGACGCAGAGCGGCTGAACGAGGCGGCGTCGCTGCTCAGCGAGGTCTTCCTGACCCGCTGACTCAAGCCGCCGGGGCCGTCTCCCCGCTCCGGCGGAAGCGGACCAGCCCGGTCCGGTCCAGGGCCACCATCACCGCGGGGATGAAGACCAGCTGGAGGATGATGCCGGGGATGGCGGTGAGGAACGCGCCGGAGAGGAACATCTGCCAGGTAAACGCCTGGCCGGACACGCCGGAGAGGAACACCCGGGCCACGGCCCAGACGATTCGCCCGCCCAGCATGGCGGCAATAAGGCAGCGGACCAGGGCCACCACGCACTGCCAGCGGGACCGGGCGTAGAGGAAGCCCGCCAGGAAGCCGTACGCCGCCAGCTCAAAGGCCATGGCAATGGCGGTGGGGAACATCGGGGGCATCCCCAGGGTGGCGCTGCGGAGAAGAGGCAGGACGAAGCCCACCGCCAGGCCGTACTTCCAGCCGCAGAGGAGGCCGCACAGCAGCACCGGCAGGTGCATAGGGCAGAGCATACTGCCAATCTGGGGGATCTGCCCTGTGAAGAAGGGCAGGACGAAACCCAGGGCCATCAGCATGGCGGCCATGGACAGGGTTTGGACGGGTCTTTGGGTTTTGGTCTCGTTCATGGGAAAAACTCCTTACAAATCAGTTTTCCCGTCTTCTGACAGTCCGCCGCCTTCCTGACGGCGGGTTGCTTCGCACATAATTATAATACCACAGGGGCTTGGCTTCTGCCAAGTCCCTTTTTCATCCGAAAAATCCGGTGGTGTCCACCACCAGGTCGGCGGCCTTCTCCGTGCCGCAGGCGGCGAAATACCGCTCCTCCAGCGTCCGCCAGACCCGGTCGAAGGTGGGGAAGTACTCCCCCTCCCGGGCCTGGAGGCGGCGGGTCTGCTCGTCCCGGTCACAGGTGAGGAAAATTTTATAGTCGTAGCATTCCGCCAGGGCCGGGTGCTGGGAGTAGGTGCCCTCCACGATGGTCAGGGGCTCCCACAGCTCCACCGGCTCTCTCAGCCGTCCGGTCTGGCAGTCGTAGGGCCGGTAGGCCGTCCCTCCGTCCCGGTCCGGAGAGCTCAGGACCTCCTTTTGGAACCGCTCCAGGTTCATGTTCCCGGCGGGGACCTCCATCCAGTCCGGCGTCCGCCTCTCCGGCGGGAGGTAGAAGTCATCCATGTGAACCACGTCGGAGGAACAGGCCAGGACTCCTGACGCCAAGGCGGCGAAGCCCGTCTTCCCGCTTCCGCACCGTCCGTCCACGGCGATGAGGGCCGGGCCCTCCCGCCGGGCCGGGAGATCCCGGGCCAGCTGTTCCAGGGGAATCAGCGCCGGGAGGAACCGGGCGCAGTCCAGCCGCAAAACCCGGTAGTGGGGGTGATAGGCGCTTCGAAACGTCTCGCTGTGGCGGACCGGCGGACAGCCCTCCCGCCGCCAGAGCTCCAGGTATTCCGCCATGCCGGGGACCGGGAGGGCCGCCAGCTGCTCCAGCTTTTCCGAGAGGCCCGCCGCCGTCCCCGACCTCCGGGCCATGGTCCGGATGAACATACGCCCGATCAGCGGCAGCTCCCAGAGGGTGGACAGGGCCTGGGTGATATGGAAGCGGCACAGGCCGCCCCCGATGGGCTCCGGGGGAAGGGCCTCCACCCCCGCCTCCTTCCGCTCCGCCAGCAGGGCCGCCAGCACCTTGTCCGGGCTCTGGACCATGTGGGCGGGGCCGAACTCGCTCTGATAGGCCAGCTTGGCGAAGTCCTGGGGCTCCATTTTGGGGTACTTTGCCCAGTGCTCCCGGGCAATCGCAAAAAACTCCCCGCTCACAGCCCCAGCTCCCTTACCGCCAGCTCCACCGCCCGGCGGAGGTACTCCTCCAGGCGGCACTCCTCCACGCCCGCCACGTACACGCCGCAGGAGGCGGAGGGAATCAGGATCTTCACCGCCCCGGACCCGGAGACGGCGGCGGCCATGGCGGGGGACACCTCCCCCAGGATGCCGTTGGCCAGCACCATGCCGATGGGGCCCAGGATCAGGTCCGCCCGGGCGGCGTTGTATACCACGGCGTTCTCCCCTGTGGCCCCCTGGGCGGCTCCGGCCTTCAGCATGGCGGCGGTGGCCGCCACGTTGGTCCCCGCGCAGAGGAGGCGGCAGTCCCCGTTCAGGCGGGGCTTCAGCAGCTTCACCAGCTGGCTTCCCACGCCGCCGCCCTGGCCGTCCAGAATCAAAATTGTCCGCATAGGGTCCCTCACCTTCCGAAGAGCTCCGCCGCCCTCGCCATGTTCTCCCGGATGGGCACGGCGAAGGGGCAGCGCGTTTCACAGGCCCCGCACCGGACGCACTCCCCCGCCCCGTGGGGCAGGGCGGCGTAGTGCTCCCGGACGGTCTCGGGGACGCTCCCCTGGGCCAGGGAGAGGTTCAAAAACTTCGTCACGTCCGCCACGGAGATGCCCTGGGGGCAGGGGGCGCAGTGGCCGCAGTACATGCAGTGGCCCTTCCAGCTGATCTTGGGCAGATCCGCCAGGGCGGCGGCGTAGTCCCGCTCCTCCGACCGGGCCTCCTCAAAGGCCAGGCTCTGCCTCAAGTCCTCCAGGCTCCGGGCCCCGGACATCACGCAGGCAACGCCGGGCCGGTCCAGGGCGTACTGGAGGCACTGGAAGGCCGTCAGGGCCTTCCCCGCCGGGGAGAGGGAATCGCTGAGCAGGTCCCCGCCGCCGAAGGCCTTCATCACCGTGATGCCCACCCCTAGACGCTGACAGGTCTCGTAGAGGGCCTGGCGCTCCGGGTCCATGTTCAGCAGGGGGGCGGCGTAGTTCTTGGGGGCCCAGAGCTCCTCCACGTCCTCGGAGGCGGGCTGGAGGTCATAGCAGGGGTTCACGCTGAACATCAGCACGTCGATGAGCCCGCTCTCCGCCGCCGCCAGGGACACCTGGGGGTTGTGGCTGGAGAGGCCCACGCAGCCGATGGTCCCCGCCGCCTTCAGCGCCAGGGCGTACTCCATGACGGGGCCGTTTTTGACCGTTTCCCACTCCGCCAGGGAGTCCACATAGTGGACCATGCCGATCTCCACATGGTCCGTCCCCAGCCGCCGGAGCTGGTCCTCGAAGCCCTCCCGGACCTCGGCCATGTCCCGGGTCCGCTTGTACTGGCCGTCTTTCCAGATGGTGCAGAGATGGGCCTGGAGGACGAATTTCTCCCGCCGGCCCCGGAGGGCCCGGCCCAGGTTCGAACGGAAATCCGGATTGGGCGTGTACAGGTCGATGCAGTTGGCCCCCGCCGCCTCCATCACGTCCAGCCACTCTTGTACCTGTTCCGGCGTCTTTTCCAGGAAGCCCTCGCAGCCCACGCCGATCTCGCCCACCTGGATGCCGGTCCGGCCCAATGTGCGGTATCGCATATGACATACCTCCTTGTTTTCGGAAACACGTTGTTCGCCCTCCAGCATACCACGTGGAGTCCACTCCATGTCAAGGGCCTTTTTGCATTTTCCGCCCTGTCCTTTCCCGTTCCGGGAACATATCCCGCCGCCGCCGCGCATAGGATGGACCAACAAGAGGCAGGGAGTGAGGATGTTTTGAAGGGAAATATGGAGGAGCGGGCGGAGCGCCTGGCTCTTTACATCATAGAGAACCGGTCCACGGTCCGGGCCGCCGCCCAGAGGTTCGGCATCAGCAAATCGACGGTACATAAGGATATCTCCGAGCGGCTGCCCCTGTTCAACCGCCCGCTGTACCTGCAGGTCAAGGAAGTGCTGGACGTGAACAAGGCCCAGCGGCACATCCGGGGCGGCATCGCCACCCGCAAAAAATACCGCGGCGGCTAGGCCGCGGAAGGAGGGACCCTGAATCATGGCAAATCGTCAACACGGCCGGGGGCGGACCCCGGCGGCTGGCCGGCCGGCCCGGACCGTGCCCGTCACCCGGTCCCCGGGCCGGGAGGCCGCCCCGCCGGGCACGCCCATCTACACGGAGCCGGAGGTCCGCCGCTGGCCCCACCCGCTGGAGGACCCGGCCCCCGCGCCGGAGCCGGCCATGCACTACATCCGCTGCGCGCTCTCCTACCAAAACCAGCTTCTGGCGGACATCAAGACCCTGCTGGAGCAGCTGGCGGCGGCCGCCCCGGCGGCGGAAAAAGCCCCGGAGCCGGAAAAGAATGGAGAGAATTTGTCCAAGTTGTAAACTTTCTGAAAATATTTTAAATCCCTTGTAAGAAATGACAGAAACGGCAAATTTTTGACCGAAAAAATAGCGGCGATGCCGCTATTTTTTCTCTTGTCTTTTTCCGGGGCCGGACTTATAATGAAGCAGACGCTCCGTCGGCCCCGTTTTCGGACGGGCCCTTTTTCACGAGTCGATTTTCTACAGATACGCGCCGGAAAACGGCGCACGGGAGGTTCCCATGGCTTCGAGACTTCGCCGCAAGCAGCGCAGCCCCTGGGTGGTCACGCTGCTGCTCCTTTTCATCCTCATCGGCCTGTGCTGCGCCGTGGTCCGGGTCTACTTCCGGGCCCCGGACCAGAAGACCGACGACTCCGTTATGATCCAGCGGGTGAACAACCCCGTGATTTCCGAGGACCTCTCCGATGAGGAGGCGGAGGCCCTCCGCTCCCACTACGAGCGCAAGCCTGAGTTCTGGACCATCCTGGTCTCCGGCGCGGATGACGGCAACGGCGGCACGGACACGAACATCCTGGTGGCCCTGGACGTGGCCAACGGCCATGTCTTCGGCGCCAGCATCGCCCGGGATACCAAGGCGCTGATCAACGGGAAAAACCACAAAATCAACTTTGCCTACAACGCCGGGGGCATGGAGACGCTGGCGGACACGGTCTCCGACCAGCTGGGCATCCCGGTGGACTACACAGTACTGGTGGACCTGAAGGCCTTTCAGGCCCTGGTGGACGCCATCGGCGGCGTGGATTTCTACATTCCCATTGATATGAATTATGAGGACCCCTACCAGAATCTCTCGATCCACTTTTCCAAGGGCATGCGGCACCTGAGCGGGGCTGAGGCTCTAAAGGTGGTCCGCTGCCGGGAGGGCTACGCCTCCCAGGACATTGGGCGGATGCACACCCAGCAGGACTTCCTCAAGGCCGTGGCCCAGAAGCTGATGACCCCCGAGAGCCTTCTCCACCTGGACGACTACTGCAAAATCTTCGTGGACTACGTAAAAACGGACCTGACGGTAGGCAACCTGGCCTGGATGGGCGCTCAGGTGGCCGCCATGGGAACGGAGAACATCGAGTTCGCCACCCTGCCCGGGGATTGGAAATCCCCCTATATCTACCTGAACCAGGAGGAGGTCCTGGCTATGGTGAACGAGCATTTGAACCCCTACACCGAGGACCGCACCATGGAAGACCTGAACATCTTGACGTAACCGCCCCGAAAGGAACCCTATGAAAAAACAAATCCCCGCCCTGCTGCTGGCGTTCTGCCTGCTGCTGACCCTCCCCGCCCAGGCCGCCCAGGAGACGGGCTTTGCCCGCAGCCGGACCTACGCCGGGGAGTTCTCGGACCTGACCCCGGACTCCCCCTTCTACGACAATGTGTCCGCCCTCTACGAGTACGGCCTCGCCAACGGGAAGGACGACGGCACCTTCGGCCTGGGAGACCCGGTAACCCTGGGACAGGCCGTCATCTTCGCCGGGCGGGTCCGGGGCCTCTACCGGACCGGCGACGCGGAGGCCGCCCTGGCCTACCGCCGGGAGACCACCCCGGCGGCCCTGGCCTACCTGCGCTACCTCCAGGCGGAGGGTGTGCTGGAGGCGGACTTCGTGGACGAGTACACAGAGCTTTACGAGCCCGCCGCCCGGGCCCAGGTGGCCCACATCCTGGCAAACGTCCTGCCGGAGGAGGCCCTGCCCCCCGTCCATGACGAGCTGGTCACCGTGGGCTACTCCTCCCGCCGCTTCATCTCCGATGTGGACGAGTACACCCCCTATTATCAGGATATCCTGGACCTCTACCGGAAGGGCGTCTCCACGGGCAGCGACCCGGCCGGTTCCTTCCTCCCGGGCGAGCCCATCACCCGGGGGGCCCTGGCCGCCATGCTCACCCGCATACTGGACCCCGCCCTGCGGGTCCGGCCCCAGTGGGACCTCTCCCACCTTTACAGCGCCGCAGGGACCTCCCTGGCGGACCTGGTGGAGCCGGGGGAGTATGTCGTCTCCCCCTCCACCCGGGAGGAGCTGGAAAGCGCCCTGCGCTACATGCTGGCCCAGGGCAGCGATCAGCTGATGTTCCACCTCCCCGGCCTCTCCGAGGCGGAGTCCCGGCAGCTCATGGACCTGTCCCTGACCGTGATGAAGGACCACTGCGAGCAGGGCTACAACCAGGTCCACTGCACCTGGGGTGCGGGACTGGTGACCTTGAGCTTTTCCGCCGCCGGGGCGGGACGGCGGACCCAGGAGTACCGCGCCGCCGCCATGGAGGCCGCCGTCGCCGTCCATGACCGGCTCTGGGAGGAGGGGACCCTCCGTCCGGATATGACGGAGCTGGAAAAGGCCCGGGTCTACTACGGCTGGATCTGTGACAACTGCGTCTACGACTACCAGGCCAAGGACGACTCCCTCAGCCATATCCCCTACAGCCTGTTCGCAAGGGGCACCGCCGTCTGCGACGGCTACACCGGGGCCTACAATCTCTTCTTAAAGCTGGAGGGCATCCAGTGCTCCACCTTCATCCAGGGGGATCACATCTGGACCACCGCCACCCTGGACGGAACGGAATACCACATCGACACCACCTGGGGAGACAGCGGCAGCGAGATCAGCTACGACTACTTCGCCATGACCCCTCAGCAGTCCATGAAGATCCACGCCGAGAGGGGCGTATCCGCTGCCTGAACACACGGCGGCGCGGGGACAAGTCCCCGCGCCGCCGTTCCATTTTCAGGCCCGTCTCACCGCCGGATGCCCAGGGCCCGGCACACCTGGGCCAGGGTCAGGCGGTATACGCCGACCATCAGCGCCGACACCGCCGCGATGACCGCCAAGGCGGTCAGGAGGCCCGCCGCCTCGCTGGAGGTGATGCCCGCAGGACTTCCGTTGAAGTACATGATCATGACGTAAAAGGCGTAGATCAAGCCCGTGCCCACCAGGGCCGGGACCAGGAACACCCGCTTCACCTGCCCCCGGACGGAGCGGCGGAGGTAGGCGTTGGAGGCCCCCAGGTGCCGCAGGTCGTCGTAGACCTTGGCATTCGTCAGGGCGATGGTCATGCACCGGGTGTAGGCGATGACGAAGACGGCGGAGAAGCACACCACCGCGATGAAAACGAACAAAATCAGAAACACCGCCAGAGTCTTTACAAAATCCATTTTGTCCAAAATGCGGAACTCCGGCATATACTGCCAGTCCAGCCGGAAGGCGGAGCTGTCCCGCTGGCCGTAGTCGATGACGGTGAAGCCCGCCGACCCGCAGTTCTCCCGGTCCAGGAAGTAGAACCCGTCCTTCGCGATGTCCCGGTCCCGGACCACCGGGTCCCAGCCGTCGAACTGGGCCACGTCCAGGGTGGAGCGGTCCACAATCTCGTTGAACAGGGCCTTGGCAAACTCGTAGGTTCCGGCGCAGTTTTCCACGTTGAAGCAGACCTGGGTCTCCCGCCACTCGTCCGGGAGGCCCGCGCCTAAGCGCGCGAAGTCCCCGTCGTTCATGACGTAGCGCTCAAAGAGGCTGTCATAGCGCAGGGGCTCCAGGGGCGTTACGGCAAGCCGCTCCTTGGTCAGATAGTTGGTCAGAAGCGTGGCGTCGGGGCGGAAGCCCAGAGCGGTCCCCTCTGCGTCCAGTACGCCCCGGATCTCACCGGGGGCCAGGTCCACGCGCTCCCCCGTCAGCGCCTCATAGCCGGAGGCGGAGAGGAACAGATTGGAGTTTAAAACCTCCAAATACTCCGTGCGCCAGGTGGTGCCCACGGGGCCCTCCTCCTCAATGTGGTCGTTGCCGTCCACCGCCAGGCGGAGCATGGGCACGGCGGCAAAGTCCGTAATGGTGACGCCATACTCCTCCGCCAGCGCCCGGACCTCCGCCTCCAGGGGGATGTCCTGGTCCGCCCGGAAATGATAGGCGTAGTCCACGGGCCGCCGGTCATAGCCCATCATGGACCCGGTGCCCAGCATGGGGGCGTAGAAGCTGCCGAAATACGCCCCCGCGATGAGCAGGGTCATCACCAGCATGTTCCGCACCGTCTGACGGCCCTGGAAGCGCATCTGGCTGGTGGCGATGAGGTCACGGTACAGCTTCTTTTTCCCGTTCCAGCCGTTGACCACCGTGTGGAGCAGGATCATGTAGAGGCCGATCAAGGCGGGGACGTAAAAGACGGCGGTGAGGCCCTCGGGGGGATACCAGTGGAGGACCAGTATGAAGAAGGAGGAGGACATGTAGCCCAGAAAGCCCCCCAGCGCCAGCAGGACGATGCCAACGGGCCCGTACCACCGGGGCACGTCCCGGATGGGCTCGGACTTGTGGGACTCCTGAACGATGTCGATAATATTGGTCCGCTTCACGGAGCGGCGGCCCAGGAAGAAGATCATGACCATGACAAAGGCGGAGAAGGCCAGGGACAACACATAGGCGCTGGGGTCGAAGGTCAGGCGCATCTCCTCGCTGTCCACCACGGCCAGCCGGAAGAACTGCCACAGCACCCAGGCCAGCGGTCCGCCCAGGGCCGCCCCGGCGGCGCAGGAGCCCAGGGAGAGGACCCCCAGCTCCCGGCCCAGCTCTCCCCAGACCTGGGCCCGGGAGGCCCCCAGAGCCAGGAGCACGCCGGTCTCCCGGGACTTCTGCCGGAGGAAGAGGCCGGCGGCGTAGGTGGTGAACACGGCGCAGCCGATAACCGCCAGGGCGAAAATCATCATGACCTGCTTGCGGCTGTCGCCCCCCTCCGGTAGGACGTTCAGGACCGTAGGCGCCCGCATCATGCAGACGTAGGCCGTGATGAGCAGCACGGAGAAGAAGCAGCAGCCCGCCAGAAGGGCGTATTGCTTTTTGTTCTTGCGGCGCATCAGGGCGCAGACCTCGGAAAAATGCCGCATGGTCACTCCCTCCCCATTTCCCGAACCGCGTCCAGCAGCAGGTCCTGAAATTTCTCCCGCTCCGTGGCTCCCTTCTCCAGCGTCCTCCAGACCACGCCGTCCCGGAGGATCACCACCCGGTCGCAGAAGGACGCGGCATAGGAGTCGTGGGTCACCATGAAAATCGTGGCCTCCAGGGCGCTTTTCGCCTGCTCGAAGGACCGGATCACCGCCCGGCTGGACTTGCTGTCCAGGTTGCCCGTGGGCTCGTCGGCCAGGATCAGCAGGGGGTGGTTGATGAGGGCCCGGGCCACGGCGGTGCGCTGCTTCTCGCCGCCGGAGATCTCCGCCGGGTATTTGTCCCGGATGCCGGCGATGCCGAAGACCTCGCAGAGCTGGTCCGCCCGGGCCTCCGTCATGTCGGAGACCAGTCCGCCGATGATGGCGGGCAGGAGGATGTTCTGCCGGACCGTCAGGCCGTCCAGCAGCAGAAAGTCCTGGAACACAAAGCCCAGCTGCTTATTTCGAACCTCCGCCAGGGCGTCCTCGTCCAGGCGGGCCAGCTCGGTCTTGCCCAGGCACAGCCGTCCGGAGTCGGCGGGGATGTAGCAGGAGATGCAGTTTAAGAGGGTGGTCTTGCCGGAGCCGGAGGGGCCCATGACGGCGACGAACTCGCCCGTTTCCACCTGGAGGGAGACTCCCTTCAGCACCTCATAGGAGGTCTTTCCCACCTGATAGGACTTGCGCAGGTTTTCCACAGTCAGCATGATGATCGTTCCTTTCTTACAGCATGAATCGCAGGGCGGCGATGACCGCCAGATGGGCGGGGTAGAAGGCGTAGAAGAACCACTTGGGGATTTTCAAACTGGAATGGGTGGGAATAAAGATCAGCGGCGCCGCCAGCAGGGCGAAGATGGGCCAATCGATCCACAGCCCGCCCAGTGAGAGGCACAGGGGGTCCTCCGGATAGCCGCCCCAGAGACTGGGAAGGTACATCAGCCCGTAGAGAAGCGCCCCCACTTTTGGATGGTTCCGGCAGAGGAAAAAAATCAGCATCAGCTCAATGCCGGTCCCGGAGTAGTCGAAGTTCCACCAGCTCACCACGAAGAAGGCCCCCAGGAAGAGCCACCACTTGCGCTCCTTGAAGCCAGCCATGGCCAGCAGGGACAGGAACAGCGTAAAGAAGATGTTCCAGTTCATCCAGTTCCGGTCCGCCATCCAGTCGTGGGGGTGGAAGGCCAGGACGTAGAAGGGCTGAGAGACAACGGCGAACATCGCCAGGCGGCCTAAGTATCGCTTCACGTCCCGGGTGTACAGCAGTCCCACCGTCATGCAGTAGCAGAAGAGCGGGAAGGCCAGCCGCCCGATCCAGCGGAAGGGCCCGATTTCCGGGAAGAAGGCCCCGCCCACGTGGTCGATGAGCATGGAGACAATGGCGATGAGCTTGAGGAGGTCCGTGTCCAGGTTGGTTTGCAGCCTGGGCCCCTTCTCTGGGACCTCCGTGGGGGTAGTCAGGGCGTGCCGGGCCCGGATGAGCAGGGTGTTGGTCTTCATGGGGAATTCCTCCTTGTGTTTCTCTGGGTTCAGTATCGCGCAAAAAAACGGCCCCCGCAAACGGGGCCGCTCTTTTTAGCGGGTCTGATGGAAAGTTTGGCGGCGAGGAGGGAACCGATGTCATAATTGGCGGCTTTGCCGTCATATTTGGTTTGGCGAATAGCCGCCAGTGTGGTACAATAGCCGTAGCAAACTGCAAGGAGATGAGACCATGCTGCGAATCGGCATCTGCGACGACAGCGCCGACGCCCGGATCGCCCTCCGGGCCGCCCTGGAGCGGGCCCTGGAACGGCGGCGGAGCGGGGAGGCGTCCTTTTTCGAGTTCTCCTCCGGGGAGGGGCTTCTCCGCTGGATGGGGAAGCACGCCGGAGAGCTGGACCTGGTGTTTCTGGACATTGAAATGGGGGAGCTGGACGGCATGCAGGCCGCCCGCCGCCTCCGGGAGGCGGATGAGGGGCTGGGGCTGGTCTTCGTCACCGGCTACACGGACTATGTGTTCGACGGCTACTCCGTGGGGGCCCTGGGCTACCTGATGAAGCCGCCGAAGGCGGACCATCTGGACGGCGTACTGGACCGGGCGGCGGAGGCCCTCCTCCGGGAGGGGGACAAGGCGTTCCTCTGCCGCAGCGGCGAAACGCTGTACCGAATCCCCAAGAAAACCATCCTCTATTTTGCCTCCGACCGGCGGCAGGTCACCTGCGTCTCCACGGCCCGGACCTGCACCTTTTACGGCAAGCTGGACGAGGTGGAGCGGGACGTGGGGGACGGCTTCATCCGGGTCCACCAGCGCTACCTGGTCCGGGCCGGGGCCGTGGACCGGCTGGAGGGGAGTTCGGTCTTTGTGGGGGACGAGGCGATTCCCGTCAGCCGGGCCTGCCGTCCCGCGGCCCTGGCCGCCCTGGCCCGGACGGCCCTGGAGGACTGAGGCATGGAATTCCTGACGCGCCTGACGGAGTTCCTGCTGGAATGCCTCCGGAACTGGGGCTGGCTGTTCCCGCTGCTTCTCAGCGGGTTCTTCCTCTACCGGATTGCCTCCGCCTTCCTGCCGGTCAAGCCAGGGCGGCGGTGGAGGATTCTGCTGTTTGTCCTCCTGGGCGGCGTGACGGGAATGGTCATCTGGGTGGGGGATGAAAACCTGATTCTCACCCTCCCGGTGTTCTTCGCCGTGTTCCTGGCCTGTTCCAGGGGAGACCGGGTGGGGCGGCTGGCGGTGACGGCCATCTTTTTCTGTCTCATCATGCCCGTGTGCGCCCTGCTGGACACCTACTACGCCAGGGATACGCGCGATCCGTCCCTGAATGATTTTATATTCTACTCCAGCAGGGTCCTCCGCCCTGTCATCTGGGGCCTTCTGTACCTGGCGGTCCGGAAACGCCTGCCGGACCGCCCGCCCCGGCTGTCCCCCCGGCTGTGGAAACTGATGCTGCTCTTGGCGGCCATGCCCTTCTGCTCTCTGGTGGCGGTGGTGGCCATGACCGCCTGGCAGTACGTCTCCCCGGACCTTCACGACATGGAGCTGAAGCTGGGGCTGGCGGTGCTGCCCTTCGTGCTCCTCACCGCCCTGGCCCTGCTGTACGCCATTCTGGTGCTGGAGGACCACGAGCGTTTGGAACAGGCGGACAAGCTGGCCTCCCTCCGGGAGAGCTACTACCGGGGCCTCCGGCGGGAGGAGACTCAGGTCCGCACTCTCCGCCACGACCTCAGGAACCACCTGACGGCCCTCCGAGGCCTGGTGGAGCTGGGGGAGGACGGCAAGGCCCTGCGATACATCAACCAGCTGGCGGACTCTCCCGCCCTCCGGGGCGGGAAGCGGCTGTGCGAAAACGACGCAGCCAACGCCGTCCTCTCCGCCAAGGCGGAGGCCATGGGCCGGGCGGGCCTCACGGCGGACTTCTCCATCTCCCTGCCCAGGGATCTGCCCCTGGCGGACGCGGACCTCTGCGCACTGCTGGGGAACGCCCTGGACAACGCCATGGAGGCGGCGGAACAGGCGGAGGACAAGACCGTTACCCTCCGCTGCCGAACCGAAAAGGGCCTCTTCATGCTCCGGGTGGAAAACGCCTACGCCGGGGAGCTCTCCCGGGACCTCTCCACCACCAAGGCGGACAAGGCCGCCCACGGCTTCGGCCTGGCGGGGATGCGGGAGATCGCGGAGCGTCTGGGCGGGTCTCTGGAGACCCGGGCAAACGGCGGGCGGTTTCAGCTGGTGGTGTGCCTTCCATTGTCTCCATAAAAAGCGCCCCCTCCCGGTGGGAGGGGGCGCCGCCGCTATTTGATTTCCGTGCCCTTGACCCGCAGGCGGTTCATGGCCCGGGCCAGGGTGGCCTGGGCCAGCTGATACTCCTGGCGGCTCTTCTTCTGGAGCATGGCCTCCCGGGCCTCGTCGGCCTCCCGGCGGGCCCGGGCGGCGTCGATCTCCTCCGGCCGCTCCACGGAGTCCACCAGGACCAGCACGTCGTTCTTCTCGATCTTCACCATGCCGCCGGACACCGCCGCCAGCTGGACGGGCCCCTCCGGGGCCTGATAGCGCAGGGTCCCCGGCAGAACGGCGGCGATCATGTCGCTGTGGTGGGCCAGAATGCCCTGCTCCCCGTCGCTGGTGGGAACGGTCAGGCTGACGCAGGGGCCCTCGTAGAAGTTCCGGTCCGCCGCCAGAATGTGGACCTGGAAAATGTCCATCAGACCTCACCCGCTTCCAGCTTCCGCGCCTTTTCCACCACGTCCCGCCAGGTGCCCACGTTGTAGAAGGCCGCCTCCGGGTACTGATCCAGCTCGCCGTTCACCAACTTTTCAAAGCTCTCCAGGGTGTCCTTCAGGGGCACATACACCCCGGGGATACCGGTGAACTTCTCCGCCACCGTGGTGGGCTGGGCAAAAAAGCGCTGGAGCCGCCGGGCCCGGGCCACGGTCTTCTGGTCCTCCTCGCTGAGCTCATCCATGCCCAGGATGGCGATGATGTCCTGGAGCTCCATGTACTTCTCCAGAATCTCCTGGCACCTCCGGGCAATACGGTAATGCCGCTCTCCCACCACGTCGGCCTCCAGAATCCGGGAGGAGGAGCCCAGGGGGTCCACCGCCGGATAGATGCCCTGCTCGGAGATCTTCCGGCTCAGCACCGTCGTGGCGTCCAGATGGGCGAAGGTGGTGGCCGTGGCCGGGTCCGTCAGGTCGTCGGCGGGAACGTACACCGCCTGAACAGAGGTGACGGAGCCGTTCTTGGTGGACGTGATCCGCTCCTGGAGCTCTCCCATCTCGTTGGCCAGCGTGGGCTGGTAGCCCACGGCGGAGGGCATCCGCCCCAGGAGGGTGGAGACCTCGCTGCCCGCCTGGACAAAGCGGAAGATGTTGTCGATGAAGAGCAGCACGTCCTTGTGCTCTTTGTCCCGGAAGTACTCCGCCATGGTCAGCCCCGCCAGGGCCACCCGCATGCGGACGCCGGGGGACTCGTTCATCTGGCCGAAGACCAGGGCCGTCTTCTCGGACACGCCGCTCTCCCGCATCTCCCGCCAGAGGTCGTTGCCCTCCCGGGAGCGCTCGCCCACGCCGGTGAAGATGGAGTAGCCGCCGTGCTCCGTGGCAACGTTGTGGATCAATTCCTGAATCAGCACCGTCTTGCCCACGCCGGCGCCGCCGAAGAGGCCGATCTTGCCCCCCCGGGGATAGGGCTCCAGCAGGTCGATGACCTTGATGCCCGTCTCCAAAATCTCCACCGCCGGGCTCTGCTCGTCAAAGGCCGGGGGCTTGCGGTAGATGCTCCTCCGGGGCGTGTCCTCGGGCACCGGGCCGCCGCCGTCGATGGGCTGGCCCAGGACATTGAACATCCGCCCCAGGGTGGCCGTGCCCACGGGCACCTCGATGGTCCGGTCCGGCACGTCCACCGCCAGGCCCCGGGCCAGGCCCTCGCTGGGGGAGAGCATGATGCAGCGCACCGTGTTTTTCCCCAGGTGCTGGGCCACCTCCATCACCCGGAGGCCGCCGTCCTTCTCCACGGTCAGCTCCTCCCGCAGCCGGGGAAGCTCGCCGCTTTGAATCTCCACGTCCACCACGGGGCCGGATATCTGTACAATGATCCCTCTTTCCAAAATCGGTTACCTTCCCTTCTTCTGGCGCTGGGCCCTGGCTCCGGCGGAGATCTCCGTGATCTCCTGGGTGATGGCCGACTGCCGGACCTGGTTGTACTGGAGGGACAGCTCCCCCAGCAGCTTCTCCGCGTTCCGGTTCGCGTTGTCCATGGCGGTCATCCGGGCGTTCTGCTCACAGCAGAAGCTGTCGATCAGGGCACTGTAGATGAAGCCGGTGACATAGCTGCGCATGATGCTGTCCAGCACGGCCCCCACGTCGGGGTAAAACTCGAACCGCTCCGTCATGGCCCCCTCTCCCGCCGGGACGCCGGCGAAATGGGTCCGCAGCAGGGGCAGCAGGCGGGTCGCCCGGGCCTGGGCGCTCATGGCGCTCTCCATGTCCGTGTAGATGACGTAGATCTCTTTCAGCTCTCCCCGGTCGAAGCCGTCCAGCAGCAGCGCGCTGATCTCCCGGGCCCGGGCCATGGTGGGGTTCTGGGCGGTGTAGAGGAAGCTGTGCTCAATGGGAATCCGCCGCTGGTCGAAGAACCGCCTCCCGTACTCCCCGACGACAAAGAGCTTCGTGTCCGGGTGCCGCTCCAGCAGCCGCTGGGCCACCCGGATGGCGTTTTGGTTATAGGCGCCCGCCAGGCCCTTGTCGGCGGTGATGAGAAGGCAGCCGTAGGTCCCCTCCAGGGGCGCGTCCCTGCCCACGGGGTAGAAAAAGTGGCTGTCCACGTTGTAGGCCGTCTTAAAAATGCGCCGGAGCTCTCCCCGGAGGGCCTCGAAATAGGGCCGGGTCTGGTCCAGCTCCTGCCGGGCCCGGCGGAGCTTGGTGGAGGCGATGAGGTACATGGCATTGGTGATCTTCCGGGTCTCCCCCACGCTTTCCATGTGGGTCTTGATCTCCTTGGTCCCCGCCATGTCAGCCGCCCTTCTTCCCGCTGAAGCTCTCCAGGGCGCGCTTCGCCAGGGAGACGATTTCCTCCCGGTCCTCCGGGGCCAGCCGGCCGGTGCGGTCGATCCGGCCGCAGAGGTCCGGGGCTTCCGCCTCCGCCTCCGCGAGCAGGTGGGCCCGGAAGGCGTCCATCTGCTCCAGGGGCACGTCCAGACACACGCGCGCCATGGCGGCCACCAGGATGACAACCTGCTGGTGCTGGGACAACGGGGCGTACCGGGGCTGGCGCAGCAGGCGCATCAGGCCCTGGCCGTAGCTGAGCTGGCGCTTGGTGGCGTCGTCCAGGTCGCTGGAGAACTGGGTGAAGACCTCCATCTCCCGGTACTGGGCCAGGTCCAGCCGCAGAGTCCCCACGGCGGTTTTCATGGCCTTGGTCTGGGCGTCGCCGCCCACGCGGGAGACGGAGAGGCCCACGTTCACCGCGGGCCGCTGGCCCGCGAAAAACAGATCGCTCTCCAGGAAGATCTGCCCGTCGGTGATGGAGATGATGTTGGTGGGAATGTAGGCGGACACGTCCCCCGCCTGGGTCTCCACGATGGGCAGGGCGGTCATGCTGCCGCCCCCCAGCTCGTCGGAGAGATGAGCCGCCCGCTCCAGCAGACGGGAGTGGAGGTAGAATACGTCGCCGGGGAAGGCCTCCCGCCCCGGGGAACGCTCCAGCAGCAGGCTCAGGGTCCGGTAGGCGATGGCGTGCTTGCTGAGGTCGTCGTAGACGATGAGCACGTCCCGTCCCTGGCGCATGAAGTGCTCTCCCAGGGCGCAGCCCGCGTAGGGCGCGATGTATTGAAGCGCCGCAGAGGCGCTGGCCGGGGCGCTGACCACGGCGGTGTACTCCATGGCCCCCCGGCGGCTCAGGTTCTCCACGATCTGGGCAACAGACCCGGTCTTCTGGCCGATGGCCACATAGATGCACACCACGTCCTTCCCCTTCTGGTTCAGGATGGCGTCCAGGGCGATGGCGGTCTTGCCGGTCTGGCGGTCGCCGATGATGAGCTCCCGCTGGCCCCGGCCGATGGGGAACATGGAGTCGATGGCAAGCAAACCCGTCTCCATGGGGGTGTTCACCGGCTGGCGGTCCAGGATGCCGGGGGCCGGGGCCTCGATGGGCCGGTGGCCCTCCGCCATGATCTTGCCCTTGCCGTCTATGGGGACCCCCAGGGCGTCCACCACCCGGCCCAGGAAGCCCTCGCCCACCGGCATGCCGGCGGTCTTCAGCGTCCGGCGGACCATGCTGCCGGCGGAGACCTCCTCGCCGCTGCCGAAGAGGATGCAGCTGACGCCGTCCCGGCGCAGGTCCTGGACCATGCCCTTGACGCCGGAGTTGAAGAGTAAAATCTCGCCGTACTGGGCGTGGTCTAGCCCCTTGACGGCGGCAATCTCGCCGTCCACCGCCGTCACCTCGCCGATCTCCTCGGGGGCCGCGGCCATGGTCCAGTCCTCCACCGCCTGACGCATCAGGGGCAGGATGTCGTTGGACCCACTCTCCAGCCCCCGGACATAGTCCCGGAACTGCCGGACCCGGCCCTTCATGGTCCAGTCGTACATGTCCGCCCCCACCTGGAGGCGGAAGCCCTGCTTCAAGGCGGGGTCCTCCTCCCAGCGGAGGGGAATCCTGCGTTTATACTTGTCCGCCAGGAACTTCTCAAAGCGCCGGAGCTGCTCCTCCGTGGGCTTAACGGCGCTGCGGAGCTCCGCCGCCAGCGTGCCTCTAGTGCTCCTCATGGGCGCCTCCTCCCTCCGCCAGGTCCAGGAACTGGTCGAAGAGATCCGTGTCGGCCTTTACCGTCAGCTTTTTCACCGCGGCCACCGTCAGCTCCCGGAGTTCCCGCTGGGACTCCCGGATGATCTGATCCCGGCTGACGGCGGCCTCCTCCTTGGCCTTGGCGACGATCTGCCTCGCCTGGGCCATCTGCTCCTCCACGGACTGCTGGACCGCCGCCTGGGACTTCGCCCGGGCCTGGCGGATCTCCTCCTCCGCCCCGTCCAGCTTGGCCTGGTAGGAGGCTTTCAGCTCCTCCGCCTCCCGGAGTTTCCCGGCGGCCTGTTCCTCCAGATCCCGGTAGTAGGCCTCCCGCTTTTCCATGAACCGCTTCACCGGCTGATAGAGCAGGAAGTACAGCCCGCCGGTGAGGATCGCCAAATTCATCCAGTGCAGCAGAATCTGCTGCCAGTCGATATTCAGGGGGATATTCACACCGTCCACCTGCCTTACAATACGAAGATAATCAGGATGACCACCAGCAGGGCGTAAATGATGGCCGTCTCAATAAAGACCAGGCCCAGCATCAGCGTGGTCCGGATCTTGCCCTCCGCCTCCGGCTGGCGGCCGATGCTCTCCGCCGCCTTGCCGGTGGCAAGGCCCATGCCCAGCGCGCCGCCCAGGGCCGCCAGGCCGATGGCCACGGCGGAGGCCATGGTCTTGCCGCCGGACTCCGCCTGGACCTCTTCCTGACCCGCCGGCTCCCCGGCGTCTTCTCCCGCCGCCAGGGCGGGCACGGCCAGGGCCGCCGCCAGCAGCAGTACCAGGCCCAGCATCCACAGCTTTTTCACAACGTTCTTCATCACAGAAAACCTCCCGTTTTATTCTTTCATTCCAAGAATCGGGCCGCGCTCACGCGGTCCTACGCTTTTTCTTCTCCTTCGGCGGGGAAGGCTCGGACACCTCGCCGTAATACAAAGCCGTCAGCATGGTCAGCACGTAGGTCTGGATCAGCGCGTGGAGCAGGGTGAACAGCACGCCCACGACCACCGGCAGCACAAAGCTGAGGCTCACGTAGTAGTACACCAGCTCCGTCACCAACAGTCCGCTGAGCAGGGCGCCGAAGAGCCGGAAGCTCATGGAGATGGGCAGGGAGAACTCTTTCAGCGTCTTCCCCACACCCCTCACGCCGTTCACCGCGACGCCGCCGGAGAGGATGACCAGATAGGAGAAGGTCCCCATGGCGATGGCGGCGTTCACGTCGGACAGGGGGGCGGGCAGGGTGATGGGGTGTCCGTGGACCGTGACGGCCTGGAGGCCCAGCAGCTCAAACAGCGTCCCCACGAATATGTAGGCCCCGGCGGCAAAGACATAGGCCCCCAGGAAGCCGAAGCGGTGGGGGCTGCTGTTTTTCGCCATGCCGCCGAACAGGCCCACCGCCTCCTCCAGCAGCATCTGGAACTTCCCCGGCTTATACCGGAACTTCGGAATGACGAAGACCCGGATGCAGGCGGCGGCCAGGAGCAGGATCAGCGTCACCGTAAAGGCGGAGACCAGTCCAGGGTTCACCTCCTTGAGCCCAAGGAGGCTGATCCGGTTCACGTCGTGGAGCACGGCGTCCCGCATGGCCTCCTGCACGGTCTCCGTCCGTCCGGGAGACCCCGCCAGCAGGGCGCCCGCCAGCAGCAGCAGAACCGCCGCCAGCCACAGCGCCAGGCCCTTTTTGTGTTCTTTCATCAAGCATCCCTTCTCTCACGCGGCTCTCCGCGCCTAAGGCCCAGGCGCGGCGGCGAATCAATACGGTTTGATTATAGTAACTCTTGGGAAAAAGTCAAGAGCTCCAAAGGTGAAAACGATTCTATACCGTCCGATTCCACCCGCTTTTTTAACAGGTTCTTTATGAGGGCGTAAAAAAGCCCGGCCCCTTCCCCACAGGGGGAACGGGTCGGGTTTGCGGTCCTCTAACTCTTAGCGGAGGAGGTAGATCTGCGTGTAAATACCAATCCAATGCAGGGCCGCCCCCGCCAGGACGAAGACGTGCCAGACGCAGTGATCGTACTTCCGCTTCCCGGCGAAGGGGATCATTCCCAGGGTGTAAGCCAGCCCCCCCGCGAAGATGAAGCCCAAGAGGGTCCGGCTGTGGAGGTACATCCGGGGCAGGAACACCAGGCCGCTCCACCCGATGAGAAAATACAGGGTGAAGTGCAGGGCCCGCCAGCGGCCGGGGCCGAACACCAGCACCAGCGTCACGCCGGTGAGGATCACCGCCCACTGGACGCAGAACAGCGTCACGCCTACGGCCCCGCCCAAATACAGCAGCAAAATGGGGGCGAAGGTGCCGCCGATCAGCAGATAGATGGAGGTGTAGTCGAACCTCCGGCAGACCCGCTTGACCCGGGACCCGGTGGGCATGGCGTGGTAGACGCAGCTCATCAGCATCATTACCACCATGCTGATCCCGTAGACGCAGGAGGCCAGCAGCTCCATGGCCCCATGGGACCGAACCAGCAGCAGCGTCAGCGCCGCCGCCGCCCCCAGGGTCCCCAGGCCGTGGCTCACGGCGTTGAAGACCTCCGCCCCCACCGTCAGCCGGGGGGGCTCGTTCCGAGCCTGTACCTTTGCCCGGCGGACTGCCCGCAGGCGGGCTCTCTGTAATTCCTGCTTCGTCAACACGGCCTCCATAACGCTCCTCCTCAGCTTGCGCTGTCAACATCGTATAATCTGGTTTGTAAAACTATATTACACGATTTATCATTGTATTGCAAGTAGTTTTTGCAAAATATTTTGATCTATCCAACCGCCCTGGATTTTAGCACAAGGTCAACGCAAAATCTTTAGGCAATCCGCCAAATTTTCAAGGTTTTTCCAGCGCCCGGGCATCAAAAAGCGGGAGCCGGTCATCCCGGCTCCCGCTTTCGGGCAGTTTCACGCTTTTTCCAGCTCCGCCATGCCCCGTTTGAACTGGACGGCGAACATGGACGCGGTGGTGACCACCGCCAGGAAGTCCGCCACCGGCTCCGCCAGGAAGACGGCAAAGGCTTTGTTGGCGAAGAAGTTCGGCAGAATGTAGATCAGGGGGATCAGCAGGATAATCTTCCGCAGCACCGCCAGAAACAGCGAGGTCTTGGCGTTCCCCAGGGCCACGAAGGTCTGCTGGCAGGCGATCTGAATGCCGAAGAGGCAGGTGGTGCCCATGTAGACCCGCAGGGCCCGGGCGGCGTAGTCCACCAGCGCCGGGTCGTTGTTGAAAATCTGCACGAACATCCGGGGGAACAGCTGCACCAGCGCCCAGAGCGTCGCCGAGTAGACGACGCAGGATCTCAGCAGGCAGGCAAAGGCATCCTTCACCCGCTGGGGGTTCTTCGCCCCGTAGTTGTAGCTGACGATGGGTTGGGCCCCCTGTGTCAGACCCTGGAGGGGCATCATGGCAAACTGCATCATGCTGGTCAGCACCGTCATGGCCCCCACCGCCAGGTCCCCGCCGTATTTCAGCAGGGAGGAATTGAAGCACACGGCGATGAGGCTCTCCGTAGACTGCATGATGAAGGGGGACAGACCCAGAGCCAGGCAGGGCAGGAAGACCTTGGGCTCCGGCCGCAGGTCCTTCTTCCGCAGCCGCCACTTGGTCTTGGGCCCGGTGAGAAAGCGGAGGACCCACACGGCGGAAACCGCCTGGGAGAGGATCGTCGCCAGGGCCGCCCCCCGGACGCCCATCCCCAGGCCGAAGATGAAGACGGGGTCCAGCAGGGTGTTCAGCCCCGCGCCGATGAGGACGGTCTTCATGCTGACGGTGGTGAAGCCCTGGGCGGTGATGTAGGCGTTCATGCCCAGGGTCACCTGAACGAAAAGGGTACCCAGGGAGTAGATCTTCATGTAGTCCAGGGCGTAGCCGATGGTGTTTTCACTGGCGCCGAAGGTCAGCAGCAGGGGCTCGGCAAAGCCCCGGAACACCGCCGTCAGCAGCACGGCGGTGATCACCAGCAGGGTGAAGCTGTTGCCCATGATCTTCTGGGAGCCCTCCAGGTCCCCCCGGCCCTCCTGGATGGAGGCCCGGGGCGCGCCGCCCATGCCCACCAGCGCCGCGAAGGCGGAGATGATCATAATGATAGGAAGGCACACCCCCACGCCGGTGAGGGCCAGGGCCCCCACGGTGTCCACGGGCTGCATGTGGCCGATGTAAACCCGGTCCACCAGGTTATAGAGCATATTGACGATCTGAGAGGTAATGGTGGGCAGGGCCAGGGAGAACAACAGCCTGCTCACCTTTCCGCTGCCCAGGTCCACGCTTTTCTGATTCATGGCTGACACTCCTTTTCCATGCTTAGTTCCTCCGTCCTCCGCAGCACCCGCTCCAGCAGCTCCAGGAATACGGTCTGTTCCTCCTCCGTCAGCCCCGCCAGCAGCCGCCGCCCGCAGGCGGCCTGGACCGTCTGGGCCTCCCGGGCCAGAGGCGCACCCTGTTCGGTGATCTCCAGGTGAATGACCCGCCGGTCCTCCCCGTCGGCCCGCCGGGCCAGGAGGCCCCGCCCCGTCAGCACCTCCACCGCCTGGGAGACCTGGGACTTCGCGATGCACCGGAGCTCCGTCACGTCCCGGGCGGTGTCCTGGCCGGGGTGGTTGGCCAGGAAGAGCAGCACATGAATCTCCCGTATGGAAAGGCCCGTTTTCTCCAGCAGAGGGAGAAACTGCCGGTCGTAGTATTTCCCGAATTTCCGGGGCAGGCGGGTGAGCTGGACGACGTTGATCATATCCCGGCCTCCTTTGTTCTTTTTCAAACAGTTCTTTTAAGAACTATATGAGTATAGCACGGCGCTTTCCCCATGTCAAGAGGAGAAACGCACGGCCCCGGCTTTCGCCGGGGCCGCGGATGCTTATTTCATCAGTCCGCACACCAGATCCGTATACCCGGAGGGGTCCTCCAGGGGCAGGCCCGCGATGAGCAGGGCCTGGTTATACAGCAGGGCGGCGTAGGTCCTCGCCTTCTCGGGGTCCGCCTCCAGGTTGGCCTCCAGGGCCTGGAAGGCCGGGTGCTCCACGTTCAGCTCCAGAATCCGATCCGCCTTCAGGGACGCGTCGGGCTGGACCGCCTGGAAGTACTTCTCCATCTCGAAGCTCAGGCCCTCCCCGGCGGTGAGGCAGACGGGGTGGGATTTCAGCCGGGCGCTGGCCTTGACCTCCTTGACCTTGTCCCCCAGGGTCTCCTTTACGAAATCGAAGGCGGCCTTGTGGGCCTCGGCCTCCTCCTCGGCCTTTTTCTCGGCGCCCTCCTCGATCTCCTGGTCCAGCACGGAGCGGAACTCCTTCTCCTTGTAGGTCCGCAGGGTCTGGGCGCAGAACTCGTCCACCTCCTCGGTGAAGTAGAGAATTTCCGTTCCCGCGTCCCGCAGGCCCTCGGTCTGGGGCAGTTTGTCGATCTTGTCCACCGTCTCCCCGGCGGCGTAGTAGATATATTTCTGGTCCTCCTTCATCCGGGAGACGTACTCGTCCAGGGTGACGGGCTTCTTCTCCGTGGAGGAATAGAACAGCAGCAGGTCCTGAAGCAGGTCCTTGTGGCGGCCATACTCATTCACCACGCCGTACTTCAGCTGGCGGCCGAAGTTCTTCCAGAAGGTCTGGTAGCCCTCCCGGTCCTCCGCCAGGAATTTGCCCAGGTCCGCCTTGATCTTCTTTTCCAGGTTCCCGGCGATGACCTTCAATTGCCGGTCGTGCTGTAAAAGCTCCCGGGAGATGTTCAGGCTCAGGTCCGGCGAGTCCACCACGCCCCGGACGAAGCGGAAGTGCTCCGGCAGCAGGTCCGCGCACTTGTCCATGATGAGCACGCCGTTGGAGTAGAGCTGGAGCCCCTTCTCGAACTCCTTGGTGTAGTAGTCGAAGGGCGTGGCCCCGGGGACGAAGAGCAGGGCCTTATAGGTGACACTGCCCTCCACGGAGACGGGAATCACCCGCTGGGGGTCGGCGTAGTCATGGAACTTGTCCCGGTAGAACTTGTTGTACTCCTCCGCGGTGACCTCGCTCTTGGCCCGCTGCCAGATGGGCACCATGGAGTTCAGGGTCTCCACCTCGGTGTAGGTCTCGTACTCCGGCTTGTCCTCAGGAGAGTCCTCCTTCTTCCGGGTTTTGGAGACCTCCATGCGGATGGGGAAGCGGATATAGTCGGAGTACTTCCGCACCAGCTCCTGGAGCCTCCAGTTCTCCAGGAACTCGCCGTATTTCTCCTCGTCGGAGTCGGCCTTGATATGCATGATGATATCCGTGCCCACGGTTTCCTTTTCGCACTCGGAGATGGTGTAGCCGTCGGCCCCGGAGGACTGCCATTTGTACCCGCTCTCCGCCCCGTACTTCCGGGTCACCACAGTGATCTGGTCGGAGACCATGAAGGCGGAGTAGAAGCCCACGCCGAACTGGCCGATGACGTCGGTGTCCTTGGCGTCGTCGCCCAGCTCCTGCTTGAACTTGTAAGAGCCGGAGGAGGCGATGATCCCCAGGTTGTTTTCCAGGTCCTCCCTGTCCATGCCGATGCCGTTGTCGGAGACGGTCAGGGTCCGGGCGTCCTTGTCCACGGTGATCTCAATTTTGAAGTCCCCCCGGTCCATGCCCACGGCGCTATCGGTGAGGGCCTGGTAGCAGAGCTTGTCGCAGGCGTCGCTGGCGTTGGAGATGATCTCCCGGAGGAAGATCTCCTTGTGGGTGTAGATGGAGTTGATCATCAGATCCAGGAGCCGCTTGGATTCCGCTTTGAACTGCTTTTTTGCCATAATTTGGATGCACTTCCTTTTTTATATTTTTTAACAACTTTAAAATATAGCACAGCCTCTATGGAAAATAAATGACCATTTTGTAAATTTCCGCCCAAAGCGGTTGTTTGTCCGGCCGGTTGCGAGTAGAATGTAGGGTATCAAAAAACGACAGGACCGGCAAAGGAGTTCGAGGGTATGGGCTTTTTCCAGAGAATCGGCGGCGCGTTCGCCCGCTTTATGTACGGCCGCAACGGATGGGACCAGCTGAACCAGGCGCTGTTCCGGGGCTACCTTGTCCTGTGGGCGGCGGAGCTGATCTGCTTCTTCATGAAAAAGGGGCTGGCCGCCCGGATTTTCGAGTCGGTGCTGTTCGCCCTGATGCTCATCATTCTCTTCCGCTCGTTTTCCAAGAACCTCTCCCGGCGGCGGATGGAGAACCAGAAGTGGGTAAACTGGTACTGCGGGGTCAAGAACCGGAGCGCCGGGGCCAAGGCCCGCCACGCCGACAAGGAGCACAAGTATTTTACCTGCAAGAACTGCAAGACCATCTGCCGGGTTCCCACGGGCAAAGGGAAGATCGTCATCACCTGCCCCAAGTGCGGGGCGCAGATCAACGCGAAGACCTGATTTCCCGCAATGCTCTGAGGCAGTCAAAACCGTTACGAACAGGGAAGGAAGCGCAAAGAAATGAACATGCAGGAGAGCGCGAGGCTGATTCTCGGGCTCCGTGCCGCCGGATGGAGCGAGAAGAAAATCAACGATTTCATTCTTTTCATCGGAAGCGGCGAGGAGCAGTACAAGCCGGGTAAGGACACCGACGGCGAGGAGTGACAAAGGACCGGAGGACGATCGTCCTTCGGCCCTTTATTTTTTCGGAAAGCAGCGGCACTCATTGGAAACTCCGCAAATATAGTCCATGCTGACATTATAGTACTTCGCCAGGATGATCACGCTGTCCAGAGGGATTCGGCTCCTGCCAAGTTCATAATCCGAGTAGGTTTTTTGTCCCACATGCAGCAGCTCCGCGATGAACGTCTGGGTTAAATCCCGGTCCTCCCGCAAAGCGCGTATCCGTTCAGCGCATCGCATCCCCTCACCTCATATACAGCATATCCAAGAGGAAATAACTCTATTGACAAATAGAGTTATAAACTCTATAATATGTGATAATATGTGCAAGAGGTGATTGTATGGCCGAATTTTGCCTGGACTGCTGGAACCGAATGCACCACGCCCACTGGACCGAGCGGGACTACGTTCTGTCGGACGAGTGGGACATCTGCGAGGGCTGCGGCGAGGTCCGCCGGGTGATAGAGGGAGAGCGGACCTTCAAATTTTTCTACGATTTAACGCACCGGAAAAAGAAGTGACGCGGCAGCCAAGAGGCTGCCGCGCCTTTTTACCCCAGCGCCACGTGCAGCATCGCCCCCGCGGCGAAGCTCAGGAGCCAGGGCATCAAGATGACTGTGATTCCGTGGATTTATACCCGGTACGGCCTGTAAAGTGCAGGCACTTCTGCGGGCAGGCGTCCGCGCACTTCCCGCATCGGATGCACTCCGGGGAGCGGGAGATCTCGTGCAGGGAAAGGCCCACCGGGCAAGCCCTTTCACAGGCCCCGCAGGAAACGCACCGCTCCTGCTCCCAGTGAATCTGTACGAGGCTGAAATGGTTGAACCAGCCGTAAATGGCCCCCAGAGGGCACAGGTACTGGCAGAAGGGGCGGAACACCTTCACGGAGAGCAGCACGATTCCCAGCAGGACGCCCAGCTTCCAGAGGAACAGCCCGCCGGCCTGATTCCGTAATGCCTCGTTTGTGCCGAGAAGAGGAAACGCGCCCAGCAGGGTGCCGGAGGGACAGAGATACTTGCAGAACGCCGGGACCTTGGCAAAGCCTCCAAACAAGAACATGGAACCAACGCAAACCAGCAGCGCCAGCGTCACGTACTTTCCGTATTTCAGAATGCGGTGACCAGGCAGCCGCTTTTCCTTTTTAAAAAGCGGAATCTTATGGAGAAGGTCCTGGACCAGCCCGAAAGGGCACAGCCAGCCGCAGACGAAGCGCCCCAGCATGCTCCCAAACACAAAGAAAAAACCCAGCGCGGCGAAGGGGACCTGAAAGCCCCGCTGGTTCAGCAATGCCTGCAAAGCCCCGATGGGGCAGGAGGCGACCGCCCCGGGGCAGGAGTAGCAGCTCAGTCCCGGCACACAGGCGTATTTCAGGCCGCCCCGGTAAATTTTCCCGTTGAGAAAACCGTACATGTATCCGTTGGTCACGATGGTGAACAGCAGCTGCACGGTCAGTCGAAATCGATTCCTCATCGCTCACCCAATCCCGATACACTCCAGGCAGATCATGACCGCTTTTTGCCAGATTACGGAAAACTGCCCCTGAACAGCCCCGATGACCAGGAAAGTTATCCCGGCCAAAACACCCCATATCCAGGCGCGGGCGTTACGATTCTTCCAGAAGCTCATGGACGAGTTCCTCCCACTTTGATTTTTCCGCGGAGCCGACCGTGCCGCCCAGGAACGCCCCCTCCTGGTCAAAAAAGAAGGTGGTGGGCACGGCGCTCACGCTTGAGAGGAGGGCTTGGTCAATGGAGTCGTTGGCCAGCAGATGCGTGTAATCCGCTCCGGTTTCCTGAACCAGGCTCTCCACAAGCGTCTGGTCGTCTCCCTCCCGCACATCGCTGACGATGCCGATGAGCTGAAATTCCGCCCCGTCGTATTCCGCCGCCAGCTCGCCCAGCCCCGGCATCTCGCTCAGGCAGGGATTGCAGTAGGTGGCCCAGACGTTGACCATGGTGAGCCTGGACTGGGAGAAAATGTCCTGGGAAACCGGATTTCCCTCCAGGTCCGTCCCCTCAAAGGTGATATAGATGGGCTCGCTTTCCCCCGGAGTTTCCTGGGGCTCACCGGCCGGTTCCGTTTCCGGCGCGGTCCCGGCCGGCGATTCCCCGCTGTTCCCGCCGCAGCCGCATAGCAGGACCAGCGACAGGAGCAGAAGCCCGAAAAGTATCTTGTGCCGTTTGTTCATGTCTGTTCCTCCGTTTTTACAGCTTTTTTTGTCTTGTAAGAATACACACTTCCACCCGTTCTGCGATGACGCCCCGATCGCGCTGGGGGTAGTAGTTCAAAAGCGGCCGCAGGAAGTTTTTGCTGGAGCAGCCTGTGCGCTCCCGTCCGTGGACTTGCAGACGCTCCATCTGATAACGAACGAACGTAAAGGGCGTATCTGTTTCGATGCTGCTTTGCTCTAAAAATGCGGAAATGACCGTTTCCGCCAGCGCCTCGTACTCAAATTGATCCAGCTTGTACCAGCAGTTTGACGCTTGGTCATACCACTTTTCCTGATTCCCTTTTGAGGAGGTCTCCGCGATTTTTTCATCCGTTACCAGTCGAATTTTCATTTGAGAATCTCCATGGACAACCACTGTTGGTCTTCTGCCACACGGCCGCCTGTCTTCTCAATAATGGCTAAAGGGTCGTAAGTGCCCAATCCCAGCGCCTCTAAATACTCCCGCAACCCGGCCCGCTGCCGGGGGATACAGCGCTCCTCAAGAAAGCGCTGGAAGTCTTCCCAAGATGGAACCGGGTTGTTTCCAAACGCGGTCTTTATAGGAGGAACCGCCTGATTTTCCACCATTACGGTTTGTTCGGTGAAGTCCGCGTAGATTGTGGAGCAAAGCACATCTCCATCATAGAAACGCAAAGTGCGAACCTCATGGCCTTGTATCTGCTGCCTCTCTGCGAACTCAGAACCGCTTAGACGTTGAGAGAGGATGATTCTTCTTCCATCGAAGGCCAGATCCAGTTCCCGGTGTTCTTCTGTGATACCTAACCTTTCCACCCATGTGGTGGGCAAAGTGACCTTGTACGTTTTCGCGCCTTTGCCGGCTGTTCCACCGGCGGAGCTGATGTTGACCTTTGCCATACGCCGTTCCATTTCCTCATCTCGCTTTTATTATAACATATTTGGTACGAATAAGCAAGAATAGGGCGAACATAGTTGGACAGTCATTCTGTGAGAGAAAAAATTATTTACCGGATATGGGATACTTTTCTGTTTTTTGCAGTTTAAGATAATAGAACCGTGGGACATCAGCGTAAAGGAGAGGATGTAATATGCTTGCAATTTGCCTTGCCGTACTGGAGTCGGAGCAGGACCAACGGCGTTTTACCAAGCTCTACCAGGCATATGAGAAAAAGGTCTACCGAACTGCTCTGCGCTTTCTGGGGAACCCAACCCAGGCGGAGGACGCCGCGCAGCAAACATGGGTGCAGCTTTTGCGGAGCTGGGAACGGGTGTGCGCGTTGTCCTGGAACCAGACAGGCGGATATGTCGCTACCGTGGCGAAGAACACGGCCCTGGATATTCTCCGGGCAGAGCGGCAGTCGGAGCCCTTCCCGGAAAACTGGGATCCGCCGGCCCGGGAGGAGCACCAGGAGGAATACGCTTATCTGGTCTCGCTGATCCGGGCCCTCCCGGAAAACTACCGCCGCATTCTGGAGCTCAAATGCGTACAAGAGCTGAGCAACCGGGAAATTGCCCGGCGTTTGAAGATCAAGGAGTCCACAGTAGCCAGCCGGGTGATGCGGGGCCGGGCGATGCTGCGGGAGAGTCTGGAAAAGGAGGGATATGTGAATGATGCCGTTTGATCAAATGCTCCCCCAAGCGTTGATGGACGCCAACCTGGCGGACCTGGAAAGTATCTTCCAACCGGCGGAGGACGTGGAGGTACGTTTCTCTCCCTGGTATCTCCGGGAACGGATGAAACTGCTGGTGAACCCTGGGAAGTGGATGGAAGAGCATCCGGGCCGGAGAAAAAGGCTGGATTGGAAGCTGGTCGGGCTGGCGGCGGCGCTGCTGCTGCTGTCGGCCTGCGCGGCGGCGTTCACCGGGCAGTTCTCCCAGTGGTTCCCCTGGCTGGGTGTGAACCCCGACGCTCCCGAGGCGTCGGAGGATATCATGGCCCGGATGGGCACCGTCATTGAGCAGAGCCAGGCGGCGGATGGCATGACGGTGACACTCCACGCCGCCGTGTGGGACGGGGAGACGCTGCGGCTGTCCGTGACGGCGGAAAAGCCGGATATGCCGGAAGAATGGGACGAGGCGTTCTGGCGCGGGTCCTGGATCTGCCAGGAGGAATGCCGTCTCTCCATGCGGCGTGACCAGCTGGAGGACTACACACGTAAGGAAGTGGAAAACCGTTATGCTAAGATGGATCTTCCTCCGGAGGAGCTGGAGAGGATGACGCAAGAGCAATTAGCCGCGGACCAGTTCGACTTTCTGCTGGGCTTCAACCTGATCCGCCGGGAGGGAGACACGCTGTTCTTCGAGGTGACGCTGCCTTTGGCCGATTACGTGGAACGGCCGGAGCTGACGCTTCATATCGAAACGCTGGCTACCTACGAGGAGGGGAAGGGCACAGCGGTGACCACTGGGAACGGGGAACGCACCGGACCCGGGCCGGATGTTGTGCTTGTAGGCGGTCCCTATGACTTTACCTTTACCCTGGACAAGAAGCTCCAGCCCGTGATCTACGAAGGGACCATCGCGCTGACGGCGGAGAATATCCCGCTGGAGGTCTCCCGGATCAAGCTCACGGCCTCCGCCGTTGAGACGGATTGCTGGAGCCCGGTTTCGATACAGTATGTATTCTCCTCCGATGAGGGGGCCGGGGACCCGGACCTGACGTACATCCAAGAGGAGCAGGCCCAGGCGATGGGGCCCCAGGGGCTTTGGATGGAGGACGGCACATATGTCGATTTTTCGGAGATGCGCAAGTCCTTCCAGATGGCGGAAACCCTGGACGGCACAGCGGGTGAACTGGGCTGCCGGTATCCCCACGTCGTCGACCCCCATGCCGTGGTTGCCGTCAACCTGGGCGGAACCCGGGTGGAGCTCCGGGATCTGGAGCGCGGGACGGAGTGACTTGTCTTCATCCATTCAAATCGCGGGATGTTATGCCCGCCGGAAAACAGAAAGGAAATGAACGATGAAAACTTGGAAGCAGTTTATGGCAGGAATGCTCACGGTGGCGCTGATTGCCGCTATGGCCGGGACGGCGCTGGCGGCGGGCGGCAAGCTGCAAGCCGGTACGGTCGGCGTGGTGGTGTTGGACCAAATGAAGGTGGAACCGGGCGGGACCTATACCATAGGCGAAGAACAGATTCCCGGCGTTGTGGACTACGAAGCCGCCAACGGCAAAACTTACCACTACCTGCCAGTGGAGATGTTCACCGACTATCTCAACGTCTGGAACAAGTGGAGTGAAAAGCGAAACAGCGTCGTCCTGGGCGCTACTATGGAGGGCCTGGAGCTTGAGTTCTCGACGCCGACTATGGAGGATAAGCTGAATGAACGGCCCCATGCCGCGGAGCTGGGCCTCCACGTTGGACCCTTCACGGAGGTCTCCCCCAGCCTTGTGGATACGACGAAGAAGCCCACGCAGGTCATAGACGACAAAACCAGGGCCCAGTCCATCACGGGCTACGGCAACAGCGGAACCTTCCTCCCGGAGAACGGGAAGTATATCCTGCTCACGATCTCGAACAACGGCACGGCACAGGTGCGGTGCCAGGCGGGGCTGCCCATGACGCTGGGCGTATGGGACCGCTTCCCCAGCGTGGCGCTGGAGCCGGGCAAAACGCTGACCAGAGCCTTCCAGATCGCCGAGGGCACCACGGCGGAGGATGCCGAATTTGTGTACACCGCCGATCCGACGCTCTCGACCACCTTCGCGCCGGAGGGGGCCGATGTGACGGTCTCGCTGATGCAGTATCGCTAAGATTCACATACAGAGAGGAGTAACAGCCATGAAAAAATACACGTCGTTTTTTGCCGGAATGCTGGTGATGATCTCGGTCCTGGCCCTGTCCGGCACCGCCCTGGCCGCGTCGGGGCAGCTGCAAATCAGCAACGCGGGTCTCGTGATTCTGGACACCGTAAAGGTAAAGCCGGGGGATTCCTACCCCGTGGACGGCCAGCGGCTTCCCACCGCCGTCACCTACACGGGAACGGACGGCAAGCTCTACTACTATCTGCCCGCGCAGATGATGTCGGATTATTTCAACGTCCGCCTTGGCTGGAGCGAGGAACAAAACAGCATCATTCTGGGCGCGTCCTCAAGCGATGCGGCCGGGCCGAAGGGCCCCAATCCCACGAAGCCGACCATTGGCGCGAAGGTGGGACCTTACAAAGAGGTTGCCGCCAAAACGGTAGATACGAAGCAGAAGCCCTCCCTCATCAGCGACGACAAGACCCATGTCCAAACCGTCACCGGGGTCCATGGGGGCAGCAGCTTTCTTGCGGCAAACGGCAAATACGCTGTCCTGCGGGTGACCAACAACGGCAAGGAACGGATTACCTGCCTGGTGGGCCAGCCCGCCCTGCTGGGGGACCCCGTCTACTTCCCCGCCGTCGATATTGAGCCGGGACATACCTTGACCCGGGCCTTTGAACAGGACGGCGGCTCTCCAATGGAAAAAGACGATTTGCTTTTTGATATTCGTGGCGCGTCCGGTACCAGCGGAACCGTTGACGTGACATTTTCCCTGATGCAGTTCAAGTAAGCGGGAACCGCCTATACCAAGAGGAGGCGGGGCGGAAATTCCGCCCCGCCTCCTCTCGTTCCATCAGCCCTCCAGGAAATTCTTCAGCATCTGCGCCGCCTGCGCCCGGGTCGCAAGACCCTTCGGGTCCAGGACGCCGCCGCCCCTGCCGCTCATGACGCCGTTTTCCACCGCCCAGCGCAGGGCCTCCCGCGCGTAGCCGCTGATCCTGTCCGCGTCGCTGAAAGACAGCTCCCGCCCGGCCGCCGCCGGGCTCCCGGCGTGCCGCCAGAGCATCACCGCCAGCTGCTCCCGGGTCACGGGCTCATCGGGCCCGAAGCGCCCGTCGCCGTAGCCGCCCGCGATGCCCCGCTCCGCCGCCCAGGCGACGGCGTCCGCGCACCACGCGCCGGGGGGCACGTCGGCGAAGGCTTCGCCGCCCGTCACGGCGGGACGGCCCGCCTGGTTATACAGAATCTGGGCAAACTGCGCCCGGGTGAGGACGTTGTCCGGTCCGAACCGGCCGTTTCCGTAGCCGCCCATCAGCCCGTTTCGCAGAACGTAGTCCACCGCCTCGTGATACCACGCGCCGGCGTCCAGATCCGGAAACGCCCGGGAGGGACAGTTTTGCTCCTCCTCCAGGGCCGTGAACGCCGCCCGGACCGTCACGGGCCCGCCGGGCATGGTGAAGGCGTACTTCCCGCCGCCCTGGCTGCTGAGCCTCATCTGATATCCCCGGCTGTCCGTCACCGTCAGGGACTCCAGCCCATAGCCGCTGTCCGGCAGGACGGTCAGCGTGACTGGCCCGCCGTACGCCGCCCCGGTGCGGTCGGAGGTCACCGTTCCGTGCTCCGACGGCTCCACGGTGATGGGGGCGGCGGGCCTGGACCCGCCGCCGCCCCCGGGGGAAGAGGACCCGCCGCCGGAGGAGGCGTCCTCCCCGCCGGGAAGGGCGGCCCACTTGGCATACAGGGTCAGGTCCCCCGTGACGGGGGTCTCAAAGTCAAAGGCTTCGGTCCCCTCCGGGTCCGTGTGCCAGCCCGCGAAGCGATAGCCCTCCTTTACGGGCTCGTCGGGCGGCGCGGCCTTGCCCCCCTCCCGGACGGTAAAGGAGGCAAGCTCCGTACCGCCGTCCAGGAACCGGACGGTGTGGGTTTTCGCCGCGGGCGGCGGGTCCACGGGCTTGGGGGTCCACTTGGCATACAGGGTCAGGTCCGCCGTGACCGTGTCGGTTTCAAAGCTCCATGGGGTTTCGCAGTCCGCCTCCTTGTACCAGCCGCCGAAGATATAGCCGCTCCTCGTGGGGTCGGCGGGCTTGGAGACGGTCTCGCCGTCGGCCGTCAGCCGGCTCTTGGCAGCGGCGCCGTCCTGTGTGTCGAAAGTGACGGTATGCCCGGCAAAGATCGTTACCTCGTTGAGAGCGTTGGCTCCCTCCGGCGCCAGGGTCTGGTCCTCCGGCGCGATGAAGGAGGTCATAAAACTCCAAAGTCCATTACTGTTGGGCCCATACCAGTCCGACACAGCCGCCACGCCTCCTGAAAGCTCGCCAAGGCCCTGGGCCAGAGCAATCCTGGAAGTGTCTCGGGGGGTATCGTCTTTATACTGCTATAATTTCGACCAGGGCAAAACCTTGCAAGAATATGCACAGGTTATGCACCGGCTGATTCAACAGTTTCGGTATCCTCGCCGTGTGCGGCGGTGATATACTTTCCCCGCAG
>JAETSB010000014.1 GCA_021769865.1 Oscillospiraceae bacterium
GCGCGCCGGCTTACGAGCGCCTGGCGTCCGTGGGCAATATGCTCACCGAGTTCATCAAGCGCAGCAAGGGCCGGGACAACAAGTCCCTGGCGAAGTACGCCGCCGAGCTGCGGCAGCTGCTTGAGAAGTGGGAGGCTTAGGCGCTGTGGGACAGGCGTGTGAGTAGATAACGTACAAGAAAGAGGCAGCCGCGGGACGCGGCTGCCTCTTTCCAGGAAACTTTCTCTATCAGAGTTTCCCTGATTTTTTACTTTCACGTTCAATTCACCGCTTCCTCCAGTTTCAGGGTGACCTCCAGGGTTTCCCCCTCCCGGAGGAGAGTCAGTGTCAGCTCATCGCCCACGTAAAGCGTCCGCCGAACGCGGAACAGGTCCTGATTCGTGTGCATTTCCTCGCCCTGGGCGGTGATGATATAGTCTCCCGCCCGGACCCCCGCCGCCTCCGCGGCGGTGCCGGCGTCCACGGAGCGCACGAAAAGGCCCTTCTCCTCCGTCTGCACCCAAATGCCAATCCGGGGCTCCGGCTGTACCTCGCCCCATTTCAGCAGGTCGTTGACGATGCGCTCCAGATAGGCGGAGGGAATGGCGAACCCCAGGCCCTCCACGCTGTCCCGGTTCCAGTCGGACATATACTTGGCCACGTTGATGCCCACCACCTGGCCCCGCTCACTGATGAGGGGCCCGCCGGAGTTCCCGGAGTTCAGGGCGGCGTTGGTCTGGAGGAGGGTCATGGTCCGGCCCTCCACCTCCACGTCCCGGTCGATGGCGGAGACGATGCCGTTGGTCAGGGTCCCCCGGAGCCGCCGGGGCGCGCCGATGGCGTAGACCGGGTCCCCCACCACCAGCTGCTCCGAGTCCCCGAAGGTGGCGAAGGGCAGCACGTGGAGGGGCATCTGCATCAATTCTCCCGGGGGGACCTTCAGCACCGCCAGGTCGCTGTCCTCATCCCCCGCCACGAAGCAGACCTCCATGGAATACCCGCTGTCCAGGGTGACGTGGCACTGCCGGCCGCCCCGGACCACGTGGTGGTTCGTCAAAATATAGCCGTCCTCGGAGAAGATAACGCCGGTGCCGATGGAGACGCCCTCTCCCGTGAGGCACTGTACCGTCACCACCGCCGGGTTCAGCCGGCGGTAGACCTCCTGGGCCGGCAGGATCTCCCCCTGGACCCGGGACACCGAAAGGCCCGCCCCCTGATCCACGGGCCAGCTGGGAATGGTGATCTCCTCCCTCGTCTCGTGAACGGCGTCTCCCGGTTCCCAGCGGTCCCGGTAGAAGAAATTGTCCACGGCCCTGGCCGCCGCCGTCAGGCCGATCAGCACCGCCAGGCAGATCAAAAACTTGTAAAGGCCCGACCTCCGCCCGGAAAGGGCGCCGCCGCGTCCCTTCCGCCGCTTCGGGCCGGCGGCGGGGGGCTTCCGCGCCCCGCCGGGGACCGGGCGACGGTAGACCTCCACCACCTCCCGGGGGTCCGGCTGGCGGTAGCACGCCACGATCTCCCGAGGGTCCCGCCCGCCGCCGGGAAGGGCGGCGCGGTAGACCTCCACGATCTCGCCGGGCAGCGGCCCGGTTTTCTCACATTCTCCCATGTTCCCTCATTTCGTGGTCAGCGAGAAGGAGAAGGTGGTCACGCCGTTTTCGCTGGTGACGTTGATCTTCTCCTTGTGCTGCTCCAAAATCGTCTTGACGATATAGAGTCCCAGGCCCACGCCGTCCTTGTCCTCGCTGCGGGACTTGTCGCTTTTGTGGAACCGCTCGAACAGCAAAGGCAGCTCCCCGGCGGGGATGGTGTCCCCGCAGTTGCGCACGGTGACCCGGGCCCGGCCGTCCTGAAGGCTCAGCCCCAGGTACAGGGTGGAGCCCTTGTAGGCGAACTTCGCCGCGTTCTCCAGGAGATTGTAGATGACCTGGGTGATGAGGTCGTTGTCCCCCAGGACCAGGATGGGCCCCTCGGGGATGTCCGCTTCCACGTCCAGCTCCCGGTCCGTGATCTTCTTCTCCATGGAGATCAGCACCCGGCGCATGCTCTCGCAGAGGTCGAAATGGGCCCCGCCCCGCAGGGGGTCGATGGCCTGGAGCTGGCTCACGTCCAGCATCCGCCGCACGAGCCTGCTGAGGCGGCGGCTCTCCCCGGAGATGATCTGGAGATACTGCTTCTCGTTTTCCGGGGGAATGGCGCCGTCCAGAATGGCGTCCGTGTACCCGGCGATGGTGGTCATGGGGGTCTTCAGCTCGTGGGAGATGTTGGCGATAAACTCCCTCCGCTGCCGTTCCGTCTGCTGGAGGGATTCCGCCATGGCGTTGAAGGAGGCCGCCAGCTCTCCCACCTCGTCGCTGCGGCCGTAGTCGTTCATGCGGATGTCGAAGTCCCCCTCGGCGTAGCGCCGGGTGGCCTCCACCATTTCCCGGATGGGCTTCACCTGCCGCATGGCGGTGACGGAGGAGGCCATGAAGGCGATCATCAGCACCACGAAGGCCGTCATGAAAAAGAGGCCGATGAAGCCCTGCCACATGGAGTCCAGGGAGGCCATGGTGGACACGGCCACCACTTCTCCCACCCGCTCCAGGGTGACGGGGTTTACGGCGGCCACGCCTACGGAGAACCGCTTCTGGGGATAGAGCCCGCCGAAGCTGTCCCGCCAGGAGTCGCTGCCCCGCTCCATGATCCTCGCCGTCCGCTCAGGGGGGATGGTCACGGTTTTCCCGTCCAAGGTCTCGTCGGTGGAGAGGAGGACGTGGCCCTCCGGGTCGCAGATCATGAAGTGCACATCGGAGACGATGGCGGCGAAGGTGGCCAGGCGCTGAAAATCCCGGTCGTCCTGGAGGTCCTCCATGTCGAGATACCGCCCGTTCTCCAGGTAGCTCAGGGAGAGCTGGCTCATGACCCGGGCCTTGGAGGCGATCTCCTCCCCCTGCTGGCTGCGGGCGTAGTTGTAGCTCAGGGAGAAGAAGGACGCCCCCAGGAGGCACAGCGTCAAAAGCACCATGCCCGCCGTGACGAAGAGCTGCCGCCAGTAAAGGCTCTGGGTCCGCTCGCGAAGATGCTTCATCCCTCCGCCTTCTCCGTTGTCAGCTCAAATTTGTAGCCCACGCCCCAGACGGTTTTCAGGGCCCACTTCTCGCTGACGCCCTCCACCTTCTCCCGCAGGCGCTTGATGTGTACGTCCACCGTCCGGCTGTCTCCGAAGTAGTCAAAGCCCCAAACCTCGTCCAGGAGCTGATTCCGGGTGTAGACCCGGTTGGGGGTGGAGGCCAGGTGGTAGAGGAGCTCCAGCTCCTTGGGCGGGGTGTCGATCTTCTTCCCGTCCACGATGAGCTCGTAGGAGTCCAGGTTGATCACCAGCTTGTCGAAGGTCAGCTTCTTGCTGGTGTCGTTGGGAATCTCCGTCCGGCGGAGGACGGCGTTGATCCGGGCGATGAGCTCCTTCATTTCAAAGGGCTTGACGATGTAGTCGTCCGCCCCCATCTCCAGGCCCTGGATGCGGTCGAAGACCTCGCTCTTGGCGGTGAGCATGATGATGGGGACCTGAGAGGTCTCCCGGATCTTGGCGCAGACGGCCCAGCCGTCCATAACGGGCAGCATGATGTCCAGAAGGATCAGGTCCGGCGCGGCCCGTTGAAATTCCTCGATGGCCTTTCCGCCGTCCCCGGCGATGCGGACGTCGAAGCCCTCCTTCACCAGGTACATGTGGATGAGATCGGAGATATTGCGGTCGTCCTCGACCACCAAAATATTGCGTCCCATGGCGGACCCTCCCCAGTTTTCCAAATCTTTCTCTCGTTATTATACCCTCTGCGACAGGGGGATGTTGAATTTTCTGTAAAGATTCCCGCTTCTCACCGGAACCCGGCCTCCGTATAGGCCGTACACACGCCTCCCGCCCCCTGGGCGGCGGAGAGGAAGGACCGAAGGCCCGCCGGGCTGGCGGCGTCCCCCAGCCAGACGGCGGCGTCCCCCCGCCGGCCGGCCAGCCGCTGAACCAGCTCCAAAGCGCCGGAGGCGTTCCGCAGGGCGTAGCCACTCCGGTCCAGATCCGGCTGGAGGCAGCGGAAGCCCGCCGCCCGGGCGGCCTGCAGGGACTGAGAGCCGCCGCCTTGGACATAGGCCAGGCGGGTCTTGCCGCAGGTGGCCCGGAAGAGGGCGGCGTTGCCCGCCTCCAGCTGCTCCGCCACGGTCCGGTCCGGGTCCCCGGCGTCCGCCAGGATGCCGATGCTCTGCCCCTGGGCGGTGAGGCGGCGAAGGGTGCCCCCTTGGCGCTCCATCTCCTCCGGCGTGAAGAAGAAGGACGCCCCGGCGTCATAGTTCTCCAGCGCGTCCGCCAGGAGAGACGCGCCGCTTCCGGCCTGGAAGCACAGGGCAATCCGCTTTCCCTCCAGCCCGGCGGGGTCCGCGGATTCAGCGGGGGAGGAGGGCCGGCCGCCTCCGCCGGAGGAGCCGCCCTCCGGCGGGGCCGACTCCTTGGCCCGGATGTAGTCGGCGTAGACGGAGTTCATGGAATACCGGGCCGCGTCGGCGTAGAGCTTGTCCGACGCGCCGTAGTCCGGCTGGCGCAGCCAGACCATGCTGCCGTGCTCCACCTCGATCACCGAGTAGACCAGGTCGAAGTACCGGGACACCGTGTTGGCGGGGACGAAGACCGTTCCGTTCCGCTGGATGGCCCCGGGGTAATAGGCGGCGCCGTCGTTGTCCAAGGCGCAGTTGGCGGAGAGGGTGTAGGTCAGGGACCGTCCGCCGCTGTAGAGCACCAGGCGGCCCTGGTCGCTGTTGAACACCTGGGAGATGCCCAGGGACTCCCGGGCCGTGCCGGTGAAGATGGAGCTGGCGATGTAGACGTAGCCGCCGCTCCAGAAGGGCATGGTGTTGTCCGAGAGGGGCAGGACGTAGCTGCCCACGGCGGTGAAGTAGACCCGGTCCGCCGCCCGGGCAGGGGGGAGGGAGAGCTGGAACACCAGCAGGAGACACAGGAGAAACGCCGCCGCCCGCCGTTTCATAAGCCATCCCTCCTTCGTAGAATCTGTTGAAAACGAACTTATTTTATCATACCTGTGCGGGTTTTGTAAATAGCCGTTTACCCGCCGTAGGGCTCCACCGTCACGCCGGTATAATAGTGGGTCAGAATCTCCCGGTAGTCCGCCCCCGCCGCCGCCATGGCGCTGGCTCCGTACTGACTCAGGCCCACGCCGTGGCCGTAGCCGGTGACAAAGAAGACCATCTTGCCGTCCTGCACCTCCCAGGTAAAGCAGGCGGAGCGGAGCCCCAGGGCCGCCCGCACCTGGGTTCCCTTTGCCGCCGCGCCGCCCACGGACAGTGTGTCCACGCTGCCGGCGCCGTCAGTGGCGGGGTCCCGCAGCCAATTTTCCATGGCGCCCGAAAAGTCCGCCTCCGGAAAGGCGGCCTGGAGCCTGGCGCTCAGCTCGTCCGCCGTGAACTCCACCCGGCTGTAGTAGTTGGGGATGCGGTCCCCGGGCTCCGGGGAGCTGACGGCCTGAAGGTAGGGCAGGTCGTTCACCCAGACCTCCCCCGCCGCCCGGGTGAGCCCCGCCGACGAGGAGTGGAACACCGCCAGGATGGGCACGCCGCCGTAGAGGATGGCCTCGCCGTCGGTGTCCCGCACCGCCGCTTCCACCTTGGCCTCATAGGCGTCGGCGCGCTCTCCCCAGTTGGCCCGGGCGCCCTCCTCATCCAGATACGCCTGGCAGCAGGTGTGGTCCGTGCAGACGTCGGCGGTCTCCCCGTGGTTCTCGCCGGTCTGGAGCTTGTACAGCGTGTAGGTCCGGGCGGCCACCGCCTGGGCCTTCAGGGCCTCGGGCTCAAAGGAGGCGGGCATCTCCGCCCGGACCACCCCCACCAGATAGGTCCCCAGGTCCATTTCCAAAACCGTCTCCCCGTCCAGCACCCGGAGGGGCCTGGCCGCGTCCCGTTCACCGCTGGCAAAGGGGGACGGAGGGTCCGTCTGTTCCGTCTCGTCCACCGGCTCCTCCCGGCCGAAGAGGGAGGAGCGAAAGGGGGTCACCACCGCCAGGGGCAGCAGGAACAGCGCCGCCAGCAGCAGGACCGACACGGCGATGGACTGATTGACCGGGCTCCTCCGTCTGGTTCGTTTCATGGACTTCCTCCTTTGTAGCGGGCGTGGATATCATCCTCTACTTTATGCGGCAAGGGGCGGGATCATGCCCCCCAAAAATCGGGCTTGAAACCGCCCGCCGGATTCGCTATACTAGGTCCTATCGAGACCACCGACAGAAAGGAAGGATTTTCTATGAAGCCTTACGCTCAGCTCACCCCGGCGGAGCGAAAAGAGGAATACGCCCGCCTGCAAACCGAATTTGACGCCTGGAAGGCCAAGGGGCTCAGCCTGAATATGGCCCGGGGCAAGCCCGGGAAGCAGCAGCTGGACCTGGTCAGCGATATTTTCGGCCTGATGCAGGCCCCCAGGGACTACGTCTCCGACGGCATCGACGTGCGGAACTACGGCGAGATGTGCGGCCTCCCCGCCGCCCGGCGGCTCTTCGCGGACATCCTGGGCTGCAAACCGGAGCAGGTCTTCGTGGGCGGCAACTCCAGCCTCCAGCTCATGTATGACACCATCGCCAAGGCTTACACCCACGGCCTGCTGCACAGCCCCCGGCCCTGGTGCAAGGAGGAGACCGTCAAGTGGCTCTGTCCCGCTCCCGGCTATGACCGGCATTTTAAGGTCACAGAGACCTTCGGCTTCCAGCTCGTCACCATTCCCATGACGGACGGCGGCCCCGACATGGACGCCGTGGAGGAGGCGGTCAAGGACCCGGCGGTCAAGGGCATCTGGTGCGTCCCCAAGTACTCCAACCCCGAGGGGGCCATCTACTCCCAGGAGACCATTCGCCGCCTGGCGGCCCTGACTCCCGCCGCGCCGGACTTCCTCATCATGTGGGACAACGCCTACTGCGTCCACGAGTTCGAGGGGGACTACGTGCCCTTCCCGGACATTCTGTCCATCTGTGCGGAAGCGGGACACCCCGACATGGTCTTTGAATTCGCCTCTACTTCGAAAATCACCCTCCCCGGCGCGGGTGTGGCCTGTTTCGCCTGCTCCGAGGCCAACATGGCCCACATGGAGAAGCTCCTGACTCCCCAGGTCATCAGCTTCGATAAGGTGAACCAGCAGCGCCACGTCCTCTACCTCCGGGATAAGGCCCACACCCTGGAGCTGATGCGCAAGCACGCCGCCATCATGGGCCCCAAGTTCCGCGGCGTGGTGGATACCCTGGACAGGGAGATCGCCCCCCTGGGCATCGCCTCCTGGCGGCGGCCCAAGGGCGGGTACTTCGTCTCCTTCAACGCCATGCCCGGCACCGCCAGGCGGACCCTGGCCCTATGTAAGGAAGCGGGCGTCACCATGACCAGCGCCGGGGCCACCTTCCCCTACGGGAAAGACCCCCAGGACAGCAACATCCGCATTGCCCCCTCCCTGCCTCCGGTGGAGGAACTGGAGCAGGCCATGACCGTGTTCTGCGTCTGCGTGAAGCTGGCGGCGCTGGAGAAGCTGGGCGTATGAGGTACTACGGCAGCGTATACCGCCCGCCCTCCGAGGCCCGGAGCCTCATCGTTCAGGTGACCTACGGGTGCAGCCACAACACCTGCGCCTTTTGCAGCATGTACAAGGAAAAGCGCTTTGCCGTCCGGCCCCTGGAGGAGGTGCTGGAGGACTTCCGAATCGCCCGGCAGGTTTACCATCACGTGGAGAAGGTCTTCCTGGCGGACGGGGACGCCCTGGTGCGGAAGGCGGAGGAGCTCTATGTCATCCTGGACGCCGTCCGGGAGCTGTTCCCGGAGTGCCGCCAGGTGACCAGCTACGCCTCCCCGGCCTCCGTCCGCATCCGCACGGAGGAGGAGCTGCGGACCCTCCGGGCCAAGGGCCTGACCATGGTCTACATGGGCCTGGAGTCCGGCAGCGACGAGGTGCTGACCCTGATGCGCAAGGGCCATCCGGCGGCAGAGATTATCGAAATGGGCCGGAAGGTTAAGGAATGCGGCATTGCCCTGTCCGTAACGGCTATCACGGGCCTGGGCGGCCCGGAGCTGTTGGAGCGCCATGCTGTGGAGACGGCTGAGGCGTTCAACGCCATGAATCCCGAATACATTGGGATGCTGACGCTGATGGTGGAGCCGGAGACTCCGCTTTATGACTGGGTGCGAGAGGGGAAATTCCAGCTCCTGACACAGCCCCAGGTGCTGGAGGAGACCCGGCTGCTGGTGGAGCGCTTGGACAGCTCCGGCAGCGTATTCCGCATGAACCACGCCAGCAACTATTTGTCCCTCCGGGGGACGCTGAATCAGGACAAAGCCGCCATGCTGGCGGACATCGACCGGGCGGAGCACGATTTGAGCCGCCTGAAACCGGAATCCTGGAGAGCACTTTAAGAATGCTATAATAAAAAGGACGCCCCTCATTGAGGGACGTCCTTTTTTCCAAACACCAGATAGAGGTACGGGGCAAATAGGCCGGGGATCGCCATGGGGAGGGACACCGTTCCGGTGAGGCGGAAAAGGAGCTGGTCTACCCAGCTTTTTCCCTCCGCCAGGACCCAGAGACGGTACACCCACATGGGGTAGCTTCCGGTGACGGCCTGCCCGATCTGTTCCGCCGCCAGCAGGGCGGCGTATACGAGAACCATGATGGTTGCGGAGGCGAAAATCTGCCGCCGGGTCAGCCCCCGAACAAACCGCCAGCCCGCCAGCCAGAATAGCAGGAACATCACAGCCGCCACAATTTCCCCCACGTAGCCGGTGGTAAGGACAACGCTCCCGTCCGGGCCGGGGCCCTGGGCGATTTGAATGCGCCCCCAGGCAAAGCTCAAGATAAACGAGAGAAGCCGGCAGAGCAGGCCGAGGCCGCCCAGCACCACCGGAACCCGCCAGAGGGGCCTTTTCCAGAATTCCATCCACAATCCCTCCTAAAAAGCGGAGGGCGGGCGGACGCCCGCCCTCCGGGTGGAGTGCGCTGCTTACAGGGTGTTCGCCTCGTCCACGACCTTCTTGATGGCCGCGGCGGCGTCGGCGGGGAGCTTGTTGAAGCCGCCCTCCTCGGTGTCCAGCTTGGTGACATAGTTCAGGCGGTCCTGCATGCGGGCCTTGAGCTGAGCGACATACTCCTTGTCGCCCAGGTCGGGCACAAAGCCCTCCCACTCGAAGATCTCAATGTCCTCGAAGGGGCCCCACTTCTTGAACTGGGCCTTGCCCTCCACAACGGCCTCCAGGACGCCCAGGGTGTCCTCCTTCTGGACCTTCTTGCCCATGAAGTCGCCGGTGTTGATGATATAGCAGGCCACGTTCTTCTCCGCCACCAGCTTTTTGAACTTCTCATAGTCGTTCACCAGCGGATAGGTGCGGAAGGGGTTGGCGTAGGGCTCCACCACCAGGGCGTTGGGGTCCACGCCCTCCTTCAGCCGCTCGGCGCTGGAGCGCTTGGTGGCCAGGGTGGCGCCCATGACGGAGGCCAGGGACGCGCCGCTGAGCTTCACGATGGGGGGGATGGTGGGGTCCTTCATGATCCAGAAGATGGCGTTGACGGGGGAGTCGATCTTGTCAACCCGGTTGGGGGACCAGAGCTTGGACTTGATGGCCCGGCCGTTGCCGTTGCGGACGTCCTCGGTGACCAGGACGATCTTGCCCTCGTCGTCCAGGGTGGCGGAGCAGTTCTGGGCCGTCAGCAGGTACTTGTTGTCCTCGGAGGGGACGGGGTAGTCGGCGGTCTTGTCGAAGTAGGTGGGCTCCAGGGCGATGGAGGCACAGGTGTCGGAGTTGATGACGAAGGCGTCGTCGTGGAGCACCTTGATGGAGGGGTACTTGCCGCCGTGCTTGGCGTGGGTCAGGGTGGACTTGCCGGAGCCGGAGAGGCCGAAGACCGCCGCCACGTACTTGCTGCCGTCGTCCAGGGTGTACTCCTTCTGGCCGCCGTGGCAGGAGGCGTAGCCGTTGCGGTTGGCGATGGCCCAGGCCAGGGTCAGGGTGCCCTTCTTGTGCTCGCCGAAGTAGCGCATGCCCAGGATGGCGGCACAGTTGGTGTCAGTGTTGAAATAGCACAGGCACTTGGGGTCGCAGATATCCTCCTTGCCGGGGGCGCCGGTCCACTGGGGATCGGAGAAAATGTAGATGTCGGGCTCCTTGCCGTCACCCACGGGCTTGGACTTCTTGTACATCTTGACGTACTCGTCGGACTGGTACTGGAAGTTCAGCATCCAGTTGTAGAGGAGGTTCTCCTCCCCCTCGGGGATCAGCAGGTGGGCCTTGACCATGAACTCGGGGTCCAGGCCGATGAAGACCTCGGCGTGGTACATGGTCTTCCAGCGGGTGTCGTACACGGCGTCCATGACGATCTTATCCAGCTCCGCGGTGTTCACGCCGGGCTTGCCGGTGATGCGGCGGGCGGCGGCATAGCGGCCGGTGATGGAGCCGTCGTTGAACAGCAGGACCTTGGCGTCGGGCTCCAGGCCGAACTCCTCGCCCCGGTAAACGGGCATGTCGGTGACCACGGTGCCGGGAGAGTTCTTGGCCATGTCATAGGCCTCCCGGAGGGAGTTGATCTTCACGACGTTGTTGCCGTAGAAGGGGGCCTCGATGATGGAGCGGGTCTTGGAGAACCCGACCTTGCCGGGCCCGATTTCAGTTCTGGGATAGTAGGCTTTCGTAGACATATTGGTTCCTCCTTTAAAATGTCAAAACGCCTGCGCCGGGTATAGGGCAGGGCCGCTGGAATTACTAGCTTACTATACCCTGTTTCCCTCGAAAAAGCAAGAGTGAAAACAGGTCTTTGTGAAAAATGCGGCAAAAAGAAACGGCTATCCATTTTTAGAAAAACCCCTTGTGATTTCAAGACTTTCTTGGTATACTAATCAAGATTGAAAATTTTTGCGCCAACGGAGGAATCAAAATGCCGGACGAAAAGAAGGACGGGAAGAAACAGGAGCAGCCGGGCCGGGGGCTCTACGACTGGGCCCAGGCGCTGGTGTGCTCCGTGCTGGCGGCGGTGGTGCTGTTCGCCTTCGGGGCCCGGGTAGTGGGGGTCTCCGGCGGCTCCATGCGGGAGACGCTGCAGAACGGGGACCTGCTGCTGGTGGTGAACCGGGTCTTATGCGGGGACTTTGAACGGGGGGACGTGGTCATCGCCGCCAAGGCGGAGTTCGAGTCCGGGGAGCCCATCGTCAAGCGGGTCATCGCCACCGAAGGAGAGACCATCGACATTGATTTCGACGGCGGCGTGGTTTATGTGGATGGCCAGGCCCTGGAAGAACCGTACATCCGGGAAGCGACCCACCTGTCGGAGGGGACGGAGTTCCCCTTCACCGTGCCGGAGGGCTGCGTGTTCCTCATGGGGGACAACCGCAACGGCAGCCGGGACAGCCGGGCCCCGGAGCTGGGGGCGGTGGACGAGCGCTGCCTCATCGGCCGGGCGGTGTTCCTGCTGCTTCCGGGAGAGACGGAGGACCTGAGAATGCGGGAGTGGAACCGCATCGGGACGCTCTGAGGAGAATCAAGAGACATGCAGAGAGAAACACGGCGGGTGAAGCCGGAAGAGAAAAAGAGCCGGGAGGCTTACGAATGGGTCCAGGCGCTGGTATGCTCCGTGCTGGCGGTGGTGCTGCTGTTCACCTTCGGCGCGCGCCTCATCGGCGTGGACGGCCACTCCATGGTGCCCACCCTCCAGGACGGGGACCGGCTGCTGGTGCTGAATTCCATGCTCTGCGGCGGCTATGAGCCGGGGGACATCGTGGTCTTGCGGAAGGAGAGTTTCCTCCCCACGCCCATCGTCAAGCGGGTCATCGCCGTGGAGGGTCAGGTGGTGGACATCGACTTCGGTTCCGGTGTGGTCTATGTGGACGGCCGGCGCCTTCACGAGGACTACATCAACGAGCTGACGTTCACGCCGGAGGGGACGGAGTTTCCCCTGACGGTGCCGGAGGGCTGCGTCTTTGTCATGGGGGACAACCGCAACCGCTCCACCGACAGCCGGTCGGACCAGCTGGGCACCATCGACGTGCGCTATATCATCGGCCGGGCGGTGTTCCTGGCCCTCCCGGGCCCGGACGCCGAAACGGGCGTCCGGGACTACGGACGAATCGGAGGAATCGGCTAGTGGAGATCCAATGGTATCCCGGGCACATGGCGAAGACCCGCCGGATGATCGGGGAGCAATTGAAACATGTAGATGCGGTTTGCGAGATTCTGGACGCCCGCATCCCCCGGTCCAGCCGGAACCCGGACGTGGACGGCCTGACGGCGGGGAAGCCCCGCCTGGTGGTCCTGAACCGGGCGGACCAGGCGGACCGGGAGGCCACCAAGGCTTGGACGGCTTACTTCCGGGAACAGGGCTGGGCCGTGCTGGAGACGGATGCCAAGAGCGGCGCGGGCACGGCCAGGTTTTCCGCCGCCGTCCGGGAATTGCTGGCGGACAAGCTCCGCGCCTACGCGGAGAAAGGCCAGACGGGCCGGGTGGTCCGGGTCATGGTCCTGGGCATCCCCAACGTGGGGAAGTCCACCTTTATCAATAAGATCGCGGGCCGGAAGACCGCCAAGGCGGAGGACCGTCCCGGAGTGACCCGCTCCAAGCAGTGGGTGCCCGTTGACCGGGGACTGGAGCTGCTGGACACCCCCGGCATCCTCTGGCCCAAGCTGGATGATCAGGACGTGGGGCTGCATCTTGCCTTTACCGGGGCGGTGAAGGATGAGATCCTGGACACGGAGACCCTGGGGTGCCATTTGATGGCGTATCTGGCGGAGATGTACCCGGAGGCGCTGAAAACCGGCTACAAGCTCTCCGCCCTCCCGGCGCGGGAGGGGGACGAGAACGACGTGGCTTTTGGATACCGCCTGCTGGAGGCCGCCGGGCGGCGGCGGGGATTTCTTATTTCCGGCGGTGAGGTGGATACCGAACGCATGGCGAAGATTCTGCTGGACGAGTTCCGCTCCGGCAAGCTGGGGCGATTCACGCTGGAGGCGCCGTAATGGGAGACAACAAGCGGTGGTCCGCCGCCGATTTCGCGGCTGTTGGCTGGGCGGCCCTGCACGTCTACGCCAGCGTCCAGGCGTTTCTGCACAGCCTTTATCAGACGTATACCAGCTGGACCTGGGTCCTGCTGGCGGTTTGGCTCCTGGGCCTGCTGGCCCTGGACATATGGCTTGCCGGCGGGAGGCCGGGGCTGCTCCGCGTCGCGAAGTGGTACTGGGCGTTCAGCGCCGCGCTGGCCCTGGGAGCGCTTTTGGTGGCGACGCTGCGCTTGTCCCTGGATTGGGCCCTGGTGGTTGGGGTGCTGTGCTCGTTGCTGACGCCGCTGTTTCAGCTCTTGGCCTTTTCCTGGCTGCTGTTTGACGAGCTGGCGGGATTGAGGGGAAGCCTCCGGTTTGGTGTGGACTGGTCGGCCATATTGCTGTTCTGCCTGATTCATTTCATCTATTTCGTCTGGCTCCACCACCGGGCCAGACAGAGAGGAGCGACACCCCATGGACCTGTGGACCCCGGAGCGGGAACAGTGGAATAAGGGTTATCGCCTCCTCTGCGGCGTGGACGAGGCGGGGGCGGGGCCCTTGGCGGGGCCGGTGTACGCCGCCGCCGTTATCCTTCCCCGGGAGGTTGAAATTCCCGGTCTTAATGATTCCAAGAAATTGGCCGGGAAAAAACGGGAGGCCCTCTATGACCTCATCACCGCCCAGGCGGAGGCGTGGAGCGTGGCGTTCGCAACTGCGGAGGAGATCGACGAAATCGACATCCTCAACGCCCGGATGCTGGCCATGCAGAGGGCCATCGACGGCCTGCCCGTCAAGCCGGACCTCTGCCTCATCGACGGCAATCGGGACCACGGCAGCCGGATTGCGATTGAGGCCCCCCATGTCACCCTGGTGGGCGGCGACGGGAAAAGCGCCTCCATCGCCGCCGCGTCCATTTTGGCCAAGGTCAGCCGGGACCGCTATGTCTCCCGGGAGCTGGAGGCCCTCTATCCCCAGTACGGTTTCGCCCGGCACAAGGGCTACGGCACGAAAGCCCATTACGCGGCCCTGGACGAATACGGCCCCTGTCCGGCCCACCGGAAGACCTTTCTGAAAAAGTGGGAGGCGAGGAGGACATGAGCCGGACAAAGGCCTCCGGGGACCAGGGGGAGGCCCTGGCCGCCCGCTATTTGGAGGAACAAGGCTATACTATATTAAACCGCCAGTGGCGCTGCCGCTTTGGAGAGCTGGACATCGTGTGCCGGTCGCCGGAGGGCGTCCTCTGCTTCGTGGAGGTGAAGCGCCGGGGACCCGGCTCCATCGGCCTGCCCCGGGAGTTCGTGGACGGGCGGAAGCGGGAGCGCCTCCGCCGGGCCGCAAATCTCTATATGGGATTTCACGGTTTGGACTGCCCCGCCCGCTTCGACGTGGCGGAGATCTACGAGGGAAAAGACGGCGGTCTCCGGGTGGAGTACCTGGAAGACGCCTTTGCATAGATTACACAATTACATCGGAAAGGTGAGATACAAGACATGAAGTATTTGAGCACCAGAGACCGCGCCCTGCGGGTCACCGGGGCGGAGGCCGTGAAGCTGGGCCTCTCCCGGGACGGCGGGCTGCTGACCCCGGAGGGCATTCCCCAGATTGACGAGGCGTTTTTGAAGAGCCTGGCCGGGGCCTCCTATCAGGAGCGGGCCGCCAGGGTCATGGCCCTCTACCTGACGGATTACAGCGAGGAGGAGCTGCTGGCCTTTGCCCGCAACGCCTACGGCCCCGACAAGTACGACCACCCCGCCGCCGCCCCCCTGCGGAAGGTGGACGGCTCCACCCACTGTCTGGAGCTGTGGCACGGCCCCACCTCCGCCTTCAAGGACATGGCCCTCCAGATGCTGCCCCAGCTGCTCTCCGCCGCCCTCCGCAAGACCGGGGAGGACAAGACGGTCTGCATCCTGGTGGCCACCTCCGGCGACACCGGCAAGGCCGCCATGGAGGGCTTCGCCGACGTGCCCCAGACGAAAATTATGGTCTTCTACCCCAAGGACGGCGTGTCCAAGGTTCAAGAGGCCCAGATGGTCACCCAGGACGGGGCCAACGTCGGCGTCTGCGCCGTCGTCGGCAACTTCGACGACGCCCAGGCGGGCGTGAAGCGCATTTTCTCCGACGAGTCGATTCGGAAGACCCTGGCGGACCGGGGCTATCTTCTCTCCTCCGCCAACTCCATCAACTGGGGCCGTATCCTGCCCCAGGTGGTGTACTACATCTCCGCCTACTGCGACCTGCTGCGGGACGGGGAAATTCAGATGGGGGACAAGGTGAACTTCTGCGTCCCCACCGGCAACTTCGGGGACATCCTGGCGGCCTATTACGCAAAGCGCATGGGCCTGCCCGTTGGGAAGCTGATCTGCGCCTCCAACAAGAACGACGTGCTGACAGACTTCCTCCGCACCGGCGTGTACGATAAAAACCGGCCCTTCCACACCACCATGAGCCCCTCCATGGACATCCTGGTCTCCAGCAACCTGGAGCGGCTGCTGTTCGACCTCTCCGGGGAGAACGACGAGGAGGTCCGGGGCTACATGGAGGCCCTGGGAAAGAGCGGGAAGTACGAGGTCTCGGAGAAGATCAAGGCGGCCCTGAACGAGCAGTTCTGGGGCGGCTTCTGCGACGAGGCGGGCACCACGGAGACCATCGCCCGGTATGATCAGGAGTACGGCTATCTCATCGACACCCATACCGCCGTGGCGGCGGGGGTGCTGGCGCAGTACCGGAAAGAGACCGGGGACAAAACTCCGACGGTCTTTGTCTCCACCGCCTCTCCTTATAAATTCTGCGACCATGTCCTTCGGGCCGTCGGCGAGACCCCCAAGGGGGACGGCGTGGAGCTGCTGGACCAGCTGCACGCGGTATCCGGCGTGCCGGTGCCCCGGCGGCTGGCGGCCTTGAAGGGAAAGAAGCGGCGCTTCGACCTGACGGCGGAAAAGGCGGAGATGGACAACGTGGTGCTGGAGTTTTTGAAATAATGGCCCTCTATGCCATCGGGGACCTGCACCTCTCCCTGTCGGCGGACAAGTCCATGGAGGTTTTCGGTTCCGCCTGGGAGGGTTATGTGGACCGCATCGGGGAAAGCCTCTCCGCCCTGACGGCGGAGGACGTGCTGGTCCTGGCGGGGGACACCTCCTGGGGCATGAGCCTGGAGGAGGCCGAGGCGGATTTCAAATTCCTGGACCAGTTCCCCTGTAAGAAGTATCTGGTGAAGGGCAACCACGACTACTGGTGGACCACCGCCGCCAAGCTCCACCGCTTCTTCGACGAGAAGGGCATCCATACCCTGGACATTCTCCACAACAGCTGCGTGTTCTATGGGGACTACGCCGTCTGCGGCACCCGGGGCTGGTTTTTGGAGGAGGACGCCCACAACGTGAAGGTCCTGAACCGGGAAGTGGGGCGGCTGGAAGCGTCCCTGAAGGCGGCGGGGGAGAGGCCCATTCTCTGCTTCCTTCACTACCCGCCCATTTACCAGGGCTACGAGTGCCCGGAGATCCTGGAAACCCTGGAAAAGTACCGCGTTTCCCTGTGCTGCTACGGCCATCTCCACGGCCACGCCATTCGGCGGAGGCTGGAGGGAAGGCGGGGGGAAACGGAGTTTTCCCTGATCTCCGCCGACTATCTGGGCTTTGTTCCAAAAAAAATTTGCGATTGAAAGAAAAAGGACTGGAATTTTCAATTTTTTTCTGATAGAATACTGATTTGCCCGGCGGAGTGCGTTTTGAGCGCCGGGAATGAACGGAGGAAAACAGACATGAGTGTGAAAAGCTGCGAGAAGATCAAGAAAAGCCAGGTCGCGCTGACCATCGAAGTAGAGGCCCCCGCGTTCGAGGCCGCCATGGAAAAGGCGTACCGGAAGATGCGGGGCAAGATCAACGTCCCCGGCTTCCGCCCCGGCAAGGCCCCCCGGAAGATCATCGAGGGCATGTACGGCGCGGAGGTGTTCTTCGACGAGGCCATCAACATCGCCTTCCCCGACGCCTACGAGGCCGCCGTGAAGGAGAAGGAGCTCCAGGTGGTGGGCTATCCCTCCGTGGAGCTGGTGGGCGAGTGCACCCGGCAGGGCTTTACCTTCAAGGCTGTCGCGCCCGTGTATCCCGAGGTCACTTTGGGCCAGTATAAGGGTCTGACCGCCCCCAAGGAGGAGGTCCAGGTCACCGCCGAGGACGTGGACCGCCGCCTCCAGACCCTCACCGACCGGAACACCCGCCTGGTGTCCGTGGAGCGGGAGGCCAAGGAGGGCGACACCGCCGTCATCGACTTCGAGGGCTTCCTGGACGGCAAGCCCTTCGACGGCGGCAAGGGGACCAACCACAGCCTGGAGCTGGGGTCCCACAGCTTTGTCCCCGGCTTTGAGGAGCAGGTGGCCGGCATGAAGGCCGGCGACGAGAAAGACATCGATATTACCTTCCCCGAGGACTACCACGCGGACCTGGCCGGAAAGGCCGTGGTCTTCAAGGTCAAGTGCCACGAGGTGAAGGAGAAGGAAGTCCCCGCCCTGGACGACGAGTTCGCCAAGGACGTCTCTGAGTTCGACACCCTGGACGAGCTGAAGGCGGACCTGGAGAAGCAGATCAAAGAGGAGCGGGAGAAGGACGCCCAGCGGGGCTTTGAGGACGCGCTAATGGAGCAGGTGGCGGCGAATATCACCGCCGAGATCCCCGACGCCATGGTGGAGGGCCAGGCCCGGCAGTTCGTGGAGAACTTCCGCACCCAGATCGCCCAGCAGGGCATCCCCTACGACCAGTACCTCCAGATGACCGGCATCCAGGAGTCCAAGCTGCTGGAAGACGCCAAGGAGCCCGCCCTGCGCCAGGTGAAGATGGACCTGGCCGTCATGGCCATCATCAAGGCCGAGAACATCGAGGCCAGCGACGAGGACGTGGAAGAAGAATACAAGAAGCTGGCGGAGCAGTTCGGCATGGATGAGGAGATGGTGAAGAAGTACATCCAGGCGGATCAGGTGAAGGACCAGGTCTGCAGCCGCCGGGCCATCGATGTGGTGACGGAGAGCGCCACCGCCGTCAAGCCGGAGGAGAAGCCCGCTGAGGAGGCGAAGCTCGCGGAAGAGCCCGCCGCCGAGGAGAAGAAGCCCGCCCGGAAGCCCCGCAAGAAGAAGGCCGAGGAGCCCGCCGCCGAGGGCGCGGAGCCGGCCGCGGAGGAGAAAAAGCCCGCCCGGAAGCCTCGGAAGAAGAAGACGGAAGAGCCCGAGGAGCCGAAGGACGCCGAATAAGCCGAATCTTTACTCGCGGATTCACAGATTCGACACATTTTCACATGATGCCTGTGGTATCATGTGAAAATGGTTATATGGGCATAACCGCCGGGCGCTGGGGCGCGCTCCATTCCCGGCGGAAACGGCGTCTACAAAAGACTGGAGGTTTTCAAATTGAGTTTAGTTCCCTACGTAGTTGAGCAGACCAACCGGGGCGAGCGGTCCTATGACATTTTCTCCCGGCTGCTGAACGACCGGATCGTGTTCCTGGGCGAGGAGGTCAACGCCACCACGGCCAGCCTGATTGTGGCCCAGCTCCTCTATCTGGAGGCCCAGGACCCCGACAAGGACATCCAGCTGTATATCAACAGCCCCGGCGGCTCCGTCACCGACGGCATGGCCATCTACGACACCATGCAGTACGTCAAGTGCGACGTGTCCACCATCTGTGTGGGTATGGCGGCCAGCATGGGCGCGTTCCTGCTCTCCGCGGGGACCAAGGGCAAGCGCATCGCCCTGCCCAACGCGGAGATCATGATCCATCAGCCCTCCGCCGGCACCCAAGGCCAGATCACCGACATGGCCATCCACTTGAAGCGGCTGGAGACCATCAAGAAGCGGATGAACCGCATCCTGGCGGAGAACACGGGCCGGTCCATCGAGGAGGTCACCGACGCCTGCGAGCGGGACAACTTCATGAGCGCCGAGGAGGCCAAGGAGTTTGGCCTGATCGACAAGATTTTGGTCAATAAAGAAGAGAAAAAGGACGAGGCCTAAGCGCAAAGCCCCATCCCCGATAGAGAGGTAGAAACCATGAACGACGACGGCAAGAAGACCCTGCGGTGTTCCTTCTGCGGCAAGCACGAGCAGCAGATTCACCGTATGATACAGGGTCCCGGCGTGCGCATCTGCGACGAGTGCGTCCACCTGTGCATGAGCATTTTGAACGACGGCTTTGAGCCCGACGCCCCGGCGCTGGAGGACCTGCCGGACCAGCTGCCCACGCCCCGGGAGATCCGGGATGTGCTGGACCAGTATGTCATCGGCCAGGAGGAGGCGAAGATCGCCCTGTCCGTGGCGGTGTACAACCACTACAAGCGCATCTTCTTCGGCGGTGACGAGGACGTGGAGCTCCAGAAGAGCAACATCCTGATGCTGGGCCCCACGGGCTCCGGCAAGACCCTCTTCGCCCAGACCCTGGCCAAGATTTTGAAGGTGCCCTTCGCCATTGCCGACGCCACCACCCTCACTGAGGCGGGCTACGTGGGTGACGACGTGGAGAACATCCTCCTCCGCCTGCTCCAGGCGGCGGACTTCGACGTGGAGCGGGCCGAGCACGGCATCATCTACGTGGACGAGATCGACAAGATCGCCCGGAAAAGCGAAAACACCTCCATCACCCGGGACGTCTCCGGCGAGGGCGTGCAGCAGGCGCTGCTGAAGATCGTGGAGGGGACCGTGGCCAACGTCCCGCCCCAGGGCGGCCGGAAGCACCCCCACCAGGAGTTCATCCAGATGAACACGAAAAACATCCTGTTCATCTGCGGCGGCGCCTTCGACGGGCTGGAGAAGATCATCGAAAAGCGCCTGGACCAGAAGAGCATCGGCTTCGGCGCCAACATCCAGGGCAAAAAGGACAAGGACCTGAGCAAGATCCTCCACGAGGTCCAGCCCCACGACATCCTGAAATACGGCATCATTCCCGAGCTGGTGGGCCGCCTGCCGGTCATCGCGCCGCTGAACGGCCTTCGCCGGGAGGACCTGGTGCGCATCCTCCAGGAGCCCAAGAACGCCCTGGTGAAGCAGTACAAGAAGCTGCTGGAATACGACGACGTGGAGCTGGAGTTTGAGGCCGAGGCGCTGGACGCCATCGCCGACAAGGCCATCGAGCGGAACATCGGCGCCCGGGGCCTCCGGGCCGTCATGGAGAGGATGCTGACCCAGATCATGTACGACATCCCCTCGGACCCCACCATCGTCAAGGCCGTCATCACCAAGGACTGCGTGGACGGCACGGGACAGCCCATCCTGACGAAGGACCCGGAGAAGGTAAGCTACTCCGTGAAGCTGAACCCGGGCAAGAGCGGCAAGGCCCGCCCCCCCAAGTCCGCGTCCTGATACAAAAGCGCATCCGGCGTTCCGCCGGATCGGAAGAGAGGAAGGGAGTAACGTCCCTTCCTCTCGGGCTGTAAGGCCCGATTCCATTCTTTGCCATTATTTTCCAGCCCCTGGAAAGGAGCGTGAACCCCCTATGACGCCTATGGAACCCATCACGATGAATATGCCGGTGCTGGCCCTCCGGGGCCTGACGGTATTTCCTCACATGAATCTGACCTTTGATGTGGAACGCCCCATCTCCATCGCCGCTCTGGAGCGGGCCATGGAGGGGGAGCAGGAGGTCTTCCTGGTCACCCAGCGGGAAATCGGCGTGGAGCATCCGGAGGAGAAGGACCTGTACCAGATCGGCACGGTGTCCCATATCCGGCAGATTCTCCGCCTGTCCTCCGGCTCGGCCCGGGTCATGGTGGAGGGCCGCCGGCGGGCCCGGCTGCGGCGGCTGTGGCAGTCCTCTCCCTACCTCCAGGCCAACATTGAGGAGCTGCCGGAGGAGCCCCCCTCCGAGGCCCGGAGCCCCCGGGCGGAGGCCCTGCTCCGTCAGGCCTGGAGCCTGTTCAGCGAGTACGCCCAGCTCTCGGGTACCGTCCCGGAGGAAATCCTCACCGCCGTGATGGACAGCCGGGACGTGGGCCGTCTGGCGGATTTCATCACCCAGAACATTCCCCTGCGGCACACGGACAAGCAGGAGATCCTGGAGGAGCTGGCCCCCTTCGTCCGCCTGCGGAAGCTGAACGGCCTTCTGGCCCGGGAGTGCAGCATCCTGGGCTTTGAGCACGAGATGGAGGGCAAGATCCGGGACCAGCTGATCCGCACCCAGCGGGACCAGATCCTCCGCACTCAGATTCGGGTCCTCCAGAACGAGCTGGGGGAAGACGACGATGAGGACGAGGTGGAGGATTACTGCCGCAAAATTTTGGAGCTGCACCTGGGGGAAGAGGCGGAGAAGCACCTTTTGAAGGAGGCGGGGAAGCTCTCCCGCCAGCCCTACGGCAGCGCCGAGGCGTCGGTGATCCGGAACTACCTGGACGTGTGTCTGGAGATGCCCTGGAATACCGAGACCCGGGAGCGGGTCAGCGTGGAGGCCGCCCGGAAGGTGCTGGAAAAGGACCACTTCGGCCTGGCGAAGGTGAAGGAACGCATTTTGGAGACCATCGCCGTCCGGCAGATGAACCCCAAGGGCAAGGGCCAGATCCTCTGCCTGGTGGGCCCGCCGGGGGTGGGCAAGACCTCCATCGCCATCAGCGTCGCCAAGGCGCTGAACCGGAAGCTGGCCAGGCTGAGCCTGGGCGGCGTCCGGGACGAGGCGGACATCCGGGGCCACCGCCGGACGTACATCGGCTCCATGCCCGGCCGGGTCATCGACGCCATCATCCGGGGCGGGTCCATGAACCCCCTGCTGCTGCTGGACGAGATCGACAAGCTGGGGAACGACTACCGGGGAGACCCGGCCTCCGCCCTGCTGGAGGTGCTGGACAGCGAGCAGAACCACGCTTTCCGGGACCACTATATGGAGATTCCCGTGGACCTGAGCCGGGTCATGTTCATCACCACGGCCAACACCACGGACACCATCCCCCAGCCCCTGCTGGACCGGATGGAGGTCATCCGCCTCAGCAGCTACACCGACGAAGAGAAGGTGGAAATCGCCCGGCGCCACCTGCTGCCCAAGCAGCTGGCGGAGCACGGCCTGAAAAAGTCCTCCCTCCGGGTGGACGACGGCGTGCTCCGGGCCATCATCCGGGACTACACCCGGGAGTCCGGCGTCCGTCTCCTGGAGCGCCGCATTGCGGCCCTGTGCCGGAAGACGGACATGAAGCTGGTCTCCGGAGAGACGAAACGGGTCACGGTGACCGAGGCGGAGCTGCCTAAATTCCTGGACTGCCAGCCCTATCCGCCCGCCCTGCACACGGTGCGCGAGGAGGTGGGCGTGGTCAACGGCCTGGCGTGGACGGAGACCGGCGGAGAGATTCTGGAAGTGGAAGTCAACGTGATGGAGGGCACCGGCAAGCTGGAGCTCACCGGAAACTTAGGCGACGTGATGAAGGAGTCCGCCCAGGCGGCCCTGAGCTGCATTCGCAGCCGGGCGGCGGTGCTGGACGTGGAGGCGGAGTTTTACAAAAACAAGGACATCCACGTCCACTTCCCCGAGGGCGCGGTGCCCAAGGACGGCCCTTCGGCGGGCATTGCCGTGACCACGGCCATGCTCTCCGCCCTGACGGACCGGAAGGTCAAGGCGGGCATCGCCATGACGGGGGAGGTGACCCTCCGGGGCCGGGTGCTGGCCATCGGCGGTTTGAAGGAGAAGACCATGGCCGCCCTGCGCAGCGGCATCGGCACGGTGCTGATCCCCAAGGACAACGTGCGGGACCTGGAGGAGATCGACCAGACGGTTCGGGCGGCGCTGAAGTTCATCCCGGTGGAGACCATCGATCAGGTTTTCGACGCCGCGCTGACCCCCATGCCGGAGACGGCCCGGGAGGAGACAGCCGAGCCGCTCTTCGCCCCCATGGCCCGGGAGAAGGCGGAAGCCGTTCTCCGGCAGTAAAGGAGGGGGAATCATGCCCATCAACTTTGGAAAGGCGGAATTTGTCCGCTCCGCCGGGACCAGGGAGCAGTTTCTCTGGGACGGCCTGCCCCAGTTTGCCTTTGCGGGCCGGTCCAACGTGGGGAAATCCTCGGTGATCAACCGCCTCCTGGGCCGGAAGAACCTGGCTTATGTGGGCTCCTCCCCGGGGAAGACCACCCAGGTGAATTACTACCTGGTGGACGGCCGGGCCTACCTGGTGGATTTGCCGGGCTACGGCTACGCCAAGGTATCCAAGGCGGAGAAGGAGCGCTGGGGCCGCCTGATGGAGAGCTATTTTCAGGAGGCCCATATCACCGCCGGCGTATTGATTGTGGACGCCCGGCACAAGCCCACGGCCAATGATCTGACCATGCACGGCTGGTTCCGGGAGACGGGCTGTCCGGAGATCGTAGCGGCCAACAAGCTGGATAAGCTGAAAAAGAGCCAGATTGACCCGGCCCTGGCCCTGATCCGGGAGACCCTGGAGCTGGGAGAGGGGGACGTTCTTCTGCCCTTTTCCGCCGAGAAGGGGACGGGGAAGGAGGAGCTGATCCGCCTCCTGAACGCCGCCGGGGGCTTCTGAGGGGAGTGCGGACTCGCGAGCAGCGGCAAGAGAACGTCTTTATATTTACCGATGTATATGCCAGGGCGGACGGGCCGCTCAAGGCGGATTTCCGCCTTGAGCGGCCCGCTCTGTCTCTGCCTGAGGGATTGATGTTAAGGTAATTTGCCAAAACGAAATGGCTGATTTTGGAATATCCCCCAAAAATGTGTCGAGGGGGGAAGTTACTATTGACTTTTTTCCAAAAATTAGAGTATGCTTATGTCAACACCGAAATGAGAACGTTCTCAACAGGAGGACATATGGCGTCCACCATCATTGACGTAGCGAAAAAATGCGGGTACTCGAAAGCGACCGTCTCCCGCGCCTACACCGAGCCGGACTGCGTGAGCGAGAAGGCCAAGCGCAAAATATACGCCGCGGCGAAAAGCCTGAACTACACACCAAACGCCATCGCCCGGGCCATGGTCCGGCAGCGGACGGAAAACATCGCCTTTATCATCCACGAAAAGCAGTCTCCCGCCATACTGAATCCCTTCTACTCCCCCATTCTGGAGGCCGTCATGCGGGAGAGCGCCCGCCGGAACTACAGCGTGTTCGTCATGACGAATCAGGACGTCCAGCTGCCCAACGGCGAGGTGTACATCAAGAAGCAGATGGACGGGGTCATCTTTGTGGGCGAGGCAAGCCCCGAGGTGATCGGCAGGCTGCGGGAGCAGAAAATCCCAGTGGTGCTGCTGAATAATGTCCTGGATATGGAGGGCCTGCTCTGCATCACCACCAGCCATTACGAGGGCGCGGTGAGCGCCGTAGAGCACCTGTATGAGCGAGGACACCGCAGGATCGGCCTCCTGGCCGGGCGGTTTTCCCCCCAGGTCAACGAGGCCCGCTATCAAGGCTATTTCGACACCCTGGCTCGGCGGGGCCTGGAGGCGAACCCTCGGTATATCCTGGAGATCGAGCCTACGCTGGAGGCGGGGGAGGAAGCCATGTCCCGCCTGCTGAAGCTGGAGGAGCGTCCCACCGCCGTATTCTGCACCAACGACACCGTCGCGGCGGGCGCCATGAAGGCGGTAATCCGGGCCGGCCTGCGCATCCCGAAGGACATGGCCGTCGTGGGCTTCGACGACAGCTCGGTCAGCCGCGTTGTGGAGCCGGAGCTGACCACGGTCCGCATCGACATGGACCAGATGGGACGGCTGGCGGCGGAAAAGCTCTTTGACCTGATCGAGGGCAACCCCTCCGCCGAGACGCGGATCGAGATTCCCACGGAATTGATCGTGCGAAGATCCAGTTAGCGCGGCAGATTCTTTTGGAATAAATCCAACATAGAAAAGAGGTGAAGCGATGCAGATTACCTTCATCAACGTGGGCTATGGCGACGCCATCCTGTTCCGGGACTCCGGCGGCTTCGCCGCCCTGCTGGACGGGGGAAGCGCTTTGGAATCGGAATTCGACGGAGATCCCTACCGCGTCCGGGCGGCGGACTATCTGCGGCGGGAAAACGTCACCCAGCTGGATGCCGTGCTGATCTCCCACATCCACGAGGACCACGTCTGCGGCCTGGAGCCCGTATTCGAGCGGTGTTCCGTAAAGCGGCTGTATGTCCCTTATCCCGTGGAGCCGTTCCTCCGGGGCTGTGAGCTCCATCCGGCACCGGACGCCTTCCGAAGCGTCCCCCTGTACACGAATGCCCTGAATGCCTACCGCCGGATTCTCCTGCGGGCCAGGGAAGCCGGAACGGCCGTCACCGTCGTCGGTCCGGGAGACGTCCTCCGCTTGAGCCCGGAGCTCACCGCGCGGGTCCTGGCCCCCAAGCCCCAGACCGTCCGCGCCTACATGGAGCTGGTGGAAGCGGCCTATGCCTCCGCCGACCAGGAGGCCGCGGCAACAGAGCTCCTCGCGAAGCTGGACGCCGTCTCGAATCAGACCAGCATGCTGCTGCGGTTTGAGACGGGAACGGCCGTGTTCCTGGCGGCGGCAGACAGCTGTCCCCGAGAGTGGGACGAGGTCCCTTCTTTTTTACTTGAAAATGGGAACGTTCTCAAATTGCCGCATCATGGACAAATCGATTCAATTTCGGAACAATTCATGCGGGATATGCCCTTGGAGTACGTCATTACAACCGCCAGCTCCGACCGCCGCTACAACAGCGCCAATCCCCAGGTCTATCAGCGCCTGACCCAGTGGCGGGCGCCCCATCCCCCGAAGTTCCTCTTTTCCGACGAGCGAAGCTATCCCCCCTACTTCTCGCAGCCTGACGGCTTCCAGGCAATCAACCTCAACATAGATTCCGGCGGGATCACGCCTGAATTTATAAAAAACAAATGAAAAGGAGAAAGAAATGATGAAGAAACTGATGTCTCTCGCCCTCGCCCTCCTCATGGTCCTGAGCCTGGCGGCCTGCGGCGGCGGCTCCGGCGGTTCCGACAGCTCCGGCGGCGGCAGCCAGCCCGCTCAGAGCGCCCAGCCCAGCGGCGGCTCCTCCACGGACGCCAAGTGGCCCGAGAAGGAGATCAAGATCATCCAGCCCTGGAGCCTGGGCGGCGGCCCCGACGTGATCACCCGGCAGATCGCCTCCTACAGCGACAAGTTCCTGGGCGTGCCCATGATCGTGGAGAACCACACCGGCGGCTCCGGCACCATCGGCATGAACGACTTCCTGGAGGCGGCGGACGACGGCTACACCCTCTTCTGCTGCAACGGCCCTCTGTTCTCCCTGACCCCCAGCTTCATCAGCGTGGACTACACCATTGAGGACATCACCCCCCTGGTGGGCATCCGCATCACCGAGTTCGTCATCCTCACCCAGGCCTCCAGCGGCATCACGGACATCCAGGGCCTGATCGACTACGCCAACGCCGGAAACACGGTGAAATACGCCACCACCGGCGGCCCCGGCAACGACAGCTTCACCATGATCTCCGCCCTGTTCGCCACCCTGGGCATCGCCTCCGAGGCGGTTCCCTACGACGGCGGCCAGGAGGCCATCAACGCCCTGGTGGGCGGCCACGTGGACGTGGCCATCGGCTCTCCCCCGACCTATCGGGACTACGTCATCAACGGCGAGCTGAACTGCCTGGGCACCTTCATCCCCGAGGGGCTGGATGTGGAAGGCATCGGCCACATCCCCTCCTTCAAGGATCAGGGCATCGACATTGAGTTCACCGGCATGGACTACTTCGCCGTCCGCTCCACCGTGGACGCGGAGAAGCAGGAGATTCTCCGGGACTTCGTCCTGAAGGTCTACGCCGAGCCCGACTTCCAGAAGTTCATGGCCGACATGGGCATGGCCGCCTGGGAGGCCGATTCCTCCGAGATTCTGGGCATGGTGTCCGCCCAGACCGATGCCATGGCCAAGTACATCCCGCTGGTCCAGTGATTTTCCGGCGCCCCATACCCACGCAGGGCTATGGGGCGCCCACTCTCAAAATGAGGTAAACGCAATGAAAATCAGATACAATACGGAGATTATCTCCGGCGCGGTCTTCGCCGTTGTGGGGGCCGTGCTCTGGCTGCTGATCCCCTCCCAGATCCAGACCATGGAGAAGGGAGCCGTCAACGCCCAGACCCTGCCCCGCATCGCCATCGGCGGGATGTTCCTCTTTGCCGTGGGGCTGCTGCTGGAGGGCCTGTTCGCCAAGGAGAAAAAGGAGCTGGTGATCACCGGGGACTCCTTCCGCTCCGACGCTTTCAAAAAGGAGCTGCGCTCCATCGTCTACTGCCTCTTCCTGGTGGCCTACTGCCTGATCATCCAGCCCCTGGGCTTCGTGGTTTCCACGGTGCTGCTGGTGCTGGCGGTGATGATCTACTACGGCGCCCGGAAGTGGTACTATTACGCCATCCCTCTGGCCATGGTGGGCATCGTGTACTATGTGTTCAAGGTGCTGCTCCATGTCTCTCTGCCCTGATTGGAAAGGAGACCGCTTATGGAACAATTTTTAGGTGGACTGAGCATCCTGATGCAGTGGCAGAACCTGCTGGTCATCCCTCTGGGGCTTGCCATCGGCATCGTGGTGGGGGCCATCCCGGGTCTGACCTCCGACCTTGGCATCATCCTCTGCATCCCCCTGACCTACGGCATGGACCCCACCATGGCCATTCTGATGCTGCTGGCGATTTACTGCGGCGGCACCTACGGCGGGTCCATTACGGCAATTCTCATCAACACCCCCGGCACCTCCGCCAACGCCGCCACGCTCTTTGACGGCTATCCCATGACCGTGAAGGGCCAGGCGTTCAAGGCGCTGCAAATGGCCCTGTTCGCCTCCACCATCGGAGGGCTCATCAGCGCCTTCGCCCTGCTGTTCCTGGCCCCGCTGATCGCCAAGATCACCCTGCTCTTTGGCCCGGCGGAGTATTTCGCCCTGGCGGTCTTCGGCCTGTCCGTCATCGCCGGCGTGTCCAACAACAGCATCTTCAAGGGGCTCATCGGCGCCTGCATCGGCCTCTTCATGGCCACGGTGGGCGTGGACAACATCAGCGGCACGGCCCGCTTCATCTTCGGACAGCGAAAGCTCATGGCGGGCATTGACCTCATCATCGCCCTGATCGGCATGTTCGCCATCTCGGAGATTTTGATGAAGTCCAAGTACAACCCCAAAACGGACCACAAAACCATCAGCGCCAGCGCCATCACCAAGGATAAAATCACCAGAGACGAGTACCGCCGCTGCTGGAAGCCCATCGGCCTGGGCTCCCTCATCGGCGTCATCATCGGCGCCACCCCCGGCACCGGCGGCGGCCTGGCGGCCTTCATCGCCTACAACCAGACCAAGCAGTCCTCCAAGCACCCGGAGACCTTTGGTCACGGCGAGATCGAGGGCGTGGCCGCCTCGGAGTCCGCCAACAACGGCGCCTGCGGCGCGACCATGATCCCCATGCTGACCCTGGGCGTCCCCGGCGACGGGGCCACGGCCATTCTCATGGGCGCGTTCATGCTCCACGGCATGGTCCCCGGCCCCACCCTCTTCGCCGAGCAGGGGAACATCCTCTACGCCATCATGCTGGGCCTGATTGTGGTGAACGTCTTCATGTACATCATCGGCAACGTCTTCACCCGCTTCTACGCCCATATCACCCGGATTCCCTATGAGATCCTGGCCCCCATTGTCATGACCTTCTGCATCGCCGGCGCGTATTCCACCAACAACCGGGTCTATGACATCTTCATCATCCTGATCTTCGGCATCGTGGCCTACTTCCTGCGGCGCATGGACTTCCAGCTGGTACCCATCCTGCTGGGCATCGTCCTGGGCCCCCTGGCGGAGAAGAATTTCCGCCGGGCCATGGTCATCTCCGAGGGCAGCTTCAAGATCTTCTTCACCCGGCCCATCAGCTGCGCGTTCATCCTCATCGCGGTGGGCTCCGTGCTGCTGTTCGCCTGGAAGAACTATAAGGCGAGAGCGGCCAAGGCCAATTGACAGGAAGGAGTGAATGCGCGTGAAACAGCAATATGATGTTCTGGTGATCGGTCCGGTGTCCCTGGACCACAACATCGACTACCAGGGAAACGAGCGGAAGGAAGTGGGCGGGGCCGTGGTGGCCTCCGGCTTCGCGGCGGCGAGGAGCGGGAACAAGACCGCCCTCTTCACCAAGCTGAACCCCGCCGACGCCGACGTGGAGGAGCGCTTCCGGGACTCCGGGGCGGACCTCTATTGGAAGTCTTCCAAGGCCACCTGCTCCATCCGCAACCAGTACTTCACCGCCGACAAGGAGAAGCGGTCCTGCACCTCCATGGGGGTCTGCGACCCGTTCCGGTTCGACGAGCTGCCGGACATCGAGACGAAGATCTACCACTTCGCGGGCCTGGTCTACGGCGATTTCGACGGCCCCCTCTTCGCCGAGGCGGCGAAGCACGGCAAAGTGGCGGTGGACGTCCAGTGCCTGCTGCGGCACGTGGAGCCGGACAAGACCATGGCCTTCCACGACTGGGCGGAGAAACGGGAATACCTGCCCTGTATCGACTACCTGAAAACCGACGCCGCCGAGGCGGAGATTCTCACCGGCCTGGCGGACCGGGCGGAGGCGGCGAAGCTGCTCCACAGCTGGGGGGCGAGGGAGGTCCTGATCACCCACAATACGGAGGTGCTGGCCTACGACGGGGAGAGGGTCTACACCTGTCCCATCAAGGCCCGGAACCTCTCCGGCCGGACGGGCCGGGGGGACACGACCTTTGCGGGGTATATCACCGAGCGGCAGCGGGCGGGGATCGCGGAGGCCCTGCGGTACTGTACCGCCCTGGTGTCCCTGAAAATGGAGACCCCTGGCCCCTTCCAGGGAAGCCGGGAGGACGTCGAGAGGTATCTCGCGGAGTTCTATTGAGCGCGGAGCGCGGGACGCGTTCCCAACCAGTTTGAAAAAGAATAAAACCGGATGGACCCGCTGCGGCGCAGCGGGTCCATCCGGTCTTTCTCTGCGAGCCTCCAGGATTCTTCCCAAAGTCCAAGGCGGTCGGCGGTATCATTTTTACGGCGATTTGTGGGGGAGTGCTTGTAATTGCGGTCTATCTTCTGTATGATGTTGTAGCGGAAAAGTCTGGAACTCCCATCTTCAAGCAGGAGGTTATCCCATGACCAGCGACATCTTACAAAAGGCCCGGGCGTTCGAGGCCCTATACGGCCCCCGTATCCCCGACAGCGAGCGCCCGGCGTTTCACGCCACCCCTGCCGTCGGCTGGATGAACGACCCCAACGGCTTCTCCTTCTACAAGGGGGAGTGCCACCTGTTTTACCAGTACCACCCCTATTCCAACGAGTGGGGCCCCATGCACTGGGGGCACCTGAAAACCCGGGACTTCCTCCGCTGGGAGCGCCTGCCCGCCGCTCTGGCTCCGGACCGGGACTACGATTCCGCCGGGTGCTTTTCCGGCAGTGCGGTGGAGCTCCCGGACGGGCGGCAGCTCTTGATGTACACCGGCGTCCGGCGGGACCATAACGCCGACGGCTTCCTTCAGGACATCCAGACCCAGTGCGTGGCCATCGGGGACGGCATGAACTACGAGAAGTGGGAGGGCAATCCCATTCTGGACGGGAAGGACCTGCCCGAGGGCGGCAGTACCATCGACTTCCGGGACCCCAAGGTCTGGCGGGACAAGGACGGGACCTTCTACGCCGTCATTGGAAACCGCACCGCCGACGGCAGCGGCGCGATTCTTCTTTACCGGGGAATCAAAAACCGCAAGTGGGAGTTTGTCCGCACGCTGGACCGGAGCCGCAATCAGTATGGGAAAATGTGGGAGTGCCCGGACTTCTTCCCCCTGGACGGAAAGCAGGTGCTGCTTACCAGCCCCCAGGACATGAGCCCCATGGGCCTGGAGTTCCACGCGGGAAACGGCACCCTCTGCCTGATCGGGGACTATGATTCTGAAAAGGGCTTCACCCGGCAGAGCGCCCAGGCCGTCGACTATGGCCTGGACTTCTACGCCCCCCAGACCCTGGAGGCCCCGGATGGGCGGCGGATCATGATTTCCTGGATGCAGAATTGGGATACGGTCCACGCCAAGCCCGATCCTTGCCGCTGGTTTGGGCAGATGACCCTGCCCCGGGAGCTGTCCTTGAGGGACGGGCGTCTGATCCAGAACCCCGTCCGGGAGCTGGAGGCTCACCGGGGGACGCGGGTGGTCCATCGGAACATCCCTGTCGGCGGCGAGCTCAGCCTCCCCGGCGTCCGGGGCCGCGTGCTGGATATGACCGTCACCGTCCGGCCCACCGGCCCGGAGCTGTACCGCTGGTTTTGCGTCCGGGTGGCGAAGGACGGGGAGCACGAGACCATCCTCCGCTACCGCCCGGACCAGGGAACGCTGAAGCTGGACCGCGCCCGCAGCGGCCTGCCCCGGGACATCGTCCACACCCGCTCCTTCCTGGTGCGGCCCAGGGATGGGGAAATCAAGCTGAGGATCATCCTGGACCGTTACAGCCTGGAGGTGTTCGTCAACGACGGCGAGCAGGCGGCCAGCGCGGTGATCTACACCCGGCAGGAGGCGGGCGCCATCACCTTTGAGGCCGGGGGCGCCGCGCGGATCGACGTGGAGAAATACGAGCTGACCTTTGATGAATGATAGAAAACGCATCCCCACTTACCGAAAATGGCAAGCGGGGATGTGGTTTTAGGTTAGAAGCTCAACCAAAGCCATCCCGGCGCAGTCCGCCGCCGTCAGCGCCCCGGCGGCGTCGAAGAGGGCGGTTCGGAACCTGCCGGGGCCCTGACCGCCGGACAGGACCTCCGCCCGGCGGGAGCAGGACTTCCAAAAGGCGGCGGCGGTGACGGCGGCGGTGAGGATGTCCGGCTCCACCGCCGCGAACACGCCGCAGAGGACGGACAGCATACAGCCCGTGCCGGTCACTTGGGTCATCAGGGCGCTGCCGCCGGAGATTTTCCAGAGGACGGTCCCGTTCGAAACAAAATCCTCCGCCCCGGAAACGAGGACGGCGGTCCCCAGCTTCCGGGCCAGGCGGAGCGCCAGACTTCCCCGCTGAACGGGGTCCAGAGCGGCGGGACTGTCCACCCCCTGGGCCCGGTTCTCCTCGTGGAGGAGGGCTCCGGCCTCTCCCGGGTTCACCCGCACCAGGGCAGGGGTGAAGTTTTTCAGCAGCGTTTCCACCCGCTCCAGCCGCCAGGGGCTGGCCCCCACGCCCACAGGGTCTAACACGACGGGCTGGCCCAGCCTCCCGGCCGCCTGCCCCCGGAGGAGGCAGGCCCGGAACTTTTCCTCCTCCGGCGTGCCGGTGTTCAGCACGGCGGCGGCGGACGCCGCGGCGATGGACTCCATCTCCTGGGGGGACTGGGCCATGATGGGGCTGGCCCCCACGGCCAGCGCCAGGTTGGCGCAGTCATTGGCGGAGACGAGGTTGCTGACGCAGTGGACCAGGGGACGGCGGCGGCGGACCGCCTCCAGCAGGGAGAAGTCAGGGATTGCCATAGGGACCTCCGATTCTCAGTGTTCCAGCGCGGCCTGCATGTTCTTCAGCGCCCCGCTTTTCCGGAGGGCGAACACCAGCGCTCCCGCCAGGATGGACCCCGCCACCGTGGAGATCAGGAAGGGGACCACGTAGCCGTAAAAGGCGGCGGGGATGACGGCGGGGTCCAGGAAGGCCCGGGCCAGAGGATAGGCCGCCAGGCCGCCCAAAAAGCCGGTGCCCATGGTCTCACCTGCCAGCGTAGCGGGGAGATTCTTGGTTTTCCAGTAGATCAGGCCGCAGAGCAGGGCCCCGCACATGCTGCCGGGAAAGGCCACGATGCTTCCCACGCCCAGAAGGTTGCGCAGAAGGCTGGCGGCGAAGGCCGTGCCGACGCCATAGCCGGGACCCAGAAGCACGGCGCAGAGAATGTTGACCATGTGCTGCGTGGGGGAGCACTTACTGCCCAGCACCGGGAAGGTGATGAACATGCTGCCCACGACGGCCACGGCGCACAGCACCCCGGCCAGGGCCAGCTTTTTCGTTCGATAGTTTTTCATCGGAAAGCTCCTTTGCGTTTTCAAGAATTGCAGGGAGAAAACCGCAGCGGTTTCCCCTTGCCGTGTAAGGCCGGGCGGTCTCTCCGCCCCGGGAAATGCGGTCGAGGCTCACTGGCCTCCTCTCACGCCGGAACACGGCTTCCCATCGCTGCGTATGCGGCCCGGGCCCAGGGCGCTCCCCCTCGGCCCGCTCCCGGCGAATCGCCGCCGGGGCGCCTTTGACCGTTCTCCCCCTCCTTCGCAAAAGAAATTCCGGACATTTGCCCATGAAAAAACAGGCAGACGCTGAGCGCCGCCTGCAAGGTCCTCTCCGGTCTCTTCCCCGGTATGACTCCCTCCGGCGGCATGACCCGCATCAGGTGAAAGGGTCGAAGCGCGCGCTTCCTCTCAGCCGGTCCTCCGGCTCCCCTGTTTTTCGGATTCATCATAGCACCGGGCAAAAAGTTTGTCAAGGGGGCTTGCAATGGAGGGAGAAAAGGCGTATGATAGGGACGCAATAAAAGGGGAGTCCGCTGGCGCGGGCTGAGAGGGAGCCGCAAAGGCTCCGACCCGGAACCTGATTTGGGTCATGCCAACGTAGGGAAATAGGCGTTTCGCCGTGGACAGACGTTGGTTTGTCCGCGGCTTTTTTGATATCCGCGATGTATAGAACGGGAGGTCGTCATGAATATCCAACCCGAAACCCTCCGGCTTTACGCCGTCACCGACCGGGCCTGGGCGGCGGACGAGGAGGTCTTTTTTCAGCAGATCGAGGCCGCCGTCCGGGGCGGCGCGGCCATCGTCCAGCTCCGGGAAAAGCACCTGGAGGACGGACCGTTCCTGGCGGAGGCCCGGCGCTTTGCCGCCCTCTGCCGCCGCCTGGGGGCCGTCAGCATCATCAACGACCGGGCGGACATCGCCCTGGCGGCCGGGGCCGACGGCGTCCACGTGGGCCAAAGCGATCTGGAAGCGGGCCGCGCCCGGGCCCTGCTGGGCCCTCATAAAATCGTCGGCGTCTCCGCCCATTCGCGGTCGGAGGCCCGCCGGGCCCGGGAGGCCGGGGCGGATTACCTGGGCTGCGGCGCGGCCTTCTCAACCGGCACCAAGGCGGACGCGAAGCCCATTCCCCGGGAGACAATCCGGGCCGTCACGGCGGCGGCGGGGATTCCCGTTGTCGCCATCGGGGGCGTGAGCCGGGAGAACATCCTGGAGCTGAAGGGGCTGGGCCTTTCCGGCGTGGCGGTGGTCTCCGGCATCTTCGGGCAAGAAGACGTGGAGCGGGCGGCCCGGGAGCTGCTGGAGCTGTCAAAACAGCTGTAAGGGAAAACCGGCCTCGGCCGTTTTTCAGGCGGTGGATTGGGGGCACCACCTTCCATCGCCCTATAAAACTTCAATGCGAAAAGGAGAAGCGAACATGAAAACAGCATTGACGATCGCTGGGACCGACCCCAGCGGAGGCGCCGGGATTCAGGCCGACATCAAGACCATGACGGCAAACGGGGTGTTTGCCCTGACCGCCGTCACGGCCCTGGTGGCCCAGAACACCACCGGCGTCAAAAGCATCCAGGAGTCCACGCCGGACTTCCTGTCGGAACAGTTGGACTGCGTGTTCACCGACATCTTCCCCGACGCGGTGAAGACCGGCATGGTGGCCAGCGTCCCCCTCATTGAGGTCATCGCGGACAAGCTGACGCAGTACCGGGCCCGGAACATCGTGGTGGACCCCGTCATGGTGGCCACCTCCGGGGACCGGCTGATCTCGGAGGACGCGCTGGGGACCCTGAAGCGCCGCCTTCTGCCCCTGGCTGCGGTCCTGACCCCCAACATCCCGGAGGCGGAAATTCTCGCCGGCATGACAATTCGCACGCCGGAGGACATGGAAACCGCCGCCCGGGCCATTGGCGAGGCCTACGGCTGCGCCGTGCTCTGCAAGGGCGGGCACCACGTGAACGACGCCAGCGACCTCCTCTGGCGGCAGGGGCAAAAGCCCCTCTGGCTCCTGGCCAGGCGGGTGGATAATCCCAACACCCACGGCACCGGCTGCACCCTCTCCAGCGCCATCGCCTCCAACCTGGCCAAGGGCTTTGATCTGGAGGAATCCGTGAGGCGGGCGAAGGAATACATCACCGGGGCCCTCTCCGCCATGCTGGACCTGGGGCATGGCTCCGGGCCCATGGACCACATGTGGGACCTCCGCAGCCGCTTCATCGGGGAGGCGGAGACGTGAAAAAGACCTCTGTTTTTCAAAACGGCCTGATCTGGTTCGGGGCCGGAGTGTCCCTGGCGGAAATTCTGACGGGGACCAGCTTTGCCGCCCTGGGGTTTGCCCGGGGCTTCGCCGCTATCGTCGTCGGCCATGTGATCGGCTGCGCCCTGTTCTTCCTGGCGGGCCTCATCGGCGGCCGCAGCGGAAAAAGCGCCATGGAGACCGTGAAAATGAGCTTCGGCCAGCGGGGCGGGCTGCTGTTCGCCGCCCTGAACGTCCTCCAGCTGGTGGGCTGGACCGCCATCATGATCTACGACGGGGCCCTGGCGGCGGGAAGCGTGTTCTCCGCCGGGCACTGGGTCTGGTGCCTGGTGATCGGGGGACTGATCCTCCTCTGGATTCTGGTGGGAGTCACGAACCTCGGCTGGCTCAACAAGCTCTCCATGGCGACGCTGTTCCTGCTGACGCTGGTGCTGTGCTGGGTGATTTTCGGCACCGGTGCGCCGGCGGCGGGACTGGGGGAGGCCATGAGCTTCGGCGCGGCGGTGGAGCTGGCGGTGGCCATGCCCCTGAGCTGGCTGCCGCTGATCAGCGACTACACCCGGGAGGCGGAGAAGCCCTTCCAGGCGACGCTGGCCAGCACGGTGGTCTACGGCCTGGTCTCCACCTGGATGTACACCATCGGCATGGGGGCGGCTATTTTCACCGGGGAGTCCGACATCGCCGTCATCATGGTGAAAGCTGGCCTGGGGATCGCCGCCCTGGCAATCCTGATTCTGTCCACCGTCACCACCACCTTCCTGGACGCGTGGTCCGCCGGGATCTCCGCCGAGTCCATCAGTCCCCGGCTTTCCGGCAAATGGATGGCCGTGGGGGCCGCCCTGGTGGGCACCGCCGGGGCCATCCTGTTCCCCATGGACGACATCACCGGCTTCCTCTACCTGATCGGTTCCGTCTTTGCCCCGATGGTCGCCATTCAAATCACGGACTTTTTCCTGCTGAAGCGGGACCGGTTCCGGGCTGAATTCGATTGGCGAAATCTGGCGATCTGGGCGGCGGGCTTCATCGCCTACCGGGGGCTGATGAGGCTGGATCTTCCCCTGGGCTGCACCCTGGCGGACATGGTGCTGGTGGGAGCCCTGTGTATCCTGGCGGACAAGCTGGCGGGGAAACGCTAATCCGCAAACTCCATGACAAAGCCCGTGTAAAACTGCCGGACCACATCGCCCAATTCTTCCTTCAGGATGCCGTAAGCCGTTTTTCCGGTGCAGTGGCCGGTGCATACCTGTTCGACGCCGGTGTCCCGAAGCGTGCGGGCCAAAGCCCGGACTTCTTCTTCGGTCTTGTTGTAGAGGTGCAGCCCGCCGATGAGCGCCAGCACCCTCCGGCCGGGGAACGCCTCCGTCACCTCCCGGATGATGTTCACCGCGCCGCCGTGGGAACAGCTGTTGAAGACCACCAGACCCCGGGACGTCTCAAACACCAGACTCTGCTCGTGAGAAAAATCGTCGGGGACCCACCGGCCGTTTCTCCTCCGGTACATATGCTCCCGCTTCCCGACGGCCTCCAGCCCGGAGGCGGTGTGCGGGATCAGGCTGACGCCATCGCAGATGCCGAACTTGCCGGAGGCGTACACGATCCGGTCCGGGTAGTTCGCCATGACGCCCTTCGGCATGCCAATGTACCGGTGGAAGAGCCATTTTTTGTGATAGCAGTCCTCGCCGCAGCCGTTTTGCAGATAGAACTTCGCATGGTCATTTCTTTGAAAGAACCGCTCCATCCCGTTGGCGTGGTCAAAGTGGGCGTGGGACAGGACGGCAAAGTCAATTTCATCCAGCGGGAGATTCAGTTTGTCCGCGTTTTCCGCAAAGAGGGAAGAGGCGCCTGCATCCAGCAGGCCCTTCTTCCCTCTGTACTCGATGAAGACGCAAAGTCCCCACTCGCCGGCCATTTCGCCGTTCTTTATGTTATCCACTACAATAGTCGCTCTCATAGTGCCCTCCGGAAGTTCCGTGTATTTTATTGATTGTAGCATGAATGCCGCTCTGGTTCAATGCTTGAGATGTCAAAAGACTGTGGTATAATGGGGAAAGCGAACTGCGAAGAAAGAACTGCCTGGCAGAGGAGGGCTTGAACGATGTATTTGTTTCAGTGGCTGAAAAACGGCGGCCGGCAGCCGGACGTGCGGGTCCCGAAGGGGCCTCCCACGCCGCCGGTCCGGAGGCGTTATCGCTTTTCCGGCCACGTCCAGTTTGTCGGTTTCCGGTACGAGGCGAAGATGACCGCCGACCAGCTGGGCCTGACCGGCTGGGCGCAAAACCAGAACGACGGGACGGTCCTCGTCGAACTGGAGGGCGAGGCGGCCCGCATGGATGAATTCCTCCGGGTTATGCGGGCGGTCCCGCGCTTTGAAATCACGGAGATTCGGACGGAAGACCTGCTTCTTTCCGGAACCGAAACGGCATTTGAGGTGATAGGCTGACAGGAGCCAGGAGTTTTCCGCGTCCGCGATATGTGGCCTTTCCGGGCAGAGGGCTGTAGAATACGATTGTCCTTAATTGACGAATGAGGGAAAGGGCTTACCCGGCATTGCGCCAGGTAAGCCCTTTTTCGCATCGCCAGCCGGAGGCCCCGCGGGCACTATCTCCGCGTCAGCAGTTCCCGGGGAATTTCCTCATGGTCCTGTCCATAAAACTGGAAAATTTCCGCCGACTGCCGCACTTGCTCCTCCGTCATCATTTTGGGAACTCCGGCCGCTTTTGCGGCGAGATAGCACTTGGCGGCCTCCTCCATATAGACCGCCGTATACAAGGCATCCTTCAGGGTCTTTCCAACCGTCATTACCCCATGGTGCGCCAGGATCACGGCCTTGGACGCGCCAATGTACCGCACGGTGTCCATGCCCAGCTCGACGGACCCCGGAGAACTGTAGGGAGTGATGGGGACGTGCCCTCCCGCTACATTGCCCAGCGTCGTCAGGTTGACGGGGAAGTACTGCTCCTCAATCAAGCCCACCGCCGTGGCGTAGGGCTGGTGGGTATGAATCACGCCGTTTACCTCGGGCATGTGCCGCAGGATATACAAGAGCCCCTCCGTATCCGAGGAGGGTTTCCGCGTCCCCTCCAGAATGTTTCCGTCTAAATCCATGACCAAGACATCCTCCGGCTGCATTTCCTCATAAATCATCCCGGAAGGCGTAATCAGAACTTCTCCTGTGGGCATCCGCATGGTCAGGTTTCCGCCGGACAGGGCAATAAGCTGATACCGGTCCATCAAACAGCCGTAGGTAATGATCTGGCGCTTCTCTTCGGTAAACATATGATCACCTGATTCCTTCCCTGCTGAATTTATACTTCCAGAAAATCTTCAAACCGCGCCGCGGTCAGATCCGCTTCCGTGATACCGGTGGACGCGCCCAAAAGGCTCTCGGCAGCCTGAATAATATTGGTGGCGTCCAGTCCGTACTTCTTCATCAAATAGAGCTTCGACGCGCCGTGGGCATACCCGTCCAGACCGATTTTCACCATCCGCTTCTGCACGCCGTGTTCCGCCATCAGGTCCGCCATCGCGGAGCCCAGGCCGCCGATTTTCAAATGATTCTCGATGGTGATGACGCCGTAGCGCACCTCCTGGGCGGCCTGGAGCAGAGCGGGGTCCGTGAAGGGCTTGAGCGTCGACACGTGCATGTGCTGGATGGACACGCCCCGCTGCCTCAGCGCGGCGGTGGCGCGCATGGCCTCCTCTGTGCAGATGCTGGAGGAGAGCAGCAGCAGATCCGTTCCCCTGGAAAGTGTCCGGGCCCGGTTAAATTCCATCGGTTGATCCGCAGGAAACAGCCGGGGAACTTCTTTTCGCAGCATGCGGATATATACCGGGCCGTTATAGGCATAAGCCAGGTCCAGAACGCACTCGATCTCCGTCGCGTCTCCTATGTCAAAAACCGCCATATTGGGCACGGAGCGCATGACCGCGACATCGTTGATGGACTGGTGGGAAACGCCGCCGGGCGTGGTGATCCCAGGCACAAAGCCGACGAAGACCACCGGGAGATTCGGATACGCGACGCTCATTTCCACCTGATCCAGAATTCTCCGATAGAGGAACACGGCAAAGGTGTGCAGGAACGGGCGGAAGCCCTCTCTGCACAGGCCCGCGGCCCAGGAGCACATATTCTGCTCCGCGATCCCCATGGTCAGGTACCGGTCGGGGAAACGGCTTCGGAACTGCTTCACCTCGCAGGAGGTGCCCAGGTCCGCGGAGAGCACCAGCACTTCCGGGTGCTCGGCGGCAAACCGGAGCATATTGTTCTCGTGACAATTGATCACCATTTCCATATTTGATCTCCTCTTCTCACATCGCGTCGTAAACGGCCTGGTATTCCGCGCGTTCCGCCTCGCTGATCCGCACAAAGTGCAGATAGGGCCACCGCTTTTCCAGGGGGGGGATTCCGGTGGTCCCGCGGGTCCTGCACAGGATGACGAGCGGCTTGCCCGGATGCGCTGTGTTCGCCGCGGCGATGATTTCCTCCGGGGCGTGGCCGTCACAGGTCACGCATTCCGCGCCAAAGGCGGCGAACCGGGCGGGCAGGGGCTCCAGAACCATTTGATGCTCGATGGCCCCTTCTACCTGCTGCCCGTTGGCGTCAACAACGATGATGAAATTCTCCAGCTGATAATAGGAGGCCGCCTGAACGCACTCCCAGGTCTGCCCCTCCTGCAGCTCACCGTCGCCAAGCAGGCAAAAGACCCGCCCGGACTCGCCGCGCAGCTTCCGGGCATGGGCTGTGCCCGCAGCGATGGACACCGTTTGGCCAAGGGAGCCCGCAGTGTTCTCAAAGCCCGGCGAGTGCTCGGCGCCGATCATCTCCATATTCCAGCCGTCCACATTGAATTTGTCCATGCAGTCCGGGCAGATCCTGCCGGTGGCGGCCAGAGCGCTGTAAATCACGGAGGCGTAGTGGCAGCAGGAGACAAAGAAGCGGTCGCGGTCGGGGGCGGGCAGGCCGTTGTAAAGGGAGCCCTTCTGATAGTCCATATTGCCGGGCCCCGGCACTCCCGGGAACGGGGCCGGCCGCCAGGCGCCCTGAGAAGGTCCCAGATTCATGACCTCCATGTAAAGCGTCGCGACGATTTCCGCCGACGAACAGGCCTGCGCTAAGTAGCAGCCGCCTCGTTCCAGCGCAATTTTAAGTATCTGCTTCCGAATTTCTTTCGCGGCTTTTTCAATTGCCGTCAGCGTGGTGCGTTCCACAGCAATCCTCCTTACAAATGTTCAATAAACTGATCATTTTTTCTTTCCCGCTGAATTGTGATTCTATTTTTTCACAACGTGGAGCAAATGTCAAGTCTATATCATTTGTAGATTCGTACAACTATTTTTGATTTTTTTACTGCATATTGCTGTTTTATATAAAAAAACCGAAAATTATGTTGACACTGGCCACAATTTTCGGTATGCTGTTTTTTGAAGAACGAGTTTGATCAAAATTTCATTATTATGATTATTCGTTCAAAATGAATCCTAGGGGGGATGATATGAGAGCAGTTGTAAAGGAAAGACCCGGAGAAGGCCAGATGGTATACACGGAGATCCCGGAGCCTTCCGTCAGCGGCGATCTTGTAAAAATAAAGGTCGCTTACTCCGGAATCTGCGGAACAGACATCCACGCGATGCAGGGGACTTATCCGAGCACCAGCCCCCCCGTGGTGCTGGGGCACGAGTTCTCCGGGATCGTCACCGAAGTGGGACCGGATGTGCGGGAGATCAAAGTTGGCGCCCGGGTGACCAGCGAGACCACCTATAAAACCTGCGGTTCGTGTCCATACTGCAAGAGCGGGGACTTGAATCTCTGCGGTTCCCGGCAGGGACTCGGCACCAACGTGAACGGGAGCATGGCGCAGTATGTGGTCAACCACGAGTCCCGCCTCCACGTGCTTCCGCAAAATGTGAGCCTCCTGGCCGCGGCGCTTACGGAACCGCTGGCCTGCGCGGTACACGCGGTCATAGAGCGGGGCCATGTCCGCCCCGGCGACGTCGTCTGTGTGTTTGGCGCCGGGGCGATCGGGCAGCTGGTTTCCCAGACCGCCGCCGCCCAGGGTGCCGTTGTCGTCATGGCGGGGCTCTCCCGTGACCGCGAGCGGCTTGAAATTGCCCGCTCCTGCGGCGTTCACCGCGTGGTGGATCAGCAGGAGGAGGACCTTTCCGAGGTGATCGCCGCCATGACCGGGGGCGCGGGCGTGGATGTGGTTTTTGAGTGCTCCGGCGCGGTTCCCGCCCTGAACATCGGCCTGGAGCTGGTCCGCAAAAAAGGGACCGTCGTACAGATGGGCGTCTTTTCCCACAGCCGGGAGACCATTGCCACCGATCTCATTCTGCACCATGAGATTCGGTATATCGGTTCCCGCAGCCAAAAGCCCTCCTCTTGGAAGCTGGCGCTGGAGCTGATGGCCTCTCAAAAGATCAACCCGGAAAAAATTGTCACCAACATCTCTCCGTTGGATCAATGGCACTCCGCGTTCGAGTTCATTGCCGGAGGCCAGGGCTGCAAAGGAGTGCTTCAGTGCAATGAGATCTTAGAAGGCGCGGAATAAAGGGGTGATAGCATGAAGGAAGCATATCTGGTCATCGACTCCAGCTCCGGCTCGGTCCGCGCTTACGCCGTGACTCCGGAGGGGCGTTTGCTGACGCAGAGCAGCCGTGAAATTCAAAATGTCCGGGACCCGCTTTATCCGGACGCGCTTTCCTTTGACCCGGAGGCTCTGCGGCAGGACCTTTTCGCCGTTTGCAGGGAGGCCGCCGCCGGAGTTTCAGACCACCGGATCGTCGCCGTTTCTGCCGCGAGCCAGCGGGAGGGCGTTGTCCTGCTGGACAAGGACGACGCCCCCCTGGCCGGATACCCGAACATCGACAACCGGGGCCAGGAGTGGGAAAGCGGCGTCCCGGACCGTCACGGGGTCTACTCGATCGGCGGCCGGTGGGTCAGCACGCTGTTTCCGGCGGTGAAATTTCTGGGCCTTCGCGCCCGCCGCCCGGAGCTGTGGGAGCGGGCCAGGCGCTTTACGTCCATCAGTGATTGGATCGGCTTTCTGTTCACCGGGCGGCTGGGCTATGAGGTTTCCCAGGCGGATGAATCCCTGCTGTTCGACGTGGAAAAGGGCGAGTGGTCCGAAGAGCTCTGCCGACGCTTCCAGATATCCGGCGAAATGCTGCCGCCCCTCCTGAACAGCGGCGAGGTCCTGGGGCCGGTCCTTCGGGACGTGGGGCGGGCCCTGGGGATACCGGAGGGGACCCCCTTCCTGGTCGGCGGCGCGGACACCCAGCTGGCGGTGGAATGCTGCCGCCCCTCCGTCGGGGATCTGGTCATCGTTGCCGGGACCACCACGCCGGTCGTATATGTTTCGGACCACTATTTGGTGGACCGGCGGGAGCGGTGCTGGGTAAACCGGCATGTAACCCCCGGCCTCTTCGTGGTGGAGACCAACGTGGGCGTCTCCGGCATGAATTACCAGCGGGCCCTGGAGACCTTCTACCCCGGGAGCTCCTACGCGGAAGCGGAGGCGGACCTGGCGGACCGGGTCCCCGGGCGCTGCCTTGCCAGCGTGGGGTCCATGATCTTCCACAAGGCCCAGGTCACCCCCAACGGCGGGTTCTTTGTCAATGCGCCCCTTGACGGCGAATTGACCAGAGCGGACCTGGTCCTGGCAGTGCTGCTGGATTACGCCTTTTCCTTTAAGACCAATTTCGAGCAGCTCCAGGATATTGTCCAGACCCGGGGAGGGACGCTCTACGGCTGCGGCGGCGGATTCTTGGGACGGCTGCTGCCGCAGATGCTGGCGGATCTGATCCAGCGGGAGATCCGGGTTCCCAAGGGCTTCCAGTACGCCTCCTGCATGGGGCTGATCCGTCAAATGAACCGCCGCTTTGGGTATGAGGAGGGCGCGGGGCTATCCGACGGAGATGCCGCCGTGATCCGGCCCGGCGAGCCGCCGGTTTGGCTGAAGCACTACGAGGCCTGGGCGGAAAAGCGGAACTCGTTGAACCAATCGTAACTCTCGGAGAGCGGGAACGCCGTCTCACAAAACGTTGGGACGGAGGGACCGCTCGCCGTAAATAGGAAGGGAGAAATGCGTATGATGAACATTTCGGAGATCAAGAAGCTGCGGCGGGACACCGCGCTCTTGTATGCCGGCGGGCACGTGGAAATCGAGGGGTCCCGCCCGGAGTCTCCCGGCGTTTACATGTCCACCGCCTTTGTGCTGGAGGATCTGGACGCGCTTTTGCACGCCCAGCAGAACGGCGGCTACATGTACACCCGGGACTACAGTCCCAACCATATCTGCCTGGAGGAGCTGGTCGCTTATCTGGAGAAGGGAGACGCCTGCGTGTGCACGGCCTCCGGGATGGCGGCGATCTTCTGCGGCCTGCTGTCCCTGGTCAAGGGCGGAGACCATGTGCTGGCCAACGCGGCGCTCTACGGCGAAACGTATGACCTTCTGGAAAATGTGCTTTGCGACTACGGTATTGAGACCACGTTCGTGGACTTCAACGACCCCGCCGCGGTGGAGGCCGCGATCCGTCCGAATACCAAGCTTTTTTATACGGAAATCGTGGCCAACCCCCTGACGGTGGTGGTGGACATCGACCGGATCACGGAGACCGCCCACAAGCACGGGGCCAAGGTCATGGTGGATAATACCTTTACGCCCGGCATCATCACGCCGCTGAGCCACGGGGTTGACCTGGTGGTGCACAGCCTGACGAAATATATAAACGGGCACTTCGACGTCACCGGCGGCGCCATCGTCACCAGCCGGGAGCTGATCGGGCGGGCGAAATACTTTATGACGCTGTTCGGCTCCTCCCTGGGGCCTCTGGACGCGTGGCTGGCCCTCCGCGGAGCCCGCACGCTGGATCTGCGTTTGGCCAAACAGTTCGACAACGCCGCCAGGCTGGCCGAAGCGCTCTCGAAGCACCCGAAGATCCAGGCGGTCCATCACCCCAGCCTGCCCACGCACCCGCAGCATGAGCTGGCCTCCCGCCTGTTTTCCGGCGGCTACGGCGCGATGCTCAGCTTTGCCATGGATAACTCCCGGGAAAAGGCAAACCGCTTTATCAGGGCGCTGCGGATCATTCAATTTGTGCCGACCCTGGGCGGGTATAAGACCACCCTTTCCCATCCCACCTCTACCTCTCACAAGGACCTGAGCGAAGAGGTCCGCCTGCGGATGGGCATTCACGACGGCCTGATCCGCATGTCCGTCGGCATGGAGAACCCGGATGATTTGATCGCGGATATTTTCCAGGCGCTGGACGCCGGCTGACGGCCGGATAAGCGGCGCTAGGCGCTTACTCACCGCAGACGACATAAAAACCAGGGAAAAAGGAGTGACATTATGGAAGCTTTTATGAATTTTGTATGGGCTGTCGATGATCTGTGCTGGGATTATGTGCTTCCCATTCTGCTCATTGGCATCGGCGTTTTATTCGTGTTCCTTTTCCGCGGCAAATACCTGGTCAATATTCGACAGATTTTTCAAAACAGCATTGGAAATTCCCTGAAGAGCCGCGGCGACGCGAAGGGGACCATCTCCTCCTTCAGCGCCGCCATGACGAACCTGGGCAATACGGTGGGCACCGGCAACATTGCGGGCTGCGCGTCGGCCATCGCCTCCGGCGGCCCCGGCGCCGTATTCTGGATGTGGGTCATTTCCGCCGTCTGTGCAGTGGTGAAGTCCGCGGAGATCATCCTGGGCCTGCGCTATCGGTTCCGGGGAAAGGACGGCGAGGTGTTCTGCAACCGTGATTTCATCATGGGCAATGTCATGGGCTGGAAGATACCGGCGCTGGTGTTCGCCTTCCTGGCGGTGGTTACCCAGCCGCTGAACGCGATCGTGCAGACCAGCTCGATTGTCTCCTCCCTGGACGAGGCGTTCGGCTTCAACCCGTCGGTCACGGTTTTCATCGTGGTGGGATTGGTGTTTATCGTCATCACCGGCGGATTGAAGCGCATTTCCCACTTCGCGGACGCAATGGTGCCGATCATGTGCGGCCTCTATCTGCTGACCGGCATCGCCATCATCATCATCAATATTAAAGTGGTTCCTACCGCTTTTGCGGATATTTTCCGCTATGCCTTTACCCCCATGGCCGGCGTTGGCGGGGCGGTGGGCTTCACGGTGTCCAGCGCTTTCCGCTACGGCTCCGCCCGCGGCCTGTACTCCACGGACTCCGGCATCGGCGCGGCGATGTGCACCTATGCCACCTCTGAGACGGACCACCCCGGCCGCCAGGCCTGCTGGGGGCTGACGGAGAACTTCATCGACACCTTCATCGTCTGCACGATCACCGCCCTGGCCGTTCTCACCACCGGGGTCTACGCCTCCGGCGACACCGGCGCCGCCCTGGCCACCATCGCCTTCGGCGAGGTTTTCGGCGGACTTGGCAAGGCGTTCCTGGCGATTGCCACCACGCTGTTCGCGTTTACCACGCTGACCGCGACCTTCTATCAGAACACGATTTCCCTGAACTACATGACGCAGGGCTGGAAGAACACGAAGATCGTATACTGGATTTGGGTATTTTACTACTGCCTGCCCCAGTTCCTGGGCACGCTGGACGCGGATTTCCTGTGGGCGCTGGCGGACTTCTCCGGAATCCTCAACATCATCTGCACGGTTACGATCCTCTTTATGCTTCGGAAGGAGGCCGTTTCCATCGGCAGGGACTTTTTCGACCGCTATCTCCCGGCGGTTCAGCGGGGGGAGAAACCGGAGCCCGTCAGTTATATAAAGGACCTCTGACCCTCGGGCCCGTGTGTATCCCCTGAAAAAAGAAGCGGACGGCAGCAGCCGTCCGCTTCTTTTCCGTTTTGTAACGCTCAGGATGGATCCGCTTTATCCGTACGGTTCAACAACTCCCTGGCTAAGCCGTCGTCCACAACCAGGGTATTGAAATACCTGCCCCGCAGGGCCGCCAGAACCGAGTCCGCCCGCTCCGCCGAGGCGCAGACGCCGATGGACCAGGAGGCGTTCCGCATGGCCTCCAGCGGGGCCGCGATCGTATAATGCCCGGGGCAGAAGAGCTCCCGCCCCTCCCCGTCGATCCAGCGGGCCAGGATGATTGCCGCGCCGCCCTGCGCGATCATCTCCTGCCGTTCCTCCCGGGTAAAGCAGCCGGCCCGGAACATAGAGCTGTGGTCGTCGGTCGGCAATCCCACGCCGGAGAGCACGACGTTGACCCGGCTGGCTTTTTCCAGCGCGATCCGGATCTGCTTCTCTGCCGTCAGGTAGGCGTAAGTGGCCTCATTGCTGACGACGATGGGCGCGTAGATATTGGAATAGGTCCCGTGCAGTTTTTGCGCCATCCGGAGGGAGAGCTCCAGGCCGCCCAGGTTGGAGCTTCCGTCGCCCAGGCAGCCCGCCATCTGCGCCACGTGGATGTTGTGGTAGTCCTCGTCCGGCTGCATTTTGTCGCAACAGTACTGTACCGCCCTGCCCCAGGCAATTCCGAGGGTAATGTTGTTTTCCAGCACCGCGCTTAAAAATTGGACCGCGGCCTCGCAGCAATCCTGCAGCGCCTTGTCCGGCGTCATTCCGCCCGTGACAACGATCGCGTCCCGCAGGTGCAGGCGGGAGCGGAGCTGGGAGGACAGGGCCGGGTCCTTTAAGACCGGGTTGTGGACGATGATTTCCACAATGCCTCTTGTCTTGGCCTCATCCAGCAGCCTGGACACGGTGGCCCTCGAGGTGGATAAGATGTCCGCGATGGCGCTTTGGCTGAGCCCCTCCTGATAGTAGAGCTCCGCAATATGGATCAGAGAACGCAGGTGACTTTCCATCATTCAGGATACTCCTTTGTCGGTGTGTTGAAATGCCGGCCCCGCGTATGCCGGAGAGCCTGTTTGAAGCCGCCCCCCTGGGGAGAGGAACCTCTTGAGAGACCGGGAGAGAGAAGCGCATACAAGATTACCGGGGAATTGCCCTTTGGAGAAGCGCCACCGTCTCCACATGCCTCGTTCCCGGGAACATGTCCACCGCCGCCGCCCGGACGGCCCGGTAGCCCCGTTCCGCGAACAGCTTTACGTCCCGCCCCAGGGTGCCCGGGTCGCAGGAGACATACACGATCCGTTCCGGCCCCATGGCCGACGTTGAGGCGATCACCTCCGGCGCAAGTCCCTTCCGGGGCGGGTCCACCGTGATGACCTCCGGCCGCAGGCCCTGCGCCTCCAGCATGGCCGCCGTGTCCGCCGCGTCGCCGCAGAAAAACTCCGCGTTTTTCACGCCGTTCCGCTCCGCGTTCCCCTCTGCGTCCCGGATGGCGGCAGGGACGATCTCCGCGCCGATGGCCCGCCCGGCACGCCCCGCCAGGCACAGCGTGATGGTTCCCGCGCCGCAGTAGAGGTCCAGCGCCGTCTCTGTCCCCGTCAGGGCGGCAAACTCCAGCGCCTTGCCGTAGAGGACTTCCGCCTGGTCCCGGTTTACCTGGTAGAAAGAGGGGACCGACAGCCTGAACTCCAAGCCGCACAGCGTGTCCATCAGAAAATTCTGCCCCCAGAGAGTCCGGTACTGATCCCCTAATATCACGTTGCCTTTTTTCGTGTTCACATTCAGCACCACGCCCAGGGTCTTCGGCGCGGCGGCCAGCACCAGAGCGGCCAGCTCCGCCTCCCGGGGGACCTTCCGCCCGTTGACGACTACACAGCACAGGCTCTCGCCCCGCCGGTTGGTCCGCACGTAGACATGGCGGATCAATCCCCGGCCTGCGGACTCGTCGTAGGCTGGAATTTTATACCGCTTCATCCAGCCTCCTACGGCGTGGGCCGTCCGGTCGCAGACCTCCGGCTGGAGGAGACAGCGGTCCACCGGAACCACCTGGTGGGTCCGGGCCTGGAAAAAACCGATCTCCCCGTGGGGGCCCACGGGATATTGGCATTTGTTGCGGTAGTGCTCCGGATTTTTCGCCCCCAGGATCTCCTCCACCCGGACGTCCGATCCGCCGATGCGGGTCAGGGCGTCCTGGACCCGCTGCCGCTTGGCCCGCAGCTCCTCCGCGTAAGAGAGGTGGCGGAAGTCACAGCCGCCGCATTTGCCGTAATAGGGACAGTCCGGCACGGCCCGCTCCGGGGAGGGGACGTGGACCTTTACCAGCTCTCCCAGAGCATGGGTTTTCATCACCCGGACGATTTTCAGGTCCACCCGCTCTCCCCGGACTGCCCGGGGCACGAAGACCACAGCGCCGTCCAGCCGGACGACGCCATAGCCCTCGCTGGAATAGCCCTCCACCAGGGCGGTGTGGATCTGTCCGTTTTTCAAGTATTCCATCGATCCGGCTCTTACGCCTCCCACTTTTCAAGCAACTGCCGCAGCTCGGCGGCGTACTTCGCCAGGGACTTGTTGTCCCGGCCCTTGCTGCGCTTGATGAACTCGGTGAGCATATTGCCCACGGACGCCAGGCGCTCGTAAGCCGGCGCGC
>JAETSB010000015.1 GCA_021769865.1 Oscillospiraceae bacterium
CATCAAAGCAGGTGTCCATGAGGTCCACCCGCACCCGCAGATCCTTTCCCAGTGTCCCGAAACAGCTTTTGCCGGCATAAAAGGGGCTGCCAATGATCTTCCCGTCATCAAACAGCTTCCTCAGTTCCTGCTCAAAGAAATTCATCGGTCCATCCCCTTTCGTCTGGGCTGCTTCTCCTGTTTTTCGGGTAGCTGAGGGTTCGGCTTCAGCACATCCCTGGACAGATTGCGGACTATGGTGCGCTTCTGACCGTCAAGGACGAGCGTATCCTGGCTGCTGTTGCGGATTTTTTCTTCCCAGAGGATCACCGCAGTACCAGAAGCCCGTACATCTCCCGCCACCGTGCCGTAAACGACGCACTGTCCGCTGAGCTTTGGGTATTTTCCGGCATCCTTGTTATCAAGGACCATTGCGGTGCCGGAAGCCCTGGCCTGTTCGCTCAGGACCGATCCCCGAATATAAGCGGAGTCCTCCGCCCTGGCGCAGCCGGACAGCGCGCTCCGCTGGGTCACATACGCCTGATCGCAGGCAACGGCCTCATCCCGCAAGCAGGAATCCTTGTCCACGGAGGTGGCCCCGGCGGCGATGGCGTCATCGAAAATCCAGGAGGCGTCATCGTCCTCCTGGGAGAGATTACACTCCGCCTCCACAAAGCCGCCCAGGTCCCCGGCCCGCACCTCAATGCCGACGTCCCGCAGGGCGCGGATGCGGTGGAGAAAGGGGTACTTTTCGTGGGCGATATCGGTGATCTCAAATTTTTTTCTGCTCGTTTTCATCATCTCCTCTTTGCGTGAAGCAGGGGGACTGCCCATCAGGACAGTCCCCCTGTTGTAAGTAAAATCGTGTTTTCACGCCTTTGCCGGACCACACGCCTCAATCCAGTCATCCAGGTTCAGGCTGTCCGCCATCAGAATCGCCAGATCGTGGATTGCCGCGCGATCCTGGGCATCCGCCAGCTTGATTGCCGTCTCGAACAGTCCCCAGAGCAGCTCGACGATCATGGGGCCGTCGTAGCTCTCCAGACACTCGTCTCGGGGCAGAACCTCCTCTCCATTGCCGCTGAGGATGTTCTGCTTCTGGCGCTGGATCAGATCGACACTGTTTTGCAGGGCCTCCTGAGACAGCCCCCACGCTTTTGCGATGAGTCCAACTCCAGTTTCCAGTATGGCGATGGACGGGTGGTCAGGCTGTCCGCCCAGCCCCAGGGCGTCAATTGTTTCCGTGGTGATCTGCCGGAGCAGCTTCTCCGGTGCGGGGTGTTTTTCAATTTTTGTCATGTCATCGAACCTCCTTGATACTTTTTTGCCAGGGTTCCTGCCCACAACAATACCCGATTATTTGGGAGAAAGCCATCACGATATCCAACGAAAAAACAGGCGGAATCCCGGCGAAACCAACAGGGGCAGGGCTATCTGTCTCTTGACTTGCCCTGTTTTTTAGGACTCGCCTTCCGGCGGAGCGGGGCCTTGTCCCGGTGAAACGCCTCCGCAAACCGCCGCTCCGCCAGTTCCCGCCAGAGGGGGTTGTAATCGATCTGAACACGGTTTTCTTCCGCCGCGAAAGTAATGTGGGCGGCAACGGCAGGGCAGGTTTTGAAAATGGCGGTCATGGCCTGGGTCATCTCCGAGTCATTGCTCATGAACAAACGGTGGGAGGAATCGTCGGTCTTGGCAGGGCAAGAACTTTTGTCATTCCATAGCAGCGCGACGGCGTTGGTTACGGGGATTGCGTGTTCTTTGGCGAAGGTTCTTGCCTGCAGCAGGATTTTCTCCGGCTGGAAGCTGCCGAAATCCACCGTGTAGAAGGTTTTCACGTTCCCATTCTCCTGGACCGAAAGCAGGGCCAGGGGGCTGTTCTCGTCCGCCGACCGCGGCGTGTGAAAGCACATCAAATGGCCCTGGTCCGCCAGCGCGGCCACCTGCGGTGCTGTCCCGCCGTGCTGCATATAAACGGCGGCGGCGACCAATTCGGAGGGCAGGATTTCGGCGTATGAAATGACGCCATAAACAGCCTGTACGGTTTCTGGGCTGAAATTGTGTTTGAGAAAGCCGAAGGACGTTATCATCATTTGTAAAAAGCTATCTGAAAACTCGTCGCACATATCCAGACCGTAGCCGTACCAAGCCTCCGTCGTTTTGACGTCCGGGCAGGGGACAACCTGCCGGATCAACTGCTCAAACTTTTCTTTTGTCAGAGAGAACCACCTCCTATGCGGCGCTCTGGAGCGCGTCCTGGTCCTCCTGCCGGAAGAGGGCGTCGATGTCCGAGAACTTCTGCTTGCGATTGAGCTTTTCCGTTGCCTTGCCGGGGATGGCCTGGAGCTTCAGCATTCTGGCCCACAGGTCCGGGTGGTGATCGTAGAGGTGCCGCAGCTCCGCCCGCCTGGCGTTGGGGCAGAACCAGCAGCCGCCCCGGTCGGTGAAGGCGTAGACAGGAGAAAGCAGCCCCGCATCCTCGCAGAGCTGCCGTGCATCCTGTTCTGTGAAATTGTACTTTTCCAGCAGGGAAACCTGTCTGCCGCACTTCAGCCGGAGAAGCCGGTCCTGTTCATCCTGCGCAATGCCCACATACTGTACCGTCTCAGAGGGCAGGGTTTTCTGGTATCGCTCAATAGGGCGGACCTTGCAGTCCCGCTGGACCGCGCACTTCCCGCACAGGGGGAAAGAGCGGGCCATCCCCTGCATTTGCGAGATGGCGAGCTGCTTCCCACGGTGGCTTGCGAGGAAGTCAACAAGGGAGTTTATGACATCAAAGTAACGGCTATCTCTTGTTTTTCCGCATACTCAAAGATTACATTCAGCGTTACATACTGGTGACGGATAGACTTGGGAGAAAGCGGCTTGCCCAGCTTGCTTTTATGCTCCGTCCGCAAGTAGATAAAATACCGTTGAATGTCTGCGGGGCTGATTTCTTGCAAGACCGCGCCTTGGAAATACTCTGTAATAGTTTTGGACATGTACTCGTAAAAGGCCACAGTGGAGGGCTTCGCGTTGCCGCCGCGAATTTGCAGGGTCAGCCAGTTGTCATTTACAAAGCTGACAAAATCATCGTGCCGTTTCTCCGGCGGGAGCATGTAGGCGCGGCCCTGGGCTTTCGCTTCCTTCTCCTTTTGATATTCCGCCCGGGCTTCGTTCTCCCATGCGTCCGCCGCACGTTCAGCGGCTTTTCTTGCTTTTGTTGGCGCTAATCCTTCCGGCGGGGTCCAGGTGGTGTAACGCCTTATCTGCTTGCCGTTCGCATCTCGTTCCAGGCAGACAGTGAAGCGGAAGGAAACCGTTTTCCCGTTCTTTTGATTCTCTCTGATAGTAGCCATTTGATACACCTTTCTTTCCGGCGTATCAAGGGCTTGCGGCCTCTTTTTTCGCGGTTGTGCGCTTTTTTGTGCGCTTTTGCCCTTTTGATGGATTCTCGAAGGGCTGTAAACTGCTTAAAAAGTAACGAAAAAGCCTTGAAACTTATCGTTTCAAGGCTTTCCCTGTGGTCCGAGTGGCGAGACTTGAACTCACGACCCCTTGACCCCCAGTCAAGTGCGCTACCAACTGCGCTACACCCGGATTTTTGCGCTTACTCATGTCAGCTTGTATAGATTAGCACACTTCGCCAGGAAATGCAAGACCTATTTTCAAATTTTTTCTTAAAATTTTGTGTTATACTTTTGATAGTATACTTGACGTTTGCGTTGCGCCCAAAGCGCAGAAACCCTCCAGCGGCTCGTAATAATGGCCCTCCTCCAGCGGGATAAACGGCTCCTGCGCCAACAGCTCCAGAATTCCACCGATTCGGTTTTAATCCGCTCTTGAATGGACGTATCGCCCCCCTGATGGATCACGAACTCCACGCTGGGATACCGGGACTGAAAATCCCGCAGCAGCCTCCGCAGCCAGTGAGCGGAGATGCTGTCCAGCGTTTCCACGCGGACCACGCCGCCCGGGTCATTGGCGGCGGCCTATGGCTCCGGTTTTGCCGGCGGAAGCCCTGTTGAGCGACTTTACAGCTGTCCTCAGCTTTAACATTCGAGAGAGCCGGAAGATTCCATAAACGTTGAACCCAGGGCCCCAGAGGATTTTCCCCCGGAGTCCTGGGTTTGAGCGCTCATGACAACGCCTCTCCAAACACCTTCAAAAGCTGTTCCTGGTGGAACGGCTTATCCACGAACCCCTTGGCGCCGATCGCCTTGGCCCGTTCAAACGTATCCTCATAGGCCAGGGAGGAGATCATCACGATCCGCGCGTCCGGGTGGTCTTTCAGAATGATTTCCGCGGCGTCCAGCCCGTCCATCCCCTGCATGATGATGTCCATGGTCACCAGGTCGGGCTGTACCTCGGCGTAGCGCTCAATGGCGTCCTCACCGCTGCGGCAGTGCGCCGTGATCTCGTAATCCGTACCCTTCAGAACATCCTCCAGCTGGACCCGGACCAGCCGGGAATCGTCCACTACCATAATTCGCCTGCTCATTTGCTGTACCCCTCCTGTTTAGGTCTCGTCCGGAACGGCCCCGCCCTCATGGGCGCTGGGCACGTGATGGATCAGCTGCGCGCCCTCCCTGTGCTCGTCGGAGTAAGTGAGGATGAACTGCGCCTCCTGCCCCTCCGGCTCATAGCGCCCATGGTAAAACACCGGGGCGCCGAAATGGGCCGAAACCTGCGTGGCCCGGAACATCGCTCCCACGACTTTGCCGCAGAGCACATTAAAATACTCTTTGCTGAATTCCTCCACATCCTCCGGCGTCACCGCATCCTCGTGGAAGGAATTGCGGGCCATGCGGGCCAGCAGGCTGGTATCCGCGCACAAGGTGAGACTGGTGCCGAACCCCTTGTCAAACGTGATGTGGACCGTGCAGAGATCCTCTCCCAGCGGCTGTTCTCCCTGGTGCAGGCGGACCCCGGCGGTCCGCTCCGTCACGTCCTGGAGGGCCTGGTCCAATATCTGTTCAAGCTCTTCTCTTGTTGCGGCCGTATTCATAAAGCAAACTCCCCCCGGCGGTTCAGTACTGAATGGGGCTCTGCTTGCCCGGATCGAACACCCGCTGGATCCGTTCCAGCAGGTCGTCGGGAGCAAAGGGCTTCAAGACATAATCGCAGATCCCCAGCTTGATGCCTTCCATGACGGACTTCCGGTCCTCCTGTCCGGTCAGCATGATCACCGGAATATCGGCCCGGTCCTCCATAGCGCGGATCTCCCGCAGGGTCTCAAAGCCGTCCTTGGGGATCATACGGATGTCCAGCAGGATCAGGTCCGGCTTCTCCTGCTCCAGGAACCGCAGCGCCCGCGCGCCGGAATTGACCGTGACCACGTCGTAGTATTTTTCCAGGGTATCCGTGATCCTCAGTAAAATCGTAGCCGCGTCGTCTACTGCTAAAATGCGCTTGCGATAGCTTTTTCTTCTCACTTGAGTCATCTGCTTCCCGTCTCCTTTTCAAGTTTGCTCAGAAGCTGGTTCAACAGGGCTTCCGCGTTGTCGTCCTCGTACAGCTTCAACTGTCCCTGGATTTCCCCGAGACTGTTCGCCGCGTCCTGCGGCAGCTCGTGGCTCAGGAGCTCCTCCACGATTCCGGCGCATTCCTTTGACCGGAAATGCGCCAATTCATCCAAAGCCGCCCCGGCCCGCTCCTTCAGCTCCTGGGGAGTCAGGGGAGGAAGCTTTTCCGCCTGGGGCGCGTCTTGTCGGCGCTGTTCCAGGAACAGGCCGATGTTCTCCAGAAGCTCCTCATAGCTCTCCATCAGCGCGGGGAACTGGCGGGCGATAAAGTCTGTGTCGCCCTGCGCGGCAGCGTTCTCCTGGGCGCGGGCCATATTGGAGACCTCCATGGCCCCGATATTGGCGGACGCGCTCTTGAGGCCATGCACCTCCACCTGGTAGCGGGGAATGTCGGACACGGCAAGTTCCCGCAAGAGCCCCGTTTTGCGGCGGCCGTCCATATGGTAGAGCTCCAGCAGATCGGCAAAGCCCTCCGCGTCGCCGGCATAATAGCGGGACGCGGCGTCCGTATCAATTCCCTTGATTTGAAAAACGCTCAAGTCCACAGCGCCGGACGGCGCCTCCTCCCCTGCGGCCTGACGGCGTTCCTCCGGGACCCAGCGGTCCAGAAGCTGGCCCAGCTCTCTCCGGTCCAGAGGCTTGGCGATGAAGTCCTGGAAGCCCCGCTCCAGGAATCGCTCCCGCATGCCCGACATGGCGTTGGCGGTCAGGGCAATGATGGCGGGGGCGGTTCCGTTCTCCCCGCAGTCCCGGCGGATGATCTCCGCCGCCTCGATGCCGTCCATGACGGGCATCATATGATCCATAAAGATGATGTCATACCGGTTTTTGCGCACCAGCTCAATGGCCTCCGGCCCGCTTTCGGCCTCCGTGAGGTCGAAGGCATAGCTCTTTAAAAAGCCCCGCGCCACCTTTCGGTTGATCAGGTTGTCGTCCACAAGGAGGACCTTCACTCCGGGGGCGGTAAACGTCTCCGTGCCCTCCAGCTCCGCCATGGGGCCCTCCCGGACCTCCGCGATGGGGCGGCGGTCCACGATCTTCTGGGGAATGGTGATGGACACCGCGGTCCCCTCTCCATAGACGCTCTCCACGTTGATGGAGCCGCCCATCAGCTCTACCATGTGCTTGACGATGGCCAGCCCCAGGCCGGTGCCCTCCACGCTGCGGTTGCGCTTGGCGTCCACCTGGCGGAAGTCCTCGAAGATCTTTTCCAAGTCCTCTTCCCGGATGCCGCAGCCGGTGTCCTCCACCCGGAAGGTGATCAGCTCCTCATCCTCCCGCCCGCCGGGCTTTCCGGTGACGCAGGCCTTCACGTAGCCCTCTTTCGTGAACTTGACGGCGTTGTTGAGTATGTTGATCAGGATCTGCTTGATTCGCCCCTCGTCGCCGCTGTACCGGCAGGGAAGCGCCTCGTCGCACTCGTATTTCATGATCAGCCCGCGCTTGGAGGCAGCCAGGTCCATCATGCCCACCACCTCGTCCACAACGGTCTTCAGATAATAGTCCGCGTATACCAGCTCCATCTTGCCCGCCTCCACTTTGGACAGGTCCAGGATGTCGTTGATGATGGCCAGCAGGTTCTTGGCGGCGGACTTCACATCCTTGGCGTGGGCGTATATGGAGGGGTCCGCGGTCTCCTCCATGATGATGTCGTTCAGCCCGATGATGGCGTTCATAGGGGTCCGGATCTCGTGGGACATGTTCGCCAGAAACTCGCTTTTGGCGATATTGGCCTTCTCCGCCTGCTGGCGCACCCGCTTGATCTCATTGATGTAGGCCTTGATGTCCGTCATGTCCAGGATCAGGATGACGCAGCCCTGTTTCCGGCCGTTTTCGTCGACGATCTGTTTGCTGTGGCATTCATAGTGCTGCCCATTGATGGAAAAGCTCCAAGGGATATTCTCGTTGAGCATCTCCTCCCGGAAATCCTCCACCACCCGGATGTCCTCCCCCAGCTTGTGGGAGGGCAGGCTGACGAAGATATGGGCGGCGGCCCGGTTGTAGCTGACCAGCCTGTCGTGGTCGTCCAGGGCGATGACCCCGTCCCCCAGGCTCTCCAGCACTTTTTCCGCCGCCAGATGCCGGAAGTCGTAGTTCCGGCGGCTCCATACTACGATGACCACCATGGACATGGAGATGGCAAGCGTCACCGGGGTCAGGTCGAACACCCTTGTGAGCTTGCACACGTAGGCCGCCAGCATAATAATGGGCATAGTGGAAATGGCCAGGATCGACTTATACTGGCGGTTGATCCGCTGGTCTGAGCGGAGGCGGACCGCCCGCACCAGGGTATGTATGCAGAGAGCATAGGGAATAACAATGCGGGTCATCATAAAAAGCGCGTACAGCGGCCCATAGGCAATGCTGATATAACAGAAACCGTTCTCGGCGGCCAGCCATTGAAATTCCCGGTAAAAAAGCCCATTCCAGTTAAAAAACACGGTGGGAAGCACCAAAAAATTGATGACGCCGAGGAGGCCAAGCAGCTTCTTGGGCGGGGCCGCGTAACAGTAGGTGTAAATAAACCAGCAGTAACAAAGCGGCACAAATGCGGATCCCACATTTTCCACCGTCACCGCAGCCACGGCGGCTTCCAGCGTAGGGGCGGTCAGCTCCAGCAGATAGCCCGCGTTCTGCACCAGAGTGCCGCACATAATGAGGATCAGCAGTTTCTGCTCCTGAGCCCCGGCCCCGTTGATCAACAGAAGCAGGGCGACAAAAATCAGGCATATGCCGAAGCATGTCAACACTATAACAAAATTTTCCATTTTCGCCTCCATCCGCCCGAGCCCGCCGCTTTATGCCCGAACAGGGGAACGTAATGGGCTCTAATTGTATTTACAATAGTACATTTCCCCCATGATGTCAAGGAATTCATATTTTCGGATCGTCCCTTCCCGCGCGGCTGGTTTTCCGGGAAGCGAAACCGCCGCGCCGCCGTGGACGGCGGCGCGGCGCGTCATCAAAAAACAGCATTGCGGAAATATGCTGACGACCATCGCTTTTTCAACACCCGTTTTTTCGGCGATGAGGGATTTTCCTGGGTCAGCTTCAAGCGTGAGGGACTTCGAGCTATGCTGCGCGAGGCTGAGGCCGGGAACATGGCGGCGTTCATAATAAGCGGCTTCCAGAATCAAGAAGTCGATTCCTTCTTCGATCTCATCCGGCCATGCCGCAAGCGTATGTCCTGAAAACAGGCGCAGTGCCGTTGCCGCTTCTGTCTGTACAATCTTTTGCGGACGATATAATCGTCCGCTCCATCGCTCAAAGATCCGCTGGAATCATTCGAATAATTTCCTGAAACGGCAGCAAGGTCTCATCTGCCTCCAAGGCTCGGTGATTCTTCAAAACCGTCTCCGCCGTCCGGCGCATAGCGGGAACCTGGCTGCGCATCAGATGATTCGCATAGATTACAATGTTCACGCCTCGCCGCTTAAACTCCTCCTCGGTTACTGCGTGGAAAGCAGTCGGAACCACGATCAAAGGCGTGGCTGCATCTTGTTTTCGGAACCGCTCTATAAACGCAAATATCTCGTCCGGCTCCTGTTCCCGGGAGTGAATCATGATACCGTCCGCTCCGGCCTGGACAAAAGACGACGCCCATACGAGAGCATCCTCTAAGCCCTTTTTCAAAATCAGGCTCTCAATCCGGGCTATAATCATAAAATCGGAGGATTTCTGCACCCGTTTCCCGGCGGCAATCTTCGCGCTGAAATTTTCGATGCTGTCCTGCACCTGCGCCGCTTCTGTGCCAAACAGAGAGTTTTTCTTCAACCCCTTTTTGTCCTCGATAATCACCGCAGATACGCCAAGCTTTTCCAAAGAGCGGACTGTATACACAAAATGCTCCGCTAACCCGCCGGTGTCGCCGTCGTTCTGGATCACAATGCTGGAATGACCGGGCTCGTCCCACGGCAGGTCCACGTCCACTTTCCGGTCCTCGGTGGTATAGCGGTCTTCCAGCACCACCGCGCCCTCCGCCGTGCTGAGGCCCGCCGCAAGACGCGCCTGATCCCCATCGATCAAAACTGTGTAGGAAATCCGGTAGTCGCCCCCGGATTGGAAGATATAGACCGCCGCCTCCATCTGTTCGGTGGGGTCTGCCCCCGCTCTATGGCGAGGGCGTAGGCATCCCGGGCCTCCCGGACCTGTCCCAGCCCGGTCAGACGCCGGGCTGGCTCCATTGCGTCCATATCCGCTGTCCTTTCTTCGGAAAGAGGGCCGGGCGAAACGCCCGGCCCCCTCGTTGGTTTTGCGGAACAACTTTATGCCGTATTCCAGGATTAGCCCAGCAGCTGGAGCACGCCCTGGGGAACCGCGTTGGCCTGGGCCAGCATCGCCTGAGCGGACTGGATCAGGATGTTGTTCTTCGTGTAAGCCATCATCTCTTCGGCCACGTCCGTGTCGCGGATGGTGGACTCGGCGTCCTGGATGTTCTCCGCCATGACGCTCAGGTTCTTCTGAGTGTGCTCCAGGCGGTTTTGGACAGCGCCCAGGTCACCGCGGATCTCGGAGACATAGTTGATGGCGTTCTTGATGACGCCGATGGCCTCCTGTGCGCTTTCCAGGTTGGAGATGTCGATGTCGGCGATGGTCTTGGTGACCTCGATCTCCTTGCCGTCCAGGGTGGTCTTGCCGGTGCCCATGGCCTTGGTGTGCATGTCGCCCACGTTGACCCGCAACTGGTTCCAGGTGTCGGCGGTGTCGCCGATCTGGAGGGTCAGGCCGCCGGACTTCACGGTTTCGGCGTTGGCGGGAGAATCCACGAAGCGCAGACCGTCGCCGCCCTTGAGCAGAGTGCTCTCCACGCCGTTCTTCGCCAGGGCTTTCTGGAGGTTCTTCCAGGTGTCCTTGGCGGTGTCGCCGATAGCAACCTTCTCGATGCCCTCTTCCACGGACGCGCCGGTGTCGGACATAAACTGATAGGTCTTGCCGTCAATGGTGATCTTGTCGCCGTTGCGGATGCTGTCCTGATACTTGGTGGTGCCGTCCTTCTTGACCAGCGTGTTAGTCTTCAAGGTCTTACCGGTGTCCAGAGGGTCGGTGATGTTCATCTCATCGTTCGCGACCTTCAGATCGTCGGAGGACAGACCGATCACATAACCGGCCCCTTCCTTGCTGCCGCTGCCCCGGCTCTCAATGGTCAGCTTGCCGCTAGCATTCGTAGCCTTGAACAAATCCCCCAACTCAGAATCGTTGTTGATGGCGGAGGCCAATGCTTTGCCAATGCCATCAGCATCAGCCGTAGTACCCGTGGGGATGTTCACGGTCAATTCCTTGCTGGCCCGCTTGCCCTCGGCGTTGATGTAGTTCAGAGTGTACTTGTAGTCCGTATCATTCGCAGCGGCAGTGCCGGCATTATCATTGGCGTCGATTTTGAATACGGACTTGCCCTTGGTGCTGGGATCGGCGGTCACGGCCCAGCGGTCCGTGGTGGTGTTGACGATCTGCACGCCCTTCTGGGCCTCCTGGAGATTCTTAATCACGATGGTCTTCTTGTTAGTATCATCGGGGTCAAGAGAAGCGTCATAGCCGTCCGCCCGGAGCGCCTTGATCAACTCGTTGGCGATCTCGGTTTCGGTCATGGTGTCCTCAGCCGTATTGACCTCATAGGTGGTGCCGCCGACCTTGATCGAAGTCTTTTTGTTCGCAGCCGTCACCTCGACCTTGACCTGGGGACCCGCTGCGGAAGCAGACTCGCCGGAAGCGGTGGTGTAGGTGATGGTGGCCAAATCATTCGCGGTGCCTTCGATGCCCTTCTCCACCTTAGTGACCTTGGCGCTGCTCTCCGCGTCTCGGGCGATGAAGGAGACCTTGCCCTCAGCGTTGGCGTCTACCTTGATGTCGAACAGGTCCTTGAACTCGGCCAAAGCCGTCGCAGAGTCGGTGTCCAGGTCGCTGGCAACGAATGCACCACTATCAAAACCGGTCTTGAAATCAGTACCGCCCTTGCCTGCCTGTTTGGTCACACCATCTATCTTATCCTCGATCAGGGTCAAAGTCCGCTCCACGCCGTCCGCGTTGGTGAATGTGATCTTGAAGGCATCCCGTTTAGTATCGTCGAAATCCGTGATTGTCGCCGTAAAGGAGGGACCCTTGGCCGCGATCTCGGTAACGGGGTCAGTCACATTCTCACCAGCCGTCACCTTCAGGTCCTGCATCTCGGTGCCGTCGACGCCGCTGGCGGCCTCCGTCTCCTTGGCGGCCAGAGAGCCGTCCAGGAGCTTGATGCCGTTGAAGTTGGCAGAGTCCGCGATACGGTTGATCTCGGCACGGAGGGCGTCGACCTCCTTCTGGAGGTTCTTGCGGTCCACGGGGTCGTCATAGGTGCCGTTGGCGGACTGAGTGGCCAGGTAGTCCATGCGGTTGAGCATGTCCTGGATCTCCTGCATGGCGCCCTCGGCGGTCTTCACCAGGGAGATGCCGTCCTTGACGTTCTTCTGGGCGGCGTTCAGGCCGGTGATCTGCGCGCGCATCTTCTCGGAAATGGCCAGGCCCGCGGCGTCGTCGCCGGCGCGGTTGATCTTGTAGCCGGAGCTCAGCTTCTCCAGGTTCTTGGCAAGAGCGCTGGTGTTCGTGTTGTAGTTCCGGTAGGCATTCATTGCCATAATATTATGCTGAATACGCATGATGTTGACTCCTTTCAATCTATTAATGTGCCTCGGAACATCCTTTTACCCAGGCACAGGTCTGTGGAGCGCCGTTCCCCCGGGCGCTGTGGCCACAGCATTCCGGACGTCAAGCGCGGGAACATATTTCAACCGGCCTAGGACCGGGTGAAACCAAGGTCAAATAAGGTCCTGCTTCAAAACAATTAAAATAATATTGTGTTGGAGAAATCACCCCAAAAAATTTCGGACGGCATCTTCTGGCGGCCCGGGAAACGCTGATTTCATTTTCCCGGACTTACGCACAACTCCGTCCAGCTGTCTCCGGTTTTCCCAACCGCTTTCATTACTACATATCGGCGGCATTCTGCCAAAAATAATAGCCCGAATAAAAATATTTTCCTATCCGGAATCGTGCACAACCCCGGACAAATCCTCTCTTCTCAAAAAGATACACCCTCGTGGCTTACGAGAGTGTATCTCTCCCAGCGGTTTTCGCCAGCCCTAGGGAAAGGGCCGGCGTTCCGCTTCCGATTCACGACCTGCAGGCTCAGAAGGACCTCCGTCGATTCGCAAGGGCGCTGATCGGATTGGGTTTAAAACCGCGCCGTCCCATCCTGGCCGGATGTCTGGAAGAACGGAATTGCCGCGTCGCCCCTTCTCATGAACAGCAGGCCAAACGAACCCGGGCCGCAGTTGCTCGCAATGGACGACGACGCCTTTTGCAGGTAGACCCGTTCAAACGGACAATATTGCCGCACTAGGTTTTGAATGTACTGGAGCTTCTTTTCATCCATTCCGGAATAGGTGATGAACAAGATGCGCCGGTCAATGTTTTTGACGTCCTGAAGCGTCTTCTTGACATACTTTTTCGCCGCGTGCAGGAAATTGCCCGACTCCACGCGGCTGACCACCATTCGGCTCTTTTTCAGTACAAGCACCGGATGCAGCAGCAGTGCGTCGCAGAGGACTTCGATGTGTTTTGGTATCCGCCCGGACTGGCACATCATATGAGTGCTGTTGATGATGAAAGCGGAGGAAATGAAACGCTCCATCCGTCTCACCGAGTCCAGGATATCCTCCTTCGCGGCGTGGTGCTCCGCCATGTAGGCCGCGCACAGCACCGTCAGGCCCATGCTGCTGGAGAGGTGCCCGGAGTCGATCACCGTGACGTTTTCAAAGGACTTCGCCGCCTCCAGGGCGTTTTGATACCCCTCGCTGACATGCCTTGCCATCGTAATGTGAATGACGTTCTGGGCCTCCGTCAGCTTTTCCGCAAAGAACCTCTCGTAATCCTCCACATCGGGAGGCCGGGAATAGCCCCTCCGCCCTTCGGAGATGTGCGCCAGCAGCTCATCGGGATTCAGCTCCTGACCATCCAGGAAGCGCCCCTCGTCCGTGCAGACATAGTAGGGGCATACGGAAATGCCAAGCTCCTTTTTGAGGGATTCCGGTAAGTCGCACACGCTGTCCGTCGTGACCAGGATGAAGCGCCTTTGCGTCTGCTCGAAAATCAGGATATCCTTTTCGATGTCGGCCTGACGGGCTTCCTCGTTCAGCCGTATCAGACCCTTTGGAAGGATGCTCAGCACAGCCGCCTCCAGCAGCGCGCCGCTGACCGGCTTGGCGAGATACCCGCTGAAGCCCTCCTTGCGGTAGAGGAGCTGGTTGTCGCTGCCCGCGTTGGCGGTCAGCGCAACGACGGGCGTATCCTGGCACAGTCCGCCCGGCTGCACGCGCAGAGCGTGGAGGCATTGGATCCCGTCCATCTCCGGCATCAGGTGGTCCATGAGAATGCAGTCGTAATGGTGGTTTTGCGTCAACGCCAGGCACTGCGCCCCGCTGGAAGCCGCGTCGATCTGGATTTTCGTCGCCGACAACAGCTTGCGCACCACCATCAGATTCATATCGTTGTCGTCCACCACGAGAATATGGGCGTCCGGCGCCTCAAAGCTCTGCCGGTACGACTCCCCGTCATGAACGCTTGTGCGGGTGGCCAGCGTGAACGTCCCCAGCTCCTTGCCGTCGACGATATCCTGATCCAGCCTGACGATGAACTTGGAGCCTTTGGTATAAACGCTGTTGACGCTGATCTCGCCGCCCATCAGCTCCACCAGCTGCTTGACAATGCTGAGCCCCAGCCCGGTCCCCTCAATATAGCGGTTTTTTTCCTCATCCACCCGGCGGAAGGCGTTGAAAAGGTAAGGAATATTTTCCTTCTTCACCCCCTGCCCGGTATCCTCCACGGAGTACCAGACGCGTACCCGGTTGACCCCCAGGCGTTCACTCCGGACCGAGAGGGTGACGGAGCCTTCGCCGGTGTATTTCACCGCGTTGTTCAGCAGGTTGATCAGGATCTGCTTGATGCGGACCTCATCCCCGCAGAGCATGCTTGGAATGGAGGAATCGATATGGAGCTTAAACTCCAGGCCCTTTTCCTTTGCTTTGACCCAGATCATGTTGACAATCTCCGAAAAGAGGGCGCCCGTCTCATACGAAACATTGACAATCTCCATCTTCCCGGATTTGATCTTAGAGATGTCCAGGATGTCGTTGATCAGCGAGAGCAGCAGCCTGCTGGCCCCCTGGATGTTTCTGGCGTTCTCCGCCACTTCCTCCGAAATGTTCTCCCGCAGGATGATCTCGTTTAGCCCGATGATCGTGTTGATGGGCGTGCGGATCTCATGGCTCATGCTGGAAAAGAAATGGTTTTCCGCCCGGTTTAACTCCTCAATCTCTTTTTTCTGCCGCTGGGTGAGGGCGTTTTCCTCCTCGTACATCCGGCTCAAAAACAGGAGCAGCACGCTGGTGAGCAGCCCCACCACAATCATGGAGAACGCAGAATCGAACAGGGCGTTATGATGGACGTTGAGCACGGCGAGCTCCGGGTGATAGTAAGCGGCGCCGTAGCACAGCAGCGTCTCCGCCGTGCACAAGCCGAAGAATATGATCCTGCGCCTTCCGCTCAAGGTGATGCAGACGTAAATGAAGCAGAGGACAAACCACTCCGGCACACCGCTGTAAAATCCGCCCGCGGAAAAAAAGGTGATGGGGAACAGGACCAGCAGCAGCATCGCGATGGCCGTGGCTCCCGCGTGAATGCGCTGCTTGCGAATGCTGAATCTCACGATCAACGCCATCGCGGCGAGGCTCACGATCAGAAGCGCGATATTCAACGAGCTCCTGCCCATGGGAAGGGTGAACGTGATGGCAATCATGCAGATGCCCGTCACAATGCGGAACATACGCTCGCGCAGGCCGATTCTGTGATCGGCGATGATCTCAAACCATTTTTTTATCACGAAGTCTTCTACCCCTCAGAACTTGGTATTTATAAAAACCCCGGAAAGTCCTATTGTCCGGCAATGCGTGCGCAGAGCTCTTTGTACGCGCGCATCAATGGGGAGTGGTGCGCGCGGATATAGCCGACGTCGCCCGCTTTTCCCGCCTGTTCCAGCTCCTTTGCCTGGGCCGAAAACGCCTCCGCGCCGATGGTCAGGGAGGTGCTTTTCAGGGCGTGGACCTTCACCGCGTAGTCCGCCCAGTTGGCGCTTTCATAGAGGGAGGCGATCTCCGCCCGCTTCTCCGCGCCCTGGGCACAGAACATCCGCAGCATTTCCCGGTAAAACTCCTCGTCCCCGGCGCAGTAGTCCAGCCCCAGCTCCACATTGACGCCGGCTTCGGCAAGCCGGTCATAGGGAAGCGCCGGGCTTCCGTCCTCCGGCAAAACGGCTGCCGGGACTTCCGTACCTTCCACCGTGGAAGCGGACTCCGCGCTGCCCACAGGCTCGCCGCCGCTGGGCGTCGTGCTGTACTGGATGCAGCTTGGGGGAAGCACCTTTCGCAGCACCCGCTCTAAGACGGTGCGCTCAATGGGCTTGGGTATAAATTCCGTAAATCCCTCGCTGCGGAACATCTCCCTGGCGCCGCTGACCGTGTTGGCCGTCAGCGCCACCACCGGCAGATCCTGATACAGGCCGTTTCGGAGCTCGCGGATCCTTTTCAGGGTCTCCACGCCGTCAAATCCCGGCATCATGTGGTCCAAAAAGATGATATCATAGGAACCGCTGCCGCACAGCGCGATTGCTTCCCGTCCGCTCAGGCAGGTGTCCACCTGGATCCCATAGCTTCCCAAAACCCCCTTGGCGACCACCAGGTTCATCTCCTCGTCGTCCACCGCCAGGGCGCGGACGCCCGTGCAGAGGAAGGGCTTCCGGCCCACGGCCTGGTCCTCCGCGAACCCGCGCTCCCCCATCTCCCCGTTCAGCAAATTTGCGACGGAAAGCGCGGAAAACGGCTTGTGAATGACAAGCAGGCGGCTGCCATTGCCGGGGACGAACTCCTTCTCCGCAATCAAAACGACCCGGAGCGTACCGGCCAGATCCTCATAATACGCCGGGTTCTCCTCATATTCCGTCTGGGCGATGAAGACATGGGTCAGTTTTTGGCTGCGCTGCAATTTGAGCAGGGCCTCAAAATTATGCGCCTGATGGCCCTGGATTCCAAGACCCTCCACCAGATTGAAGATCAGCCCGTCATAATATTCCCGAACCGCGTCGCAGCTGTATTTTTCCGGCCGGAAGTAGCACGCGATGCAAAACTGGTCCGGATGGTTGAGCACAATGCACGGCTGTTCGTCCGCGACGCCCTGGGGAATCACGATATGGGCAGACAACCCCTGGTCTTCGTTGACAAAATGAATGAACCCGCCCATCGAGTCCAAAAGCCCCCGCGCGATGGGAAGCCCAAGTCCAAGCCCTCCCGTAAAACGGCTGCTTCCGGGATCCGCCTGATAAAAGAGGTCATACATCTTTGTCAGCTGGGAATCCGTCATGCCAATGCCGGTATCCCGGATAACGATGATCAAATTGAGGCCGTAACTTTCCCGGCGGCATTTTATGCGGACGTTTACGCCGCCCTCCTCTGTAAATTTCATGGCGTTTTCCACCAGAATTTTGAGCACGTGGGAAATTTTTTCCGCGTCCCCGACGAGGACCGCCGGCATTTTCGGATCGATGTCGAATACAAGCTCCAGGTGCTGCCGGTTGCTCTGCAGGGCGGTCATGGTAATCACGTCGTTCAGCACCGAGGTGATCATGTATTCCTTCTTGGCCGGAGTCAGCGTGCCTTCCATGATCTCCGTATAGTCCAGCATATTGCTGATTTGGTTCGACAGGCGCTTTCCCGCCATTTTTATGGACGTCATATCCGCCCGGATATCCGGGGAGAGCTCTTTGCCAAGGGCCACTTCGCTGATGCCGATTACCATATTAATGGGCGTGCGGAGCTCATGAGATACATTTGATAAAAATGCGGCGTTCTGCTTTCCCGACGTCTCCAGCTCCGTAAATACGCGTTCGTACCAATTCCGCTGTGTGCTGCGCCGGTCAATCCAGTATCGCGCAAGGGCCACCCCGCCGAAGGTCACAAGGACGCCGAGACCCAGACGGAACAAATCCTCGTTTCCCATCCGGATGAAAATGGTGTGAAGGATTAAGCCGTGATACAGCAGGATCAGTCCATACAAGGACGCGATCACGTACATGATCCATTTTTTATTCAGCATAAACAGCGAAAGGATCAGGATGCAGGCCACGGCGGGGGCGTCAAAAAGGCTGGATCTATGTACCCCAAAGAAAAAGAATTCGGTCAGCATCAATCCTGCGCACAGGTTTTCATAAAACGTATCCGAGCCAAACCGCCCGATGTGCAGCAGCCACACGCTGAAGCAGCCCGCCGTCACCAGCAGGATCATCCAAAATTCCCATGCCCGGATCAGCGTGACCATGCTCAGCATGCCGCTGAACACCGTTGCGATGACGGCCAGCAGCAGGTGCCTGCTTGCCTGTTCCTCCGCCCTCATAGTTCTTCAAACTCCTGCGCGACCCGCTTCAAAAGCTCCTGCGGCCGGTAGGGTTTTTTCAGGTAATTCACCGCGCCCATTTTGATTGCGTTGTGGACGTCCTCTTCCAGCCCCGACGCCGTTAGAAAGATCACGGGAATATCGGCGGCAAATTCCTTCATACGCTCAAAGGTCGTGATACCGTTCATTCCAGGCATATCAATATCTAAAAGGACCATATCCACCTTTCCGCCCTTCAGCTTAACCAGGGCTTCTATGCCCGAGTCCGCCAAAAGCACGTCATACTCTTTCCCCAGGATGATCTTTGTTCTGGTCAGGTTCATGCTGTCGTCATCCACAACCAAAATACGCTTTTTCATAAAAATGCCTCCCTGTTTCGCTGCTGAAGGCTTAAAAAGCCTTATAAAATTTATTCTACTGGAAAGTCAGAGGAAAATCAAGCCCGCATTTTCGCCTCTCTTATACACTTATACGCTAAAAATGTACTGTACCGCAAATCAAAAAACTTTCCTCAGCTATGTGGTACTTTTTGATTTCTAAACGTTTAATAAGAAGCAGCCATAAATTCAACGCAAAGGAGGGGAGCCGAATGCTTGTGATGTTTCTTTCCATGCTGGAAACGGAAGAAGATCAGCGCCGGTTCACAAAGCTGTTCGAGGCCCATGAGAAAAAAATCTACGGGGTGGCCCTGCATATCCTGGGAGACCGGGACCGGGCGGAGGACGCCGCCCAGCAGACCTGGCTCAAGCTGGTACAGAATTGGGAGCGGGTTTCCGCCCTGCTCTGGGAGGAAACGGAGGGGTATGTGGTCACAGTCGCGAAAAACGCCGCGCTGGACATCCTGCGCGCGGAGCGCAGGTTCGCCGCCTTCCCGGAGGACTGGGACCCGCCGGCCCCGGAGAACCGCCAGGACGAATACGACTACCTGGTTTCCCTGATCCGGGCGCTGCCGGAGGGCTACCGGCGAATTCTGGAGCTCAAGTGCGTGGAGGAGGAGACAAATAAGGAGATTGCCCAACGGATGGGGCTCAAAGAGTCCGCGGTCTCCATGCGGGTGCTGCGGGGACGAAAGCTGCTCCGGGAGCAGCTGGAAAAGGAGGGATATTTTCATGACGCCGTTTGAAGAGTACCTGCGCCGGGGAATGATGGACGCCAACGTGGCACAGTATGAACGTGTCATCCAAAAGGCGGAATCCCAGAAACTGGACACCTCCCCCAAATACTACCGGGAACGAATGCGCCTGCTGGCGGACCCATGGAGTTGGGCAAAGCGGCGGGCCGGGATTCGCAGGAAACGCCTGGACTGGCGGTTAATCGCCATTGTCGCGGCGCTGCTGCTTCTCTCCGCCTGCGCCGTGGCTGCAGTCACCGGGCAGTTCGCCCAGTGGTTCCCTGGAATTTGGATGGACCCGAACGCGCCGGAGGTCTCGGAGGAGATCGTGGGCCGCATGGGCACGGTCATCGGGGTGCCTCAGACCGTGGACGGCGTGTCGGTGACTCTGAACGCCGCCGTGTGGGACGGGCAGGAGCTGCGGCTGTCCCTGACGACGGACATCCCGGACCTGCCGGAGGACTTCAACCCCGACGCCGCGTTCTACGACCTGGAGTGCCATCTGACGCTGGCGGAGAACCAGCGGGAGGCGTATCTGCGTAAGGAAACCGCCCGGATTCACGATGTGAGCCATATAGACTCCACCGCGGAAGAGCGGGAGGCGCTGGTCCAGTCCGACCTGGAGGACCCCTTCATGCCCTACCTCCGGCCGGTTATCCGGGCGACCCGTCAGGAGGACGGCACCCTCACCCTGGCGGTGTACGCGAACCTGTACGACTACGTGGAGACGCCGGAGCTGACGCTGCACATCGAAAACCTGTCCACCTACCAGGAGGGGCAGGAGGAGGACGGCTTCTTCGTCTCGATCTCGGAGATCAGCCCCGACGGAACCGTCACCACCGACCGGGAGGTAAACGAGCCGTTCCTCCCCGGCCCCTTCGACTTCACCTTTACCCTGGACAAGAAGCTCTCGCCCGTCAGCTATAGCGGAGACATAGACGCCACCTATGAGAACATCCCCGTGCGGCTTTCGAAGATCACGGTCAGGGCCTTCCAGGTCGACGCCTATGGTGAGGTCCTGGCCCCGATGGACCCCACCGGGGAGGACCCGGACAAGCTGTATGTCAGCATGGAGCAAAGCATTGCCATGAGCGTCAACGGACTTTGGACAGAGGACGGGGACTACGTGGAAACCGTCGGCGCGACGGCGTTCCCTATCGCGGAGGACGGACAGTCCGACTGTGAGATGCACAACTCGCCCCTCCACGTGGTGGACCCCGCCACTGTGACGGCGCTGAACATCGGCGGGAAGCGGGTGGAGCTGAGCGAGCTGGAGCGCCTGAGCGAGTAAAAAATAGTTTTCAAGTTTTTTCAAAATCATGTGGTACAATGCCCTCCCCCTCCGTTTAGAAAATAGAACGGAGCGGGGAGGGCGTTTCTCCTTCCCGCCGGAAAAGAAAGGAAGATCACCATGAAAACTTGGAAACGATTAGTAACCGGCCTGCTCAGCCTGACGCTGGCTGCGTCCCTCACCGGCACCGCCCTGGCGGCGGAGACCGCCAAAACGACGGAGGAAACCTCTAAGACTGCCGCCGCAGAAACCGCGAAGCCCGCGGGGCCGTTCTCCCAGTGGTTCCCCAGATTTGAGGTGAACCCGGAGGACCCCACGGCGTCGGAGGCCGTCCTGGCCAAAATGGGCACCGCCATCCAGCAGACCAAGACTGTGGGCGGCGAGACGCTGACCCTGAACGGCGCCGTGTGGGACGGGGGCTTAGTTCAGCTGTCCCTCACCGCCAAGAGCCCGAGCCTCCCGAAGGTGGTGGACAACTATACCTGGCTGAACTCGGACGGATGCACCGCCAGGATGCCGGAGGAGCAGTGGAAGGCATACGTGGAAAACAAGGTCGAGCGTGAGACCGCCGGAGAGAAGCTTTCCAAAGAAGAGCGGGACCAACGGCTCCAGTCCCTGATGGAGCGGGCGCAGATGCAGTTGGATCCGAATCTCAGCGTTGTCAGCCGGGAGGGAAATACCGTCCGGCTGGCGGCGACGATGATTCTGGACGACTATCTGGAAAAGCCGGAGCTGACGCTGCGCATTGAGAATGTGGAAATTACGGGCCAAGCCATGGAACAGCCCGGCACCAGGTCGGGCGAATACGTGCTGAAGGGACCGTTTGAATTCACCTTCACGCTGGACAACATGCTCCCGTCCATGAACTACCAGGGAGACGTCAAAATGACGTTCGATAAAATTCCCGTGCGGATCACCGCGGTCAGTGTCTCCCCCAAGCAGATCACCGTGGGCTATACCCTGGATACGAATGATCCGGCCGTGGAGAGGAAACTGTCCGCGTACGTGAAGGGCATCTGGACGAAGGACGGCAAATATGTGGACTGCGCCGGCTCCTTTGGCATCAGAGGTATGCTGATCTCGGGAGATGGGAAACCCATGACCGGTGACTGGAACCGGAGCTTCCCCTACCCCATCGACCCCGCCGCGGTAACGGCGGTGGACATCAGCGGCACCCGGGTGGAGCTGGGGAAACTGAATTTGGCAACAACCTAACATCCTCGGCCGGCCTGATGATGATGAGGTGTATCAATCGTGGGGGTGGACTGTACCCGTATAGGGACACTCACGGAATCACCGCAGCTGGCAGGGCCGACAAATGCTTTAAAATTAGCCTATCTCCCGCTAATTTTAAATGCTGCTGCCCTGGGGGAAGACCGGGAGTCTATTCGCGTTTTTCGGTCCTCGTTCATATTCATTGACAGCCGGAATATGGATATGGTATTATCTAACAACTACATCAATTAGGGAGGATTTCCCATGGATCTTTTGGAGTTGTTCCTGATCGCCGTCGGCCTTTCAATGGACGCCTTTGCCGTCTCCGTCTGCAAGGGCTTATCCGTTCAGCGGCTGATGCCCCGGCATTACCTTCTCACCGGCGCCTGGTTCGGCGGCTTTCAGGCCCTGATGCCCTCCATCGGGTTCCTGCTGGGCTCCGCCTTCGAGCGGTACATCGTCTCCTTCGACCACTGGGTCGCCTTTGTCCTCCTGGCCCTCATCGGCGGGAACATGGTCAAGGAGAGCTTTTCCGGGGATGAAGCGTGTCACGACGACTCCTTTTCCGTCCGCACCATGTTCCTCCTGGCGGTGGCCACCAGCATCGACGCGCTGGCGGTGGGCGTCACCTTCGCCCTGCTGCCGGACGTGCATATTGCCTCCGCCGTGTCCCTGATCGGCGTCACAACCTTCCTCCTCTCCGCCGCGGGGCTGAGAGTGGGCAATGTCTTCGGCCTGCGGTACAAGGCCCGGGCGGAGTTGGCGGGCGGCGTCATCCTGATCCTCATGGGCTTGAAGATCCTCCTGGAGCACTTGGGGATCCTGGCGTTTTGAGCGCCTCTTATGGATATGGAAACGGGAAAGGACCCCAAGGGGCCCTTTCCCGTTTCCATTATCCGAAGGCTTTACCGGTCCATCAGAATCAGGTTCTGGATGTTGTTCCGGCCGCTGCCGCTTTGGAGCAGGTAGACGCTGTAGATGGCGTTGCTGGTCACGTCCAGATACAGCGAACCGAAGGTCTCGTGAGGCGGGTAGACCCCCAGCCAGGCGGAGTCCAGGGTCTCGATGTCCAGACCGGCGGGCATGGCCATCAGGTTCGTGTCCGCGTAGAAGAACTGGTAGGTGCCGGGCATGATGCGCTTAAAGGCGGGGACCTCTTTGAACCGCAGGTCCGACCAAACCACCCGGCCGTCGCTCATGATCACGTCCAGGGGGCCGCTGTTGTAGGCCAGGTTGCCGATGCGGAAGCTGGAGAATCCGTTGGTGGGCGGGCAGCAGCTGTCGGTAATCTGCATTAGGTCCAGGCCCCCGGCGGTGTTGATGATGGCGATGGTGGTGATGCTGTTGGACTGGAAGGGCATCGTCTTCTGGATGTAGACATATCCGTCGGTTCCGGTGACGGTCACCGTTTGAAAACCGGCGCTGACTTGACCGTAGGTGGTGGCGGAGGCATAGTTCAGCAGGTTTACAAACCGGCGGTTTCCGATGAAAATACGGAAGGCGGGATAGCCGTAGCCCGCGTTCAGGAAGCGCACCTTGGCAGCCCCGGGCCACACCCCGCCGATGACGCCGGGCAGGACGATGATCCCGCCGCAGTTCCCGCTGGGACAGGTCCAGCCGCCGTTGTTATTGCCGGGGTAAACCGGGCCTCCCTCGCCGGGACTGGGCAGGGGAATGACGGGCTCCACAGCCGTGCCGCCGTTCATATCGCCGGGATACACCGGGCCCCCCTCGCCGGGATTGGGCAGGGGAATCACAGGCTCCTGGCCGGCGCCGCTGTCCATGTTGCCGGGATAGACGGGCCCGCCCTCGCCCACGTTGGGCAGGGGAATCATGGGCTCATCGGCATTGACCATTCTCCCCGCGGGGGAGGCGTATTGCCGAGTCATGTTTTGTTCCATATTCACAGCCGGAAAAAGGTTCCGGCATCCTCCTTTCATAATGGGGCTATGACAGTCTATGCCCGGGACCACGCCGCCGTTCCAGCCGGGACTCGGGAGAGGAGCTTCGATTTCCCCAAACGGCAGGGTGAATTTTCTGCGTGCGTTGTTTGGAAACAGGCGGAGGTGAATATTATCCGGTTTTAACCTGTTTTATCCTATTTATTCACTTCGGGGCGCACCTCATCAGGCTGCGGTTCAGCGTGTTTTTCTTGGCAATTGTCCGGGTCTCTGCCGGCATCGGGCATTTTTTGTCGCTTTTATCACAATTTTTCCATTTTTGTGTCTTTTCACAAGGCGGGGAAAACCAGCGGCGGCTTTTTTTGGCATTTCGCCATATGTGGCACAAAAATTGCTAGCTATTTTGGCAGATGCGGTTCAAAATCGCGTGGAGAACCCCGACGAGCCAAAATTGAGAATATGATTTGAGAGGAGAAAACGTATGGCTTATAAGTTTGATGAGATCGTAGACCGCTCGCAAAACTATGCGGCCAAGTTCGAGGAGGCTGAGCTCCACTACGGCACGAACAACGTCATACCCCTTTGGATTGCCGATATGGATTTCCGCACCGCCCCCTGTATCGTCGAGGCCATCAAGGCCCGGGCCGACCAGGGCATTTTCGGTTATACCTGGCGGACGCCCAAATACTTTGAGGCCGTGGCGGATTGGCAGAACCGCCGCAACGGCTGGCGGCCCGATATTGAAAAAATGGCCTTCGCCCCCGGCGTGGTACCCTGCATGCGGATGATTCTGACCATGTTCACCCGGCCCGGAGACAAAATCATCATCCAGCAGCCGGTCTACCATCCCTTCGCCGACGTGATTGAGAACACCGGACGGGAAATGGTCGTCAGCCCCCTGAAACGGGACGAAGACGGATATTACACCATGGACCTGGAGGACTTCGAGTCCAAAATCGACGGCGTGAAGTTCTTCATTCTCTGCAACCCCCACAATCCCGTGGGCCGGGCCTGGACGCCGGAGGAGCTGAAAGCCGTGGGGGATATCTGCGTCCGTCACGGCGTGGAAATCCTCTCCGACGAGATCCATTCCGACCTGATGCTGAACGGCCACAGGCACACCTGCATGGCCTCTGTCTCCTCGGAGATTGCCGCCCTTACCACCACCTGCATCGCCCCCAGCAAAACCTTCAACTTGGCGGGGCTCCAGTCCTCCACCGTGATTTTCAACACCGTGGAGCGGAAGGACGCCTATGTCGCCGAGCTGAAGCGGATGGACATTGCCCGCAACAACTGCTTCAGCCTGGTAGCCACTATGGCCGCCTACGAGCGGGGCGAGGACTGGCTGGAGGAACTGAAGGTCTACTTGGCGGACAACATGCGCTTCATCAACGACTTCTGCCGGGAGCGCCTGCCGGAGCTGAAGCCCAACCTGCCCGAGGCTACCTACCTCAACTGGATCGACGCCCGGGGCCTGGGGATGGACGACGCCGCCCTCCAGCGTTTCTGCGTGGAAAAGGCCGGCGTGGCCTTCGGCAAGGGCACCGACTTCGGCGTGGGCGGCAGCGGCTTCCTGCGGCTCAACGCCGCCTGCCCCCGGGCTACCATCGAGAAGGCCCTGACCCAGATGGAGAAGGCCGTCCGGGCCCGCTGAGAGGAAAGCGTCACTTTCGTATCAAAACGGCCGTTTTGCCGGTGCGGAACATTCCGCCCCGGAGAAGCGCCTGCCGATTTGATAAATACCTGTGCGAAAAAAGCACGCTGTGCAAAATGAGAGAGGAGAACAACATGGAAAACCAGAAAAAACTAGGCCCCATCGCATTCTTACCCCTCATCGTGTTCCTGGTCCTGTATGTGGGCTGCGGCATCACCTTTACCCTCATGGGGGCGGAGAGCCCCTTCGGGCAGTTCCCCCGCCACGTGGCCCTGCTGGCCGGCGTCGCCGTGGCGCTGCTGCTGGCCCCCGACGTGAAAGTGGGCAAAAAACTGGACCTCTTCTGCGAGAGCATGGGCAACTCCGGCGTCATGATGATCATTCTGATCTACTTGATGGCCGGCGGTTTCCAGGGCGCGGCGGCGGCCATGGGCGGCAAGGATTCCGTCATTAACCTGGCCCTGCACTTCATTCCCGCCTCCCTGCTGATTCCCGGCGTGTTCCTCATGTGCTGCTTCATCTCCACCGCCATCGGCACCTCCATGGGCACCATCGCGGCCATGGCCCCCGTGGCCATCGGCGTAGCCCAGGGCGCGGGCCTGAACGCCGCCATTGTGGGCGCGGCGGTCATCGGCGGCTCCTATTTCGGCGACAACCTGTCCATGATCTCCGACACCACCATCTCCGCCGCCCAGGGCTGCGGCTCCGAGATGAAGGACAAGTTCCGCATGAACTTCTTCATGGCCCTGCCCGCCGCCATTGTCGCCATCATCATTTACGGCATCCTGGGCAGCAGCGGCGCGGGCAGCGTGGAGGCCGGTTCCTACAGCGTCATCCAGGTCCTTCCCTACCTGGTGGTCCTCGTCACCGCCCTGATGGGTATTAATGTGGCGGTGGTCCTGTTCGTGGGCATCCTGATGACGGGCATCATCGGCATCGCCATGGGCACCGTGGGCTTCTTTGAGTGGGTCCAGGCCATCGGCGGCGGCATGAGCGACATGTTCTCCATCTCCATCGTGGCCGCCCTGATCTCCGGCATCATCGGCCTGGTCCGCTACTACGGCGGCGTGGAGTGGGTGGTCAACGCCATCACCTCCCGCATCAAGAACCGCCGGGGCGCGGAGTACGGCATCGGCCTTCTCTCCGGCGTCCTCTCCGCCGCGCTGGTGAACAACACCATCGGCATCATCGTCACCTGCCCCCTGGCCAAGGAGATCGGCGGCAAGTACGGCATCGCTCCCAAGCGGCTGGCCAGCCTGGTGGACATCTTCGCCTGCGCGTTCCTGTCCCTGATGCCCCACGACGGCGGCATCCTTATCGTCACGGAGCTGGCAGGCTGCACGCCGCTGGACGTTCTGCCCTACTCCTTCTACATGTTCGCTCTGATCATCTTTACCTGCGTCACCATTCAGTTCGGCCTGCTGCGGACTCCCGAGGAGAAGGCCGCGGCGGAAAAGGACCCCGCCCTGCGCTGATTCTCCCGACTGCGGAACGGACCGCCGGCCTCCGGCGGTCCGTTTTCCGGCACCCATTCCCAAGGCGGGCTTCATTGACAAGCGGGCCCGCCGCCGGTATAATGAAAGGGACACGTTATGAACATTGGAACCCTGAAACGGGCCCCAGTGGGCTGTGTAAACACCCCGCTGGAGTACATGCCCCGCCTGTCCCGGGAGCTGGGAGGCGGGCGGCTCTATATCAAGCGGGACGATCTCACCGGCCTGGCCCTGGGCGGCAACAAGGCCCGGAAGCTGGACTACATCGTTCAGTACGCCCTGGAGAACGGCTACACCGCCTTGATGACCTTCGGCGGCGTGCAGACCAATCACGGGCGTCTTACCGCCGCCGCCGCCATCCGGTACGGGCTCAAGCCCATTCTGGTGCTGAAAGGACCGCGGCCGGACTACCTGTCCGGGAATCTGCTGCTGGACCGGCTGATGGGCTGCGACCTCTATTTTGTGGATACTGAAGCCGCGGAGGTCCTGCCGGAGGCAGAGCGGGAGGCCGCGAAGCGGCGCTACCTGGAGGACTGCGCCCAGGCCATTATCGCCGACTACGAGGCCCGGGGGGAGAAAGTCCTCTCCATCCCTGTGGGCGGGCAGACCGTCCACGGCTCTGCCGGGTACATCCAGGCCATCCCGGAGCTTATGGCCCAATGCGAGGCCCAGGATATCCACCCCAAATACCTGGTGGTGGGCTACGGCTCCACCGGCACCTTCGCCGGGCTCTGGGCCGGGGCGGCTTACTACCACGCTCCTTTTGAGGTGGTGGGCATCCCCATTGAGCCGGACTACCGCCCCCGGGAGGAGACGGCGGCCTTCATCAACCGACTCAGCGAGACCTTTGCGCTGGGCTTCACCTGCCGGGCGGAAGACCTGCGCCTGGAGACCGGCCCGGCGGAAGCCCCATACGGCGGCATAGGCTACAACGAGCCGGACCCTGTTACGCAGGAGCACATTGCCCTGCTGGCCCGGATGGAGGCGGTTTTCCTGGACCCCTGTTATACGGGGAAAGTTTTTTATGGCTTTACGGACCTGGTGCGCCGGGGCGTTCTCGCCGGGGACGCGGTGTTCCTGCATACCGGCGGCGCGCCGGGGCTCTGGAGCAGAGAGCACCTGGACGCCATGCAGTCTTCCCTCTGGTCCGGCAAGGCGGAGGACCGGGTCCACGTCATGAAGCTGGAGATCCCCTGATCTTCCGGACCCCAGACGATGAAAAGAGGCCGCCCCGGCGGCCTCTTTTCGGTATATGCCGAAGGAAAGGAGCCCGTCCATGAAAAAGACCCTGGGGATCATCTCGAAGAGCAGGCGCATGGCCGATTTTTACGCCGGACTGCTGAGCGGTCTGTTCGGCGGCATGGCGGAAATATACGCTTCCAGCCTGGAGGACGGAAGCATCCGGAAGCTCCGGGACTGCGACCTTTACCTGGTCAGCGTCACCAGCTACGACCTGATCTACCACAGCTGGGCCAAGGAGTTTCTGCCCCCGGAGGCCCGGACGGTCCAGGCATCCGTCACTTTCAGCATGAAGACGGTGGAAGCCTTGCGGGCTTACCCCGAGGGGACGAAGGCCCTGCTGGTAAACCAGACCCGGCACATGGCGATGGAGAGCATCTCCCAGCTCTACCACCTTGGAATTTCCAACATTGAGTTCCTTCCTTACTACCCCGGCGCGGAGAATCCTCCGGACATTTCCGCTGTGTTCACTCCCGGCGAGGCGGAGCTGGTCCCGCCCGGGGCGGATGTGGTGGACCTGGGCCACCGCCGCCTCACCGCCAACACCGTCTGCGAGCTCGCCCTGCGCCTGGGGAATCCGGCCTTTCTGGAAAGCCGGGAGTTTGCCGCCTACACCGCGTCCCTGGCGGACGTGGACTACTCTCTCCAGACCCTTTCCTACAACAGCCTGACCATGGAGAGCAAGCTGGAGCTCATCCTCAACGCCCTGGACGCGGGCATCGTCTGCGTGGACGAGGAAGGGCTCATCACCCTGGTAAACCGGGCCGCGGAGGAGCAGCTCTGTTCCCGGGGAGAGGAGCTGCTGGGCCGTTCCGCGGCGGAGGCCCTGCCGGAACTCTCCTTTGCCAAGGGCCCCAGGCTGGCCAGCATCCTGGGACGGGATTTCAGCGTCACCACCGCCCCGCTGTACATCCGGGAGCGGCCTCTGGGCACCTTCGCCATTCTGCGCCCCTTCCAGGAGGTGGAGGAGCAGCAAGCGACGCTGCGCCTCCAGAAAACGCCCAAGAGCCATCACGCCAAGTACACCTTCCAGGACATTGAGGGCGTCAGCCCCGCCATCCGCAGGACCCGGGAGATCGCCCGCCGCGTGGCGGGCAGCAGCGCCTCCATCATGCTGGACGGGGAGAGCGGCACCGGAAAGGAGCTCTTCGCCCAGGCCATCCACAACGCCTCTCCCCGAAGAGACCGGCCTTTTATTGCCGTCAACTGCGCGGCGCTGTCGGAGACCCTGCTGGAGAGCGAGCTCTTCGGCTATGAGGAAGGCGCGTTTACCGGCGCGAAGAGGGGCGGGCGGGCCGGCCTCTTCGAGTGCGCCCATCAGGGCACGCTGTTCCTGGATGAGATCGAGACCATCAGCCCCGCCTTTCAGTCCAAGCTTCTCCGGGTCCTCCAGGAACAGGAGGTGGTCCGCATTGGCTCCGTGAGCCCGATTCCCGTAGACGTGCGGATCCTCTCCGCTACCAATGAGGACCTGTCCGAACGCGTCCGGCAGGGCAGCTTCCGCCGGGACCTCTATTACCGGCTCAACGTCATCCCCCTCCACATTCCCGCCCTGCGGGAGCGGAGGGAGGACATCCTCCTCTTAGCTGAGAGCTTTCGCCGCCAGTTTCGGGCCTCCTTCACCCTGAGCAAGCCCGTCCAGGAGGCCCTGCTTCGCCACAGGTGGACCGGCAATATCCGGGAGCTGCGCAATTGCATGGAGTATCTCCACCACATGGGCCTGAAAGAGGTGACCCTGGAGGATCTGCCCGGGCAGTTTTCCGACCGCGCTCCCACCCGGTTTCGGGACAGGCCCGGCGTCTCCGGCAGGGAGTGGGCCGTCTGGCGGGTGCTGGGGGACCTCTATCCTCAGGGCCGGGGCATTGGCCGCCAGGGACTGGTCCGGGCCTGTGGAAGTTTGGGCGTCTGCCTCTCCGAGCATGAGGTTCGGGAGGAGCTGCGCCGCTTTCAAGGCGCGGGCTGGCTGGCGGTGTCCCAGGGCCGGAGCGGCACCCGCCTGACCGAAGCGGGGTATGCCCGCTATTTGGAGCTGCTGGACCCGTGAGAATGGAGCTGCAATTTTGTGGAATTGGAAAAGATAGTAAAACTCTTTTCTTGACAGTCTGATGTCTGCGTGCGATAATAGACGTATGAATTTTACGTCCCGGAATCGCGCGGACCGGGCGGATCAGAGAAGGGGGATTTTATGAAACGCAAGACCATGGACGGCAACGAGGCCGCCGCCTACGCCAGCTACGCCTTTACCGAGGTCGCGACCATCTATCCCATCACGCCCTCCAGCCCCATGGCGGAGCATGTGGACACCTGGGCCGCCAACGGCATGAAGAACCTCTTCGGCCAGCCTGTCAGGCTCATGGAGATGCAGAGCGAGGCCGGGGCCTGCGGGGCCATGCACGGCTCTCTGGAGGCCGGGGCCCTCACCACCAGCTACACCGCCAGCCAAGGTCTGATGCTGATGGTGCCGCCCCTGTACCGCATCGCTGGACAGCTGCTCCCCGGCGTCATCCACGTGGCCGCCCGGACTGTGGGCACCAGCGCCTTCTCCATCTTCGGCGACCACTCCGACGTCATGGCCTGCCGCCAGACGGGCTTTGCCCAGCTGGCCTCCTCCTGCGTCCAGGAGTGCATGGACCTGGCGGCGGTGGCCCACCTGTCCGCCATTCGCTCCCGGGTGCCCTTCATGCACTTCTTCGACGGCTTCCGGACCTCCCACGAGATCCAGAAGATCGACGTGCTGGACTATGGCGACCTGGCCGGCATGGTGGACCGGGAGGCCCTGGACCGCTTCCGGGGGAACGCGCTGAACAGCGAGCACCCCCTGATGCGCTCCACCGTCATCAACCCGGACACGGCCTTCCAGCTCCGGGAGGCGGTGAACCCCTACTACGACGCCGTCCCCGGCATCGTGGAGGATTACATGGTTCAAATGTCCGCTCTGACAGGGCGGGACTACCGGCTCTTCAACTATTACGGCGACCCTCAGGCGGAGCAGGTGGTCGTAGCCATGGGCAGCGTCTCCGGCTGCCTTCAGGAGGTGGTCCGGTACCTGAACGCCCAGGGCCGCAAGGTGGGATTCCTCCAGGTCCGACTGTACCGGCCCTTCAGCGCAAAGCACTTCCTGGCCGCCCTGCCGGAGAGCTGCAAGCTGCTGACGGTCCTGGACCGGACCAAGGAGCCCGGCGCGGGGGGCGAGCCCCTCTATAAGGACGTGTGCTCCGTCCTCCAGCACGGCAGCCGCCAGGTCCAGGTGCTGGGGGGCCGCTACGGCCTCTCCAGCAAGGACACCACCCCTGCCCAGATGATCGCCGTTTACGACAACATGGCAGGAGAGCAGAAGGACCACTTCACCGTGGGCATCACCGACGACGTGGCCCACCACTCCCTGCCCATCGGGGAAAACGTGGTCACCGCCGACGCCCGGACCATCAGCTGCAAGTTCTGGGGCCTGGGGTCCGACGGCACCGTGGGCGCCAACAAGAATTCCATCAAGATCATCGGGGACAACACGGACCAGTACGTCCAGGCGTACTTTGAGTACGACACGAAAAAGTCCGGCGGCGTGACGAAAAGCCACCTCCGCTTCGGGCATACGCCGATTCTCTCTACGTACTATGTCACCATGGCGGACTTCATCGCCTGCCACAACCAGAGCTACATTTCTAAATATGACATTGTCAACGAGCTGAAGGAGGGCGGGACCTTCCTGCTGAACTGCAACTGGGCCGACGCCGACCTGGAGACCCATCTCCCCAACAAGGTCAAGCGCCTCCTGGCGGAGCGGAAGGCGAAGTTCTACACCATTGACGCCAACGCCGCCGCCGAGGCCATCGGCCTGGGGAACCGGACCAACAGCGTCCTCCAGGCCGCTTTCTTCAAGCTCTCCGGCGTCCTGCCCGTGGACCAGGCGGTGGACTACATGAAGGCCGCCATTCAAAAGACCTACGGCCGCAAGGGCGATAAGGTGGTCAGCATGAACTGCGCCGCCGTGGACGCGGGGCTGACCGGCCTTCATGAGATCGCCGTCCCCGCCGCCTGGGCGAACCTCGCCGACGAGCCGGAGGCGGTGGATACCACCTCTCCCTGGTACGTCCGCACGGTTATGCGGGCCGTCAACGCTCAGAAGGGCGACAGCCTCCCCGTCAGCGCGTTCAAAGACGCGGCGGACGGCAGTGTGCCCATGGCCACCTCGAAATACGAGAAGCGGGGCTTCGCCTCCCACGTGGCCAGCTGGCTCCCGGAAAACTGCATTGGCTGCAACCTTTGCTCCCTCATGTGCCCCCACGCCGCCATCCGGCCCTTCCTGCTGAATGAGGAGGAGGTCCAAAAGGCCCCGGCGGGCTACGTGACGAAGGAGGCCAAGGGCAAGGGCTTCGAGGGTCTCCGCTTCCGCATCCAGATCGATCCCCTGGACTGCACCGGCTGCGGCACCTGCGCCGCCGCCTGTATCGCGAAGGAAAAGGCCATCGTCATGCGGCCCATCGAGGAGGAGCTGCCCCAGCAGCTGGGCTGGGACTATAGCCTCTCCCTCTCCCCCAAGCCCAACCCCATGAACAAGTTCACCGTCAAGGGAAGCCAGTACGAGCAGCCCCTGCTGGAGTTCTCCGGGGCCTGCGCAGGCTGCGGCGAGACGCCCTATATGAAGCTGCTGACCCAGCTCTTTGGCGAACGCATGGTCGTCGCCAACGCCACGGGCTGCACCCAGGCATGGGGGTTCAGCGTCCCCAGCTACCCCTACACCACCAAGTCCAACGGAAGGGGCCCGGCGCTGTCCAACTCCCTCTTTGAGAACAACGCCGAGTACTCCCTGGGCATGGTGCTGAGCGTCCGCCAGCAGCGGCTTCGCCTCCAGCGGGAGGCCCGGGAACTCCTGGAGGAGACGGGAGACGAGGCCCTGAAAGCGGCCCTCTCCGCCTGGCTGGACGGCTTTGAGGACAAGGAGCGAACCATCGAGCTCAGCGACGCGGTGATAGCCGCCCTGAAAAACACTGCCGAGACCGGGGAGAAGGTCGAGGCCGTCCGCAAGGCCCAGGACCATCTGGTGAAAAAGAGCATGTGGATGTACGGCGGCGACGGCTGGGCCTATGACATCGGCTACGGCGGCCTGGACCACGTGCTGGCCTCCGGGGAGGACGTGAACATCCTGGTGGTGGACACCGAAGTCTACTCCAACACCGGCGGCCAGTCCTCCAAGGCCACGCCCTTCGGGGCCGTCGCCCAGTTCGCCGCCGCGGGCAAGCGGACGGAGAAGAAGGACTTAGGGATGCTGGCCACCCAGTACCAGAACGTGTATGTGGCCTCTGTTGCCCTGGGGGCGGACCCCGCCCAGTACATCAAGGCCCTCCGGGAGGCGGAGGCCCACGACGGGCCGTCTCTCATCGTGGCCTACGCCCCCTGCATCAACCACGGCATCGTCAAGGGCATGGCCTGGGCCCAGGAGGAGGCCAAGCTGGCCGTCCGCAGCGGCTACTGGGTCCTCTACCGTTACGATCCCAAGCGGAAGGCCGAGGGCAAGAACCCCTTTATGCTGGACTTCAAAGAGCCCCGCTACGACCTCCGGGAGTTCTTCATGGGCGAGGTCCGGTTCAACTCCCTGCAAAGAACCTTCCCCGAGGCGGCGGAGGCCCTGCTGGTGGAGGCCCGGAACCAGTGCCGGAACCGCTGGGCCCGGTACACCCACCTGGCGGCTCAGGATTACTCCCGCCTGCTGGACGTGCTGGAGGACTATCCCATCAACGCCCAGGAGAAGGTATAGCCATTATAAGACAATCCTTTCAGCGGCCCCGCGCTATTGGCGCGGGGCCGCTTTTTTGACGTTTTCCCGGGCCTGGCGTACAATCCAACCGCGGGAAAAATTTTTTTCACCGGCGCGTCACATTCTGACCCGCCGGTTCGTTTAGGAGTATAGAGACGAAGGGAGGCGGCGGGATGCTGATTTACTTGCAGTCAATTGAAGACCCCGAGGACCGGACGCGGTTTGAGGCGATGTACAGCGCCTACCGGGGACTGATGTTCCACGTGGCCAATCGCATCCTGCAAAACCCCCAGGACGCGGAGGACGCGGTGCACCTGGCCTTCCTCAGTCTCGCGAGCTGCCGCCTTCTCCCGGAGCTGGGGCCCCAGGCCCGGCACCTGGCCGCCGTCACGGCGGAGCGGAAGGCCATTGACCTTTACCGGGCCCAAAAGCGGCGGCCGGAGGTGGAGCTGGAGGATGAGGAACACATCCCCGGCTGTGCCCCGCCGCCCTCCGACGGGACCCTGGCGGGGGCCATGGCGGCCCTGCCTCCCCGGTACCGGGAGGCCCTGCTGCTGAAGTACTACAACGGCTATTCCGCCGCCGAGGTGGCTGAGCTCCTGGGGACCACGGCGGCCAACGTGCGCCAGATTCTCGCCAGAGCTAAGCGCAAGCTGGCCGAGGAGCTGGCGGAAAGGGGGGAAATCGTATGAACATCACCGACGAGATGCTGTCCGCCGCGGCCCGGTCGGCGGCGGAGCGCTGGCTGAATACCCTCCCGGGACGGGAGGACTGCGGGCATGACTTTTCCCTGACCTTTGAGGCATCCATGACCGCCCTGCTGAGGCGGCGGCGGAGGCGGCGCTGGAAGACCCTGGCCCTGCTGGCGGCGGTGATCGGGGTCCTGGCGGCGCTGCTGGTGGGCGTGGGCGCGGAGCGAAAGGACGACTACCGGGTCTACGCCGCTCAGGACGACGGCTTTGTCACCTATGTAATCCGGCCCAGGGAGGACCCCTTTTCTCATGGGCCCCACCGGATGACGCCGGGCTGGCTTCCGGAGGGCTACGTTATTGAGGAATCCGTTGACCTTGACCTCGGGTTTCGCACACGTTATGTCCACAGCGGCGACGAGACAAAGTATATCACCCTGTATCAGCGCTGCGCCGGAGACGACGTCGGCACGCTGCTAGGCGATTACGAAATCGAGGACGTTCAAGTGGACGGAAAGGACGCCCTCCTGCTCTCGGAGGCCGACGGCGAGCGCCTTCTGCTGTGGTCCAACGGCCCCAACGTCTATAAGCTGTTCAGCGGTTCCCTGGAGAAGGAGGACCTGCTCCACATCGCGAACAATTTGAAATGGTAAAGGAGAACGAAACATGCGTCACGGCAAACGAGAGATGAGAAAGAACTACACCCCCTTCGCGGCGGGCATGGTCACCATGGTCCTGTTGATCGGGCTGATCTCCGCATCCTTCGCGGCGAACGGCGACGCCAAGGACCAGTCTTCCGGCGGGGCAGAGCCTGCCCAGGTCGGCGTGGGCATCTTCCTGAAGCAGCAGATCGCCCCCGGCGAGACCTTGACCACGGAACAGGGCGGTACAGCCCCCAAGGTCTTGTCCTATGCCGACAGTAGAGGGGAGACCCATTACTACATTGAGGCCGCCGCCGTAGCGGAATTGTTCGACGTGACCGGCGGCGTCAACTTCCATGAGGAGGCCAACCAGCTGGAATTTGGAGCCGCCCCCCGCAAAAGCAAGGACGGCCAGGAGGATTGGAGCAACGAGCTGTATACCATCCGGGAGCGGACCGACTTTATGCTTGCCGTCGTAACCGACGGCAAGGGAAACAGCGTGCTGACCGGAGGCAACCTCCCCAGCAGCAGCGGCGCATTTACCATCAACTACACGGATACGCCTTTGGAGGAGAAGGCGCGGACATGGGAGAAGCACAAGGAATACCTCCAGGCCGCGCCGTCCTATGGGGAGACCGGCGGTATGTTCACCGAGGTGGACCCGGCGGAAATCAACATCGGAAGCCTTTCCGGCATTGCCATCAAGGAGCGGGAGTACACGGACCCCGAGGAGGTCGACCGGACCATTCACTTTACCTCCCGGCGGGGCAGAAAATCACCCGGGCCTTCCGCATCGACGAGAACAAGCCCCTGGAAAACCAGCTCCAGGTTCTGGCCACGCCCCTGGGCCCCGGCGGCGTCAGCGTCAAGCTGACCGCGGAGCAGTACCGCAGCGGCCAGTAAAAGCGCTGTTAAAATTTTGTGCAGAGTGTATAAATTTTCCAGCTGAACCTAAAGGTATCACCTTTTTCCCCTTGCCTTTTTTGGGCGGTTATTGTATACTATTGTTACAAGAATCACAAAGGGGAGGGAGTTCCGTGAGCGGTACGTTGGAAGACACCGTGGCCATCAGCCGTGAAATCACCCAAGCCTATTTCGCCGGAAACATGGAGCCCTACCTGTCCCGCCTCTGCTCGAAAAGCGTGTGGCTGGGTACCGGGGGGCGGGTGCTGATCGGCGGCGATATTATCCGCGCCCGGCTGGAGGCCGGGGTGGGGAAACGGAAGCAAACCTATCAAATCACCCAGGAGGAGTACACCCCCCTGTATCTCACGCCTCGCTGCCAGGCGGTAATGGGAGAGGTGCGGGCCGTTCTCCCCGAACATCCGGAGGAAGATTCCGTCATTGCCTCTTATACCTTTTTGTATCAGCTCATCGGCACGGAGACCAAGCTGGTGCTGCTCCACGCCAACTATGAGTTCCTCCACCCCTTCGCCCTGAACGAGGACGGGCCCAAGCTGGAGATGTCCGCCTATCAGTTTGTCCGGGACGTGCTGATCGAGATCCCGCCCAAGAAGCGACTGGCCGTCCCCTGCGGAAACACGACGCTGTTCGTCCAGCCGGACATGATCTTTTACATCCAAAGCCGGAACCGGAAGGCGGAGCTTCACTGCGTGGACAAGATCATTCAAAGCGACCTGAGCATCAACGAAGTCAACGCCATGCTGCCGGAGACCTTCTGCTCCATCCACCGCTGCTACACGGTGAACAGCCGCTACGTGATGTCCGTCCGCCGCTACGAGGCCGCCCTCATCACCGGGGAGGTCCTGCCCATTCCGTTCCACAACTACATGCAGGTCAAGGCGGATCTGGAACGGATCATCACCGGATAGAACCGTAAAACACGCCGGGAGGTCAGCCTCCCGGCGTGTTCTATTTTTGGGGTTCCCCCTCTTGACATTTGGCCTACAACGTGTTATCTTATATTTAGCCTACAACATGTAGTCAAAGGAGGGCCTTTTATGAACGTGCCGCAGATTTCCGATTCCGAGCTGGAGCTGATGAAAATCGTCTGGTCCGCCGGAGGGACCGCCCTGTACGCCCAAATCATGGAAGCTCTGGCGGAGGCGGGCCGGACCTGGCAGAAGAATACCGTCATTACCCTGCTGTCCCGGCTGGTGGACAAGGGCTTCCTGACGGTCCGCAAGCTGGGACGGCGCAACGAGTACGCCGCCGCCGTCTCTGAGGCGGACTACCAGGCCGCCCAGACCCAGGTGCTGGTGAACAAGCTCTACGCCGGCAGCGCCAAGGGCCTGGTGGCCGCGCTGATCCGCCGGGAGGCGATTTCCCCCGGGGACTATGAGGAGCTGAAACGGTTCTGGGAGGAGGGGGACGGCCATGCCTGAGTGCTTAAAGGTCCTGGCCTCCCTGTCCCTCTCCGGGTCCCTGGCGATTGTGGCCCTGCTGCTGCTCCGGCCCCTTCTCCGGGGATGGGTCAGCAGCCGCTGGCAGTACTACGTCTGGCTTATCGCCGTGTTCCGGCTGCTGCTGCCCCTCTCGCCGGAGGCCAGCCCCATGGGGGCGCTGTTCCGGGAGGCGGAAACGCCGCCGGCCGTCCGGGCCGCGATTCCCTATGCGCCCCATGCGGCCTCCCCGGAGGCCGGGACCACCGTGAATCCGGGGAACCCAATTCCGCCGGAGGCCCCCGGAGTTTCTGAACCGGATTCGGAGCCCTCCGCTCTGCCGGACCCGGCGGAGGCGCTGGTTTTGCTCTGGCTGGCTGGAGCGCTGCTCCTGCTGGCGTGGCGGGTCACCAGCTTCCGGGCCTTTTCCCGCTGTCTCCGGGCGGGATGCCGGACCGTGGATGATCCCGCCCTGCTGGACCTGCTGGCCCGGGCCGAGGAGGAGCTGGGGGTCCGGCGGCCTGTGGAGCTGTACGAGAACCCCCTGGCGGCCTCTCCCATGCTGCTGGGGCTGTTCCGGCCCTGCATTATCCTGCCCTCGGCGGCGGTCTCGGAGGAGGCGTTCCGCCACACGGTTCTTCACGAGCTGACTCATTACCGAAGGCGGGACCTGCTCTACAAGTGGCTGGTTCAGGTCACGGTGTGCGTCCACTGGTTCAACCCCCTGGTGTGGCTCATGGCCCGGGAGATCGACCGGGCCTGTGAGCTGGCGTGCGACGAGGCGGTACTCCGCCTTCTGGAGCCGGAGGAGCGGCGGGCCTATGGGAACACCCTCCTCCGGGCCCTGGAGGCCGGGGGCGGATACCGTGCCGCCCGGGGCTCCGTGTCCCTGGGGGAAAACGCGGAATTTTTGAAAGAGAGGCTGACGGCGATCATGAAGTTCAAGAAACCATCCAAATGGGCGGCCCTGCTGTCCCTGGTCCTGGCGGCGGCGCTGACCACCGGTGCCGCGGCGGCGGGGGCCTATACCGGCCCCGCCAGGGGAAACGCGGTTGCGGGAAGCGGAAAGGGCCTGACGGCGGTTTCCGGCCGCGCGGACCCCGCTGTGCCCAGCGAAAACCTCCGGCTCCGGTCCGCCCTTCTGGCAAAGCAAGCTTATGAGGACAGCGACATCGTCGCCTTCTCCGTCGCGATTCCCTTCCTCAGCCAGGAGGAACAAACTGCGTGGCTGGAGCGGTGCTATGAGGACGGGAATATCGCCTTTTTCAACAGCGTCCTGTCCCAGGCGTGGGAGTGGGAGGACGGTGTTGTGACCGCCTTCCTGGAGCGGGCCTATGAGGACGAGGACGCCGCCTTCTTCTCTGTTCTGGTGAACTTCCTGGATTGGGACAAGAAGGCGCTGGACGCCTGGATTGCCCGGGTTGCCAACAAGAACGCCGCCCTTCTCTCCATCCTGCTGGAGGCGGCGGGCCAGGACGGGGAACGGGACGCCCTGGAGGAAACGCTGACGGCCCGGCAGATGGAGGAGTATAAGGCCGCCGGCATCACCAAGGAGGGCCGAGCCTACTATTATCAGGAAAAGCTGGTCCGCGTTTTCCTGGACCTCCGCCCCGACAGCTCTTTTGTAACGCTGGACATGAATCCCCTGGGCGTGCTGGATATCAAGGTAAAGCGGGACCCGGACGGCAGAATCCGGTCCGTTGAGGGGATGACGGAGGCGGAAGTGGCCGAACTCTTCGGCGATTGGAAAGACCCGGAGGTCGGCTTGGACGGAGACGGCCCTGTGGTTGTGGTGCCTGTGGATTGGGACAGCCTGCGAAAAAACACTTGGTGCTGGCTGGGAGAATTTACCCTGTCGGAGGGGGACCGCATTCAATACGACGTGTCGGCGGAGACGGGGGAATGTATGTCCATCGGGTTTGCCGATCTGGAGCACAGCCCCGAGGAGGTGAGCTATTGCACCGTCTCCAGAGCCCGGCGGGAAAACGGGGTCCTTCGCTGCGGGGCGGACTTTACAATCCGCGGTGAAACCGTGAAGCCGGGGCGCTACCGCCTCTTCCTCCACGCCCCGGAGGGTCTGGGGAACGTCCAGGGCAGCGTGATCCTGGAGCTCCAGGAGGTAGACCCTCTCCCCGACCCGCCGATTGGAGACGCAACCTCCATGCTGAAGGAAGAGACTTCCGCCGCCGTTCAGAAGGCCATGGAGGAATGTGCCGCTCAGACGTGGTATCTCATTCACTCGGAGGGACGGCAGTACCTCTTTTACGACGGCTTCCCCCAGCGTTGGTTTTACCAGCCCGTTTGGGAGGACGGGGCCTGGCAGGTGGAAATCCGGCCCCGTCAGAAGCAGGGCATTGGCTATATCCTTCTCTCCTTCCAAGACGGTGTGCCGCTCCATGTGACCCTGGAAGGGGAGGCGCTCCGGCTGACAGATATCCGGGCATAAGAAGGCGGCGGGCCTTTCGGCCCGCCGCGTTGTCTTCTCCCTCTCCGCTTTTACACGCCCTGCAGCTCCCCGTCCAACCAAGTGTCCGTGGGGGACAGGGGGACGGTGAAGACTCGGGAGCGGTCCTCCGGGTACTTGTTCTGGTGGAACTTGAAAAGGGTCTCCCCGTTCTCCAGCTCACAGATGATCTCGATCTTGCCCCGGGGGTGACTCATGGCGTAGCGCACCGCCTTGCCCAGGCCGTTCTGCCGGGACTTGGCTTCGTCCACGATTTTGATTCCCTCCGTGAGAGGCACCTGGAAGCGGCCCTTTACCCCGGTGACCGGGCGGCACTGGAAGATATAGTAGGGCATAACCCCCAGCCGGGTGAGGCCGGAGAGGAGCTTTCCCAGGGTCTCTCCGTCGTCGTTGACCCCTTTGGTTAGGACCGTCTGATTCCGCACCGGCACGCCCCGCTCGATCATGGCACGGAGGGCCCGGGCCGCCTGGTCCGTCAGCTCCCGGGGGTGGTTGAAGTGGGTCACCAGGACCAGGGTCTTCCGCTTCCCGTACTCTTCAAAGAGGGCCAGGAACTCCGGGTCGCCGTAAATGCGCTCCGGCAGAGTCACCGGCACCCGGGAGCCGAAGCGGATCAGGTCCAGGTGTTCCATGGCGGTGAGTTCCCGGAGGTAGCGCTCCAGAATGTGATTGGGATTCATGAAGGCGTCGCCGCCGGAAACCAGGACGTTGTTGACCTCCTTGTGGGCGGAGACGTAGGCCACGGCCTCGTCCACCCGCTTGTTCAGCTCCGCGTCGGTGAGGCCCACCATCCGCTTGCGGAAGCAGTGGCGGCAGTACATGGCGCACTGGTTCGTGGACAGCAGCAGCGCCGTCTGGGTGTACTTGTGCTGCAGACCCTCGATTTTGGTGTTGTCCGCCTCGCCGCTGGTGTCTGTCTCTCCTCCGGCTTCCAGCTCCGCCAGAGAGGGTACGCACAGCCGGGCGATGGGGTCCTCCGGGTCCTCGGGGTCCACCAGGGACAGGTAATAGGGTGGGATCAGCATAGGATACCGCCGGATGACCTCCGCGTAGCGGGCGGTCTCCTCCGGCGTCCATCCCAGGATGGGCGCCAGCTCTTCTGCTGTCCGGTATCCGTTTCTCCATTCGTCCTGCCAGCTCATTCGCTGCACCACCTTTCTAAAAATATAAAAACGCGCAGGCCCGGTCCTGACCGTCCGGCTCCTGCGCGTTACATAAACGTTGTTTCGATCTTTTCAAATCAGATAAGACGCTTTAAACGATGTTCATATAATGCCGAATGGTCCTCCCAAATGATGCGGCCCGCCGCCGGGGCGCCGGAAAACAATACGCCGCAGATGTTGTTTTATTTATTATAACCGAAAATCCCAGGAATTTCAAGTCCATTTTTGTACTGTTCGCCGCCTGGCGCTTTTGCGGGACCCGGGACGGCCAAAAAGTAACTGGATTTCCGCCCTTGACATTTTTCCCGCCGGGTGTTATAGTGACCCTGTCAAATTGGCTGTGACGGAGACGGGGCCGCCGGAGGCGCTCAGAGAGGGATGCGCATGCTGAGAGCATCCCGCGCCGGACGCGGAACCTCCACCACTCCCGAGCCGCCCGGGACGACCGGGCCGGGCCCTCCCGTTACAGGGGACGCGAGCGGCGCTCCGGCGGGGCGCAAGCAGGGTGGAACCGTGGAATACGTTTTTCGTATCTCACCCCTGATTACTCATCAGGGGTGGGTTTTTTTGTCCCCGCCCCGCAATACAAGGAGGATTCATCATGAGCGAGGAAAGCAATCTGTATACCTTCGAAAACGAGACCTACCGCAAGACCTACTGGCACACCTGCTCCCACATCCTGGCCCAGGCGGTGAAGCGCCTGTACCCGGAGGTGAAGCTGGCCATCGGCCCCTCCATCGACGAGGGCTTCTACTATGACATGGACTCCCCCTTTCCCTTCACGCCCGAGATCATGGAGAAGATCGAGGGCGAGATGCGGAAGATCTGCAAGGAGAAGCTGAAGCTGGAGCGCTTCGAGCTGCCCCGGGAAGAGGCGGCCAAGTTCATGGAGGAGAAGGGCGAGCCCTTCAAGGTGGAGCTCATCAACGACCTGCCGGAGGACGCTGCCATCAGCTTCTACAAACAGGGCGAGTTTACGGACCTCTGCGCCGGACCCCATCTGGATTCCACGGGCCGTGTCAAGGGCAACGCCATCAAGCTCACCGCCTGCAACGCCGCCTACTGGCGAGGAGACTCCAACCGGGAGACCCTCCAGCGCATCTACGGCATCGCCTTCCCCAAGAAGGACGAGCTGGACGCCTACCTTCAGCGGATCGAGGAGGCCAAGAAGCGGGACCACCGGAAGCTGGGCCGGGAGCTGGGCCTGTTTATGCTCCGGGACGAGGGCCCCGGATTCCCCTTCTTCCTGCCCAAGGGCATGACGCTGAAGAATACCCTGCTGGATTACTGGCGGCAGGTCCACAAGAAGTACGGCTACGTGGAGATCTCCACCCCCATCATGCTGAACCGCCAGCTGTGGGAGCGTTCCGGCCACTGGGACCACTACAAGGACAACATGTATACCACCGTCATCGACGACGTGGACTTCGCCGTCAAGCCCATGAACTGCCCCGGCGGCATGCTGGTTTACGCCAGCGAGCCCCACTCCTATAAGGAGCTGCCCCTGCGGGTGGGAGAGATCGGCCTGGTGCACCGGCATGAGCTGTCCGGCGCGCTCCACGGCCTCTTCCGGGTCCGCTGCTTCAACCAGGACGACGCCCATGTCTTCATGACCCGGGACCAGATGCAGGACGTGATCCAGGAGACGGTCCGCCTCTTCGACGAGGTGTATTCCACCTTCGGCCTCAGCTACACTATTGAGCTCTCCACCATGCCGGAGGACCACATCGGCACCGTGGAGGAGTGGGAGAAAAACCAGGACATCCTGAAGGCCGCCATCACCGACATGGGCAAGGACTTTGTTATCAACGAGGGCGACGGCGCCTTCTACGGTCCCAAGCTGGACTTCCACCTCTCCGACTCCCTGGGACGGACCTGGCAGTGCGGCACCATCCAGCTGGACAGCCAGCTGCCCGAGCGCTTCGAGCTGGAGTACACCGGCGAGGACGGCCAGAAGCACCGCCCCGTCATGATCCACCGGGTGGTCCTGGGTTCCATTGAGCGCTTCATCGGCGTCATCACGGAGCACTTCGCCGGGGCCTTCCCCCTGTGGCTGAGCCCCGTCCAGGTGAAGATCCTCACTGTCACCGACCGGGCGGACGCTTACGCCGCCGAATTGGCCAAGGCCCTGGACGAGAAGGGCTTCCGGGTGGAGACCGACGTCCGCAACGAGAAGATCGGCAAGAAGATCCGGGAGGCCACTCTGGAGAAGGTCCCCTACATGCTGGTGGTGGGCGACCGGGACGTGGAGAACCGGACCGTCTCCGTCCGCACCCGCGGCGGCGAAGACCTGGGGGCCATGAGCCTGGAGGCGTTTGCCGCGAAGCTGAAAGGGGAAGTGGACACCAAGGCAATTCAATAAACCAACGGTATAACAGCAAGGGACGTATCCGAAACGGATACGTCCCTTTTCTGCGAGCTCAATTACTTGTGCGGAACATGCCAAATGTTGTCGGCATACTGGGCCACGGCACGGTCAGCGGCGAAAATGCCGCTGCGGGCGATGTTATGCAGGCTCATGCGGTTCCACTTGACGGGGTCCTTGTAGGTCTCCACCATGCGCTTCTCCGCCTGGCAGTATGCGTCAAAGTCCGCCAGAAGCAGGTACTCGTCGGCGGGGCTGCCGCCCATACCCAGGAGGAGCCGCTGATAGAGGTCGTCATAGGCAACGCCGTCCCGGAAACCGGTACGCAGGGCGTTCATGGCCCGGCGGAGCTTTTCGTCCCGGTTGTACCAGCGCTGGGGCACGTAACCCTCCCGCTTCAGGGCCTCCACCTCGTCGGCGTGCAGGCCGAAGAGGAACATGTTCTCGTCTCCCAGCACCTCGTGCATCTCCACATTCGCGCCGTCCAGGGTGCCCACGGTCAGGGCGCCGTTCATCATGAACTTCATGTTTCCGGTGCCGCTGGCCTCCTTGCCGGCGGTGGAGATCTGCTGGCTCACCTCGCTGGCGGGCATCAGCACCTCCGCCAGGGAGACCCGGTAGTTCTCCAGGAAGACCACCTGCAGTTTATCCTTGCAGATGGGGTCGTGGTCGATCTGGTCCGCCAGGGAGTTGATGAGGCGGATGATCCGCTTGGCCACCTCGTAGCCCGGGGCTGCCTTCGCGCCAAAGAGGAAGGTATGGGGCTGGACGATGGCGTTGGGGTCGTCCCGCAGCTTCTGGTACAGGGCGATGATGTGCAGCACGTTCAAAAGCTGCCGCTTGTACTCATGCAGCCGCTTGGCCTGCACGTCAAAGATGGCGTCGGGGTTCAGAATGACGCCCCTGCTCCGCTTGGCGTGGACGGCGAAGGCCTCCTTGTTCTTCCGCTTGATCTCCGCCAGCCGGTCCAGGACCGTTTTATCGTCGGCGTAGGCATCCAGCTTCTGGAGGACGGAGGCGTCGGCAAGGTAGGCGTCCCCGCCGGTCAGCTCCTTGATGAGGCCGTCCAGGCCGGGATTGATCTCGCTAAGCCAGCGGCGGTGGTCAATGCCATTGGTGACGTTCTGGAACTTCTTGGGCTCCATGCCGCAGGCGTACTTGAAAACGTCGTTCCGCAGGATGTCGGAATGGAGGGCGCTGACGCCGTTGACCGCCATGCCGCCGGCAATGCACAGGTTCGCCATGCGGACCTGTCCGTCCCAGATGATAGCCATTTCCTTCGTCTTGGCGGGGTCGTGGTAGAAGTCCTCCACCCGTTTCTGCCAGCGGTTGGAAATCTCCTGGATGATCTGCCAGACACGGGGCAGGCGGCGCTCCATCAGGGTCTGGGGCCAGCGCTCCAGGGCCTCGGCCAGGACGGTGTGGTTGGTATAGGCCACGGCATGGGTGGTGATATACCAGGCGTCATCCCAGTTCATGCCGGTGTCGTCGATGAGGACCCGCATCAGCTCCGGGATAACCAGGGTGGGATGGGTGTCGTTGATCTGAATGACGTTTTTCTCGTGGAAGTTTTTCAGGGTCCCGTAGGTGTCCAGGTGCTTGGCGGTGATGGACTGGACGGTGGCGGAGACAAAGAAATACTGCTGCTTGAGGCGGAGGGACTTTCCCTCAATATGGTTGTCATCGGGATAGAGGACCTTGGCGATGGTCTCCGCCATGGTCTCCTCCTCCGCGGCCTTCAGATATTCGCCCTGACCGAAGAGGCTCATGTCGATGGCCTTGGTGGGCCGGGGGTCCCACAGGCGCAGGACGTTGACGTGGTCCGTGCCGTATCCGGCGATTTCCATGTCGTAGGGGATCGCCTGGATGGTGGTGGCGTTTTCATTGACGGTGTGGAGGTGCCCGTCCGCCCAGAACTCCCGGACGGTGCCGCCAAAGGAGACCATCTGGGCCTCGGCGGGCTTGGGCAGCAGCCAGGCCGCGCCCAGGTCCTTCCAGTGGTCGGGGAGCTCCACCTGCTGGCCCTCCACGATCTTCTGCTTAAAAAGACCCAGCTCGTAGCAGATGGAGTAGCCGGTGGCGGGAATCTCCAGGGTAGTCATGGAGTCCAGGTAACAGGCGGCGAGACGGCCAAGGCCGCCGTTGCCCAGGGCGGCGTCGGGCTCCATCTCGAAGATGTCCGCGGCCTTGAAGCCCAGGTGCTCCAGGGCCTCCTTGAGCTGAGGCAGCAGCCCCAGGTTGTAGGCGTTCTTCATCAGGCTCCGGCCTATGAGGAACTCCATGGACAGGTAATGGACCTGCTTTTTCTTGTTCTGCCGGGTCCGTTTCCGGGTTTCTACCTCCCGGAGGGCCATCATGTCCCGGAGGACTAAGGCGCTGGCCCGCATCATCTCGCCTTCGGTGGCCTCGTCGGCGGCTTTGCCGAAGTTGGTCATCAGCTTGGCGGACAGGGCTTCTTCCAGTTCTTTCGTCGTAATCGATGCCATAAGCGTTCTCACTCCGCGGACTTCTTCTTGCCGGCGGTTCCTTTCTTTGCGGTTGTCTTCTTCTCGGTTTTCTTCTCCGTTTTCTTTTCCGTCTTAGCGGCTTTCGCCGTGGTCTTGGAGGCGGCCTTTCGAGTCTTCTTGGCGGGCTTTTCCTCAGCAGGGACGGCCTCCACGGCAGAAGCGGGCTCCTCAGCGGGGGCGGCTTCCACAGCGGGCGCGGCCTCCTCGGCAGGGGCGGTCTCCACGACGGGCGCGGGCTCCTCAGCGGGGGCAGCTTCCACAGCGGGCGCGGGCTCCTCGGCAGGAGCGGCCTCCTCAGCAGGGGCGGTTTCCACAACGGGCGCGGCTTCCTCAGCAGGGGTGGGCTCCTCGGCAGGAGCGGCCTCTTCGACGGGCGCGGCTTCCTCAACAGGCGCAACGGCCTCCTCGGGGGCTTCCGCCGCCCGGCAGGTGTCGTTGTGAATGGGCCAGGCCTGACCGGTGATGGTGGCGTAGATGCGCAGATACTCCCGGGCGCTGCGGGCCCAGCTGAAATCACAGGACATGGCCCGCTGGCGCAAGCGGCCGAACACGTCGGGATAGTCCTTGTACAGGTACACGGCCTCCCGGATGACGTGGAGCATGTCGCCGCTGGAGTAGTTGGCGAAGCTGAAGCCGTTGCCGGCGTCCCGCCAGGACTCGCAGGGCTGTACGGTGTCCTTCAAGCCGCCGGTCTCCCGGACGATGGGCACCGTGCCGTAGCGCATGGCGATCATCTGGCTCAGGCCGCAGGGCTCGCTCTTGGAGGGCATGAGGAACAGGTCCGCGCCGGCGTAGATGGCCATGGACAGGTCCTCGTTGTAGTCCATGCGGACGGACATCCGGCCGGGATACTGCTGGGCGGCCCAGCGGAAGAAATCCTCATACCGCTGGTCGCCGGTGCCCAGGACCACCAGCTGCATCGGAAGCTCCATCATGTCGTGGAGCACCTCACAGATCAGGTCCAGGCCCTTGTGGGAGACCAGGCGGCTCACCATGGCCACGATGGGGGTATGGGGCTCCTCCCGCAGGCCCACCATACGCTGAAGCTCGGCCTTACAGGCGTCCTTGCCGGTCATGTCCTCCAGGGAGAAGTTCGTCGCGATGCGCTTGTCGGTCCGGGGATCATAGAGCTTCATATCGATGCCGTTCAGCACGCCGGAGAGCTTGTTGGAGCACTGGCGCATGACGCCCTCCATCCGGTGGGCGAAGTAGGGCATTTTCAGCTCGTTGGCGTAGGTGGGGGAGACGGCGTTGACCGCGTCGGCGCAGAGGATGGCGCCCTTGAGCAGGTTGGCGTCCCCGTCCAGCAGGATGGTGCCGTCCTTGGCCCAGCCGGCGTCCAGGCCGAAGAGCTCGCCCAGGACGTAGGGATTGTACCGGCCCTGATACTCGATGTTGTGGATGGTGACCACGGTCTTGATGGAGCGGTAGCGGTCCTCCCGGACGCCGTCGTCCTTCAGGTAGATGGGCACCAGGGCGGACTGCCAGTCGTTGCAGTGGACGACCTCGGGCCAGAACTTGAAGTGGTCCAGCATCCGCACCACGGCCCGGGAGAAGAATGCGAAGCGCTCGCCGTCGTCGGCCTGGCCGTAGAGGGTGCCCCGGTTGAAGTACTGCTCGTTGTCCAGGAAGTACCAGGTCACCCCGTCCTTCTCCATGGAGAACAGGCCGCAGTAATTGTGCCGCCAGGCAAGATCCACATAGTCATAGCACTCGAATTTCAGCTGGCTTCCGAACCGGTCCCGGACCCGCTCATAGAGGGGCAGAACCACGGCCACCTCGGCGCCCTGCTCCGCCAGGGCGGGGGGAAGGGAACCGGCCACGTCGGCGAGGCCGCCGGTTTTGCAGAAGGGGACCGCTTCGCTGGTCACATACAAGATTTTCATACACGTACTCCTTTTCATATCATGCCCGGCGCTGGGGTGGAACCAGGCGGGAGATCGGCGGGTGGAAGGGCCGCCGGGACGGCGGTTCCGCCTATATTATACCAAATCCCGAGGCCGGGGTCAATCCGGCCTTTCAATCATAAAAGGGGGACGGAGACGCCCCCCTTTTATGAAACTTTATACCTTGCTGCCCTTGGCCAGGACAATGGGGTAGGTGACGGAGGATGGAGTTCTCCACCACGCCCTCGATGGAGCAGCCGTCCCCGAAGAGGGAGTTGATGCACTTCCCTCCGGGGCCGATGTAGGTGGAGCTGAGGTCCGCGTTCTTGGCCCGGACAGGGCGCTGCGCGCAGAACAGATCCGCCCGGATAGCGGGGTCCAGCAGCTGCATGCTGCGGTCGTAGTACTCCTGAACGGAGCGGATCTGGGCGGCGTAGCCCTTCCAGATGTAGCTCTGGATCTTCAGCTCGCCCTTCCGGGCCTGGAGCACGTCCCCCCGCCAGCTGAGCTGGTCCTTGGCGGCGCAGTCCTCCACCAGCTCCAGCAGCAGCTTCTTGGAGACCACGTAGGTTCCCAGCCCCCGGAGGCCCCGGGGGGTGTGGAGATTGTAGAAGACCTCGGTGATCCGGCCGCCCTCGCCCACCTGGAAGTAGGTGCCGTCCTCGGTCATGAAGCTGTCGTTGGCGCAGACCACGGTAATGTCCGCCCCGGACTTCAGGTGGTTTTCGTAGACGTCGCTCAGGGGCAGGTTCGCCACCAGATCGCCGTCCATCATGACCACGTAGTCCTGGCGGATGTCCTCCAGATAGGTCCGCACGGCGGTCAGAGCCTCCATGTGGCCCCGGTAGGGCATGGCGCCCCAGTCGCCCTTGTAGTTGAAGGGGGGCAGGAGGCGCAGTCCGCCCCGCTTGCGGCTCAGGTCCCAGTCCTTGCCGGTGCCCAGGTGGTCCAGCAGGCTCTGGTAGTGGCCGTGGAGAATGATGCCCACGTCGGTAGCCCCGGCGTTCACCAGGCTGCTGAGGGCAAAATCCACCGCCCGGAACCTCCCGCCGAAGGGAATGGAGGCGGAGGAGCGGATGGAGCCCAGCTCCTGGAGGTTGCCGCGGCGCTCATAGGTGAAAATGATTCCATGCAGTCCGTTCATTTGGACACCTCCTCACCGTTGCGGTTCAGCATGACGCCGGCCTTGGCGTCCTTGCCCTCGGGCAGCTGGCAGCCCGGGGCCAGCACCGTCAGGCCCCAGCCCTCCGGCGTGTTTTCCGGCGTGCCGCCCACGTGGCAGCCCGGGCCGATTTTGCAGCCCTCGCCCAGGATGGCGTATTCCACCACCGCGCCGGGGGCTACCTCGACGTTGGGGAAGAGGACGGAGTAGCGGACCGTGGCGCCCTCGCCCACGGTGACGTTCTGGGAGAGAACGGAGTTTTCCACCACGCCCTCCAGTACGCTGCCCCGGTTCACGGCGCTGTGGGTCACCGTGGAGTTCTCGCCCAGGAAGGCGGGAGGGGCGCTGACGGAGCGGGCGTAGATGGGCCAGGAACGGTCCCGCAGGTCCAGGCCGGACTCGGGGGCCAGCATGTCCATATTGGCGTCCCAGAGGGACTCCAGGGTGCCCACGTCCTTCCAGTAGCCGGCGAAGCGGTAAGCGGCCATGCGCTCCTGATTGGCCAGCATGTTGGGGATGATGTTCTTGCCGAAGTCGTTTTCGGAGCCCGGGGTGTTCTCGTCGTCGATGAGGTACTGCCGCAGGGCCTTCCAGGAGAAGACATAGATGCCCATGGAGGCCAGGTTGCTCTTGGGCTCCTTGGGTTTCTCGGCGAACTCGGTGATCATGTCGTCTTCGTCCACGCTCATGATGCCGAAGCGGGGAGCCTCAGACCAGGGCACCTCCATGACGGAGATGGTGCAGGCGGCGTTCGCCGCCTTGTGGCGGGCCAGCATGTCGGAGTAGTCCATCTTATAAATGTGGTCGCCGGAGAGAATGACCACATACTCGGGGTCGTGCATATCGATGAAGCCCAGATTCTGATAAATGGCATTGGCGGTGCCCTTGTACCAGGTGCCGCCCTTGGCGCCCTGGTAGGGGGGCAGGATGTGAACGCCGCCGGTGGAGCCGTCCAGGTCCCAGGGCTGGCCGCTGCCGATGTAGCTGTTCAACTCCAGGGGGCGGTACTGAGTCAGCACACCCACGGTGTCGATGCCGGAGTTCGTGCAGTTGGAGAGGGGGAAGTCGATGATGCGGTACTTGCCGCCGAAGGGAACGGCGGGCTTTGCCATGTCTCCGGTGAGGACATAAAGGCGGCTGCCCTGTCCTCCGGCCAGCAGCATGGCAATGCATTCTTTCTTCATGTCTCTTTCAGCTCCTTTGCCTGTTTTTTCGCTCTGGGCTTTTTGTCGGGTTTCTCAGCCGGGTCCGCCTTGGAGGCTTTCCCCTCCTTGGCGGAGGACTTGACGGTTTTGACCAGGGTCTTGGCGGAGGCTTTGGCGGTCTTTCCAACAGCCTTGGCGGTCTTTTCGGCCGTCTTTCCCACGGCCTTGACGGTCTTTTCGGCGGCCTTCACCGCCTTGGGCGTCTTGGCCTTGGGAAAAGTTCCCTCGCCCCGCAGGAACACCGCACCGAAGGCGGGGATGCGGATGGCGGCGGAGTGCTCCTTCCCGTGGGACTCGATCGCCTCTACAGGGACGGGCTCGGTGTCGCCGAAGCCGTCGCCGCCGTATTCCACGGCGTCGGTGTTGAAGACGGGGGTGTACTGCTTGTGGGCGGGGACGCCCATGCGGTAGCCCTCGTAAGTATTGGGGGAGAAGTTGACGGCGCAGAGAAGATCCCGGCCCTTCTTGTCCTTGCGGAGGAAGACCACCACGTTGTTGTGGTTGTCGTCCACCACCAGCCACTCGAAGCCCTCCCAGTCGAAGTCGATCTCCCACAGGGCGGGTTCCTTCTTGTAGAAGGCGTTGGCCTCCTTGAAGAAGCGGTGGATCTTCTGATTCTCCTCGTTGTCCAGGAGGTACCAGTCCAGGGACTCCTTGTCGTTCCACTCGTGCCACTGGCCCAGCTCCGCGCCCATGAAGAGGAGCTTTTTCCCCGGGTGGGCCAGGAGGTAGGCATAGAAGCCCCGGGTGCAGCGAAGCTGGTTGTGATAGTCGCCGGGCATCTTGCCCACCACGGAGCCCTTCATGTGGACCACCTCGTCGTGGGAGATGGGCAGCACGAAGTTCTCGGAGAAGGCGTACATCATGGAGAAGGTGATGTCCTTGTGGTGGTCCTGGCGGAACCAGGGGTCCAGCTTCAGGTAGTGGCACATGTCGTTCATCCAGCCCATGTTCCACTTGAGGTTGAAGCCCAAACCGCCGATGTCGGCGGGGCGGCTGACCATGGGCCAGGCGGTGGACTCCTCGGCGATCATCATGGCGCCGGGCTTCACGGAGAAGGCCATGGCGTTGAGCTCCCGGAGGAAGTCGATGGCCTCCAGGTTCTCGTGGCCGCCGTACTTGTTGGGGGTCCAGGCGCCGCCCTGGCGGCTGTAGTCCAGGTACAGCATGGAGGCCACCGCGTCCACCCGCAGTCCGTCGATGTGGCACTCCTCCAGCCAGAAGCGGGCGGAGGAGAAGAGGAAACTCTTCACCTCGGGCCGGCCGTAGTCGAAGACCCGGGTGCCCCAGGAGGCGTGCTCCCACTTGTTGGGGTCGCTGTACTCGTAGCAGCAGCCGCCGTCGAACTCATAGAGCCCGTGGGAGTCCTTGCAGAAGTGGGCGGGGACCCAGTCCAGAATGACGGCGATGCCGTTTTTGTGCATGTGGTTCACGAACCAGAGGAAGTCCTTGGGGGTACCGTACCGGGAGGTGGGGGCGAAGTAGCCGGTGCACTGGTAGCCCCAGGAGCCGTCGAAGGGGTGCTCCAGCACGGGCAGCAGCTCGATGGCGGTGTAGCCCATCTCCTTGACGTAGGCGGCCAGCTCCTTGGCCATATCCTTATAGTCGTAGAAGTCGCCGTTGGGGCGCTTCTTCCAGGAGCCCAGGTGCACCTCGTAAATGTTCAGGGGGGAGTCGTAAACCTGGTGCTTTTCCTGCTTGGCCAGGAATGCGGCGTCGGTCCACTTGAAATTTTCAATGTCGTAGAGCTTGCCGGCGGTGGCGGGCCGAGTCTCGCAGTGGAAGGCGTAAGGGTCCGTTTTCAGCCGGGTCTCCCCGTCGGGGCCGGTGATGGCGTATTTGTAGGACGTGTACTCGGTCAGTCCGGGGATGAAACCCTCCCAGATCTCGCCGTTCCGAGCGAGAGGGTGGACACCGTTGGTCCAGTTGTTGAAGTCGCCCACGACGGAGACATTCTGGGCATGGGGAGCCCAGACCCGGAAGGTCCAGCCCTCCGCGTTCTTCTTTTTATCGGGATGGGAGCCGAACCAGCGCCAGCCGTCCGTCAGGGTCCCGGCATGAAAACGTTCAGCCTGATCGTGTTTTGCCATAGTCAACCTCCGTGCATAGCCGCGGGCACTCTCCAAGCCCCCCGGCTGCCGCCTATAGGCGGACGGCCCGCCGATTTCCCGGGCGGCCCTGCCGGGACGCCCCGCCCGCCGTCCAGACGCGGCGGGCTGTGCATGATCCATACAGCGTCTGGCTATTCTGGAATATTATACTTCTTTTCAAAAATAGCGTCAAGGACGGTCCTGTCGAAAAAAGCGGCTGTCTTTTAGCATGTTCCCCCAAATCTGCTTCAAGATTCACAATCTTTTTTGGTGACCTTCGGCAAAATGTTCAAAGGATAGGAAAAAACTGGAAAAGTCTGCTGATAAAAATTGGACACCCGTTGATTTTGACGCCGGGTTGTTGTATCATATCCATCTACCACAACTGTTTCAGGAGGACCTTCCTATGCTCGAATTTCTGACGGCCCCGCGGATCGACGGCTTCCCCCTCTGGGTGGTGCTGCTGGTCTGCGCGGGCGTGTTCCTGGCGTCCTTTATGGACGCCATTGCCGGCGGGGGCGGCATCATCTCCGTTCCCACTCATCTCATCGCGTTCGGCAACCTCCCGGTGCCCTACGCCTTGGGGACCAACAAGGTCTCCGCCGCCATCGGCTCCTGCTTCTCCACGGGCCGGTTCATCAAAAACGGCTACGTCGACTGGCGGCTCTTCGGCCCGTCCATCGCCTTCGCCCTGGCGGGCTCCGCCATCGGCACCTGGCTCCAGCATCTGACGCCGGACGCGGTGCTGAAGTACTTACTGCTCCTTGTGCTTCCGGTGGTGGCCTTCCTCACCCTCCGGGGCCGGGAGTGGCCCGACGAGCCGGGGGAGATCGACCCGAAAAAGCGGATGGCCATCGTCTGGGCGGCGGCCTTCGTCATCGGCGGCTACGACGGCTACTACGGCCCCGGCACGGGGACCTTTCTCATGATCATTTTCATCCGGGCGGCGAAGATGGACACCCGCCACGCGGCGGGAGGCGTGAAGGTCATCAACCTCTCCTCCAACATCGGCAGCCTGGTGACTCAGATGGTCTCCGGCTACGTGTATTGGGGCGTGGGGCTCATCGCCGCCGTGGCCTCCATCGCCGGGCATTATCTGGGGTCCGGCCTCGCCATCAAAAACGGCAGCAAGATCGTCCGTCCCACAGTCATCGTCGTGCTGATCCTGCTGACGGTGAAGGTGGGCAGCGAATTGCTGTTCCCGGATTTCTGGGGGTGAGCGGATGAAAAAGACCATCGGCATTTTAGGCGGCATGGGCCCCATGGCCACGGCGGACCTGTTTCAGAAGATTACGGCCTTCACCGACGCCGCCGGAGACAACGACCATATCCGGGTTTACATTGACAGCAACGCCTCCATCCCCGACCGCACCGCCGCCATTTTGAACGGCGGGGAGGACCCGGTCCCCGCCATGGCGGACGCCCTGCGGCACCTGGAGCTCTGCGGGGCGGACTGCGTGATCATGCCCTGCAACACCGCCCACTATTTTCTTCCCCGGCTGGAACCCCTGACGAAGCTGCCCTTCCTCAGCATGATCGAAGCGGCGGCAAAAGCCTGCCGGGTCCGGTTCCCGGGGGAGACCGTGGGAATCCTGGCCACCACCGGCACTTTAGCGGCGGAGCTGTATCAGAAGGCCCTGGCGGCGGCAAGCGTACCCTTCCTGGTCCCGGACGAGGGGGAGCGGGCGGCGCTGATGGAGGTCATCTACCAGGGCGTGAAGGCCGGTGCCCCGCCGTCCCGGTACCGGGATGCGTTCCGCTCCGTCACGGAGGGCATGACGGACCGGGGTGCGGCGTGCTTCCTCCTGGCCTGTACGGAGTTGCCTCTGGCGGTCCAGGCCCTGGGGCTGGAGCTGCCCTGCGTGGACCCCACAGAAGAGCTGGCGAAGGCCGCCGTCCGCTTCTGCGGCTATCCCGTCCGCGCGCAATCATGAAAAAGGAGGCAGGATGTCTGGTTACATTGTATGACATCTTGCCTCTATTCACGCTTTTTTCATAGTTTTTTCACAAAATTTCCATTTCCCCTTTACATTTCCGGACTGCTTTGGTATAATGTAGCCAATTTGGAGAGGATTTCAGGCGGGGCATTTGTCCAAAACACAGACGCGCCGCCGGAGGGCCCCAAAGATTTTATTTTTATGAGGTGAGTGTATGAACAAGAAACTCAGCCTGCCGATGCAAATTCTAATCGCGCTGGTCCTGGGTATCGTCGTCGGCCTGATCTGCTATTTCGGCGGGTTTGCCGACGTGACGACCAACTACTTAAAGCCCTTCGGCGACATCTTCGTCAACCTGCTGAAATTCATCGTGGTGCCCGTGGTGCTGCTTTCCATGATCGACGGCATCATCTCCATGAACGACATGCGGAAGGTGGGGTCCGTAGGCATCAAGACCGTGGCCTACTTCCTGGTGACCACCGCCATCGCCTGCGTCATCGGCCTGGTGTTCGCCAACATCTTCAAGGGCGCGGGCCTGTTCCCCATTCTGGACCCCGAGAGCGCCGAGTACGAGGCCAAGGAGTTCAGCGGCTTCATGTCCACCCTGGTGTCCATCTTCCCGACGAACATGTGGAAGTCCTTCACCGACGCCAACATGCTCCAGGTCATCGTGATCTCCCTGTTCTTCGGCGGGTCCATCCTGGCCGCCGGGGAGAAAGCAAAGCTCTGCCGGGATTTCGTCTCCTCCGCCTATGCCGTGATTGAGAAGCTGATGGGCTTCATCATCAGCCTGGCCCCCATCGGCGTGTTCACCTACATGGCTTGGGTCGTGGCGACCCAGGGCTCTGAGATCCTGGTGTCCCTGCTGCTGGTCATCGTCTGCGCCTATCTGGGCTACATCGTCCACGCCGTGCTGGTCTACTCCGCCTCGGCCCAGATCTTCGCCGGCATGAGCCCCATCAAGTTCTTCAAGGGCGCCTTCGCCGCCATGATCTTCGCCTTTACCTCCACCTCCTCCGCGGCCACCCTGCCGGTGTCCAAGGAGTGCGCCGCCGAGCTGGGCGCGGAGGACGACATCGCCTCCTTCGTCCTGCCCCTGGGCTCCACCATCAACATGGACGGCACCGCCATCTACCAGTGCGTGGCCACTGTGTTCCTGGCTTCCTGCGCCAACATCAACCTGACGATCGGGCAGATGGTCATTATCGTGGTCACCGCCACCCTGGCCTCCATCGGCACCGCCGGCGTCTCCGGCGCGGGCATGATCATGCTGGCCATGGTGCTGGAGGCCCTGGGTATCCCCGTGGCCTACATCGGCCTCATCGTGGCCGTGGACCGGATCTTCGACATGGGCCGCACCTGCCTGAACGTCACCGGCGACATCGCCTGCTCTGTCTGCGTCACCAAGTGGGAAGGCAAGAAAAAGTGATACTTTTCTTGAAAGAAAAGTATCCAAAAGAACTTTATCCCGCTCTGACAGTCCGGTGATAAACCAGGCTCTGGAGCGACGGCAACGGAACATTCGCTGACTGGGGGGCCCGAAACGGGTCTCCCGGTTTTTTTTGAGGAACTTTTCAGGTTGGTGAGATATTCTGCCTTTGTAATGGATATCCATGACAGAAGGGCCCTTCCAAACCAACGTAAAGGAGGTGAGACGCGTTGACGGACCAGCGGTTTCGGGAGGCCGTGGAGCAGTACGGCGACATGGTGTTCCGGCTGGCGTACAGCTATCTGAAAAACCGGGCGGACGCGGAGGACGTGATGCAGGAAACCCTGCTGAAGTTCTACGTGGAGCCCCGGGAATTCGAGTCGGCGGACCACGAGAAGCACTGGCTCCTCCGGGTGGCGGCCAACGAGTGCAAAAAGCTCCTCCGCTCCCCCTGGCGGCGGCGGACCGATCCCCTGGATGAGGCGGCAGAGGCCGCGGCCTTCGACCGCCCCGCCCAGTCGGAGCTGTTCCGGCAGGTGATGGCCCTGCCCCCCAAGTACCGGGCGGCGGTGTACCTCTACTACTACGAGGGCTATTCCGTGAAGGAAACCGGCGAGCTGCTGGGGGCCAAGGCGTCCACCGTGCAGACCTGGCTCATGCGGGCCAGGGGACAGCTCAAAAACAAACTGAAGGAGGCGGAAGCCTGATGATGGACGAGAGATTATATCGCGAGACCTTTTCCCGGCTCCGGGCCTCCGACGAGGCGAAGAAGGAGGTCCTTGTAAAAATGAACGAGACAAAGAAGACGAGACGGCCCTTGAAGGCCCTGCGGGCGGTGGCCCTGGCCGCCATGCTCACCCTGGCCCTGGCGGTGACCGCCAACGCCGCCAGCAACGGGATGCTGTTCGAGAACCTGCGGGTTGTCTGGCAGAACGGCTCCCAGATCATGCTGGAGGACGACCAGGGGAACCAGGTGCTGGTCACCGGCGTCTATGCCGACGCGGAGATGAAGGACGGCAAGTTGATGCTGACGGTGGACGACGAGGAGTACGACATCACCGCCGACATGAAGGAAAACGGAGTGTTCAGCGCCACGGTGGAAAACGCCGAAGGCCGGGCGGTGGACGTCAGCGTCACCGGCTCCCTGGAGGACTGGGAGATCGCGACCTCCTTTGAGGAGAGCGGCGTGGATTACAACACTGCGACGGAGCAGACCGGAAGAGTTTCCACGATCACGAAATCCTATACCACCGTCACCACCGGCGAATAAGCAAAAAACCGGCGGACCATTTCGGTCCGCCGGTTTTCTCATTTCTTGAAACTGTCCTTCAAGCTGACGCTCCGGTTGAATACCAGGTGTCCCGGCGCGCTGTCCTTGCTGTCCAGGCAGAAATACCCCTGCCGCAGGAACTGGAAGTTCGCCGGGGCCTGGGCATCCGCCAGGCTGGCCTCCACCTTGCAGCCCGTCAGCACCTCCAGGGAGTTGGGGTTCAGGCATTCGATGAAATCCTTGCCGGCGGCGTCCGGGTCCGGGTCGGTGAAAAGGTTGTCGTAGAGCCGGACCTCCGCGTCCACGGCGGTGGCGGCGTCCACCCAGTGGATCGTCGCGCCCTTGACCTTCCGGCCGTCGGCGGGGTCGCCGCCCCGGCTCTCCGGGTCGTACTCGCAGAGAATCTCCGTCACGTTCCCCGCCGCGTCCTTCTCGCAGCCGGTGCAGCGGATCAGGTACGCCCCCTTGAGGCGGCACTCCGGACCGCCGGGATAGAGGCGCTTGTACTTGGGCACGGGGACCTCTAAAAAGTCCTCCGCCTCCACCCAGAGGGTGCGGGAGAAGGGGACCTCCCGGGTCCCGGCGGCGGGGTCCACGGGGTTGTTCTCCACCGTGACGGTCTCCGTCTTGCCTTCGGGGTAGTTGGTGATGGTGAGCTTCACCGGCCGCAGGACGGCCATGACCCGCTCCGCCGTGGCGTTCAGATCCTCCCGGAGACAGTGCTCCAGAAAGCCGTACTCCACCACGTTGGCGGACTTGGCCACGCCGATGCGCTCGCAGAAATTCCGGATGGACCGGGGGGTGTAGCCCCGGCGGCGCAGGCCGCAGAGGGTGGGCATCCGGGGGTCGTCCCAGCCGGAGACCCGGCCCTCCTCCACCAGGCGGCGGAGCTTCCGTTTGCTCATCACCGTGTGGTCGATGCCCAGGCGGGCGAACTCGATCTGCCGGGGCTTGGCGGGCAGGTCGCAGTGCTCCACCACCCAGTTGTACAGGGGCCGGTGGGCCTCAAACTCCAGAGAGCACAGGGAGTGGGTGATGCCCTCCAGGGCGTCCTGAATGGGGTGGGCGAAGTCATACATGGGGTAGATGCACCACTTGTTCCCGTGGCGGTGGTGGGGCAGGTGGTTAATCCGGTAGAGCACCGGGTCCCGCATGTTGAAGTTGCCGCTGGCCAAATCGATCTTGGCCCGGAGGGTCATGGCCCCGTCGGGGAACTCCCCGGCCCGCATCCGGCGGAAGAGATCCAGGCTCTCCTCCATGGGGCGGTCCCGGTAGGGGCTCCGGGCGGGCACGCCCACGCCGCCCCGGTACTCCTTGAACTCCTCCGGGCTGAGCTCACAGACGTAGGCCAGGCCCTTCTGAATGAGCAGCTCCGCCTGGCGGTAGTCCTCCTCGAAGTAGTCGGAGCCGAAGAAGAAGCGGTCTCCCCAGTCGAAGCCCAGCCAGTGGATGTCCTCCTGGATGGCCTCCACAAACTCCTCGTCCTCTTTGGTGGGGTTCGTATCGTCCATGCGGAGGTTGCAGAGGCCGCCGTACTTCTCGGCGGTGCCGAAATCGATGGTCAGGGCCTTGCAGTGGCCGATGTGGAGGTAGCCGTTGGGCTCCGGGGGAAAGCGGGTGTGGACCGTCATCCCCTCGTATTGTCCGCCGGGGGCGATGTCCTCCTCGATGAACGCGTGGATAAAGTTCCGGCTTTCCAGCTCCGGCGCTTTGATGTCGTCCGCCATAGCGAAGTCCTCCCAATGTAAAATAAAATGACAATTTATTATACAGGACGGAGGGAGGGATTGCAAGGGGGATTTTTGTGCGGGTGCGGCGTGCGGCGTGTGGCGTCGCGTGAATATTCACAAAAATTCCTCCCTGCGCAAATGCTTTCATGGATGGGTTAGTAGATTCTAACCAAAACAGCAGATTTTTCTTTTCAGGGGCTTGACATTTGCGGTTAGTCATAGTAAACTAATGCCGATTTCAGAGTTAGAAGCTTCTAACTCACCGAAAAGGGAGGCGGAGAGATGATGCCGCTGACAATGGCAAAGTCAGGAGAGCCCGTCACGATTCGCAGGATTTCCGGAAAGGACGAGGCGCGCCAGCATCTGGCGGAGCTGGGCTTTGTGGTGGGCAGCGATGTGACGGTGGTCAGCGAGATCGCGGGAAACCTGATCGTGCAGGTAAAGGACAGCCGGATTGCGCTGGACAAGGCCATGGCAAACCGCATCATGGTCTGAGAAAACAGGAAGGAGGAATGTATTGTGAAAACGTTGAAAGACGTAAAAGTGGGTGAGACCGTCACCGTGGCGAAGCTCCACGGCGAGGGCCCGGTGAAGCGCCGGATTATGGACATGGGCATCACCAAGGGCGTGGAAATTTTCGTCCGCAAGGTGGCCCCTCTGGGCGACCCGATGGAATTGAACGTCCGGGGCTACGAGCTGTCTGTCCGCAAGGGCGATGCGGAGATGATCGAAGTACAGTAAAGGAACGCGGCGGAAAGCCGCTGTTATTTGCATCATGAGTTAGCTGTCTCTAACATTTGAAAGGAGAGATCCTAATGGATATCAAAATTGCCCTGGCGGGCAATCCGAACTGCGGCAAGACGACGCTGTTCAACGCCCTCACCGGCTCCAGCCAGTATGTGGGCAACTGGCCGGGGGTCACGGTGGAGAAAAAGGAGGGCAAGCTGAAAGGGCATAAGGATGTCGTCATTCAGGACCTGCCCGGCATCTACTCCCTGTCCCCCTACACCTTGGAGGAAGTGGTGGCCCGCAGCTATCTGGTGAACGAACAGCCGGACGCCATCCTCAACATCGTGGACGGGACCAACATCGAGCGGAACCTGTACCTCACCACGCAGCTGATCGAACTGGGCCTTCCCGTGGTGGTAGCGGTGAATATGATTGATTTGGTGCGGAAAAACGGCGATAGCATCGACCTTGCCAGGCTGGGGCAGGCCCTGGGCTGCGAGGTCGTTGAGATGAGCGCCCTCAAGGGAGAGGGCGGCCTGGAGGCCGCCGAAAAGGCCGTGGCCCTGGCGCAGAAGAAGCGGGCGGCAGAGCTCCCCCATGTATTCACCGGCAGCGTAGAGCACGCCCTGGCCCACATCGAGGAGTCCATCCAGGGCAAGGTGGCGGACGGGTACCTCCGCTGGTACGCCATCAAGATCTTCGAGCGGGACGGGAAGGTCCTGGAGGAGCTGAACCTTTCCGCGGACCTGAAAGCCCATTTGGAAGAGCACATCGCCGACTGTGAGCGGGAGCTGGACGACGACGCGGAAAGCATCATCACCAACCAGCGGTACTCCTACATCAGCGGCGTGGTCACCAAGGCGGTGCGGAAGAAAGCTGTCAAAGGAGATCTCTCCGTCTCCGACAAGATCGACCAGATCGTCACCAACCGCATTCTGGCCCTGCCGATCTTCGCGGTGATCATGTTCTGCATTTACGCCGTCGCCATGGGAACCTCCGTCGCGGACGGCGGTGTGGGCATTGGCACCTTTGGGACCGATTGGGCTAACGACGTGCTCTTCGGAGAGCTCGTCCCCAATTTCTTTGACGGCATTCTCACCTCTCTGGGCGTCAGCGGCTGGCTCTATGGCCTGATTCAGGACGGCATCGTCGCCGGCGTAGGCGCGGTGCTGGGCTTTGTGCCTCAAATGCTGGTGCTGTTTCTGCTGCTGGCCATCCTGGAGGACGTGGGCTACATGGCCCGGGTCGCCTTCATTATGGACCGGATCTTCCGCCGCTTCGGCCTCTCCGGCAAGAGCTTCATCCCCATGCTGGTGGCCACGGGCTGCGGCGTGCCCGGCATCATGGCCTCCCGGACCATCGAGCAGGACCGGGACCGGAAGATGACCATTATGACCACCGGCTTCATTCCCTGCGGGGCCAAAATGCCCATCATCGGCCTGTTCGCCGGGGCGGTGTTCGGCGGGTCCGCCCTGGTGGCGGTGTCGGCCTTCTTCATTGGTATCGCCGCCGTGGTGATCTCCGGCATCATGCTGAAGAAGTTCAAGGCCTTCGCCGGCGAGCCCGCCCCCTTTGTCATGGAGCTGCCCGCCTATCACGCACCCTCCGCCGGAAACGTCCTGCGGGCAACTTGGGAGCGGGGCTGGTCCTTCATCAAGCGGGCCGGAACCATCATCCTGCTCAGTTCTATCGTTCTCTGGTTCCTCATGGGCTATGGCGTTGTGGATGGCGTGTTCCAGGCCGTGGAGGACAACAACGATTCCCTGTTGGCCATGATTGGCAGCGGCATCGCCATCATCTTCGCTCCCCTCGGCTGGGTGGGAGACATGGCTTGGAAGGCCACCACCGCCACGTTCACCGGCCTGATCGCCAAAGAGGAAGTGGTGAACTTCTTCGGCGTGGCCTACCACTACGCCGGTGAGGCGGACCTCATGGATGACGCCAGCGGCATCTACGCCGCCATCAGCGCGGATTTCGGGGCCATGGCCGCCTACTCCTTCATGATCTTCAACCTGCTCTGCGCCCCCTGCTTCGCCGCCATGGGCGCCATCAAGCGGGAGATGAACAACACCAAGTGGACCTTGGGCGCCATCGGCTATATGTGCGGCTTTGCCTATGTGGCATCTTTGATTGTATTCCAGATCGGCGGCTTGTTTACCGGCGAAGCGGTTCTGGGTATTGGCACCATCGCAGCGGTCATCCTGCTGGCCGGTATTCTCTATCTGCTGTTCCGCAAGGGCTGCCAGGGCGAGGAAGCGTCCCGCCGCCTGACCTCCGTGGCTGCCGCCGCGCGGTAACCCGCCTGGAAAGGAGCGATTGATAATGCCCGTCGTGTTGGGAAACATTATTGTAATTGCCGTGCTGCTTGCGGCCGCGGCGCTGGCTGTCCGGTCCCTGTGGAAGTCCCACAGGTCCGGCGGAGGCTGCAACGGCGACTGCGGAAACTGCCGCGGCTGTCACTAACAGTTCAAATCCACACAAGGGAGCGGGACGGCCCGGCTTGGCGGAAGCCTTGCGCCGCTGTGCCGCCAGGAGGTAAGGGTGAGGAAATGACCAGACGCGTATTGACGGAACTGCTCCTCCCGTTTTTAGGAACTTCTTTGGGAGCCAGCTGCGTGTTTTTTCTGAAAAAAAGCATGAATCCGCTGGTGCAGCGGGCTTTGACCGGCTTTGCGGCAGGCGTCATGACAGCGGCGTCCGTCTGGAGCCTGCTGATTCCCGCTATGGAACACGCGGAGAATATGGGACAGCGGGCCTTTCTCCCTGCGGTGATTGGGATTTGGCTGGGCGTTGCGTTCCTGCTGATTCTGGACCGGACAGTTCCCCACCTGCACCAGAACAGCAGCCAGCCGGAGGGGCCCCGCACACCACTGAGGCGGACGACCATGCTGGTGCTGGCGGTCACCCTCCACAACATCCCGGAGGGGATGGCGGTGGGGGTGGTCCTGGCGGGCTGGATAGCCGGAGACAATGGCATCACCGCCGCCGGAACACTGGCCCTGTCTCTGGGGATTGCCCTTCAGAATTTCCCGGAGGGCGCGATTATTTCGATGCCCCTCCGGACAGAGGGCGTGAGAAAAGGGCGCGCTTTTTTATATGGCGCCCTTTCCGGAGGAGTGGAACCGCTGGCCGCCGCGCTGACCATTTGGGCGGCGGGCCTGGTCCTCCCGGCACTTCCTTATCTGCTCAGTTTTGCGGCGGGGGCTATGATCTATGTGGTGGTGGAGGAACTGATCCCGGAGGCGTCCGCCGGGGCGCACTCCAACGTCGGAACCCTGTTCTTTGCGGCGGGTTTTACCGTCATGCTGGCGCTGGATACGGCGCTGGGCTGAGAGAAAAAATGTAAGAAAGCAGGGGGGAATTGCAACGCTGAAAATCACAGTACAAATTTGTATGGGGGCCTGGGACGCGGCCTTAAGGCTTCCCCGCTTCCCTGCGATAATACAGGAACAGCAGCACCGACGCCAGGATGATCAAGAAATAAGCGATCCAGCTCATAGAATCCGGGATCTGACCGAACAGCAGATACCCAAGCAGACCGGAAAAGAGAATCTGGGTGCTGTCATAAATGGAAATATCCTTCGGCGGCGCGTAGCGGTAGGCGTTGGTCAACGCGTACTGCGCCGCCGCGCAGGAGGAGCCCGCCAGCAGCAGACACACGAGCTGCCCGGCGGTCACCGGCGTCCAATACAACAGATTCGGCGGCAGCACCACCAGGGTGGAAACGGCTGAGAAGACAAAGACGATGGTGGAGCCGTCAATCCCGCTGTTTCGCCGCAGGGCCCGGAGGGCCACATGGGCCCCGCCGGACATCACGCCGCCCAGGAGTCCCACGGCCGCCGAGAGGCCCAGGGCCTCCATATTGGGGAAAATCAGGAACAGGCTGCCGGTCAGGGCCAGGGCGATGCACGCCAGCTGCCCCCTGTCCACCCGCTCCCCCAGGAACAGCGCCGCGAACAGGATGGCGAAGAAGGGGCTGAGCTTGCTGAGGGAGTTGGAATTGGCCAGCATCAGGTGGTCGATGGCGTAGTAGTTGCAAAAGACCGAGACCGTACCGCAGAAAACCCGCAGGGCCAGCGGAACGCCGCAGCCCTTGGGCACCCGCAGGGGAATCCGCCGGTTCAGCAGCACCCCGCCCGCCACCACAGCGGACACGGCGTTGCGGAACAGGACCTTCTGAAAGAACGGCAGGTCCCCGGACAGCCGGACGAAGGCGCTCATCAGGGCAAAGCAGAAGGAGGACAGCACCAGCAGCAAGATGCCCTTACGTTTTTCCGAGGTCATAGCGTCTCTTATTTCCGCAGAATATGGATGGCAAAGCCGCCGAATTCACCGTCCAGGTAGATGTTTTTCAGCTTGCCGTCCTCCGTGTAGGCGGCGGTCTCCATGTTGAAGGAGAACCCCTTTTCCTTCAGCTCCTCCACGGCGGCGTCCAGATCTGGCGTCCTCATGGCGATGTGTCCGTTTCGCCCCAGGAAGGGTGATTTCATGCACTCAAAATAGGCTCCGGCAAACTCCGATTTCTGCCCGTGACGGGGCGTCAGATGGAACATCCCGCTCAGAAGCAGGGCCAGGCGCTCCGCCTCCTCCGGGCTGGCGGTGTTGACGCCGATATGCTCCAACTCAAATTCACACTGCATAGCGATTCTCCTTTTTAGAGAGAAACGTCTGTCATAGACGGGGAAATGACAGACGTTCCTTTTTTATACGGGCTTTAAACGGCGGCAGCCTTTTGCCGCTTGGCGAACATCAGGCACCAGGCCACCAAAACGACGCCCAGCGCCACGCCGATCAGGTCGAAGAGATTGCCGGGCATAATGAACATCAGCGCGGCCACAAAGAACAGGACGCGCTCCACCACGGAGAGGTTCTTGCCCATATAACCGGCCACGCCGGCGGCCAGGAAGAAGGTGGCGCAGGCGGTCATGGCGCAGGACACCGCGATTTCGCTCACCGTGCCGATCAGCAGGATGGAGGGGCGGTAGACAAACATGAAGGGGGCGATGAAGGCGGTGATGGCGAAGAAGAAGGCCTTCCAGCCGGTCTTCCACGCGCTGGCGTTGGCGATGCCCGCCGCCGTGAAGGAGGCCAGGCACACCGGAGGCGTGATCTGGGCCACGACGCCGAAGTAGAAGATGAACATGTTGGCCACCAAAGCCTCCACGCCCAGGCCCTGGATGGCGGAGCAGAACAGGGTGTTGGCGATCAGGTACGCGGCCACGGTGGGCAGAGCCATGCCCAGCAGCAGGCAGCCGACAGCGGCCACCAGCAGGGCCAGCAGCAGGCTGCTGTTGCCGGAGGTGCCGATCAGCTTGGCCACCTTCACGGCCACGCCGGAACGGACCACAATGCCGATCATGATGCCGCAGGCCGCTGTGGGAATCGCCACGTTGGAAGCCTGGCGGACGCCCTCGATCAGGGTCTCCAGCAGCTGCTTGGGGGTCATCCGGGTGTCCTTGGAAAGCATGCAGATAACAATGGACAGCACGGTGCAGTAGATCGCCGCCCGGGGCATGGACATGCCGGCGAAGATCATGATGACCAGAAGAATAATGGGGATCAGGCGGTAGGTCCGGGGCAGGATCGGCTTGCCCTCATATTTCAGGCCGCCGTCCCCGGCGTGCATCTGCTTCTTCTTGGCCAGCAGGTGAACCAGGATGAACACCGCGCCGAAATAGGCCAGGGCCGGGATGATGGCGGCGGTGGCGATCTCCATGTACTTCATGCCGATCATTTCCGCCATGATGAAGGCGCCCGCGCCCATGATGGGGGGCATGATCTGGCCGCCGGTGGAGGCCACGGACTCGACGGCTCCGGCCTCCTCGGGGGTGTAGCCCGCCTTTTTCATCAGGGGGATGGTCAAAACGCCGGTGGTGGACACGTTGGCCACAGCGGAGCCGGAGATCATGCCCAGCAAGCCGGAGGAGATAACCGCCGCCTTGGCGGGGCCGCCGGCGGTCTTGTCGCTGAGCTTCATGCCCGCGTCAATCAGCACGCCGCCGCCGCCGCAGTTGGAGAAGAAGGCGCCGAACACCATGAAGTAGAACAGCGTGCCCATGGAGGTGGACAGCGGGGAGCCGAAGATGCCGTTCTGACCCAGCATCAGCGTCTCGCAGAACTGGCCGAAGGTCATGCCCGCGAACCGGAAGATGCCGCCGATGTACTGGCCGAACCAGGCGTAGGCCATGAAGAAAATCAGGACAAAGAACAGCGCCAGGGACACCACGCGGCGCACGGCCTCCATCACAACGATCAGCAGCAGCACCGCCACCGTCTTGTCCAGCGTCGTCATGGGGTCCACGCTGAGCACCCGCAGGTTCAGGGCGTTGGCGTTGCTGAGGAAGTACCAGCAGATCACAAGGGTGCTGCCGATCAGGAAAGCGTCATAGATCCACCAGAGATTCCGCAGCTTGCTCTCCTTATGCTTGCATTTTTCCGCCATGGGGTTGAACAGGAACACAATGATCAGCGCAAAGCAAAGATGCAGAGGGATCTGCGCCCAGGGCTGCAGGGGTTTGTAGAGCTTAATATAGAGCTGGAAAACGGTCATAAGCAGCGCCAGGACGGCAAGGGAGCCATAGCGCCAGCGGGGCATGCTTTTCAGCATCCTGGCAATTTTGGAATCCTCATCGGGCTCACTGGCCAGAGCGGCGGCCTTGGCGTCAAGATCGCTCTTGCCCGCCGCGGCTTCGCCGCTTTTTTTCTTAAAAACGCTCATGCATATTCCTCCTGTAAGAAGGCGGACGCCGGACCGGCGTCCGCCTTGCCTTTTGCGGCAGAGTTTCGTTTCCTCGGTTGTCAGGGATTACTGGATGTAGCCCATCTCCTTGTAATACTTCTCCGCGCCGGGATGCAGGGCGTTGCCGCCGATCTTCTCGGAATCCATGCAGGTGGCCACGTCCCAGGGAGCCAGCGTGTTGTAGGTGTTGACCAGATTGTCGCGGTTCTCGCACAGGGTCTTGGTGATCTGATAGACGACGTCCTCGCTCAGGGACTCCTTGCAGAAGATGCAGTCGGGGGAACCGGGCAGGGTCAGTTCGTTCTCCTGGCCCTTGAAGGAGTTGGCGGGAACGGGCACGCGGGAGAAGCCCTTCTCCTTGACGAACCAATCAATGGTCTCGTCTCCCCACTGGAGGAAGGTCACGTCGCAGGTAGTGGCGATTTCCGCCATGGTGGAGGAGCTGGAGGAGGTGTGGTCGATGTAGAAGTCGATCTTGCCGTCCTGAAGGGCCGCCTCGTTCTCAGAGCCGGACTGGTTGGTGATGGAGCCGCCCCAGCTCTCCAGATCCTGCTGCGTCACGCCGAAGTACTCCAGCAGCAGGTACGCGCCCTCGGCGTCCATGGAGCCCACCGCGGAGCAGCCGATGCGCAGAGGCAGCTTCTGCTCGAAGATCTCCTCAATGGTGGAGACATTGTGCTTCTTCAGGAAGTCGTTGGAGATGCAGTTGATGTAGCAGACGGCGTTCAGGCCGCCCATGATGGCCAGATAGCCGGTGGCGGGGGGCTTGCCCAAGGTGCCCTCTTCCCGGGCCCACTTGGCGGGAGCGCCGTTGACGAAGGCCAGGTCCACAGCGCCGTCGGCAAACAGGTAGGGAGCGCCCATGCCGCCGGGGCTGGTGGGCTGAACGTCCACCAGGCCGAAGCCGCCGTCGTTCTCCAGGTACTTGCTCATTTCCACAATGGTATTGTAGGTGGCGGAGCCCACGGCGTCGGAGGAGAACACCAGCGTCTCACCGGAAAAATCGGTGGAGCCGCTGTCCCCGCTGCTGCCGCTGTCGCTCTGGGCGGGGGGATTGCTGTCCGCGGGAGGAGTGGCGCTGTCCTGGCTGCCGCCGTTGCCGCCGCAGGCGGCCAGACTCAGGGCCAGGCTCAGGGTGAGGAGCAAAGCAAACACTTTTTTCATTTCATTTCTTCCTTTCTGACTCTTGTTGGATGCGGTATATTCTTTACCGGCTTCGCCGGATAAAGACGGATTATTTCTCCGCCTTGGCGTTGGCCATGCGGATGCCGTAGTCCATGGCGTTGACCAGGCTGAGCTCGTTGGCGTGGCCGTCTCCGGCGTGGCCGAAGCCCGTGCCGTGGTCCACGCTGGCCCGGATGATGGGCAGGCCCAGGGTGACGTTCACCCCCGCCACGGCGTCCCAGTGGCCCTCGGCCTTGTTGTAGACAAAGCCCTTGACCTTCAGGGGGATGTGGCCCTGGTCGTGGTACATGACCACCACGATGTCGTACCAGCCGCCCAGCGCCTTGGAGAACACGGTGTCCGGCGGGGTGGGCTTCTTTTCGGGGATGATGATGCCCTCGGCCATAGCGGCGTCGATGGCGGGCTGGATCTCCTCGATCTCTTCGGTGCCGAACATGCCGTTTTCCCCGCAGTGGGGGTTCAGGCCCGCCACGGCGATTTTAGGCTCTTTGATGCCGATGGCCTTGCAGCCCTCGTTGGCGATGCGGATGACGTCCAGCACCCGGTCCTTCTTCACCCGGTCGCAGGCCTCCCGGAGAGAGACATGGGTGGAGACGTGGACCACCCGCAGCTCGTTGTGGGCCAGCATCATGGTGTACTTGGAGGTCTTGGTATAGTCCGCGTAGATTTCCGTGTGCCCGCTGTAGTGGTGGCCCGCCATGTTGATGGCTTCCTTGCTCAGGGCGTTGGTGACAGTAGCGTCCACCTCCCCGGCCATAGCCAGCTCAATGACCTTCTTCACGTACTGGAAGGCTGCCTCGCCGCCCAGGGCCGTGGCGCCCAGGCCGAAGGGCTTGGGGTTCTCCGGGTCGCCGGGGATATCCGACGCCTTTACGAGCCCTAAGTCGTACACGTCGATGACGCCGTACTCATAGTTGGCCTCGCCGACGGACCGGACGCCCCGAATCTTCATGCTGATGCCGGAAACTTTCTCGGCAACTTTGGCGGCGTACTCCATGGCGGTGACGTCTCCCACCACCAGAGGACGGCAGCGGTCGTAAACCGTTTTGTCCGCCAGGGCTTTCACGGTGATTTCCGGCCCGTTGCCGAAGGGGTCGCCCATGGTGATGCCCAGGATCGGTTTGTTCATATGTACTCCTCCTTGTCGTTTTGTCAGCCGAGATTCCTGGTCTCTTCCAGGACCTTTTTCAGCTCCTCAATCCCCTCGTCGCAGAGGTAGTTGAAGGGCCTGCGGCAGTCGCCCACGGGATAGCCCAGCAGGGCCACGGCCTTTTTGATGATGGTGTTGGGGTTGCCGAACTTGAATACCCGCTGGAGGGCCACGATGGCGTCCTGCGCCTTCTGGGCCTTCTCCAGGTCACCGGCCACGAAGCTGTCATAGATGGAGGCGATGGTCTTGGGCCAGATGTTGGCCCGGCCGGCCACGCCGCCGGTGCCGCCGGCCTTCAGGCAGGGGAGGATGTTGCCGTCGTTCCCGGCCAGGACGGCGAAGTCCTTGCCGATATCCCGGGTGAGGGCGATGTAGGCCTTCAGATTGTCCAGGTCGCCGCTGGAGTCCTTGGCCCCCAGGATGACGTCCACGTCCTTGGCCAGCTTGGCCACGGTCTCCGGCAGCAGCTTGTTTCCGGTGCGGGCGGGAATGTTGTAGAGCACGATGGGGATGTTCACGTGCTTCGCCACCTCGCAGTAGTGGTCGTACAGCTCCTTCTGGCTGGCCAGGGCGAAGCTGGGGGTGATGATGGACAGGGCGTCGGCGCCCAGCTCCTCGGCCCGCTTGCTCATGTAGACGGTATCCCGGGTGGAGATGCAGCCGGTTCCGGCGTAGATGGGAACGCGGCCCTTCACCTGGTCCACCGTGGCCTCCAGGATTTCCTCCTTCTCCTTCAGGCTGAGGATGTACGCCTCGCCGTTGGTGCCGAAGGGGAAAATGCCGTGGACGCCGCCGGAAATCTGCCGCTCGATCTGGTTGCGGAGCTCGGAGATGTTGACGCTCTCGTCCTCGGGGTTCATGGGCGTGATAACGGGGGGAATGATACCCTTGATTTCAAGCTGCTTCATGTTCTACTCTCCTTATCAAAATTCCCTTACAGGACTTCCTGATAGATGTTCCGGGCGTCCTCCGGGGTCACCTTCCGCATGTTGTTCACCAGCAGACGGGTGACCTCCATGCCGGACGCCACCAGGGACTCCAGGTCCTCCTTCGGCACGCCGAACTCCGTGAGGCTGGTGGGAATGTCCAGGTGCTTCACAATACCCTCCAGACGCTGGATGACGGCGGCGCTCTTCTCCGCCTCCGTTTTGGCGTCTCCCTTGAGACAGCGGTCATAGGCCTTGGCCAGCAGGGGGCGGCAGGCTGGCTCGTTGAACCGCATGACCGGGGCCAGCAGGATGGCGTTGGACACGCCGTGGGCGATGTGGTACTTGCCGCCCAGGGGATAGCTCAGAGCGTGGACGGCGGTGGTGCCGGAGGCGGTGATGGCGACGCCCGCGTAGAAGCTGGCCAGGAGCATGGTGTTCTTGGCGTCCATGGCCTCGGGGTCGTCGCAGGCCCGCTCAATGTTGTTCAGGATCATATCCAGGGCCTGGAGGGCGAAGACGTCGCTGAAGGGATTGGCCTTGTTGCTGGTGAAGCACTCGATGGCGTGGGCCAGAGCGTCCACTCCCGTGGCGGCGGCGATTTTCCGGGGGAGCTTTTTGATCATCACCGCGTCCAGAATCACGTAGTCCGCGATCATTTCCGTGTTGACGATGCCCACTTTCAGCTGCTTCTCCGGCACGGCCACGATGGCGTTGGGAGTGGCCTCGGAGCCGGTGCCCGCAGTGGTGGGGATCATCAGGGACTTCATGCACTTTCTCGCCCGGCCCGGCTCATCCAGCAGCTCTTTCACGCCGTACTCGTCGGTCATCAGGATACTGGCCAGCTTCGCGGTGTCCATGACGCTGCCGCCGCCCACGGCCATGATGAAGTCCGCGCCGCACTGCTTGCACTGGTCCACCAGCTTCTGGGCCTCCAGATAGGAGGGCTCCGCCGGAAGGTCGTCCAGAACGACGGTCTCCACGCCGGTCTCCCGGACCTTCGCCATGGGGAACTCCAGCAGGCCCGCGCCCTCAATGCCCTTGTCCGTGAAGACCACCAGGCGCTTCACGCCGTTGGCGGCAAAAATTTCCGGAATCCGCCCCAAGGCGTCCTCTCCGCTGTAGACCGCGTGGGGCATTTTCAATTCGTATTTTGTCAGCATACTGCATCCTCCTCTTAATCTCCGGCGCCGATGGACCGGGCGAGCCTGATGAACAGGTCCGGGCTCCCGAAGCCGCCGGATTTTGATATGATATGATAGGGTTTTCCTTGATACACGAAAGCCGTCAGCACCGCGCCGGCGTCCAGCTCGCACACCGGCAGAAGTTCCGCCGTGCCCACGGCCCGGGTCAGGGCCAGCAGCGTGTCCCCGCCGGTGCAGAGGAGCGTGGCGTCCAGGCCCCCGTCCAGCAGCCGCCGGACCAATTGGCCCAGCTGGTCCGAGATGCGGACTCGGAGGTCCTCGGTGGTCAGGCCCCGCTCCTTGGCGTAGGCGGCGGTGCGGTCCTGTTCCGGCGGATCGTTCACGTCCAGAATAAAGCGCCTCTTCTCTCCGGCCTCCTTCAGCCAGGAGGCCACGGCGGCGGCGCAGGCCGGCGTCTCCAGCCAGGAGGGCTCCAGCTTCTGCTCCGGCGTCAAGCGAATGCGAGAGAAGCCCGCTTTTTCCGCCTCCTCCATCTGCCGCAGGGTCACCGGGTTCACGCTCCCGCAGGCCACAAAGAGGGCGGGTACCAGATCGGGTAGCCCCGGCGGCGTTCCCCTCAGTTCCAGCAGCTCCGCCAGAGCCGACGCGAAGCCCGCGCACCCGGCGCAGAGCCGCAGGCCCTCCGGCGCCAGCCGCCTGCCGGTTTGAAGCAGCTCCTCGTCCGTTTCGGCGTCGTAGACGTGAATGCCGGGACCGTCCGCCGCGTCACCCAGGGCGTGGAGGACCGCCGGGGTCCGGGACTGGGCCGCGATGATCTCCGCCACGGCGGAGGACCTCACCGGCTCGAAGGGGTCCTTCCCGAAAACACTCTCCGCCACAGGCACGCCGTCGATGTAGTGGACGCCGCCCCGGGTGGTCCGGTTCATCTTCGGCAGAGCCGGCAAAAACGCCAGCCGGTCCGCCCCGGCGGCGTCGATCACCGCCGTCAGCTCCGCGCCGATGTTGCCCCGAAGAGCGGAGTCTGTTTTCTTGTAGATGTGCGTGAAGCCCGCCGCCAGGGCGGACTGCACTGCCCGGAAGACCACCCGGTAGGCCGCCTCCGGTTCCAGATGCCGGGTCTCGGCGTCCAGCACCAGCACCCGCACCTCCGCTCCCGTCTGGGAAACGTCATAGTCCGGGTCCGTGACCACGCGGGTCTCCGTCCCCCGGACTGCGAACTGGACGCCGGTGTCCAGCGCCCCCGTGAAGTCATCCGCGATGATGAACAGTCTTACCATACCGCGCCCCCGTTTGTCCAATTTTGAAACACTGAATTTTAAGCGCTTTGAATCTCAGCAATTTTGTCAAAAATTCGCCGTATGTTCTGGGCTCTTTGAGCTTATTTTATAAAGAACCGCCCTGCCGCGCAATCTTTTTTGCCCGGCAAAGCGTTTAACTTTGAAACGCATTGAAAAAGGCTTGCGGAATTTTTGTGCGTTTGGTATAATGTGTTTAAAATTTAAACGCATTTGGAGGGGTTATGGATACACCGATCCGCGTGCTGGGCATCGCCCCCTACGAGGCGATGAAGACTCTGATGAGCAGTCTGGCGGAGGAATATCCCCAGATGGACCTGACGCTGTTTGTGGGGGACCGGGAGCTGGGCCTGGAAATTGCCCGGGCCAATTTTCACGGGAATTATGACGTGGTGATCTCCCGCGGGGACACCGCCGCCATGCTGCGGCGGGACCTGAGCCTGCCGGTGGTGGAGATTGAGGTCACCATGTACGACCTGCTCTGCGCGCTGAAGCTGGCCGACGGGCTGGACGGCCGCGCCGCCTTCCTGGCCGCCCCCAGCATCGCCGAGAGCGCCCGGCGGCTGTGCGAGGTCATGGGGGACGGCATGGAGATCCACACCTACGAGTCCCAAGAGGTGGTGGAGCCCACGCTGCTGGAGCTCCAGCGGAGCGGCTGCCGGGCCGTCCTGTGCGACGCCCTGGCCAACACCACCGCCAAGCGGCTGGGGATGAACACCTTTCTGGTGACCTCCTCCGTGCAAAGCATCCGCAAGGCCTTTGACCAGGCGCTGCTGATCTGCGGGAGCCAGCAGCGCCTGCGGGAGGAAAACCTCTTCCTGCGGGAGTTGATTCAGGGGCAAATCAGCCAGACCGTGGTCTTTGACCAGGAGGGCCACCTTTTTCTCTCCACCCTGAACGACCCGGTGCCCCAGCTGCTGGAGCTGCTGAGGCGGGAGCTGCCGGAGTCCCGGAAGGAGCTGGAGCGGCGGATCATTCGGAACCTGGGAGGGATGCTGTACTCCATCCGGGCCCGGCGGATCGAGTCCGGCGGGCAGTCGTACATCTCCTTTTTCCTGGATGCCCGGAAAACGCCCCTTTCCCCCAGCCAGACAGGCATCCGCTTCGCCACACGCCCGGAGGCGGAGAGCGCCTTTTACGACAGCATTTTCAGCTTCGCCGGGACCATCGGCGACTTTCAGGAGGAGATCGCGCGGATCAACCAGAGCAACGCCCCGGTGATGGTTTCCGGCGAGGACGGCACCGGCAAGGAGGCGATGGTGGGCGCCCTGTACATGCGCAGCGTCCTGCGGAACCACCCGCTGGCGTCCGTCAACTGCAGCCTCCTCAACGACAAGAGCTGGACCTTCCTGCTGGAGCACCACAACTCTCCCCTTTCCGACGAGGGAAACACCCTGTACTTTGCCAGTGTGGACGTGCTCTCCCCGGAGCGGCGGCGGCAGCTCCTGGCCGTTTTGGCGGAGATGGATGTGTGCCGGAGGAACCGGGTGATCTTCTCCTGCGTCTGCCAGCCGGGGGAATTCATCTCCGCCGTGGGGTCCCTCTTCACGGACAAGCTCTGCTGCCTGACCCTTTACCTGCCGCCCCTGCGGCAGATGGCGGAGCGCATCCCCACTCTGGTGAACCTGTCCCTGAGTTACCTGAACGCCGACCTGCCCCGGCAGATCTTAGGCGTGGAGCCGGAGGCCATGGCCCTGTTGCAGAGCTTTCAGTGGCCCCACAACTACACCCAATTCCGCCGGGTCCTGGGGGACCTGGCGGTCATGGCCCCGGGGCAGGCCATCACCGCCGAGAGCGTCCGCCAGATTCTGCGGAAGGAGCGGCACGTGGGGGCCTTCGCCCTCCGGGCGGAGAACGCCACCGCGCCCCTGGACCTGGGGCGGACTCTGGAGGAAATCAACCAGGACGTGGCCCTGCGGGTGCTGGAGGAGACCGAGGGAAATCAGACCGCCGCCGCCAAGCGCCTGGGAATCAGCCGGACCACCCTCTGGAGGCTGATGAAAAAGTGAGCATCCGCGCGGCGGAAAACGGAGCCGATAAGAAAAGAGAACGCCCTGTCCGGATTTTGGACAGGGCGTCCTCTTTTTGCGCCTCTATTTTGAAGCTGGGACCGCTTCCAGCTTCACCACGTATTTCACATAGGCCGCCGCGGCCTGCCCCTCCATATGGCGGCAGGCGGAGTGGGCGTCGCTGGGAAACAGGGCGCAGAACATGCCCGGCCGCAGCTCAAGGGCGGAGCCCTGTCCCCGAAGGGGCTGTTTGTCTCTCTCAGGAATGTAGGCTTCCGCCGCCTCCATGTTCTCCAGCCGGTTCCACAGCACGGTCTCCCGGCCCTCCGCCAGGATGAACACATCCACGTATCTGCGGTGGGCCTCAAAGGCGGTCTCGTCCTCCGGCTTGGTCATTCCGCTCTGGCGCATTACATAACCGCCCGGAAACTGGCGGGGGCCGTCCCATTCGGAGGCGTCCTCAATTTCCCGCAGGGCCCTTCCCAGGCCGGGAAGCCGGTCCTCATACTCCGCCGCGTACTCGATTCGATCCACAATCATTTCAAAACCTCCCTGCCGTCATGGCCGCCGGCGGGCTTCGGGGCGGCGGTTTCCCCCTGCCAGCGGGGGTGGAGATACGCCTCAGGGTTCGCCACGGCGGGCCAGCGCCGCCCGTTCAGGACAGCGATGCAGCCCTCCGCGCACATGGACGCCGCCCGGACGGTGGCCTCCCGGGTCTGGGCGGCGCTGTGGGGCGAGAGAATCAGGTTCGGCGCGGCGCACAGCGGATTGTCCGGGCGGAGCGGCTCCTCCACCGTAACGTCCAGTCCCGCGCCGGCAATCACGCCCTCCCGCAGGGCCTGGACCAGGTCCGCCTCGTCCACAATACCGCCCCGGGCGCAGTTCACAAGAATGGCCGTGGGCTTCATCCGCCGCAGGTCCTGCAAGCGCAGCAACCCCCTGGTATCGCTGCTCAGCGGCGTGTGGATCGTGACAACGTCGCTCTCCGTCAGCAGCTCCGCCAGGGTCCCGCAGGGGCGGGCGCCCTCCGCCTCCATGGCCTCTTTAGCGCAGTAGGGGTCATAGGCCAGCAAACGCATCCCCAGGGCGCGGCACAGCCGCCCCACCCGTTTTCCGATGTCGCCGAGGCCGATGATACCGACCGTCAGGCCGTTGAGCTCAAACATCTTTCCGCAGTTTCGGATCTCAAAGTTGCCCTTCAGCGCCTCGTTGTGGCACTCCACCAGGTTGGACGCCAGGGCGAACATCAGCGCCAGGGTGTGCTCCGCCACGGAGTCCGCGTTGCAGTGGGGAGCGATCACCACCGGGATGCCCCGCTCGCTGGCGGCGGCCACGTCGATGCTGTCGTATCCGATCCCCGACCGGCCGATGACCCGCAGGCGGGGAGCGGCCTCGATCTCGGCCCGGTTCATGTGGCCGATCCGCACCACCACGCACTCGGCGTCCCGCAGCTCCTCCAGGTACTGGCTGGGGTCGCCGTTGTTGGCGACGTAAATGGGTCCCTCCTGGGCCAGCGGCTCGTATCCGGCGGCGCAGAGGGCCTGGGTCATGACGATCCTGCTCATGTGTGTTCCTCCTCATTCCACAGCATCAGATTTCCCTCCTTATCAAAGGGCAGGGGGGCGCATTCTCCGGCAATCTCCATGCCCGGGGTTTCCCGCGCCTGATCCCAGAACGCCTCGGACAGGTACAGTTCCCCCATGTGCAGCGTGTTCCGGATCAGCACCATCCGCAGTTTTTCCGGCGGGACCCCGTTGCAGGTCTTGACCGCGGCCTTGATGGCCATTTCGTCGTCCCGCAGCACCATGGCCAGCTTCACCGGCAGGAACACCGTGGAGGTCAGCGCGTTGGGATAGGTGGCCAGAAAGTCCATTTTCTTCAGAAACCGGAGGGTGGTCGTGTCCGCCTGGCCGATGCCCAGCCCGTTGCCGTGGGAGGCCTCCGTCAGGTCCAACACACAGGTTCGCTGCTTCCGGATGCCCCCGCCCCCGTAGGGCGTGGACCAGGTCCCGGTGATGTTGGGGTCCATTCCACTGCCGGAGAAATTCTTGCCGATCTCCCGGACCACCAGCACATCCGTCTCCGGCACAAGGATGCGGGGCATTTGGCTCTTGGCGTATTCCAGAAGGGCGGGCTCCCGCTGGGGAATTTCCTCGCTGCGCAGCACCTCCACCCGGCTGGTCTCGTCATAGGCGTTCTCCATCAGCGCCACGCCGAACAGCACGTTTGTATGCGTCCGCACGTAATTGCCCACCAGGGGAATTCTCGTCGCGAAGGTCCCGAACCCGTCCTTGTGAATCCGGTCCGCGCCCTTCTGCTTCCCCAGGCCGATGCACAGCATTTTCGTCAGCCCGGATTCCACCGGGCCCCGGAAGGCGCTGTGGGGCTTGACCCGGTTCACCGCCACGATGCCGTCCGCCTCAAAGGCCAGGCGGTCTATGTACACCGGGAGGGGCTGCCCCTCCTCCATGACGGTTCCGAGGCGCACCGTCTCCATGGAGGACCGGATGGGACAGCCGCAGAATTCCTCGGTTATGCCGTAGCCCTCCAAAACCTGGCGCTGTCCTTCGGCCGTAGAGCCGCCGTGGCTACCCATGGCGGGAATGATGAAGGGCCTTGCGCCCAGCCTCCGGAGGAAAGAGACGGTCTCCCGCAGGACGACATTCATATTGGCGATTCCCCGGCTGCTGCCGGTGACGGCCACGGTCATGCCGGGCCGGATCAGAGGGACGACGTCCGCCCCCTCCAGCTTCAGCCGCACCTCGGCGGCCACATCCTCCAGATGGTCCCGGGGAAACGTCTGGAGCACGCGAAACATTCTGGGTAGGGTCACTTCCTCCAGGAGCGGTTCAATTTTTGAGTAATCCGAAAATTTATCCGTCATAAACAGCCTCCTGCTTTATCCGTTTTGGAGGGATATCAATAGTATAGCAGAAGCCGCCTCCCGGGTGTTTGACCTGATTTTCGGTATACCCGTCACTTTTTTCGAAAAATTCCCCCCTCCGGCTCGGCGGATGGTCCACCGCACCGGAAGGGGGCGCGCCGGGTCTTCCGCTCAGCGCCGCTTCGGGATTTCAAATTCCTGCTTCGGCCGGTAGGGGCTGTCGGGCGTGAGATTGATGCCCACGTCCGAATTGGCCCGGCGCAGATACTGGCTGGGGGAGATACCGGTCTTTCGCTTGAACATCCGGGAAAAAGACGCCGGTTCCATCCCCGCCTCCTCCGCCAGCTCCGCCACGGTGCAGTCCGTAGTCATCATCCGCTCCTGAGCCAGGGCGACTTTTTTCTCCTGGAGATACCGGGCCGGGCCGCGGCCAAACGCCTGCTTGAAAACCGTGGAGAAGTGAGCCGGCGTATAGCCGCACAGCTCCGCCAGCAAGGCGACGGAGGGCATCTCCTGGGGATGCCGCTCGATGTACGCCAGAGCGGGGCTCAGCGCCGCGCCGGGCTGTCCCGGCGGCGCGGGATCAACGTCGTCCCGCAGCGCTTCCCGCCGGAGCAGAAGCAAAAGCAGCTCTGTCATCCTGGCGTTAATCAGCGCCCCGGCGTAGTCCCCGTCCCGTATCGCCAAATGGAAGACGTTCATCATCAGGGCGTGCTCATAGCCGTTGAGGGGAAGAGCCAGAGGCAGGCGGCTCAGAGGCTCCAAAAAGGTCCCTTGGGCCGAAAACTTCACGTCGAAGCTCTGCATGGCGTCCTCGCCGAAAATAGCGTGCTCCACCTCCGGCCCGATCCGCAGGAACAGCCCCCGGCGGGCTTCTATGACCTGCGGGCCCGCCTGAACCCTGCCCAGGCCGCTAATCACATAGATACAGTGGAAAAAGGGATGCGTATGCAGTGGAATATATTCGCCCCGCCCTTTCCGCTCTTTGACGATCCGATGGACCTGTATGGATAATGACATCTTCCGTCCTCCATTTCGTGCGTTTTGACAGGGCCCCCGCTTTCCCAAGTGCCAGCCGCATTCGCCCGCAAGGGTTTTGCTGATGCGCACGGGGCGAGCTTGCCATCACACAATCAGTATAGCCTTGAATACAGGTAAAAACAAGCCGTTTTCGCTGGAACCTCACTGTACCTTTCAACTTATGGACCTTGACCGTTTCTCGCAAAAACCTTCCCAGCGTCCGCACAAGCACTGTGGGTCGAAAGGGAAACAAAATGTGGGCCAATCGTCTGTGTCAAAAGATGAGAAAGCGGCGAAAATCAAATGATTTTCGCCGCTTTCTGGAGCTACTGATGTGACTCGAACACACGACCTGCTGATTACGAATCAGCTGCTCTACCGACTGAGCTACAGTAGCATATGAAGTTTTTGACAGCCCGGTCCGCTAATTGCGAATCAGCTGCTCTACCGACTGAGCTACGCTGGCATAACGGTGCCCTTCTCCTTAAGCCGGTTGGTATCATACCATAAATTTTTTCCTCCGTCAACCTCCTTTTCCGATTTTCCATCGGTCCCCACCGGTTTTGCGATTACCTTTTGTATTATCGCAGGAAATCCTGCGTTTTTTCTTTGAGCATTTTGTCGATTTTTGGCATATGCGCAGGAAACCCCTCGAAAATATGGAAATCTTTTCCGCGCTTATCCGCCGCAGTTTTCCGGCTTTCCCCGGCTTCCGTCAAAAGCCTCCCTTCTCCACGGAAATTTACATAAATTTTTTCATAAAAGCCTTCTACGAGGAGTTATCCACACTTTCCACAAGGTTTTCCACATGCCACTTCCCTCTAAAATCAGCTAGTTTTACCTTCATTTTCAGATCGGTAAAAATCTATACTCCGTTTTTCAAGTAAAATCCTAACAGGTCTAAGTTTACATAAAATTATTTAAAGAAAAAATTTCTCCACTCCCGCCGTAAATTTTCTCTGGACAAACGGTTTTTTTGTTGAAAAGAGGGAATCTTCTTCCCAAGGAAACCGGAGCATGAAAGCAATTATGCAAGCCGCCTGGTCAAGCCACTCCGCAGCCCGCAGATATTGCGTGACAAAACGCCAAAGCCGTACTATAATAAGGGCCGCAAGACGCAGACGAGATCCGGGAGGTGCGGGATGGAAGAACGCAAGAGCGTGCTGATCGCCATGAGCGGCGGCGTGGACAGCTCGGCGGCGGCCTATTTGATGCTGTCGCAGGGCTTCCGCTGCCAGGGGGCCACCATGCGGCTGCTGCATTCGGACGACGGGCGGAACACCGCCGATGCGGAGGCCGTCTGCCAAAGGCTGGGCATTCCCTTCACGGCCCTGGACCTGACCCGGGAGTTTGAGGAGGCCGTCATACAGAAGTTCGTCCGGGTCTATCAGGCCGGAGGGACTCCCAACCCCTGCGTGGACTGTAACCGGCGCATGAAGTTCTCCCGGCTCATGGAGGCCGCGGAGGCGGCGAGGCTCTATTATGTGGCCACCGGGCACTACGCTCAGGTGGACCGGGATAAGGAAACCAGCCGCTGGCTTTTGAAAAAGGCCCTGGACGCCCGGAAGGACCAGAGCTACTTCCTTTACACCCTGACTCAAAGGCAGCTGGCCCGGGTCCAATTCCCTCTGGGCCGCATGGAAAAGCGCCAGGTCCGGGAGCTGGCGGAGCGCCTGGGTTTTGTCAATGCCCGGCGGCGGGACAGCCAGGACGTCTGCTTCATCCCCGACGGCGATTACGGCGCGTTCATTGAGGCCTACACCGGACGGGCCTTCCCCGCCGGGGACTTTCTGGACCGGGAGGGCCGGGCCGTCGGACGGCACCGGGGCGCGGTCCGCTACACCCTGGGCCAGAGGAAGGGGCTGGGCCTCTCCATGGGAGAACCGGTGTACGTCTGCGGGAAGGACATGTCCGCCAATACCGTCACCGTGGGGCCGGAGAGCCTCCTGTATGCCCGGGAGGCCCTGGTGGAGGATCTGAACTGGATCTCCATAGAGAGCCTGGACGCCCCTTTGCGGGTGGGGGCCAAGACCCGCTCCCGCCAGGGGGAACAGGAGGCGGAGATCTTCCCGGAGGCCGGAGGCCGGGTCCGCGTCGTATTCGACCGGCCCCAGAGGGCGGTGACGCCGGGACAGGCGGCGGTGTTTTACGACGGCGATGCCGTCGTGGGCGGCGGGACCATCGTGGAAGTTTTATCGGAAAAGGAGCACGGACATGGGCTGTGAAAACTGCGGAGGCTGTGAACATGGCTGCGGCGGGCAGGCGCTGCTGCTGACGGAGGCGGAGCTGGCGCTGCTGCGGCGGCTGGGGGAAACGCCCTTTCTCCCGGCCGCGGCGGCCCTTGACCGGAACGCGCCGGTGTACCTGGAGGACCGGGAGCGCCCGCGGGAGGAGTACGCCGCCGCGATCCTGGGCCTGGCGGACAAGGGCCTGATCCGGCTGGATTACGACATTCCCCTGGCGAACTTCGACTACGCCGCCTACCGGGACTATCCCCTCCACGGCAGCATGGCGCTGACCGGGCGGGGCCAGGATATTCTGGAGCAGATCGAGATTCAGGGGATCGAGGAGTGAGGGGATGCTGGACCAGTTTTCAAGAACCGAGCTGCTGCTGGGCCGGGAGGGCATGGAGCGCCTGGCCCGGGCCCATGTGGCGGTGTTCGGCCTGGGCGGCGTGGGGGGCTATACTGCAGAGGCCCTGGTCCGCAGCGGCGTGGGGACGCTGGACCTCGTCGACAGCGACCGGATAAGCCTGACGAACCTGAACCGCCAGATTCTGGCCACCCACCGGACCCTGGGCCAGTACAAGGCCGACGCCGCCCGGGAGCGGGCGCTGGAGATCAACCCGGACGCCGTGATCCACGCCCGGAAGGTCTTCTACGGCCCCGATACCGCCGGAGAATTCGATTTTTCCCAATACGACTATGTGGTGGACGCCATCGACACCGTGACCGGCAAGTTGTCCCTGATCCAGCAGGCCCTGGAGGCCGGGACACGCGTCATCAGCTGCATGGGGGCCGGGAACAAGCTGGACCCCACCGCGTTCCGGGTAGCGGACATTTATGAGACCTCCGTCTGTCCCCTGGCCCGGGTGATGCGGAAGGAGCTGAAGCGCCGGGGCGTGAAACGGCTGAAGGTGGTCTACTCCCAGGAGCCCCCCCGGGAGCCGGAAGGCGCGCTTTATCAGGAGTCCCTGGCGGGCGAGGTCCGGCGGCAGGTGCCGGGGAGCGCGGCCTTCGTGCCCGCCGCCGCCGGACTGATCCTGGCGGGGGAGGTCGTCAGGGACCTGGCCCTGGGCGAGCGGAACTAAGATGCGGGAAGAGAGGAAAGTGCAAAGCGCTTTCCTCTCTTTTTCCAAAGCGGCGGGTTTCCTTATCTTTCCCGTCCGCTTGCCGATATATATTGTATAGAAGCGCGCGGGAAACCGCGGCCAAGATCCAACCATGGAAGGAGGCGTCCGAATGGGCGAGCTGACCATCCGCAGGGAACGGGGGGTATCCGGACCCCGGTATCAGGCGGCGGAACGAACGGAGAAAACGTCCTCCGCCGGGGAGACACGCCCGGCGGCGAAAACGCCGGGAGCCACCGTCTCGGAGACCCTCCGGCGGCTGATGACCACCATCGGCCAGGCGGAGAACTCCACCCGAGAGAGCCACCGGACCCTCCAGACCGGAGAGGCCGTGCTGGCGGAGGTCCAAGACCGCCTGGGCCGCATGGCGGAGCTGGCCCGGCGGGCCGGCGGAGGCAGGGAGGACCTGTCCGCCCTCCAGGCGGAGCTGACGCGGCTGGCGGAGGAGATCGACCGCATGACCGGCGGGGCCTTCGCTGGGGACGCGCGGCTGTTCCTGGACGGGGATGAGGAGATCGAGGGCGGCGCGGAGCCTCCGCCGGACACCGCCCTGGAAGACGGAGGTCAGGAGGGCGTCCAAACGCTGCCCAACTGGCTGCTGCGGGGGATGGCCCAGAGCGGCCTGGCTCCGGAACGGCTGCTGGACCTGCTGGGCCTGGACAAGAGCGCCGGCATCCGGGACATCCTGGCGGTTCTTTCCGGAAAATCCCTGGAAAACAACGCCGCCACGGGCTATCTGGCGGCGCTGTACCTGGGCGGGGTCATCGCCGGGGGTTCCGCCTCCAAGGCCGTGGACCTGGAAGCGGCCATGGAGGGACTGCGACAGCTTTTGGAGCGGGTGTCCCAGGGCGACTCGCCGGACGAGGCGGTGAATTTCCTGACGAACGGCGTGTTCACCAGCCTTTCGGACCTGGAGTCCCAATTCACCGGCGGCACGGCGCCGGGGATGGAGGACTTTTTGACAATGGTGATGCTCCAGGGCGGGGACGCCGCCCCGTTCCTCTCCAACGCGTCCATGCTGACGTTCCTGGCGGGGCTGGAGGGGATGAACCTGGAGCTGATGATGGGCCTGCTGGAAGCGGTCCAGAACTCCGGCGCCGGTTTGGAGGCCGCTTTGGACCATGCCGCCGGGGAAGAGGCCCAGACGGCGACTGTGGCAGAGGGGACCTCGCCCCAGGCCGCCGTCATGGAGCTTGAGGACATGAAGGTCATCGCCCGGAACCTCTCCGGCGTCTCCGACGACCCCTCGAGCGGAGAGCTGACCATCGGCGGAAAGGCGGACACGGTCCTCCAGGGAACCGCGCGGGAAGGACGGGCCGTCCTGCTGACCGGCGATGGGACGGTGACCCTGCGGGAGGCCCGCGTTCCGGCGCTGACCGCGGCGGCCCCCTCCGTTCATCTCTCCATCCCCGGGGAAGCGGCGCTGGGAGAGGTCCTGCTGCGCCCCGGCGCGTCCCTGACCCTGGGGGGCGGCGGGCTGGTGCGGATCGGCGCGCTCCGGGGCGATGAGAGCAACGTCCTGCGCCTGACCGGCGGCGCGGTGATCCTGGCCCCGTCGGAGGAGGGCGAGAGCTTTGGAACGCTGACGGTCCCCGTGGTCGTCGACGGGCCGGCGCTTCTGGCAGCTCAGGCCGCCAGCGTCACCAACGGGAGCGGCAAGACTCTGGCCCCCTTTGACGTCGTGTGGCGGACCCTGCTCCCGGGCTGGAGCGCCCTCACCTCCCTGACGGTGGACGGCAGGCACGGCAGAGCCATGCTGCTCAGCGGCGAGCCCGCCCGGCTGTGGCTGGAGAAGGGAGAGCGGGGCTCTCCGATCCACACGGTCGTCATCCGGGGGAAGGACCAGGCCCAGCGGCCCAAGGTCCGCTATGCCTACCTCCGCTGGAATGAGAGCGCCGGGGCCTTTGAGGAGACCGTCCTCTATCCGAACCCCTTCACCGTCACCGGCGGCGAAGCGGGCACGGACTGGATCTATGAGGAGGAGACCCACACCCTGCGCATCCTGACCAACCGGGTCACCGCCGTCTCCGGCGGCACGGGAACCGACGCCAACCGGGAGCCCTTCAGCGGGCGGCTGGCCCTGGCGGACGGCATCGGAACGCTGGAGCTGACCCTGGGCGGCGTGGCCTGCCGGGTGTCCGAGGGCGGGGCCTTTGACCTGGGCCGGGAGAACGACGTGACGCTGCTGCTGCGCAGCGGCGCGGAAAACCGCTTTGAGAGCGGCGCGGGCCGGGCGGGCGTCTCCCTGGGAGACGGCACCTCCCTGCTGGTGGACTGCCCCGAGGCCCGGGACAGCAGCCGGAATCCCCCCGGGACCCTGACCGCCTCCGGCGGCGCGGGGGGCGCGGGCATCGGCCGGGACAGCGGCGGGGGCCGGGGCCGGACC
>JAETSB010000016.1 GCA_021769865.1 Oscillospiraceae bacterium
GCTACACCCTCCGAAAGGAGGTGAGGCCGCATGCGAATCACGTTACATATCGGGTCCTTTACGGTCACGATCATCGTGAAAAGCAGAAACCGTCACCCTGGCCGGTGACGGTTTCTTTAGCGAAACCTAACACTGTCGAGGGCTAACCGCTTGTCGCGGTGCCTTCTTATACTTATTATAGCGAAGGATTCGTGCTGTGTCAAGTCCCTTGCAATCAGTTGAAAAATGTGATATGGTGTCAAATTAAGAAGGCACTGCGTAAAAGGCGGGCGGTTGGTCACACCCTCCGAAAGGAGGTGAGGCCGCATGCGAATCACGTTACATATCGGGTCCTTTACGGTCACGATCATCGTGAAAAGCAGAAACCGTCACCCTGGCCGGTGACGGTTTCGTGAGGCTTTTTGCCGAACAAACCCAAGCACCACGGGGCTAACCGCTTACCGCAGTGCCTTCTTATGCTTATTATAGAGTATGGAACACGGTTTGTCAACTGCTTTTCGCCTCGCTTTATCTGCTCCAGGGATAAAACCAAATATCTAGATTTCAGATACATATACTCATATTCGGTGATGAATATGAGAACTGAAATTTTGAAATATGAGCGGATACGAGATTTGAGAATTGACCGTGGACTGACACAGGAGGACATTGGGAAACTGCTCCACGTCAGCCAGAACACCTATTCACAGTACGAAATCGGCGAGATTCGCTATCCCCTGGATGCGGTAGTTACGCTGGCAAAGTATTACAATGTTAGTGTCGATTACCTGGTGGGCTTGACAGATGAGACTGCTCCGTATCCCCGGAAACGGAGGCAGCAGTAATGGGACAAAAAATCAAACAGGATATCTGCATCGGCGCGAACATTCGGGCGGCGCGCCGGGCGAAGGGATTGGGGCAGACGGAGCTGGTTGGCCTCCTGCAATTGGAGGGCGTTTCCATGACCAGGGAAGCCCTGGTAAAAATCGAGCGTGGAGCCCAGCACATTCAGGCATCCCAGCTGAGGGCAATCAAGCATGCCCTGGGCACCACCTACGACGAGCTGCTGGAACCATGAAGATGACAGACGCTCTGCTGGACCTCCTCTTCCCGCCCAAATGCCCCTTCTGCCGCCGGGTCCAGGACGCGCCGGGCATGTGCCCGGCCTGCGAAGCCGCCCTCCCTTGGATCGATGAAGCCCACAGCCTCCGGGAGCTGCGGGGCGGCCTCCTCTGCGCCGCGCCGCTGTGGTACGAGGATTCCGTCCGGGAGGCCATCCTCCGCTTCAAGTTCCACGGCGGCGTGTCCGCCGCGGGGCCCCTGGGAGAGCTCATCGCCCAGGCTGCCGCCGAGCGCCTCTCCGGCGAGTTCGACGCGGTGACCTGGGTCCCCGTCAGCGCCAAACGCCTGCGCCAGCGGGGCTACGACCAGTCCCGTCTCCTGGCGGAGAACGCCTGCAAGCTCTGGGGCGTGGAGCCGGAGCGCCTCCTCCGCAAGGTCCGGGACAACCCGCCTCAGTCCAGCCTGGACAGCGCCGAGGACCGCTGGAAGAACACTGAGGGCGTGTATGAGGCGGCGGGGGAGCCCGCCGGGAAGCGGATTCTCCTCATCGACGACGTGTGCTCCACCGGGTCCACCCTCGTCTCCGCCGCGGGGGTTCTTCTGGCGGCGGGCGCGGCGGGAGTGGTCTGCGCCGCCGCGGCCTTCCCCAGGCCCGAGGGGGAAAACGGGGGAGAAAAAGGGAAAGAATAGGCTTGCATTCTGGGGGGACTGCCAGTATAATGTATTTTGTAACTTTATGGATTCGCTGGCGGACTTCCGCCTATGATAAATTGGACGAAAGATAAATGGAGGAATTGCCCATGGCAAAGGATATCGGTATCGACCTTGGTACCGCTTCGGTCTTGGTTTTCGTGCGCGGCAAGGGCATCGTTTTGAACGAGCCCTCCGTGGTGGCTTTGGATAAAAACACCGGAAAGCTCTTGAAGGTGGGCGAGGAGGCCCAGGCCATGCTGGGCCGGACCCCCGGCAACATCATCGCCATCCGCCCTCTGCGGGAGGGCGTGATCTCCGACTACGACATGACGGAGCGGATGCTCCGGGAGTTCATCCACAAGGTGGCGGGAGTCTCCGTCTTCAAGCCCAGAGTGATTATTTGCGTCCCCTCCGGTATCACCGAGGTTGAGGAGCGCGCCGTCATCGACGCGGGCATCTCCGCCGGGGCCCGGAAGGTCTACCTCATCGAGGAGCCCGTGGCGGCGGCCATCGGCGCGGGCATCGACATCGCCAAGCCCGACGGCCACATGGTGGTGGACATCGGCGGCGGCACGGCGGACATCGCGGTGATCTCCCTGGGCGGCGTGGTGGAGTCCGCCTCCATCAAGATCGCCGGCGACCAGCTCAACGAGGCCGTGGTGAAGTATATGCGCCGCAAGCACAACCTGCTGGTGGGCGAGCGCACCGCCGAGGAGATGAAAAAGCAGATCGGCTGCGTCTTCCCCAAGGACGAGGAGGAGGTCATGGACGTCAAGGGCCGGTGCCTGCTGACGGGCCTTCCCAAAGTGGTGGCCGTCAGCTCCACGGAGATGATGGACGCCTTTGAAGAGCCGGTGGAGCGCATCATGGAGGCCATCCACTCGGTGCTGGAGCGGACGCCGCCGGAGCTGGTGGCGGACATCTCCACCAACGGCATTGTCATGACCGGCGGCGGCAGCTTAGTGGCCGGCTTCGACAAGCTGGTGACGGCCCGGACGGGCATCCACACCATGATCGCCGACGACGCGATTTCCTGCGTGGCCCTGGGCACCGGCATGAGCCTGGAGACCCTGGGCAACATGCAGGAGGGCACCATGAACCTCAGCAGACGGAAGCAGATGAGCTGACGCAAAACCGCCGGACGAGCCGTCCGGCGGTTTCTTGTTAGGAGGATTCTTTTGTGTCCGGGGCCTCCGGTTCCTCCGGGTCGGGGACATACTCCAAAATGTCCTCCACCCGGCAGTCCAGCAGCTTGCAAAGGTCGTCGATCAGCCGGGAGGAAATGCCCTTGTTATGGCGCAGACGGTAGAGCGTACTGCTGCTGTAGCCCAATTTGTTGATCATTTTATATGTGGAAATACCCCTGGCCTTTAGGGTACGCCAAAATGGATCGTAAACAATCATATCTATCACCTGGACCTAGTTTAAACCAAAGTCCAAAGATTGAACATATTCTACATTGAGAACTTTCTGAATATAGACAATCGTCTTAACATAGAATATAATATACTCCGAGGTGATAATATGACATGTGAAAACAGACTTTGTATTTATTGGAGCAAAGACAGCTGTACGCTGAGAGAGGTTCAACTGGACAGCATGGGAAGCTGCACGGATTGCATCCCTGTGAGCCTGCCGGAGGAGTTTTTGGAGAAGAAGAGGACCGAGCTTATACAGGAGCTGGACAGAAGGTGGGAGGAAATGAAAAGGAAGGGATAATCTTGAAAAAAGAATATGACTTTTCCAATGCCCGAAAAAACCCTTATATGAAAAGTATAAAGCAACAGTCTTTCTTTTCTATGGAGAATATTCTGAGGGAAGCCGGGGCGGCGCCGGTCACCCTGAACCAGAAATCGGAACGCATGAAGGAGCTGGGGAAGGATTAATCCTTCCCCAGCTTTTTCAGTGTCTCCAAAACCTCTCCAAACTCCTTGGCGGTGGCGGAGGGATGGGCCCGCAGAATCCGCAGGGAGCGGTGGTAGGGGGCGGAGGACCGGTTCTGCAAAGCGGCCTCCCGGGCCCGGACCCGGCGGATGGCCTCCTCCAGGTCTGCCCGGCGCTCGGCCAGGTTTTCGGGGGTGGAATCGGGCAGATCCTCCAGGTGGTCCCGGCAGGTTTCCAGGGCATTGGAGATGGTGGAGAGGATCTCCAGCTTGGCGCCGAAGCGGCGGCGGAGGGAGGCCTCCACCCGCTCTGTCCGGGCCTGGCGGCGCTCCTCCAGCTCCTCTCCCACCTTCTGCCGGAGCTCCAGGGCCTCCAGCTCCGTCTTCTCCCGGAAGCGGCGGAGGTCGTCCTTGGCGAAGGCGGCGTAGACCTCCGCCCGTTTCGCCAGGCGGCGCAGGTCCTCGTTCTCCTCGGCGGCCTTGATCAGCAGGTCCCGCAGATCCAGGGCGGCCTGGACAGAGCGGACCGCGTCCACCGTGAAGGCGATGACCAGGACGTGGGCCAGGGGGTCCACGCACAGGGCGGGGACCCGGGCCAGGAGCCGGGCGATGGGGGGATGGATGAACCGCACCAGCAGGATGGAGAAAAAGCCCCAGGCGATGGAGCTGGTGAGGCAGATGTGCCCGTTGAGATTGAATTTCTGGTTGGAATAGTCCCAGTAGCGGACCTTGAAGATGCGCTCCATCACGTCGCCGGTGACATACTCCAGCGCTGTGGCGGCGAGCATGCCGAAGAGCCAGACCAGCCGGAGATCATTGGCCACCGGGATGGTGGCCAGCAGAATGAGGATGGCCCCGGAACCGTAAATGGGCAGCAGGGGGCCGTGGAGGAAGCCCCGGTTCACCCAGTGCCGCTGGCAGAGGGAGACGTAGCAGGACTCCCAGATCCAGCCGCAGAGGCAGTAGAAGAAAAACAGCAGGACCCATTGGCCCGTGGTGTAGACGTGCATGTGTTCACTCCTCTTGAAGTTGATCCAAAAGGGCCCCGATGATCGGATTGGACACCAGGAAGCCCCGGGGGGTCAGGCGCCAGCGGTCCCCCTCCCGGACGGCGTAGCCCGCCGCCTCGCAGCGCCTTAAAAAGGGCAGGAAGGGGGCGAAGGGACGGCGGAAGCGGGTCTCCCACTCCGCCGGGTCCAGGCCCCGGGCCAGGCGGAGGGACAGCATCAGCCACTCCGCCTCCCGCTCCCGAGGGGTCATGCGCCGAATCTCGGAGAGAAGGCGGTCCCCCCGGAGGAAGGCTTCCAGATCCCGGGCCCAGGCGTACCGGACGCCCCAAAAATCGGAGTGGGCCCCGGGGCCGAAACCGATGTACTCCCCCAGGGTCCAGTATTTCAGGTTGTGCCGGGATTCCCGGCCGGGCCTGGCGAAGTTGGAAATCTCGTACTGCCGGTATCCCCGGGCCTCCAGAAGGTCCACCGTCTCCAGGTACATGTCCGCCTGGATCTCGTCCCCGGGGAGGGTCTCCCGGCGGGCATAGAGGGGCGTGCCCGGTTCGGCTTTCAGGCCGTAGCAGGAGAGGTGCTCCGGGCCCAGCTCCAGGGCGGCGGCGAGGTTCCTCCGCCAGCGGGGAAGGTCCTGGCCCGGCAGACCGTAGATCAGGTCCAGGGAGAGGTTGTCAAAGCCCGCCTTTCGGGCCGCCTCCACGGCGGCGCGGACCTGGGCCATGGTGTGGATGCGGCCGAGGGCCTTTAACTCATCGTCGCCGGCGGACTGCATACCCAGGGAGATGCGGTTGAATCCCGCCCGCCGGAGGGCGGAGAGGGCGCTCGGGCCCCCGGCGGAATCGGGGTTGGCCTCGAAGGTGATCTCCGCGCCGGGAGCGATGGGACAGGCGGTGGAGACTGCCTCCAGCAGGGCCGTCAGGCGGCGGGGACCCAGGAAGCTGGGAGTGCCGCCGCCGAAGTAGACGGTATCCGCCTCATAGCCGGAGAAATCCGCCTCCGCCAGCTGGGACCGAAGGGTGGAGACGTAAGCGTCTATGTCCTCCTCCCGGCGGGGGAGGGAGTAAAAATCGCAGTAGACGCATTTCTGTTTGCAGAAGGGGACGTGGATGTAGATGCCCAGAGGTTTGGTCATAAGGGAAGCTCCTTTGTGTCAGGCTGGATTTATGATACGACATTTCGGGGGGTTTTGCAAGGCTTCCCCGGGGCCGGAATATTTCTGTCCCGGGAGGCAACACTATCCAGGAAATCCAAAACGAAAAGAGGGTGCTTTCCATGGACATGTCTCCCAAGGAATACCAGGCCTACGTGAAGCAGAAGGCCAAAAAGTCCCCCATTGTCAAGGACGTGGCTTTGGCCTTTGTCATCGGCGGGGCCATCTGCGTGCTGGGCCAGGCCATCACCAACGGCTGGGCCGCCGCGGGGCTGAACAAGGAGGAGGCGGGCACCGCCGCCTCCTGCACGCTGGTGTTTCTCTCCGCCCTGCTGACAGGGCTGAACCTCTACAGCAAGATCGCCCGCTACGGCGGGGCGGGAACGCTGGTGCCCATCACCGGCTTTGCCAACGCTGTGGTGTCCCCGGCCATCGACTTCAAGAGCGAGGGCTTCGTCACCGGCATGGCGGCGAAGATGTTCACCGTGGCGGGGCCGGTCATCGTCTTCGGCACGGTGGCCTCGGTGCTGTACGGCGTGATCCTGAAGCTCTTCCGGCTCTGAGGAACAGAGGACCGAAAGGCCGCCCATGCTAAGCATGGGCGGCCTCTGTCCATCATGAGCCCTGGGAGCCCTTCCGGCTTTTCAGCTGGGCGGCGAAGATGTTCTCGGTGATCTTGTCCTGGTCGGCATCGTTCAGCTCCAGGAACCGGCATCCGTACTGGAAGGGCTCGCCCTCCTTTTCAATGACCCGCAGCACTTGGCAGTACATGATGGAGGAGTCCCGGTCCTCCATCAGCTTCACGGTCAGGAGGAGCTTGTCGCCCTCCCAATACCGCTGTTCCGAGGCGATGCAGGCCCCGCCCACGCTGATGTTCAGCAGGCGGCAGGGGAAATCCCCGGCGCTCCGGCCGCTGAACTTGGTGACGCTGGCGGGCAGATCCGTGTCCAGGCGGAAAAAGGCCCGGTCGTTGCCCACCCGGGCGACATACAGATGGGACACCAGCCAGATGTGATTGGGCATGGGGGAGATGAAGCCCTCCATATAGACGGCCTTGCGGAAGCGGTCGTGATAGCCCCGGATGTGGACGGGCAGGGCCGCCGCCTCGGAGCAGTCCTTCAGCAGGGGGATTTCCGCCTCGGAGTACTGGTGCAGCTCCGCCGTGTGCCGCTGGGGGTACATCAGCTTGGCCACAAAGAGCATCTGTCCGTCCTTGGTGGTCACCTCCACCCGCATATGGGAGTAGACGGATACGTCTTCATCGTCCCGGGCGGGCTTCGGCGGGGGAGGGGGCGCTTCGGGTTTTTTCTTCCATCGTTCAAACAGTCCCACAATGGTTCACTCCCTGGTCAGCGGATTTTTCGGGCTTCCACGTAATAGCGCTTGTCCTGTGCGTGGCCCATGGAGAAGGTTTTCCGGGGCAGTACGCCGTCGGCCATGACGGTCTTGAAGAGCTGCTGCTTGCCCATGGCGGGCAGCTTAAAGCCGATGCTGTTTTCCTGACGGCCCAGGCGGTCCGTCACCTCGCCGCCGTGGATGTAGTCGATCTCGCCGCCGTGGTCTTTGACGTAGATGTCCAGAAAGGCCTGAAGAGTCCCCACGGCCAGCTGGACCCGGGGCTTCGGCACGGTGAGGAAGCCCTCGCCGCCCGCGTGGGTATAGGCGATGACGTGGCCCTCGCCCCTGCCCTCGTACGCGCCTGGGTAGTAGGTCTTGAACGCCTCCAGCACCTCCTCCGGCTTCACGCCGAAGACGACGCGGTGGATGGGCTCGAACTGAAGGGCGTCGTCGTGGTTGTTCACCACCTCCACCAGGGCGTACCGGGCGGGGAGGGAGGCCCACGCGCTCTCGGGGGTGACCTTCTTCAAATCCTCATAGCACTGTTTGGCGGTGGCCAGGGAGTGGTTCCCGTCGCCCACGGCGAAGAGCAGGGGGGGAACGTCCTTTACGCCGTACTTCCACGCCTGCTCCTCCGCCGAGCAGAGGGCCGACAGGGCGTCCGCCGTCTGGTCTTCTTGGGCGGGGGTGAGCCGCCAGCCGGTGATGCTTCCGCCGCCCTGCTGGAGGGGGAAGCGGTAGAGCTCCTCCATCTCGCCGGAGGAGCGGGTCAGGGGCTCGATGACGGTCTTGTTGGGGTCGTCGATGAGGAGCATGACGTGGGGCAGCTCAATGGGGGCGTCCTTCCGCACCTTCACCCGGGGGGGAATGCGGGAGAGGACGGTGCCCTCCGTGGCCCGGATCAGGGCCTCGGAGCCGGGGGTGAAGTCGTACTGCTCCAGGTCCACCATACCCAGAAGTCCATGGCGGATCTTCCCGTCGGACTGGACCCGCTCGATGTAGAGGAGGGAGTCCTCCAGGGTCTCGAAGAGGCCGCTGTCCAAGTATTCGCCCATGGCGGCGTTGACGGCGGCGATGCGCTCCTCCACGTCCGGGGCGTTCAGCGCCGCCTCGGGAAGGATCAGCCGCAGGGTGGAGGGGGCGTCCCCCACGGTGTTTTCCACCGCCTGCCAGTACTCGGGCTGGGAGGTGAACTGGTCGCAGGCCACCACGGCCCACTTGGTCATGTCGGTGCCCTTCCTGGGCAGGAGGATGTCGGCGGGATAGAAGCCTAAGGATTCAAACTTCGGATTCATGTCGCGTCTCCCTTCCTTGTTTTTGATGCGCGGGGTCACAGGGCCGCTTTGATTGCGTTCAGCAGGTCGCCGAATTCCTCGCAGGCGGGGAGGTCCGGGTAATCCTTCTTGATCTGTTCCGTGCTCTTGAAGAGGAAGCCCGCCTTGCTGGCCTGGATCATGGCCAGGTCATTGAAGCTGTCCCCGGCGGCGATGGTCTCGTAGCCGATGGACTGGAGGGCCTTGACGGTGGTGAGCTTGGACTTCTCGCAGCGCATTTTGTAGCCGGTGATCTCGCCGCTTTCGGCCACCTCCAGGGTGTTGCAGAAGATGGTGGGCCAGTTCAGCTTCTCCATCAGGGGCTTTGCGAACTGCTCGAAGGTGTCGCTGAGGATCAGCACCTGGGTGATAGAGCGGAGCTCGTCCAGGAACGCTTTAGCCCCGGGAAGGGGGTCGATTTTGGCGATGGTGGCCTGGATTTCCCTCAGGCCCAGGCCGTGCTCTTTCAGGATGCCAAGCCGGAAGTTCATCAGCTTGTTGTAGTCGGGCTCGTCCCGGGTGGTGCGGCGGAGCTCCGGGATGCCGCTGGCCTCGGAAAAGGCGATCCAGATCTCAGGGACCAGGACGCCCTCCATGTCAAGACAGACAATGTTCATAGCATTTCTCCTTGGTGTTCCGTATTTGGGAAACCGTTTTTCTCCAGTTCACAGTATATCAGACTTTTGGGCGCTTGTCACCTCTTATTTCTCGCCGGCGGGGCCCGGTGCTTCCGTCAAGCCCTCCAGATAGTGGACGAACTGCTGGGCCGTCCGGCCGGAGAAGCCGCCGTGGCGGACCTCCCAGGCGTTGGCCTTTACCATCAGCTCCTTCTCATCCATTTCGATTCCCTGCCGGGCCGCCAGGGCCTTGACGATGGCCTGGAACTCCTTGGGGCTGGGGGCATTGTAATTGATGGTGACGCCGAACCGGGCCGCCAGGGACAGCTTTTCCTCCATGGTGTCGGAGCGGTGGATGTCCCCGTGGTGCTCGACGTCTGTGCGGTCATTCCAGGTCTCCCGGATCAGGTGCCGCCGGTTGGAGGTGGCGTAGATCAGCACGTTCTCCGGCCTCGTCTCCACGCCGCCCTCGATGACGGCCTTGAGGAACTTGTACTCCACCTCGTTCTCCTCAAAGGAGAGGTCGTCGATGAAGATGACAAAGCGGTAATTCCGGTTCTTGATCGACCCCAGGATGCGGGAGAGCTCCCCGAACTGGTGTTTGTAGATCTCGATCATCCGAAGGCCCCGGTCATAGTACTCGTTGATGAGAGCCTTGACGCTGGTGGATTTCCCCGTGCCCGCGTCGCCGTAGAGGAGGACGTTGTTGGCGTGCTTTCCGGCCAGGAACGCCTCCGTGTTTCGGCGAAGCTCCGCCTTCTGGCTCTCGTAGCCCAGCAGGTCCTCCAGCCGCACGCCGTCCACGTTGCTGATGGGCAGGAACTCCAATTCCCCCGCCTCCTCCCGCCGGATGCGGAAGGCCCGGTTCATGGCGAACACGCCGTAGCCGTACCGCTGGTAGTAGTCCACCGTCAGGCGGAACATCTCGTGGCCGTCCTCCGCCTGGGACAGGGCCTTGCGGAGGGCGCGCACCTGGGCGCTGACGTCCTGATTGTAGGTCCGCTCCCGCTTGGGGATGGCGTGGTAGTCGGTCAGGATGGAGAAGCAGTCCGTGAGCAGGTACTGCTCCACCTCGGAAAAGTCGTAGTGGAAGAGCTGGTAAAAGACGGCGAAGTCGTTCTCCGCGAAGCGGTTTACGCTGCCGCCCTCGGTGGCCCCCACCCGCTCGCAGGTCCGGGTGAAGGAGTTGTCGTTGGTCATGAGGACCCAGGTGAGGTAGCACTGCCAGAGGTTCTCGTCGAAGCCGCAGGCGGTGGAGAGGTCCAGGATGCGCTTGACCTCCGCGTTGGTCCGCTGGAGCAGGGATTCCTTGGCCCCGCCGTTTTTGCAGTCCCGGACGATCTCCGACAGGCGGACCAGGATGCTGTCTTTGCCTAAATCGCTGTAGAGGATCAGATGGGGAAGGATACGGTTCATGGAATCAGTCCTTTCTTGAAAAAACGCCGCCCGGGGAGGCGGCGTTTTTCGGAAGCTGAAAGATTAGTTGGAGGCGGTGTCGGGGTCTGTGTCGTCGCCCCAGAGCATGTTTTTCCGCAGCTCCGCGCCCACGGTCTCCATCTGGTGCTGGGCCAGCTGGCGGCGCTTGGCGTTGAAGAAGGTCCGGCCGTTCTTGTTCTCGGCGATCCACTTTCCGGCGAAGACGCCGTCCTGGATGTCCGTCAGCACCGCCTTCATGTTCTTCTTGGTCTCCTCGTAGGGGAGAATCCGGGGGCCGGAGACGTACTCGCCGTACTCCGCCGTGTCGGAGATGGAGTAGTTCATCATGGCCACGCCGCCCTTGTTGATGAGGTCGATGATGAGCTTCATCTCGTGGATGCACTCGAAGTAGGCGTTCTCCGGGGCGTAGCCCGCCTCGACAAGGGTCTCGAAGCCCAGCTTCATCAGCTCCACCACGCCGCCGCAGAGGACGGCCTGCTCGCCGAAGAGGTCGGTCTCCGTCTCATCCTGGAAGGTGGTCTCCATGACGCCGCCCCGGGCGCCGCCGATGCCCGCGGCATAGGCCAGGGCCAGGTCCAGGGCCTTCCCCGTGGCGTTCTGCTCCACGGCGACGAGGCAGGGCACGCCCTTGCCGTTGACATAGGTGGACCGGACGGTGTGACCCGGACCCTTGGGGGCGATCATGGACACGTCCACGCCCTCGGGGGGCACGATCTGCTTGAAGTGAATGTTGAAGCCGTGGGCGAACATCAGCATGTTCCCCGCCTCCAGGTTGGGGGCGATGTCCTTCTTGTACACGTCCGCCTGGACCTCGTCGTTCACCAGGATCATGATGATGTCTGCCCACTTGGCGGTGTCCGCCACGGTCTGGACCTTCAAGCCCGCCTTCTCGGCGCCCGCCCAGTTCTTGGAGCCCTGGCGCAGGCCCACGCACACGTCGCAGCCGGACTCCTTCAGGTTCAGGGCGTGGGCGTGGCCCTGGGAGCCGTAGCCGATGATGCCGATCTTCTTCCCGTCCAGCTTGCCCAGGTCGCAGTCCTTCTCATAATACATTCTTGCCATATTCGTATTCCTCCTTCAGTTTGCTCTCGTCGTATATCGTGCTACGCCCTCTCTCGATGGCGATAGTACCGGTGGTGGCGATCTCCAGAATGCCGAAGTCCTCCAGCATCTGGATCAGCGCCGCGTTCTTGCTCTGGGTGCCGAAGACCCAGACCGTCAGGGACTCCCGGTCCACGTCCATAATGTGGCCCCGGAAGATGTTCGTCAGCTGGATGATCTCGTCCCGGGTCCCGTGGTCCGTGGCCCGGACCTTGATCAGGGCGATCTCCCGGCGGACGCAGGTCTCCTCGTCCAGGACCTTCACCGCCTGAACGCCCAAAATTCTCCGGCATTGGGTGGCCAGCTGGTTCACCACCAGCTCGTCCGCGAGGATGTTGATGGACAGGCGCGCCGTGTGGGGCCGGTCCGTGGAGCCGGTGACGATGGACTCGATGTTATAGCCCTTCCGGGAGAAGAGCCGGGCCACCTGGCTGAGAATGCCGGGGGTGTCCTCCGTCAGGACGCAGAGGGTGTAGAGCTTCTTCTCCGTATCCCATTGCTTTCTCATGACTCTCCTCCTTCGCTCAGCAGGAAATCCGTGATCTCGGACCCGGAGGCCACCATGGGCCGGACCATCTCGTCGATGTCCAGGCGGCAGTCGATCACCGCCGGCTCCTCTGCCGACAGGACCTCCGCCAGGGCCTTCTCCATGTCCGCCGCCGTCTTCACCCGGAAACCCCGGATGCCGTACGCCTCCGCCAGCTTCACGAAGTCCGGCCCCCGGTCCAGGGTGGTCTCGGAGTAGCGCTTACCGTAGATGAGGCTCTGCCACTGGCGGACCATGCCCAACGTGCCGTTGTTGAAGACCACGGTGATGATGGGCAGCTTGTAGTAGCCCACGGTGGCAAGCTCATGGCAGTTCATGCGGAAGCAGCCGTCCCCGGTGATGTGGAACACCCGCTTGTCCGGGTGGGCCGTCTGGGCCCCGATGGCGGCCCCCAGGCCGAAGCCCATGGTGCCGAAGCCGCCGCTGGTGAGCATCTGGCCGGGGTATTGGAAGTGAAGGTACTTGATGGCCCACATTTGATGCTGGCCCACGTCCGTGGCCACAATGGCGTCCGGCGGCATCTGGACCCGGATGGTCTCCAGCACCTGCTGGGGGGTCAGGTGGTCGCTGGCCTCCGCGACAGAGGGGGCCCGGAGGGGCAGGATATGGGCCTTCCATTCGCTGTGGTCGTACTGGGGCAGCTTCTCGTTCAGCATGGCCAGCACCCGCCGGGCGGAGCCGATGATGTGATGGTCCGTCAGCACGTTCTTGTCGATCTCCGCCCGGTCGATGTCGATCTGAACGATTTTCGCCTGCCTGGCAAACGTGGCCGGGCTCAGGGCCACCCGGTCGGAGAAGCGGCAGCCTACGGCGATGAGGAGGTCGCACTCGTCGCAGGCGGTGTTGGACGCCTTGGACCCGTGCATGCCGATCATGCCAGTGGTGAGGGGGTGGCTCCCGGAGAAGCCGCCGCCGCCCATGAGGCTGATGGCCACCGGGGCGTCCAGCTTCTCGGCGAACTCCTTGAACTCCCGGTCCGCCCGGCCCAGCACCACGCCGCCGCCGCAGATGACGAAGGGCCGTTCCGCCTGGGAAATCATGTCCAGGAGGATGTCCACGTCCTGCTGGTTGGGGGTGGGCTTTTTCAGCTCGTGGTCTCGGTTTAGCTCCCGCATGCCGGCGCAGCCCCGGTTCTCCCGCCAGGGGACGAACTCGTATTCAATCTCCACGCTGGGGAAGGTCACGTCCTTCAAAAAGTCGATGAGCACCGGCCCCGGCCGCCCGTTGGCAGCCACGGCGAACGCCTGGCGCATGACGGCGGGGATGGTTGCCGCGTCCCGGACCAGGAAGGTGGCCTTCGTGATGGGCATGGCGATGCCGGTGATGTCCACCTCCTGGAAGGCGTCCTTGCCCAAAGTGGCCTCGGTGACGTTGCAGGTGATGAAGACCACCGGGGAGGAATCCAGATAGGCCGTGGCGATGCCGGTGGTCAGGTTGGTCGCCCCGGGGCCGGAGGTGGCGAAGCACACCCCAACTTTTCCGGTGGACCGGGCGTAGCCGTCGGCGGCGTGGGCCGCCCCCTGCTCGTGGGCGGTCAGTACGTGGTGAATTTTGTCCTTGTAGCGGTACAGCTCGTCATAGACGTTCAGGATGGTGCCGCCGGGATAGCCGAAGACGGTGTCTACCTCCTGCTCCAGCAGGCACTCCATGATGGCGGCGGTCGCTCTGATTTTCATAGGCGTTCTCTCCTCCCCCGGCGGTTCATTTCCATATTTTCACCGCGTGTTGATCCTCGGCCAGGCAGAGGTCCCGCAGGGTCTCCAGCTCCTCGGCGTGGTCCTCCAGCGGGTCGTCGTACTCCAGCACGGCGGCCACGGAGAGCTCGAAGCCCTCTTCCCCGTACTGCTTCCACAATTCCTGAAGCCGCCTGTTGGGGTGCAGGCCGCCGTTCAGCTTGGCCCGGACGCTGTTGAACGCCGCTTTGGTATCCTTGGCGGTTCCCAGGAAGGTTTCGCCCGTCTCTTTGCACCGGAGGGAGATCACGCCCATCTCCGGGCGGCGGTTCTTCCACTCCTCGGTCAGTGCTTTCTTCTGCGCTTTATCCATGGTATCGTCTCTCCATTGTTTCCATCAAATTTTTCCCCCGCCCTTCTGCAGGGCGATGACCCCGGTGCGGGCCACCTCCAGGATGTTGAAGGGCCGCATCATCTCCTCGAACACGTCCACCCGGTCCGGGGTGTCGGAAATCTCCAGGGTCATGGACGTGGGGGAGATGTCCGCCGCCTTGGCCCCGCAAATGTTGCAGATGGTCATGATGTGCTCCCGGTTGTTCTTGTTGGCGCTGACTTTAATGATCATCAGCTCCCGGCCAATCATGTTCCCCTCGTCCAGGGTGCGGACCTTGATGACCTCGATCAGCTTGTTCAGCTGCTTTTCCACCTGCTCCACCACACTGTTGCCGTTGTCCACAATAATCGTCATCCGGGACAGGGACGGGTCGTCCGTCACCCCCACCGCCAGGGAGTCGATGTTGAAGGCCCGGCGGGAAAACAGGCTGGCCACCCGGTTCAAAACGCCCGCCCGGTTCTCCACCAAAATGGAAATGGTCTGTTTCATCCTTCTCTCCTCCCGTTCAGTCGGTCGTTTTCCACTCGGGGCTCACCTCCGCGATGAGGAGGCAGGGACCCTCCGTCCCCAGGAAGCGGTCCAGGGTCTCCTCCACCCTGGCCTCGTCCCGGAGGGTCATGCTGGGGACGCCGTAGGCGGCGGCAATGGCGGCGAAGTCCGGGTCCCCCTCCAGGCGCACGCCGAAGGGGCCGTGGTAGGGCTCTTTGCTCTGAATCTGGTTCACCAGGCCCAGGACCCCGTTGCGGAAGAGGACGATCTTCAAGTCAAAGCCCCCGGCCTTCACGGCCGCCAGCTCGTTCATGGACATCTGGAAGGACCCGTCGCCGCAAATGGCCACCACCTGCCTCTCCGGCTGGGCGGTCTTCACGCCGATGGCGCAGGGGATGGCGTAGCCCATGGTACCCAGGCCGCCGCTGGTCAGGAAGCGGGCCCCCTTGAGCCGCAGGTGCTTGCAGGCCCAGATCTGGTTCTGCCCCACGTCCACGCAGACGGCGGCGTCCTCCCGCAGACGCTCCCCCAAAAGCCGCAGGAGGCGGCCCGGGAAGACGTACCCGTCCTTTGTGGGATAGCCCCGGCCCAGGTTCGTCCGGCGGAGGTCCTGGAGCATCTCCCGCCACTCGCCGCAGTCCGCCTTGGCCCCCCGCTCCATGAGCTGCCGGAGGATCACCTTGGCGTTCCCCACCAGGGGGAGGGTGGACTGCATGTTCTTCCCGATCTCGGCGGGGTCCACGTCAATGTGGATATTCGCCATGCGCCGCTGGATCTCGTCCGGAGAGACGATGGCCCGGTCCGCCACCCGGGTGCCGATCATGATGAGGAGGTCCGACTTCACCAGGGCACGGTTAGCGGTGGTGTTGCCGTGGGCCCCGATCATGCCCATGTTCAGCGGGTGCTCCGTGGGCAGGAGGCTGAGCCCCATCATCGTCGTCACCACCGGGATGCCGGTGGACTCGGCGAACTGCCGCAGCTCCGCCTCAGCGTGGGCCAGGAACACGCCGCCTCCGGCGCAGATCACCGGCCGCTGGGCCAGGCCGATGGCCATGGCCACGTTGGCGATCTGTTTGTCGTTGCCCCGGACGCTGGGGTTATAGCCCCGGATGCGGACCTCCTCCGGGAAGACCACGTCCGGCACCAGCTGCTCCTGCACGTCCACGGGAATGTCAATGAGCACCGGGCCGGGCCGGCCCGTGGAGGCGATGTGGAACGCCTCCTTTAAAACCACCGGAAGCTGGGCGGCGTCCTTCACCAGATAGCAGTGCTTGGTGAAGGGGGTTACCGCCCCGGTGATGTCCACCTCCTGGAAGATGTCCCTTCCTAAGAGGTTGGAGGGCACCTGTCCCGTGACGGCCACCAGGGGGATGGAGTCCATATAGGCCGTGGCCACGCCGGTGATGAGGTTCGTGGCCCCCGGGCCGGAGGTGACGATGCACACCCCCGTCTTCCCCGTCACCCGGGCGTAGCCGGAGGCCATGTGCCCGGCGTTCTGCTCCGTGCGGACCAGGGTGTAGTCAATGTTCGGGTCCTCCCGCAGGGCGTCGGCAATGGGGCAGATGGTAGCCCCGGCATAGCCGAAGACCCGCTCCACGCCCTCCCGGGCCAGGCCCTCCATCAAAATCTGCGCGCCTGTCAGTTCCATGCTCAACAGCTCCTTTCACCGTGTGTGGAAAACAAATAAGTCCGTGTCCCTCGTCGGGTCACGGACTTGCAAGAGTTCCGGTTTTGGGGGGACCGCCGTTTCACGCCGCTCTGCGGGGGAAACCGTTGACCGCGCCCTTGTTTCGCGCATGACCAAACGCACTATTCGGTTTCGGCACCAGAACTACCAGTACCAGAACCAGAATAATGTACAGGCCCAGGATGCTGTTCAGAACGTTCGTCAACATAGGGCGTCTCCTCCGCCGCTCAGGCGCGGTCCTCCGGCGGCCGGGCGTCCCTGAAAAGGGCCCTCCGCCTGTCTTGATTTGTTATTATACATGTCCGGATTTTAAAGCGCAATAAAAAAATGAAAGCCGGCCCGCTTTCCGGATGTTTTCACGAAGAACACCGCACATTTCCTGCTTATTCTCGTGAAAAACGACGGGGATTTTTCCAAAATCCGGCATCGGACAGCACTTTGTTTTTGCAGACAACGCTGTCCGCTGCGATTGATTCTCAGTCCTCCAACGGAAAGGACCGCCCCTGAGGGCGGTCCTCTGTTTGGCTCTTACGCGGTAATGGTGGTTCCGGTCTCCCCGGCGACGCCCGCCCCCGCCTTTTCCAGCAGGGTGATGAGGGCCCTCCGGCCCGGGCGGGACTCGGCGAACTTCACCGCCGCCTGGACCTTGGGCAGCATGGACCCGGGGGCGAACTGGCCCTCGTCCATATATTTCCGGGCTTCTTCCGGGGTCAGGCTGTCCAGCCAGCGCTGGTCGGGCTTGCCGAAGTTCACGGCCACCTTCTCCACGGCGGTGAGGATGATCAGCGTATCGGCGTCCAGCTGCTCGGCCATTTTCTCGCTGGCGAAGTCCTTGTCGATGACCGCCGCCGCGCCCTTGAGGTGGTGCCCCTCGGTCTTGAAGACGGGGATGCCGCCGCCGCCGCAGGCCACCACCACCAGGCCCGCCTCCACCATGTCCTGAATGGACTGAATCTCCACAATGGACTGGGGCTGAGGAGAGGCCACCACCCGGCGGTAACCCCGCCCGGCGTCCTCCACGACCTGATAGTCCCGCTCCTTCACCAGGGCGTCGGCCTCCTCCTTGGTCATGAAGGCGCCGATGGGCTTGGTGGGATTCCGGAAAGCCGGGTCGTCGGGGTCCACCTCTACCTGGGTGAGGACCGTGGCCACGCCCTTCTGGATGCCCCGGTCCAGCAGCTCTTCCCGCAGGCCGTTCTGCAGGTCATAGCCGATATAGCCCTGGCTCATGGCCACGCACACGGACAGGGGGCAGGGGATATACTTCTCCGGGTCCGACCGGGTCAGCTCGGTCATGGCGTTCTGGATCATGCCCACCTGGGGGCCGTTGCCGTGGGCGATGACCACCTGGTGGCCCTGCTCGATCAGGTCGGCGATGGCCTTGGCGGTCTGCTTGACGGCAATCATCTGCTCCGGCAGATTGCTGCCCAGGGCGTTGCCGCCCAGGGCGATGACGATGCGTTCCGACATGGCAGCCACCCTCTCAGAACCGCTTCCGCTTGTCGGCAGAGTCCAGGGCCATCAGGGCGGACACGGGGTCCTTCACCTTGCTCATCATGATCATGGCGGCGATGATATAGGGCTTGTAGCTGGCCTGCTTGTACAGGGGCACCAAATAGCGGTCGAACACGGAGTTGTCCACCTCGCCCTCGGGGCAGCTGAGGCCGGTGATGTCGGCGGGGAGGCAGTGGAGGTACAGGGCGGAGCCGTTCCGGGTCCGCTTCATCATCTCCTCGGAGCAGGTCCAGTCCTTGTGCTGGGCGTTCTGGCTGAGGAGCTTCTGCTCCAGGGCGTCGATGCCGTCCTTGTCCCCGGCCTGGTAGAGCTTGGTCCGTTCCTCCATGGCGGCGAAGGGCGCCCAGCTCTTGGGATACACGATGTCCGCGTCCTGGAAGGCCTCTTCCATGGTGGAGACCTTCTTGTAGCTTCCGCCGGTGGCGGCGGCGTTCTTCTTGGCGATCTCCTCCACCTCGGGCATTACGTCATAGCCCTCGGGGTGGGCCAGCACCACGTCCATGCCGAAGCGGGTCATCAGGCCGATGACGCCTTGGGGAACGGACAGGGGTTTGCCGTAGGAGGGGGAGTAGGCCCAGGTCATGGCGATCTTCTTGCCCTTGAGGTTCTCCACGCCGCCGAACTGGTGGATGATGTGGAGCATGTCGGCCATGCACTGGGTGGGGTGGTCCACGTCGCACTGGAGGTTTACCAGGGTGGGCTGCTGCTCCAGGATGCCGTCCCGGTAGCCCTCCTTCACGGCGTCCATGAAGGTCTTCTGGTACTTGTGGCCCTCGCCGATGAACATATCGTCCCGGATGCCGATGACGTCCGCCATGAAGGAGACCATGTTGGCGGTCTCCCGGACGGTCTCGCCGTGGGCGATCTGGCTCTTCTTCTCGTCCAGGTCCTGGACGGTCAGTCCCAGCAGGTTGCAGGCGGAGGCGAAGGAGAACCGGGTCCGGGTGGAGTTGTCCCGGAAGATGGAGATGCCCAGGCCGGAGTCGAAGATGCGGGTGGACTTGTTCCGCTCCCGGAGGTCCCGGAGGGCGTCGGCCACGGTGAAGATGGCGTCCAGCTCCTCGTCGGTCTTGTCCCAGGTCCAGTAGAAGTCGGACTTGTACATGTTGTTGATGTGCAGCTTCTCCAGGTGCTGCGCCAGCTCGATGGTCTTAGACATAATGTTGTACCCCTTTATTTTAATTTTAAAATCTGCGATTGGGTGATTATTTGATGTCGTTGTCCGTCAGGCTCTGGCGGAACTCCGTCACGTCGGCGGTCTTGTTCTCGGGCTTGTAGAGGCCGGGAACGGCGGCGTACAGGGCGGCGCAGGTCACCAGGTCCTGCTTCCAGGTGATCTCGTTGGGGGCGTGGGCCTGGCTCTCCGCGCCGGGGCCGAAGCCCACGCAGGGGATGCCGTAGCGGCCCTGGATGGACACGCAGTTGGTGGAGAAGGTCCACTTGTCCGTCAGGGGACGGCCGGTGCGCAGGTGCATGGCGTCCTTGCTCTGGTCGGCGTCGGCGTGGCCGATGCGCTCCTGGCCCCAGAGGGCGTGGTGGGCGTCCACCACCGCCTGGACGTGGGCGGCGCCGGCCTTGTTGATCCAGGTGGGGAAGAAGCACTCGGTCTCATAGACGGTGCCGGTCCAGGCGGGACGGTCGTACATGTACATGGAGACCTTCACGTCGTCCCCGTACTTCTTGACGCTGGGCAGCTGCCGGATCTCCTCCAGGCAGGAGTCCCAGGTCTCCCCGGCGGTCATGCGCCGGTCGATGGAGATGGCGCAGCTGTCCGCCACGGCGCAGCGGCTGGGGGAGGTGTAGAAGATCTGGCTGGTGGTGCAGGTGCCCCGGCCCAGGAACTGGGCGTCCTCGTAGTGCTCGGGGTTGAACTCGGGATTCAGCATCTTCACCAGGCCCTTGACCTCGTTGGAGGGGCCGTCGCCGTTCTCGTTCAGGGCCCGGACGTCCTGGAGAATGTCGGCCATCTTGTAGATGGCGTTGTCGCCCCGGTGGGGGGCGGAGCCGTGGCAGGAGACGCCCTTCACGTCCACCCGGATCTCCATGCGGCCCCGGTGGCCCCGGTAGATGCCGCCGTCGGTGGGCTCGGTGGAGATGACGAACTCGATCTTGTTCCGGGCGTCCTCGGGACCCTGGAAGTACTTGTTGACGATGTACTGCCAGCACATGCCGTCGCAGTCCTCTTCCTGGACGGAGCCCACCACCATGATCTTGTAGCCCGCGGGGATCAGCCCCAGGTCCTTCATGATCTTGGCGCCGTACACGGCGGAGGCCATGCCGCCCTCCTGGTCGCTGCCGCCCCGGCCGTAGATGATGTCGTCCGTCTCATAGCCCTGGTAGGGGTCCGCTTCCCAGTTGTTGATGTTGCCGATGCCCACGGTGTCGATGTGGGAGTCGATGGCAATGATTTTTTCGCCCTGGCCCATCCAGCCGATGACGTTGCCCAGACCGTCGATCTCCACCTTGTCAAAGCCCAGCTTCTCCATCTCGGCCTTGATGCACATCACCACTTCCTTCTCCTCGCAGCTCTCGCTGGGATGGGAGATCATGTCCCGCAGGAACCGGGACATCTCCGCCTTGTAGCCCTCCGCTGCCGACTTGATCTTCTCGAAATCCATGATGCAGACCTCCGTTTTAATTTATAGTGGACGGCGTCTTCGCCGCCTGTTCCCTATAGCCCTATCATAGCACAAGATTTTCCGTTGTCAAACAAAATTTTTGAAAACCAAAAAAATTTTTTGAATTGCTGTTGATTTCTCCCAATGTCTGTGGTATGATGCTAACATGAATCCGTGTCTTTCCATAAAAAAACAAGCAAAAAGGGGGGATCACCCACGGAAAACAGCAAACTGGAGCTGCTGCGCCAGGTAGCCGCCGGCATTGCTGCCCAATTCGGCTCCAACTGCGAGGTGGCGATCCACGACCTCAGCAAGGACCCCGACCGCTCCATCGTCTTCATCGCCAACGGCCACGTCTCCGGGCGGAAGGTGGGGGACGGCGCGTCCAACGTGGTCATGGAGCAGCTCCGCACCCAGGACCCGGAGCCCAAGGACCACCTCTGCTACCTCACCAAGACCCCGGACGGGAAGATTCTGAAATCCTCCACCGTCTACATCCGGGACCGGAAGGGGAAGGTCTCTGCCATTCTGGCCATCAACTACGACATCTCCCGCCTGATCCTCATGGAGGAGGCCCTGCACGACCTGACCTCCACCGGGGAGGAGGTCCCTTCCGAGCCGGAGCGCATCACCAACGTCAGCGACCTGCTGGACGAGCTGATCCAGCAGTCCGTGGCCCTGGTGGGCAAGCCCGCCGCCGTGATGAACAAGGACGACAAGGTAAAGGCCATCCAGTTCCTCAGCCAGAACGGGGCCTTCCTCATCACCAAGTCCGGCGACAAGGTGGCCAAATACTTCGGCATTTCCAAGTACACCCTGTATTCCTACATTGATATGAATAAACAGGAGGGAAACTAACATGATCGATCTCACCATCCACCGCCAGGGGCTGGAGCACAACCTGAAAAAGGCCCGGGAGCAGAACATCCTCATCCCCACCATCGCCCAGATGCAGCACCCGGAGACCATCCCCGGGAAGGTCCAGGACAAGCTGAAAAGCGTGGGCCTCTGGGACGTGAACCCCCTGAACCTCTTCCGGGTCACCTGGAAGAACGAGGCCAGGGAGTCCGGCGGCCTCTTCCAGGACGTCCCCAACTACATCGAGCTGCCCCCGGAGCTCACCGGCGTGCCCTGCCGCATCATCGCCATGGTGGGCAAGTGGTTCCCCACGGGCTGCCACAAAGTCGGCGCCTCCTTCGGCTGCCTGGCCCCCCGGCTGGTGACGGGACAGTTTGACGTGGACATCCACAAGGCCGTCTGGCCCTCCACCGGAAACTACTGCCGGGGCGGCGCCTTCAACTCCAAGCTCCTGGGGGCCCAGGGCGTGGCCATCCTCCCGGCGGAGATGAGCCAGGAGCGCTTCGACTGGCTCCACGAGATCGGCGCGGAGGTCATCGCCACCCCCGGCTGCGAGTCCAACGTCAAGGAGATTTTCGACAAGACCAACGAGCTCAAGCGGGACCCCCAGTATATGATCTTCAACCAGTTTGAGGAGATGGGGAATCCCCTGTGGCACTACAACGTCACCGGCTTTGCCCTGGCCGACGTGTTCGAGGCCGTCAAGCGTCCCGGGGACCGCTTCGCTGCGGCTGCCTTCACCTCCGGCTCCGCCGGCACCATGAGCGCCGGGGACCTCCTCAAGGAGCGCTATCCCCAGCTCAAGCTGGGCGTGGGCGAGGCCCTCCAGTGCCCCACCATTTTGAACAACGGCTTCGGCGGGCACCGGATCGAGGGCATCGGAGATAAGCACATTCCCTGGATTCACAATGTAAAAAATACCGATATGGCCATCGCCATTGACGACGAGGACAGCCAGCGGCTCCTCCGCCTCTTCAACACCCCCGAGGGCCAGGACTACCTGCTCCACACCCTCAAGCTGGACCCGGTGCTGGTGGAGCGGCTGACCTGGCTGGGCATCTCCGGCATCGCCAACGTGCTGTGCTGCATCAAGATGGCGAAGTACTACGAGTTCACGGACCGGGACGTGGTGGGCACCGTCCTGACGGACTCCGCCGTCATGTACCGGAGCCGGGTCCAGGAGCTGAACGACCAGTTCGGCGCCTACACCGGGGAGGAGGCCCGGCTGGACCACAGCCTCCACATTCTGGGCCTCAAGACGGACAATCTCATCGAGCTGACCTACGCGGACCGCAAGCGGGTCCACAACCTGAAATACTACACCTGGGTGGAGCAGCAGGGGAAGGACATGCACGACCTGAACGCCCTTTGGTACGACACCGAGGGCACCTGGGACGCGGTCCACAAGCAGGCGAAGGATTTGGACGAGCTCATCAACGCCTTCAACGAGGAGAGCGGCGTTTTGAAAAACCTGTGATTTTATAGACGCGAAAAGGGCGGCCCAAAGAGGCCGCCCTTTTTCAGCTGAGAAAAATAGCCGCCTCGTCACTTGACAAAGCGGCCTGACTTGGTATAATAGAGACAGAAGAGCGCTGTCACATGGCAGTCAGCCCATTCTTACAGCCAAACTACGTTGACCGTTCGGGGCCTAGCCGGACGGTCAACACGCTTTTGTGGTAAGCAGCCACGCCCACATAGCGCAAAACGCCAGAAAGCGCAGCACGGCAAAAAGCCGCCTTTTCCACATCCGCACCACCTCCCCTCGTCGTCGCAAAGTCCGCTTCGGGTGGGACGCCCTTTCGGGCGTCCCTTTCTCCGCTTCCTTGCTTCTCCTCTCCCCACAAAATCCGCGGATTTTGCGGGGACCCCCAATGAAGGGGCCAGGGTACAAACGGTGGGCCAACCGCCTTTATGTAACAGCGTTCTTCCACCCCTATCTTACCAAGTCCGCCGCATTTTGTCAAATGCCCTGAGGAACCACTCCGTAGGGACGGACCATGAAAAAAAGCCCCTCGAAAGGGGCTTTTTTCTTTTACGCGAACAGAGCCTCAAAGCTCTCCACCGCCGCTTCGGCGGCGTCGCCTACCGCCAGCATCACATAATTGCCGTGGCTGACGATTTGGGACTTGGTCTTCCAGCCCTCGATAGTCTCGGGATACCAGGCCCCGCCGGGGTTCTCATCGTCCCCTACCTGGTAGTCAATCCGGCCCTGGAAGATGTCCTCCACCGCCTGCACGTCTTCGGCGTTCTCCACCTCCACCAGGGCGATCTCGCCCACGGCGGCGGAGATGGCGGCGATGTAAACGCCGCACTGCTTCGTCGGAATCTCCGACAGGCCGGGGTAGTAGCTGTCCAGCAGCTCGGTCACGGTCTCGTCTTCCATCAGGTTCATCAGCTCCGGCCAGGTGTTCTCCGCCCGGAGGGTCTCGTAAAAGGCGGTCAGGTCGATTTCCGTTTGGGCCTCGGAGGGGGCGTCCTCTCCGCCCTCGGGGGCGCTCGCCTCGGGGGAACCGGCTCCCTCCTCCCCGGGGGCGCTTACCTCGGGGGAACCGCCGTCCTGGGCAGGGGCGTCTTTGCCGCCGCAGGCGGCCAGGGACAGGGCGAGGGCCAGCGCCAGAACCAGCGCGAGTAACTTCGTTTTCATGTAGAATCTCCTTGTGTCAAATGAGTGTTGTGGATTGCTTCCGATGAATAGACGGGGCGGCGGGAAGAAAAGTTCCCGGGTCCGCAAAGAAATTTTTCGTGGAAAAAAGGGACGGCTCCCCGCCGTCCCTTGCCGGTTCATCCCCCGTCCCGCAGCCGGAAGGCCGCCCGGACGAAGAGGTCCACTTCCTCCATCTCATCGAAGCAGGCGATGGCCACCTGATTTCCCATGGTCCCCGCCAACGCATCGGGCATCCGGGTGAAGAGCCGGGCCCGGTCGCCGCACCGGGCCTCCAGCTGGCCCAGGGAGACGTCGTAGCGCACGTCGTCCCGCCGCCCGGCGTAGACGCAGTAGCGGTGGGGGCCGATGTAGGTGTGCCGCGGCTCGTCGAAGGCCACCATGTCCGCCCAGATTTGATAGACGTCCACGCTCTGGCTGAAATCCAGCATGTCCGGGGTGTAGCCCCCGGCGGGGCGCATGTTGACCTCTAACGCCACGATGTCCCCCACGTCCCCCAGCCCCGGCTTGGCCTCCGTCAGGCGGAAGAACTCCAGGTGGAAAAAGCGGCTGGCCGCGCCGAAGGCCTTCAGCGTGGCCCGGCCTGCCGCCTCCACGTCGGCGGGGACCTCCTTGTCCACGTAGTAATACGTAGGCACGTGTTCGTTCACCATGTCCATGATGGAGTTCCGGGTCACGTGGCTGGCGGCGAAGAGCACCTCCCCCTTGGAGTTGCAGACGCCGTCGTAGGTGGTGACGGAGCCGGAGACGTATTCCTCCATGAGGTAGGGCGTGTCCGGCGGGTTCTGGAAGAAGCGCCGCAGGTCCTCCTCGTTTTGCAGCCGCCAGGTGGCTACGGCCCCCACGCCGCTGTCCGGCTTGACGACGACGGGATACCCGGCCTCCCGGACGAAGGCCAGCCCCGCCTCCAGGTCCGTCACCGGGGCGCAGTGGGCGCAGGGAATCCCGGCCTTCCGGTAGTACTCCTTCATAGCCAGCTTGCTCTTGTATTTTTCGATCTCGTGGGCCTTGGGGCCGGTGGTGATGTTGAAGTCCGTCCGGAGCCTTGCGTCCAGCTCCAGCCAGTACTCGTTGTTGCTCTCCACCCAGTCGATCTTGCCGTAGCGCCCGGTGAAGTACCCCAGGGCCCGGAGCACCTGGTCATAGTTCTCCAGGCTGTCCACCCGGTAGTACTCCGTCAGCGCCCGCTTCAGGTCCGAGTGAAGGAAGTCGTAGGGCGCGTCCCCCACGCCCAGGACGTTGACGCCGTTGTCCCGGAGGCGGACGCAGAACCAGCGGTAGGCCTCCGGGAAGTTGGGGGAGATGAAGACAAAATTCATAGGAGTCCTCCTTTGACACGGGATGATTTCACACTTTAAAGGATAACACTTTTGGAGAGAAAGCGCAAGAGAAAGAAGCGAAAACCAGAGAGGCCGCGCCTCCCTGGTTTTTGTTCGTTCATCCAAAAATCGCCGTCAGGCTGCCCGTTTGCAGGATGTGCCCCTCCGCCGCCTTGAGGAAGTGCTTCTTCCGGGCGTTGGAGCTCAGGCCCAGGACGCAGTCCAGGGCATAGACCGTCAGCCGGTAGCGGTGACAGGCCCAGATGGGGGGCTTGGGCCCCGCGTAGCGGTGGAGGCCGTAGGCCATGCCCTGGACGACGCCGCTTTCCAGCCGGTCCCGCTGGGGGATGCCCCCGGGGATGACCTTCCGGGCGGGGAAGTTCCACATCACCCAGTGGGTGAAGCCCTTCATGGGGTGACTCAGGTCCTCTAAGGTCACCGCCAGGGTCTTGGCCTGGGGAGACAGATTTTCCAGCGTAATTTCCGGGGACAGGTCCTTTCCCCGGCCGGTGTTGTCCAGGGGGAACCGCCCGCCGTCCTCCAGGCCGGGGCAGTGAAAGTGCAGGATCTCGATTTCCATGGTTACCTCAATGTCTTTCTCTCAACGTTTCTCTTTGGGCAGGATCAGGTTCAGCAGCACCGCCATCAGCGTGGCGATGACCACCGGGGACTTGCCGAAAATCATGGTGAAGCCGTCGGGGAACTGGCTGAGGGCCCCGCTGGCCTGGCTGACGCCCACGCCCAGGGCGGCGGACAGGCCAACAATGGTGGTGTTCCGGGCCGTCAGGTCCTGGGAGGCGATGAGCTTCATGCCGGTCATGGCGATGGTGGAAAAGACGGTGATGGTGGCCCCGCCCAGCACGCACTGGGGGATGGTGGTCAGCACCGCCGCGAACTTGGGGGACAGGCCCGCCAGCAGCAGGAAGCCGCCGGTCATGGCAAAGACGATCCGGTTCACCACCTTGTTGGTGGTGACGATGCCCACGTTCTGGGAGTAGGTGGCCGTGGGCAGGCCGCCGAAGAAGGCCGTCAGGATGTTGCTGGCGCCGTAGGCGATGATGCCGCCCTGGAGCTCCTGGTCCGTGGGGTCCCGGTCCAGGCCGCCCACGGTGGTGGCGGTGAAGTCGCCGATGGCCTGGATGGAGTTGATGGCGAAGAGCAGTCCGATGGCCACACAGGAGGGGATGTCGAAGGTGATGCCGAAGTGCATCACCCGGGGCAGGGAGAACCAGGCGGCGGAGCCCACCTCGGCGAAGGAGACCATGCCGAAGAACATGGAGATCACATAGCCGCAGAGCATGCCGATGAGGATGGAGGCCAGCTTGCAGATGCCCTTTCCGTGGTTGTTCAGCAGCATGACGATGGTCAGGGTCAGCGCGGCGACCAGCCAGTTCTGCCAGGAGCCGTAGACCAGGGCCTCGGTCTGGTGCTTGGTCTCCACCACCAGCTCGTATGTATTGGCGGTGCCGCCGGCCATGTAGTTGATGGCCGTGGGATAGAGGGAGAGGCCGATGGTGAACACCACCGTGCCGGTGATGACCGGGGGAAACAGGAGGCGGATCTTCTTCACAAACACGCCCACGACGACCGCCACGATTCCGCCCACGATCATGGCCCCGGCGATGGCCCCCACGCCGCCGCCGGTGGAGGCGATGGCCTGCATGCTGGGGACGTAGGCGAAGCTGACACCCATGATCACCGGCAGGCCGGAGCCGAAGTATTTGTTGACAGGATAGAGCTGGATGATGGTGCACACGGCGGACATCACCAGGGAGGCCTGAATCAGCAGCACCCGGTCCGCCTGGCTGAGGCCGATGGCCCCGGCGATGATGATGGGGGGCGTGACGCAGCCCACGATCATGGCGACAAGGTGCTGGAGGGACAGGGAGACGGCGGACCCAAGAGGGGGGATGCCTCGAATCTGGAACAGCGTCTGCTGGTCAGAGGGGGTTCTCATGGCGGGGAATCTCCTTCCTGTTTCTTTGTGCGGTTTTGATGGGCGGCGGACCCCGGAAAGGTTCACCTTTTTCAGTGTACAGGAGCGGCGGCGGGATGTCAAGGACAAAACTTTACTCCACGCCGCCCTGTCCGGCGCCGCCCAGGACCCTCAGGTCCCGGCGGAACTCGCCGTCCACCAGGAAGCGGACCTCCTCCACCGCCTCCAGGGAGGAGAGGGACTCCTCCAGGGCCTGGAGGGCGGTCTGGAGTACGCGGTCCTCCAGCCCTTCCAGCAGGGCGGAGGAGAGGTTCACATAGCAGATGTCCTCCTCCAGCCAGACGGACTTCACCTGGAAGTTCTCCGGCAGGGGGGAGAGCAGATCCCGGCCCTCGGGCTGGCGCTCCAGGGCCCGGGCCACGGCGGAGACCTGGGTGTCGCCCTCGTAGAGGTCCAGGGTCTGCTCCGCCGCCGTGAGGCGGCCCTCCTGGTCCAGGTAGTACAGCAGCACGTCCACGGTGCTGATGACGTCCTCCTCCGGGGTCAGCAGGATGTCCCGGATGTTCAGGACCTGCTGCTCCCGGTAGGCCAGCTCCCGGCCCCGGACGGTGATCTGGACGGAGGAGACCTCCGGCACCTGGGCGAGGGTCAGAGCGATGGCACTGTCCGCCAGGGTCAGGGCCACGCCGGACAGGCTCTCATAGGAGGGGGACAGGTCCACCAGGGCCCGGTCCCCGCTGATCTCCAGAGAGAGCAGGGTGGTCCCGGCGGGGAGGGCGCTTTTCAGGGTCTCGTCGGCGGGGCCCTTCAAAAGCTCGTTCAGCAGCGCCTCCGCCAGGCGGGGGGCGGTATCGGTCTCGTCATCGTATAAGTACACGGTCTCCGTGCGGAAGGGGGCGTCCCCGGCGGAGTACGTCAGGTCCGCCTCCTGGAAATAGAGCTCGTAGGCGGTCCTGGCGGGCTCCTCCCGCCGGCAGCCCGCCAGGAGCAGGAGCGGAAGCAGCAGGAGGCAAAGCCGTTTTCTCACGGGTCCTCCCTCCTTTCCAGGGCGGGCCAGCGGACGGTGAACACCGCGCCGCCGCCGGGGCGGTTGGCGGCCTCCACCACGCCGCCCCGGCGCTTCACCGTGTCGCTGACGATGGCCAGCCCCAGGCCCGTGCCTCCCGCGGCCCGGGACCGGGCCTTGTCCACCCGGTAGAAACGCTCGAAGATCCGGGGCAGGTCCGCCTCGGGGATGCCCGCGCCGTTGTCCGCCACGGTGAGGACCACCAGCTCCCCCACCCGCTCCAGGGAGACCTGGACGGAGCCGCCGATGGCGGAGTATTTCACTGCGTTGTCCACCAGGTTGTAGATGACCTGATGGGTCTCGTCCCGGGTGCCCAGGACCACGCACTCCCCTCCGGCGGAGTAGGTGAGGTCCACGCCCTTCTCCTGGGCCACCAGGTTCATCATCCGCATGACCTGCTCCAGCACCGGCAGGATGTCCACCGCCGCCGGGGGGTCCAGCACGCCGCTGTCCAGCCGGGTCAGGCGGAGAAGGTCCTCCGTGATGCGGGAGAGGCGCTCCGCCTCCCGGCCGATGTCGGTGACGAATTCCTTGGTGGTCTCCCGGTCGATGTTCTCCGTCTGCAGAATGGAGTCCGACAGCAGGCGGATGGCCGCCAGAGGGGTTTTCAGCTCGTGGGACGCGTCGGAGACAAAGCGGCGGCGGGCGTTCTCCGTGGTCTGGAGGCGGTCCGTCAGGCTGTTGAACTCGTGGCCGATCTGGGCGATCTCGTCCCGGCCCCGGATGTCCGCCCGGTGGCTGTAGGCCCCCTCCCGCACCTCCCGGATGGCGGTGAGGAGCAGGCCGATCTTGCGGGTCAGGGCCTTGGAGAGGACCAGGCTCAGCACCAGCACCAGCCCTCCCGCCACGGCGGAGAGGCGCAGCAGCGTCTCCTGAAGGCCGGAGAGCAGGGCAGCCTGCTGGGTGTCGTACTCGTAGGCGTAGACCGCGCCGATGATCTGGCTCTGGTACATGACGGGGGAGGAGGCCCGGCTGCGGAAGGCGCCCTGCCGGAAGGTGCAGCTGAAGGCGTCATAGCCCAGCAGCGCCTGGGTGATCTCCGTGTACAGGGCCAGGCTTCCCACGGCGGAGCCGGTCTCCCGGGTGTCGTAGAGCACCCGGCCCGCGCCGTCGGTGACCAGGATGCGGCTCAGGCCCGCCTCCTCCGCCACGGCCATGGCGTCCGCCACGTTCTCCTCCGTCAGGGGGGAGAGGCCGGAGAGGGCGTTCACCATGACGGAGACGCTGCTCTGGAGATTGGTGGCCTTGGAGTGGAACACCAGGTCCTCGGACACCAGCAGGGGGTACGTGTTCAGCAGCAGCAGCACCGCCAGGATGACGGCAATGTAGCTCAGGCCGAAGCGGAACTGTAAGCTGCCCCAGTAGGGGCGTTCACTCCTTGAAATAGTACCCCACCCCCCACTTGGTCATAATGTGGTCCGGCTCCGCCGGGTTCTCCTCCAGCTTCTCCCGGAGGCGGCGGATGTGCACGTCCACCGTCCGGTAGTCCCCGGCGTAGCTGTAGCCCCAGACCACGTTCATCAGGTTCTCCCGGCTGTAGACCCGCCGGGGGTTGCGCATCAGCAGCTCGATGAGGTCGTACTCCTTGGCGGTGAGGTCCACGAGACGGTCCCCCCGGGCGGCGGAGCGCTCCTCGGTGTTCAACGTGATGCCCCCCGCCGTCAGGATGCTCCCCCGGGTCCGCTGGACCCCGGCGGCCCGGCGGAGCAGGGCCCGGACCCGGGCCTTCAGCTCCAGGATGTTGAAGGGCTTGGTCAGATAGTCGTCCGCCCCGCACTCGAAGCCCATCAGCTTGTCCGCGTCCTCGCTCTTGGCGGTCAGCATGATGACGGGCACGTTGGAGAACTCCCGGATGCGCATGCACGCCTCCAGCCCGTCCACCTCCGGCATCATCAGGTCCAAAATGATGAGGTCCAGCTTGCCCTCCCGGGCCAGCTCCACGGCGGCGGCGCCGTCATAGGCGCACTCCACCTCGTAGCCCTCGTTCTCCAGGTTGAATTTGATTCCCTTCACCAGGGTCCGCTCGTCGTCCACCACGAGTATTTTCATTCCGTATCCTCCACTGTCACAAGTCCCTCCAGCGCCGCCAGCTTTCCCTGGCCGATGCCGGAGACCTCCGTCAAAGCCTCCACGGTTTCAAAGGGCCCGTGCTCCTCCCGGTAGCGAACGATCCGCGCCGCCAGCTCCTCCCCGATGCCGGGAAGGGCGGTCAGTGCCTCCGCGTCCGCGGTGTTGAGATTCACCGGGGACGGGTCCGGGCGGACCTCCTCGATGGGCGCGGTCCGCTCCGTCTCCGCAAAAGCGGGCGCGTTCGCGGCTCTCCGGTCCCGGAGGAACAGCCCCAGGAGCAGGCACAAAAACAGCCCCGTCAGACCCAGCAGGGTCCATTCTCCCCGGGCGGTTTTTCGGCGCGTCTCCATGGTTGCGTTCCTCCAATTTTTTTGATATACTGTAGGGGAAATCATCGAACGGCGGCCGGGAGCCGTCGTTTCCGCCCCTTACCAGGGCCTATTATAACACAGATTTTGGGGGATGGACATGAAAACAAAGCGCTTTTTATCAGTTTTTTTCCTGGCCCTTCTGCTGGTCGGGCAGCTGGCCGTCCCCGCCCAGGCGGCGGGCACGGAAATCTGGGCCGGAAACGTGACGGACCCGGAAATTCAGGCCAAGGCCGCCCTGCTGGTGGACCAGAAGACCGGGGCGGTGATCTATGCCCTGAACGAGCACGACGAGCTCTACCCCGCCAGCCTCACCAAGATCATGACCTGCCTGCTGGTGCTGGACGCCATTGAGGAGGGCCGGCTGAGCCTGAGCCAGGAGATCACCGCCACCCCCACGGCCCTGGAGGGGCTGGCGGAGGACGGCAGCACCGCCGGCATCAAGGCGGGAGAGGTGCTGACGGTGGAGGAGCTCCTCTACTGCCTGATGGTGGTCTCCGCCAACGAGGCGGGCGCCATTCTGGCGGAGAAGATCTCCGGCTCCGTGGACAGCTTCGTGGACCGGATGAACGCTAGGGCGAAGGAGCTGGGCTGTGAGGACACCCATTTTATGAACCCCCACGGCTACCACGACTCCCAGCACTACACCACCGCCTGGGACCTGTACCTCATCACCAAAGCGGCCATGGAACACCCCATGTTCATGACCATCTGCGACACGGGCACCCACACCGTCCCCGCCACGAATATGTCCGAGGAGCGGGTGCTGAACAACACCAACTTCCTGATCCGGAGCACCCGGGAATACTACAACGCCGACGTCCACGGCGTGAAGACCGGCTCCCACTCCATGGCGGGGAACTGCCTGGTCTCCACCGCCCAGCACGCCAGCATGGACCTTCTCTGCGTGATCCTGGGCGCGGAGCGGACCCAGGACGAGAACGGCACCTGGTGGACCTACAGCTTCGTGTATACGAACAAGCTCTATGACTGGGCCTATGGCAACTTCGCCTATCAGACCATTTTAAAGGAGGACGACGTGGCCGGGGAGGCCCCGGTGTCCCTCTCCTCCACGGACCATGTGACCCTCCGCCCCGCCAAGGCGGTGGAGCTGCTGCTACCCAAGGACACGGACCTGGAGGAGCTGGAGAAGACCATCACCCTGAAATCCGACCCGGTGGAGGCCCCCGTTGCCGAGGGGGACGTGCTGGGCACCATGACCATCACCCTGGACGGGGAGGAGCTGGCGGAGGTGGACCTGCTGGCCTTCACCGGCGTGGAGGCGTCCCGAATCCGCATTCTGTGGCGGGATGTGAAGAACTTCTTCTCCACCACCGCCGCCAAGGTGGGACTGGGCGTGGTCCTGGTTTTGGCCGTGATCTTCGGGGGCTGGAGGCTGCTGTTCAGCCGCCGCCGCTACCGTTACGGGCGCAGCGTCGGCGGCGGGGGCCGCCGGAGCGGCTACCGGGGCACGCGGAAGAGACGGTAAAAAAGCGGGAGGCTGCCAGAGGGCAGCCTCCTGTTTGCTGAGGTTACAGATACTTCACCAGCTCCTCCATGGGCTTGCGGTCCGTGTGGAGTCGGGCGGGATGAGCTCCCTCCGCCGGGTAGCCCAGGGGCAGCAGGGCGATGGGGCGGGTCCCCGCCATCTCCGGGAAGGCCGCCAGGAGCTTGTCCGGCTCGAACATGCCCACATAAGTAGTGCCCAGCCCCAGGTCCGCCGCCTGGAGCATCATCTGCGTGGCGGCGATGGCGGCGTCGATTTCGCCGTGGTCCTTGCCGTCGGTCTCCCGCTTCCAGGAGACGGCGGGGTCGTAGGCCACCGCCAGCATCACCGGCGGATGGAAGTGGGCGCCGGAACAGGCGTCGGCCTTCTCCAGGGCCTCGGGGGTCCGGAGGACGAAGATGCGCTGGGGCTGGTAGTTGTGGGCCGTGGGGGCGTTCCGCCCGGCCTCCAGGATCCGGTCCAGCTTTTCCGGCTCCACGGGTCGGGAGTCAAACTTGCGCAGGGAATACCGCGCGGCGGAGAGGGTTTGGAAGTCCATAGAATATCTCCTCTTTCCTTTTAAAATCGTGACGCCGCCAGTGTACCACATTTTTCCGCCCGGCGCAATCCATTTCGCCGGATTGGGGATTGCGGCAGGCGGAGGGTTATGGTATAATAGCCGTAAACGGCTATTATACAAGATTTCAAGCATATACCACAACGCCGCCTTGCGGCTGTGGTATAATAACGGCGAAGATTCCCCGCCCTGTGGGCGGGACACTTGGAAAGAGGGCGGCGCGTTATGGTGGATTCCAAATGGCTCCAGACATACCGGGAGGAAATTGAGACCTTCTCCGGGAAGATTCGGGACTTCCAGGAGGGGAAGATCGACAAGAAGGACTACAAGGGCTATTCCGGCGGCATGGGCAGCTACGCCCAGCGGGACCAGTCGAAGCACATGCTCCGCCTGCGGATGCCCGCCGGGCGGCTGACCATGGAGCGGCTGAAATTCCTGGCGGACACCGTGGAGAAATACCAGATCCGGAAGATGAAGCTCACCACTTGCGAGACGGTGCAGCTCCACGACCTGGCGGCGGAGCAGGTCCCCGCCATCATGGCCGAGGCCGCGGAGGCGGGCATCCTCTGCCGGGGCGGCGGCGGGGACAATCCCCGGAACGTCATGTGCAGTCCCCTCTCCGGCGTGCAGAAGGGGGAGACCTTCGATCCCTCCCCCTACGCGGCGGCGGTGACGGACTACCTCCTCTCCATTTGCCGGGAGATCCACATGCCCCGGAAACTGAAAATCGCCTTTTCCAACGGCGTGGACGACTCCGTCCACAGCGCCTTCCGGGACATGGGCTTCCGGGCCCAGGCCGACGGGACCTTCTCCCTCCGCATCGCCGGGGGCCTGGGGGCCATGGGCCACCGCATGGGCGTGCTGGTGGACGAGGCCGTGAAGCCCGGGGACGTGCTGTATTACGTCCGGGCCATGGTGGACACCTTCTGCCGGCACGGCAACTATGAGAACCGGGCCAAGGCCCGGACCCGCTTTATGCAGGACACCCTGGGCCCCGAGGGGCTCAAGGAGGCGTTCCTGAAAAACGTGGAGGCGCTGAAGGCCCAGGGCGGGCTGGAGCTGCCCCGGCTGGAGGCTTTGGCCGACGTCTGCGGGGGAGGAGAAACGCTGGACCACCCCCGGGCCGTCCCGCAGAAGCAGCCGGGGCTGTACGCCGTGAAGTACCACCCCATCGGCGGCCTGCTGCCGGTGGACAAGCCCGCCCAGCTGTACGATGTCATGAAGGATTTGTGCAACGCGGAGTGTCGGGTGGGGCCGGACGAGACGCTGTATGTCATCAACCTCCCCGCCGCCGAGGCGAACGCCGTTCTGGCCGTCACGGAGGACGGCGCGAGGACGGAGTTTGAGTACAGCGTGGCCTGCATCGGCGCCACGGTGTGCCAGCAGGGGGTCCGGGACAGCCAGGGGCTGCTCCAGGCCGCGGTCAAGGCGGTCCGGGAGGCGAAGATTCCCGACGGGGCCCTGCCTCGGGTCAACATCTCCGGCTGCCCCTCCAGCTGCTCCGCTCATCAGGCGGGGACCATCGGCTTCCAGGGCGGCGTGCGCCTGGAGGACAAGAAGCCCCAGCCCGCCTTCCGCCTGTTCCTGGGGGGCAGCGACGCGCTGGACGAGGCCCGCTTCGGCGAGGCGGGGGCGGTGATCCTGGAGAAGGACATCCCCGCCCTGCTGGTGGAGCTGGGCAAGGCGGCCGCGGCCGCGGGCCAGACCTGGAGCCAGTGGTCCGAGGCCCACCGGGAGGACCTGAACGCCATTGTGGCGAAGTACGCCTGAGATGCGATTCTGAAGGAAAGGAGGCGAGCCTACGGCCCGCCTCCTTTCCCGCGCGATGGGAGAAGAGAACGATGAAACGCCTTTGCCTGTTGTTTGCTCTGCTCCTGCTCCTGACCGCCTGTCAGACGCCGCCGGAACCTGTCGAGGAGGCAAAGCTCTCTTCCAGCAAGGCTGTTGCCTTTACAGACGACCTGGGGCAAGAGTTTGAACTGGAGCCGCCCCAAAGGGTAGCGGCGATGATCGGCAGCTTCGCGGACATCTGGTGCCTGGCCGGGGGAAAGGACTCCCTCATCGCCGCCGCCGGGGACGCGTGGACCTCCTTCGACCTGGGCCTGGGGGAGGATGTGACGGACTTGGGAGCCGTGAAGGAGCCGAACCTGGAGGTGCTGCTGGCGGCGGAGCCGGACCTGATCCTGGCCAGCGTCAACACTGCCGCGGACCTGGAGCTGAAGGACGCCTTCGCCCGGGCGGGCATTCCCGCCGCTTACTTTGAGGTGGACTGCTTCGACGACTACCTCCGGATGCTGGAGGTCTGCGCCCGCCTCACGGGACAGCCGGGGCGGTATGAGACCTACGGCGAAGCCGTCCGGGCCCAGGTGGACGCCGCCCTGGCCCGGCAGGACGGCAGCGCCCCGAAGGTTCTCTACGTCCGGGCCAGCGGCAGCGGGGTCAAGGCCAAGGGCAGCGAGGGAAGCGTCCTGGGGGAGATGCTGGCGGGCCTGGGCTGCGTCAACATCGCCGACGGCGGGGGCCTCTTGGAGAACCTGAGCCTGGAGGGCATCATCGCCGGGGACCCGGATTATATTTTCGCGGTCCTGCAGGCGTCAAGCGCCAATGTGGAAAAGGCCCAGGCATCCCTGGAGGCCGCCCTGCTCTCGAATCCCGCCTGGAGCGGTCTCCGGGCGGTGGAGGAGGGCCGGTTTTTCATCCTGGACCATCAGATCTACAATCTAAAGCCCAACGCCCGCTGGGGGGAAGCCTATGAACAGCTCGCGGACATTCTCTATCCCAACTAAATGGATCGTTCCGGCCCTGGGGGCCCTGGCGGTTCTCTCCGCCCTGCTGAGCCTGTGCCTGGGGGCCGTGCCCCTGGACCCGGGAGAGGTGCTGGCCGCCCTGCTGGGGCGGGGCGGCGGACCTGCGGCGAGGATTGTTCTCTACGCCCGCCTGCCCCGGACCTGCGGCTGCCTCCTGGCGGGGGCGGCGCTGGCGGCGGCGGGGACCATCATCCAGGGGGTGCTGGGAAATCCCCTGGCGGCCCCCAACATCATTGGCGTCAACGCCGGGGCGGGGTTCTGCACGGCCGTCTGCGCCGCCCTGTGGCCCGCCTGGACGGCGGCGGTTCCCTTCGCCGCGTTCCTGGGGGCCCTGGGGGGCGTGGGGCTGGTGCTGTTCATCGGGTCCCGGACCGGCGCGTCGAAGACGACCCTGGTGCTGGCGGGCGTGGCGGTATCCGGCATGTTCAGCGCGGGCATTGACGCCGTGCTGACCTTCTTCCCGGACGCGCTGAACGGCTACACGGACTTCCGGGTAGGGGGCGTGGCGAACCTCTCCATGAGCCGGGTGACCCCGGCCTTCTGGGTGATCCTGGCGGCGTTTGGCCTGGCCCTCTCCCTGGCGGGAGAGCTGGACGTGCTGCTCCTGGGGGAGGAGACCGCCCGAAGCCTGGGGCTTCCGGCCCGGCGGCTGCGGCTGATTCTGCTGGCCCTGGCGGCGGCCCTGGCGGGGGCGGCGGTGAGCTTCGCGGGCCTTTTGGGCTTCGTGGGCCTCATCGCGCCCCATATCGCCCGCCGCCTGGCGGGGGAGGACAGCTCCGCCCGGTTGCTGCTGGCGGCGGCGCTGGGGGGCGCGGCGCTGCTGACGGTGTGCGACGTGTTGGCCCGGACGCTGTTCGCCCCCTATGAGCTGCCGGTGGGCGTAGTGCTGTCCCTGCTGGGCGGGCCGTTTTTCCTCTGGCTGCTGCTGCGGCAGAGGCGAGGAAGGGGGATGGGCCGTGCTTGAAGTGAACCACCTCTCCGTGGGCTACCCGGGCAGACGGGTGCTGGAGGACGTGTCCCTGGCCGTCCGCCCCGGGCGGGTGCTGGCGCTGCTGGGGCCCAACGGCTGCGGAAAGAGCACGCTGCTGCGGACCCTGCCGGGCCTTCTGCCGCCCCTTGGCGGGGAGATTCTGCTGGATGGAAAGCCGCTGGGGGACTATAGCCCCCGGCAGGCCGCTCAAAAAATCGCGTATCTTCCCCAGTCCCGGGCGGTGCCCAGCATCACGGCCCGGCGGATGGTCCTCCACGGCCGGTTTCCCTACCTGTCCTATCCCCGGCGCTACCGGCGGGAGGACTACGAGGCCGTGGACCGGGCCCTGGCGGCGGCGGGAGCGCTGGATCTGGCGGACCGGCCTTTGCCGGAGTTGTCCGGAGGACAGCGGCAGAAGGTCTATCTGGCCCTGGCCCTGGCCCAGGAGACGGAGACGATTCTGATGGACGAGCCCACCACCTACCTGGACGTGCGGCATCAATTGGAGACCCTGGCCCTGCTCCGCCGCCTGGCGGGGGAGGGGCGCGGCGCGGCGGTGGTCCTCCACGACCTCTGCCTGGCCCTGACGGCGGCGGACGACGTGGCCGTGCTGGGAGAGGGCCGCCTGCTGGCCCTGGGCGGGCCGAAGGAGATTTTTCAAAGCGGAATCCTGGCCCGGGTCATGGGCGTCCGCCTGGACCGGGTCGCCGGTCCGGAGGGTTGGCGCTATTTTTGCGAGCTGCGGTCGGAGGACTGAACATGGCGTATTTTCCGTTTTTTATGGACCTGAAGGGCCGGGAGGGCCTGGTCGTAGGCGGCGGGGCCGTGGCGGCCCGGAAGATTGGAAAACTCCTGCCCTACGGGCCCCGGCTTACCGTGGCCGCGCCGGAGATTCTGCCGGAGATTGAGGAACTTCCCGGTTTGACACTGCTCAGCCGGGTCTTTGATCCCGCTATGCTGGAGGGAAAGTTTTTCGTCATCGCCGCCACGGACGACCGGGAGGCGAACCGGGAGATCGCGGCCCTCTGCCGGGAGAGAGGGACCCTGGTCAACGCCGTGGACGACAAGGAGCAATGTACCTTCCTGTTTCCCGCCTTGGTGAAACGGGGGGACCTGACCGTCGGCGTCTCCACCGCCGGGGCCAGCCCCAGCGCCGCCGCCTGGGTGAAGCGGCGGGTGGACGAGGCGGTCCCGGAGGACTTCGGAGAGCTGCTGGACTACCTGGCCTCCCTGCGCTCCATGGTCCGGGCGCGGGTGCCGGAGGCGCGGCGGGCCGCCGTGTTCTCCCGGCTGTTTTCCGTCTGCCTGGAGGGGGGCTTCCCCCTGGAAGAGGCCGCGCTGGAGGCGGTTCTGGAGGGTGCGCCAAGGGCCGGAAAGGTCTATCTGGTGGGCGCGGGCTGCGCTTCGGCGGACCTGATTACCGTCCGGGGCCTTCGGCTGCTGGAGCGCTGCGGGGCGGTGGTCTACGACGACCTGCTGTCTCCGGAGCTGCTGGACGCGGCCCCGGAGAGCGCCGAGCGAATTTATGTGGGCAAGCGGCGGGGGCGGCACTCCATGGCCCAGGAGGACATTAACGCCCTGCTGGTCTCCAAGGCCCGGGAGGGGAAGACCGTGGTCCGCCTCAAGGGCGGGGACCCCTTTGTCTTTGGCCGGGGGGGAGAGGAAGCTTTGGCTCTCCAGGCCGCCGGGATTGAGTGGGAGTATGTCCCCGGCGTCACCTCCGCCGTGGCCGTGCCGGGAGCGGCGGGGATCCCCGTCACCCACCGAGGGGTCAGCCGGGGTTTCCACGTGGTCACCGCCCACACGGCGGATTCGACGGAGGGGCCGCCCGACTTGGAGGAGCTGGCCCGACTGCGGGGGACCCTAGTGTTCCTCATGGGCCTGTCCCAGCTGGAGGAGATCGCCCGCCGCCTGATCGGGGCCGGACTGCCCCGGTCAACCCCCGTTGCCGTGATTGGCGGAAAAAACGCCCCCCGGGCGGTCCGGGGGACGCTGGGAGACATTGCGGAACGGGTTCGGGAAGCCGGGCTGGAGGCCCCCGCCGTCATTGTGGCGGGGGGCACGGCGGGGATGGATCTGCGGGATCAGCCGCCGTAGCCGTAGCGCCGGCGCTGGGTGACCAGGAACAGGGCGGTCACCGCCAGGGTCAGCAGCTCCGCCGCCGTCACCGCCAGCCAGATGCCGTCCAGCCCCAGGAAGAGGGGCAGGACGAAAATGGCCGCCGTCTGGAAGAGCAGAGTCCGCAGGAAGGCGATGGCGGCGGAGATCACGCCGCTTCCCAGGGCGGTAAAGAAGGCGGAGCCGAAGATGTTGAAGCCCATGGCCAGGAAGGACAGGGAATAGAGCCGGAAGCCCCGGGTGGTGAGGGCTAGCAGCGACCCGTCGTAGCCCACGAAGACGCGGGACAGGGGCCCCGCCAGGGCCACGGCGGCGGCGGTGAGCCCCGCGCAGCCCGCCAGCATCAGCAGGAGGCTTTTCCGGAGGAGGCTCCGCAGCTCTTCCTGGTTTCCCGCGCCGTAGTGGTAGCTGACGATGGGGCCCGCGCCGATGGAGTAGCCCATGAAGACGCCGATGAAGATGAAATTCACGTACATGATGACCCCGAAGGCGGCCACGCCGTCCTCGCCGATGAGGCGCATGAGCTGGAAGTTATAGAGGATGCTGACCAGGGAGGTGGAGAGGTTCCCCATCATCTCCGAGGAGCCGTTGGAGCAGGTCTGGGCCAGCACCCGGCCCTCAAACCGGGTGTCCGTCAGCCGGAGGGGGGTCTTGTTGGGCAGGAGGAAGTACACCAGGGGCACCACGCCACCCACGAAGGAGCTGGCCACCGTGGCGATGGCCGCCCCGGCCACGCCCCAGGGCAGGACCCCTACCAGCAGCCAGTCCCCCGCCATGTTGGTGAGGCCCGCCGCCACCGTGAGGCCCAGGCCCAGCTTGGGACGCTCCGCCGCCACCAGAAAGCTCTGGAACATATTCTGTAAAATAAAGGGCACCAGGGCCAGGGACAGAATGCGGCCGTAGCGGACGGCCTGGGGAAGCATCTCTCCCTCGGCGCCCAGGAGGACGCAGAGGGGCTCCATGACCGGCTCGGCCAGGATGGTCAAAACCGCGCCGGAAATCACGCCGGCGATGACGATGAGGGAAAAGTAACGGTTCGCCCGGGGCAGGTCCCCCTCGCCCATGGTGCGGGCCACCACGGCGCTGCCGCCGGTGCCCAGCATGAAGCCCACGGCGGCGAAGATCATCAGGGCGGGCATGATGAGGTTCACCGCCGCGAAGGCGGTCTTGCCCGCGTAGTTGGAGACGAACACGCCGTCCACCACGCCGTAGATGGAGGTAAAGATCAGCATGACCATGGTGGGAAAGGTGAAGCGCAGGAGCTTGCCGTAAGTAAAATGTTCGGATAAATGGATGTGCATAGGGGATTCCTTTCTTGTGTTTCCAAGGGGTTTATGTTTTTGGGATGGAGGCCGCCGCCTCCCGGAAGAGGGCCAGCCATTTCCGGGACAGGCGGATCATGTCCCGCCACTCCGCCTCCGTCAGGCCCGCGGCGGCGGTCCGCTCCGCCTCCATGGTGGGAAGAACCTTCTCCCGGACCAGCTCCCGGCCCCGGTCCGTGAGAAAGAGGGCGACCTCCCGGCCCTCCCCGGGGCGGAGGGAGAGGACGCCGTCCCGCTCCAGCTTCCGGACGGAGGAGTGGACGGTCTGCTTGCTGAGGAGAAACTGGCGGCAGACGTCTCTCTGGGTGCAGCCCTCCCCCAGTTCCGCCAGGCTCCACAGCACCCAGAGGGCGCTGTCCGACAGGCCCAGGGCCTGGGCCAGGGTGTGATAAAACTCGTCAATCTGATGATCGATTTGCAGATATTCCTGAAAGAGGGCATAGTGGTCCATGGAAGCGGCCTCCTATAGTATGAAATCAGACTTGCAAAGGATACTATAGTCTGATTTCATACCAAAGTCAACCGGCAATCTGCACAAAGAAAAGAGGCCCGGGGTCTCCGGGCCTCTTTTCATTTCGTCGTGGAGATGCAGAGGGCGTGGCAGATGGAGGGGATGGACTCCCCCTGGAAGCTGGAGGTGGGGGACAGCAGGGCCCCGGTGGGGGCGAAGACGATCTTCTTCCACTTTCCCTGCCGCATGCCGGAGAGGAGGTAGCCGTTCAGCACCGAGGCGGAGCAGCCGCAGCCGGAGCCCCCGGCGTGCATGTCCTGCTTCTCCCGGTCATAGAGGAGGAGGCCGCAGTCCTGGAAGTGGTTCCCCATGTCGATGCCGTCCCGGGAGAAGAAGTCCCGGACGATGGCGTGGCCCAGTTCCCCCAGGTCCCCGGTGACCACCAGGTCGTAGTCCTGGGGCTTGGTCCCCGTGTCCTGGAAGAAGGCGGACAGGGTGTCGTAGGCCGCCGGGGCCATGGCGGCCCCCATGTTGTTGGCGTCGGCGATGCCCTTGTCCACGATTTTTCCGCAGGTGATGTGGGTGATATAAGGCCCCTCCCCCTGGGAAGCCAGGATGGTGCATCCGGCGGCGGTGGCGGTCCACTGGGCGGTGGGGGTCCGCTGGTTGCCGTAGGGCACGGGCATCCGGTACTGGCGCTCCGCCGTGCAGAAGTGGGAGGAGGTCATGGCGGCGGCTTTCTCCGCGAAGCCCCCGTCAATGGCCATGGCCGCCAGGGACAGCGATTCCCCCATGGTGGAGCAGGCCCCGTAGAGCCCGTAGAAGGGCACGCCGAACTCCCGCAGGCCGAAGGAGGACCCGATGCACTGGTTCAAGAGGTCCCCGGCGAAGATATAGTCCAGGTCGCCCGGCTTCAGCCTGATCTGGTCCAGGGCCCGATGGAGGACCCGCTTCTGCATGGCGGACTCCGCCTTCTCCCAGGTCTTTTCCCCAAAAAAGGAGTCCTGGTCCAGCTCGTCAAAGTGCTGTCGCAGGGGGCCCTCCCCCTCCAGCTTGCCGCCGATGTTGGCGTAGGAGATGACAGAGGGGGGATGCTCCAGGGCGACGGTGCGGCGTCCGATTCGTTTGCTGTTCATAGCGCGCCTCCTTGTGGCAGTGGGTTTCACCATAGGATGCCCGGAGGAGGGTGGTTTATGCGGAAGAAAAAGACTCCGGCGGAATTTCCGCCGGAGCTTGTTTCTCTCAGACAGGGGCGCTTTCTTCGCAGAGCTTCACGCCGCCCAGGGCCACGGCGAAGACGAACCAGAAGATGCACATGACCCGGGGATAGTTCCAGAGGTAGTCCGCCAGGCCGCAGACCAGGGCCCCGCAGAGGGCGGCGCAGGCGGCGCAGGTGATGGTCCGGACAGCCCCGTCGGCACAGTGCCGGACGGCGTGGGCCGCCCGCTTCACCCCCCAGAGGGCGGAGCCCACGAAGCCCACGAAGCCCAGGACACCCATCTCCGCCCAGACCTGGAGGTAGATGTTGTGGGAGTGAACGAAGGGAGTCCGGGCGTGGTAGAAGTTCAGCAGCTTCACGTACCGCTGGACGGCGGCGGTGCCCAGGCCCGCGCCGGAGAGAGGGCGGCGGCGGATGACCTCCAGGCCCGCCTTGAACAGGGGAAAGCGGCTGTTGGTGGAGGAGTCCGAGCTGTCGAAAATGGTCAGGATGCGGTTCCAGATGCTGGCGGGCAGGAAGGGCACCGCCAGGACGCACAGGGCGAAGAAGAGGGGCAGCAGCTTGGGCTTCCAGAGGAAGAGCATCACCACCATGGCGCAGGCAATGCCGATCCAGGCGGCCCGGCAGTAGGTCATGCCCAGGGCGGCGGCCCCCAGGACGAAGGCCGCCGAGGCCGCCAGCTTGGAGATGATATGCCTGGAGCACAGAATCAGGGCCAGGGTCAGAGGCAGGAGGAGAATCAGCACCTCGGCGAAGGTGTTGGGGTTGTCGAAGAAGGAGAGGACCCGGCTGGGCATGTCGGCGTTCAGGTCCATGTCCACGTAGGACTCGTTGACCTCCAGACCGGAGAGACGCTGGTAGACGGCGTACAGGGAGGACGCCGCCACGCAGCCGGAGGCCCCCGCCGCCAGGCGCTTGAGCTCCTCCGCCGAGCGCAGGGCGCTGACCGTCACCAGGACGCAGAGGGCGGCGGAGATGTGGTAGACCAGGAAGCGGGTGGAGGCGTTCCGGGTCAGGGAGAACACCACCCCCAGCACCACGGCCCCGAAGAACAGGGCGGGGAAGAAGCCCACGGCCTCCACGTCCAGGCGGCGGTTCCCCCGGCCCATGGCCCCGGCGTGGAGCAGGAGCAGGAGAGCCAGAAAGGCCACAAGGGTGTAGGCGTTGTTCCAGTACTCGTAGGGGATGATCCAGAGAAGGAGGATCAGCCAGCCCTCGGCCACGGCGGTCTCGTCCCCCAGGCGGAAGGCAAGGCGCGCGAAGAAGCTGTCCTCAAAGGTCCCCTCCAGAAGCAGGTAGAAGCTCCGCAGCAGGCGGCCGGGCAGGTTCACCAGCCGGGACAACAGCTTGCAGGCGAGGCTGTCCGGCCAGGAGCGGGCCACGGCCCCCTCCCGGCACAGGGGGCGGAGGACGGCGCTTTCGTCGATCTGGCGATTGCACCAGGCCCCAACGCGGACGGCCAGACGGTGGAGCCCGCTGTCCTCATAGGCCGCTAGGAGCAGAGCCAGAAGACGGCAGAGATAGCTTTCTTTCAGAAGTGTCATGACGGTTTCCTCAAATGCGGTTTTTCAGGCGGTAGAGCTGGGTCAGAGTGAAAAAGTGCTTTCCCCGGACCAGGTTCGCCACCATCTGCTTGTTGGGACTGAGGCCCATGGGGGCCAGCTCCCGGATGGCCTTCTCCATCTCCGGCTGCCGGCAGAACTCCTTCACGGCCTTCTGCCGCTGGCGGATGGTCTTGGGGTTGTCCCGGGCGTACTCGTTGCCCACGGCGATGAGCAGGCCCGCCCAGTTGGAGCTCTCCCGCCACTGGGGCCGGGCGGCCTCCAGGCCGTACTTGGAAACCAACGCCTCCTTCCGTTCCATGAAGCGGGAAAAGACCTGGGGGAAGTTCTTCATGTAATGATGGGTAGCGGACTCCCCGTGGAGAAAATAGCGGTAGAGGGGCTGATCCGTCGCCGCCAGGGACCGGGCGCAGCAGAAGTACTCCAGGACGAAGAGCTCGTCCTCCAGATAGGGCCCGTCGAAAACAAGGTGATGTTTGCGGATGATTTCCGCCGAGAAGAGGTAGCAGACGCTGTAGCCGTTGAACACCGGCTGGGTCAGCCGGTCCCCCACCAGGGGGTCGATCAGTTTCTCCCGGATTTCCGTTTCCCCGTAGATTCCGGCGGGAAGCTGGCTCTGGACGCTCTCCTTTCCATCGGGGAACAGGTAGGTAAGGCCGCAGGCGGCGGCGTCCGCGCCGGACTGCTCCCGGAGGTTCCAGAGGGTCTCCAGGGCCTGGAATTCATAGCAGTCGTCGGCGTCCAGGAAGGCGATATAGTCCCCCTTGGCCTCATTGAGCCCCAGGTTCCGGGCTTCGCTGACGCCCTGGTTTTTCTTTCGGTGAAAGACCCGGACCCGTTCGTCCCTGGCGGCGAACCGGTCGCACAGGGCGGCGGAGCCGTCGGTGGACCCGTCGTCCACCAAAATCAGCTCCCAGTCGGAAAAGGTTTGGCGGGCCACGCTGTCAAGGCAGCGGTGCAGGAATTTCTCCGCCTGATAGACGGGAACGATGACAGAGATACTGGGCATAGTCGACCTCCATGGGTCCGGCGGCTTCACTTAAAAAAGGAGGGGACCTTCCCGCGGAAGGTCCCCTGCCATGGCAGCGGCTGCCGGGATATGAGGCCATTGTACCCCATTTGCGGCGGAAGGTCAACGGCTTTTCCGGCGGCTTATGGCTCGGCGGGAGGATCGTCCCCGGCCTCATCTTCCAGGAAAAGCTCCTCGGCCTGCCGCTGGGCCTCCAACAGGGTCTCCCGCAGCTGGGCCAAGGTCCGCTCCGCGTCGGTGACGGCGTTGAACAGTAGCAGGTATTCTTTGGAAAGTGCGGTCATAGCAGGTCTTCCTTTCTAATGAAACACAAAATGTAGCTGGGTACTATGGATATGATACACAAGATTCGGGAAATAACTTGTCTGAATTTGTCGAGGGAAATGGAAAAATGAAAAAGCGGGAAATCTTGACGGGAAGGAGGGCGTAGAGTATGCTTAAAGCGGCGAAAAAACGGACTTTCCGCCGGAAAGGCGGGAAATCATTCAAATGCGCCGGGGCCGAAAACTCCGGCGGTCAGGAGGAGTTTATGCCGGAATATGAGAATCGAACCAGGCAGGAGCTGAGCGCCGCCCTGCGGGCGCTGCTGAGGCAAAGGCCGCTGGACCAGATCCGGGTCCGGGAGCTGACGGAGCTGTGCGGACTTCGAAGGCAGTCGTTCTATTATCACTTCAAGGATGTTTACGACCTCTTCGCCTGGGCTGTCCAACAGGAGAGAGCCCTGCTGCTGAGCCGTCTGGAGGAGTGCCTGACCTGGCGGCAGGCGCTGCTGGTCCTGCTGGACCGAGTGGGGGAACAGCGGGCCTTTTATCAGACGGTGCTGGATCAGGACGGCCAGGCGGGCCTGGAGGAGATGATTCCCCTGAAGGAGACGCTGGAGGCGGTCCGGGCCTACTACAGGGGCCGATGCGGCACGCCGCCGGATCAGGCGGGGGAGGAACGGGAGTACCGAAGCGGCCGGACGCTGCTGCTGTCCCTGCTGGAAAGCTGGGTCCGGGACGGGGCGGTCATGTCCCCGGATGAGCTGGCGGATGCCCTGGAGCGGACGGCGGAGCGAAGCGCAGCGGGAGCCGTGTGGCAGACCCTGTGGGAGCGGGGAGAGTGGGATCAGACGCTCTGAGGAGCGGCATTTAAAAAGAGGACGGGTTTTCCCGCCCTCTTTTTTTCATACTAACGGCGTACAGTCTCCAACGGATTTGACAATTGTTTCAAATATGTCCAAAATTAGACGCTTTTTGCAAAATTGTCCCTTTGGTGAAAACACTCGCCTATTTATAATCGAACCATAACAGGAAGTGATGCTGTGAAAAAAGTCTGCTACACCGTCGTGCTGCAGAGTCAGCTGGGGCCCCGGGCGGGGGAGCTGCTGCTCCAGGAGGAGGCCGGCGCCGTCTCTGGGGAGCTGTGCCTGCTCAGCCGCCGGAACCGGTTCTCCGGCAGTGTTTTGCAAAGCGGCAAGTACTTGATTTCCGGAGCCTTGCGGTCCCGAGTGGACAAGGAGCCCTACGACGCGATTTTCACCGTGCACCAGGGCCGGCTCTCCGGCGGGCTGGTGACCCGGCACGGCTGCTGGGATCTCACCGGCGTGGAACGGTCCGGCGCGCCCCGGGAGGCGGAGGAAGCCGCCGCCGGGGATTAAGTCTCTGCGGGGAAAAAGCGGCTGGGGAATGTTTCCAAAAGTTCGTTTTGCTTGCTAGATAAAAATAACGCTGAATGACGTCTGGAGAGGAGGGGACCCATGGAGGAAAAGAACCGCCGCCTGGATGAGGCCGCTCTGCGCCGCCTCCTGGAACGGGAGCAGACCGGGCCGGAGGCTCTGGTCCTCCGCCTGGCCTGGCTGGAGGGGCTGACCCGGGAGGAGATCGCCGCCCTGACCTGGGATCAGGTCTCTTTTCTGGACAACCGGCTGGAGCTGCCGGACCGGATGGTCCCGCTGGAGCGGGAGGTCCGCTCCTTCCTCTGGAAGCTTCGGGAGGCCCGGGAAGCCCGGGAGGAGCCGGGAGACCCTCATGTCCTCCTCTCGGCCCGGGAGCGGAAGCCCATGCGCCTGGAGTCCATCTCCCGGATCGCCCGGCTGGCCCTGGACCGGGGCGGGCTGGGAGATGTGCGGCTGCTGGACCTGCGCTACGACTGGATTATCCGCTGCCTGGACCGGATGGACTGGCCTGAGGCGGCCCGGATCAGCGGCGTGGAGGTGGCCACCCTGCAGGTCCGCTTTTCCGCCAGCGCGCCGGCCAGGAAGGCCCCCAAGCCTCCACCGGCGCAGGTGGACGAGTTCAAACTGTGGAAACTCCTCCAGGCGGAGCGAGACACGGCAGCCGGTTTAGCCATGTGGCTGGGCTGGCAGCTGGGGCTCCAGGCCCAGGAGATGATCGCCCTGACCTGGGAGCAGGTGGACTTTCCGGAGAGCATCCTCCGCCTGCCGGACCGGGACGTGCCTATGACCAGCGCCGTCCGGCGCATATTAGAGGAGGAGCACGGCCGGAGAAGCCCGGGGGAGGACCCCCACGTCCTCCTGACGGAGCAGTCCCGGAAGCCCCTGGACCTTCCCCGGCTGTCCCGGCTCACCCGGGCGGCGCTGATCCGGGGCGGACTGGAGCGGGTGAGCCTCCGGGACCTGAGGCGGGACGACGGCCGGGATGAGGAGGATGAGCGCATTCTCCAGCGGGCCCTGGAACGGGGCTTTCTCTCCCGCGGGGACGTGTCGGAGCTGCTGGGCCTGTCCAAGACCGCTACATACGCCCGCCTCCGCCGGCTGACGGAGCACGGGAAGCTGGTCCGGGTGGGGGGCAAGTACTATCTTCCCGGCACCGTGGTGCCGCCGGAAAAGCACCGGGAGGCCATTCTGGAATATCTGGCGGAGGCGGGCTTCGCCTATCGCCAGGACATCGTGGACCTCCTCCACATCCAGCCGAAGCAGTGCACCCTGGTGCTCCACCGCATGGTGGAGGAGGGGGCGCTGGTCCAGCTGGGACAGAAATACTACCTCCCGGAGCAGGAAAAACGAAAAGCCGAATAACACCCTCGGGAGCCGGGGGGCAGGAGGTGGAGTGCTTCGCCAAAGGGACCTGCCCGCCCGGCTCCCGCTTTTTGGTAAAAATTGGTCTGCGTTATGTTCCTCCGGCAAATTTGACCAGGCTATCGTATGGCGGTTTTCAGTTCGGTTAAAAGGCCGGAAAAAGCCTTGTCAGGGGGTTTTTTTCCTGTTAGATTGCATTTGCGGACGACGGGCGGAAGGGGCCAATTCCAGGCTTGATGTGGGAAGAGGCTAGCCCCGACACGAATCCTGGAGGGGGCGTCGGAAGTTCGGACGGACCGTAATCTTTAAAGGAGGAATGTTCAATGAA